>JAFVWS010000021.1 GCA_017501545.1 Clostridia bacterium | reverse complement strand
CCGGCTGTCGTGAGCAGGCCATGGAGCAGGTTGACGTTTATGGCACTTATGTTGAAAAGGTCATTGGCATTTCAAGACATGAGTTCTTTAATGCTGGTATAATACTACTCAACTGCAAAAACTTTAGAGAAAAAAAGGTGCTTGACAAGTTTATTCACTATCTTGGTGTGTATGATTTTATCGTTACACAGGATGAGGATTATTTAAATCTTGTTTGCAAGGACAACGTTTTGTGGCTTGACCAAAGATGGAACACAGAGCTTACTGACGGACTTGAATACGACTATGATATTGAAAACGCTAATATTCTCCACTTTATTATGGTTAACAAGCCTTGGCACTATCATAATTGCCGTGGTGCAAGCATTTATTGGGACTATGCAAAAAACACCTCTGTTTACGAGGATTTAAAGAATGAGCTTTACGCATATACAGATGCTGAAAGGGAACGAGATGCTCTTTCTGCCAAACAGCTTGCGCAAATGGCAATTGACGAAACTGAACGCGAGGATAACTTCTTAAACGTATGGGGAGATAAGCTTCCTCTTGTATAAAACATAAAAAGCAGGAGATTTAAATGAAAAATAAAGCTATTTCTATTTTTATAGCATATGACAAGGATTCACTTAAAGAAATTATCGCTACCATTGATAAGGTGAAGCTTTGCGACCCTGAAAATACAGAAATTCACATTCTTCACAAGGGGATTTTAGATGTTGAGCGTGAAAAAATCGCTTCAAGCTCCGATTTGGTGTGCGTTTTTGACGACGTGGGCGAGCTTATTCCTATGGATGGCACGGAGTATTATAAATTTGCTATTGAGCGCTTGACAAGCTCACCAAGGGCGATTTATATCAATCCTTTACGAGCTTATGAAATCAACGTAAACGAGCTTTTTGCGTGTGAGCTTGGCGAATATTACGTGGGCGCTTACCATGATACAAGCTTTGATAGCGAGCCTCTTTCCTCTTATACTGAGAGGGTGCTTGGAATTTCGCACTATGTGTATGCAAACGATGATTGCGCTGTTATTAACGTCGCAAAAATCAAGGGGGCGTATGACAAATTCAAGATGTTTTTTGAGTTTGCTAAGTTCTCTATCAATGCACCAGAGGCGCTTTTTAACCTCACCTTCAAGGACAGAATTTTAGTTATTGGCAACGTTGACAGCAAGACCTCATTTGATGGTGTGGCTGAGGAAATCGATAGTGAAAACAGCTTCCTTAACAAGTGGAATAGCGAAAAGCGCGCCAAGGACAGAATCGAGGTAATTAATAAAATTGCCGAGTTTGAGAAAAACGGCATTTTCGACCAAGACGTTGAAGATGACGTACCTGGCAGAATGATTATGCCTGATGAAATTGAATATATAAAGAAAAAGCCACTTGACAAGCTTAAGGCATCTATTGCGTTTAATATGGCAAAGAGATTCTATTATAAGCTTGAAAAGAAAAAAATGGTTATGATAAACGACGAGGTTGACGGACTTGAAAATCTTGCAAATTTAGACACAGGTGCCGTTATTACCTGCAACCACTTCAATGCTATGGATAGCTTTGCTATGCATTGGGTTTATCTTAAATCCAAGCAAAAGAAAAGAAAGCTATATAGAGTCATTCGCGAGGGTAACTACACTTCCTTCCCTGGATTTTTTGGTTTCCTTATGCGCAACTTCTATACTCTTCCATTGTCGTCTAACCACAAAACAATGAAAAAGTTTATGACGGCAACAAACGAGCTTTTGAAGACTGGTCATTTTGTGCTTGTTTACCCAGAGCAATCTATGTGGTGGAACTACAGAAAGCCAAAGCCACTTAAGCCTGGTGCATTCTCGTTTGCTGCAAAGAACGGTGTGCCTGTGCTTCCTATCTTTATTTCAATGAGAGACTCCAACGTTTTAGGTCCTGATGGATTCTTTGTGCAAGAATACAAAATGCACATTGGCAAGCCTATTTATCCAGACACAGAAAAGGGCGCACGCGAGAACATTGATATAATGCTTAAGGAAAATGAGCGCGTTTGGCAAGAAATGTACGAGCGCGAATATCAAATGCCACTTGAATATATAACAGAAAAGCAATCAGAGGAATAAAAAAAGCAGAGCTTAAATGCTCTGCTTTTTATTTGCACCAAGATAGTATTTCATCAAGTGATTTTGTGTAGCGATAGCCACAAACCTTTAAGATTCTCATTTGCTCTCTTATGCCAAACGCGATAGACTCAACGCTATGGCTGTCAGAGTTGACTACAAATGGCTTGCCGTTTTCGGCAATTACGTCCATAATCTCCTCTTGGGGGTATGGGCAGGTACGATAGCCACGTGAAATTGCGCCTGTATTTATTTCAAATATTGCAGGCGCCTTAAAAAGCGAATCAAGCGCTTTTTTGACTGCTTTTTTGTAGCGTGGCGCATTTGTGTCTATAAGTGGTAAACGCTCGTTAAACTTGGTTATAAGGTCAAAATGGCCTATTATTTGGCACTTAGTCTTGTTATAAACGTCTGCGACAAGCTGATAGTAGTCCTCACAGTATGCAAGGGCATCACCATTATAGTGCTTTTTGATGTTGCTTTTCACTTCATCGGCGTTTATATCAAGGGATAGATATTCACCATTTTTGTATATATAGTGAACCGAGCCTATTACATAATCAAAGCCTTCAGTTGAGGTTTTCGAAAAATAATCCTGCTCTATTCCTATATAGATTTTGATTTGTTCCTTGTATTTTTCGCGAAGTGCCAAAAGCTCATTTTTATACTCATCAAGTCTGTCCTCTCTTATTGCCCAGTCGGCATAAAAAGGGAGGGGTGAGTGTACGGAAAAGCCTATTTCCGACATATCATTTTTGATAGCGGAGAGTACCATTTCCTCACATGAGTTCTTACCATCACAATATGTTGTGTGGGTATGATAATTTGTTATTTTCATTTTGTCATTTTTTCCTGCTTAACCTTATGGTCAATTATGTGACGAGATGCAAGCTCTCTTTGAATGTCCTCAATGCTAATTCCCATTTGAACCATAAGAACCATTGTGTGATATGCAAGGTCGGCAATTTCGTGAATTGTTTCCTTTTTATCGTCTGCCTTACCTGCAATTATAACCTCTGTGCATTCCTCGCCAACCTTTTTAAGGATTTTGTCTGTACCCTTTTCAAAAAGGTATGTGGTATATGAGCCCTCTGGCTTATCCTTTTTTCTTCCGACAAGAAGGTCATAAAGGCCGTTTACTGTAAACTCGTGAAGCTCCTCACTTTGGTAAACCTCGTTTGTAAAGCATGTGTCTGTGCCTGTATGGCAGGCAGGACCATCCTTTTCCACAACTACTGTTAGCGCGTCATAGTCACAGTCAGCCGTGATCGAAACAACGTGCTGATAGTTTCCACTTGTTTCGCCCTTTAGCCATAGCTCGTTTCTTGAACGGCTGTAAAAGCACGTCAAGCCCTTTTCCATTGTAATTTTTAGGCTTTCCTTGTTCATATAAGCAAGCGTTAAGACCTTTTTTGTGTATGCGTCAACAACGACGGCAGGAATTAAGCCATCCTTATCAAATTTAAGCTTTTCTATATCAAACATTGTTTATATCCTCGCTTTAATACCATTGTTTTTTAGCTCTTTTTTGAGCTCATTAATTTTGATTTCTCCAAAGTGGAAAACTGATGCGGCAAGACCTGCGCTCATTTCGGGAATTTCCTTAAACAGCTTCACAAAATGCTCAGTTGAGCCAGCGCCACCAGATGCTATAACTGGCACGTTGACAGCCTCACAAACAAGCTTTAGCAGCTCAATATCAAAGCCGTTTTTAACGCCGTCGGTGTCTATCGAGTTAACTACGACCTCGCCAGCACCCATATCAACGCATCTTTTTATCCAAGAAATAGCCTCCATACCTGTATTTTCGCGTCCACCCTTTGAAAAAACGGTAAATACACCATCTACTCTTTTGACGTCAGCGGAAATAACAACGCATTGGTTGCCATATTTCTTTGCAGCCTCAGTAATAAGGCTTGGGTTTTTAATCGCGCCTGAGTTTACACTAACCTTATCAGCGCCACATTTTAAAACCCTATCAAAGTCCTCAATTGTGTTTATCCCACCACCTACTGTCAAGGGAATAAATACGTTTTGAGCCACCTTAGTTAAAATATCAGTAAAAAGCCTTCTTCCCTCGTGCGATGCTGTAATATCGTAAAAAACAAGCTCATCTGCGCCGTTTTCCGAGTAATACTTTGCCAAGGTTGCTGGGTCATTTACATCGTTAATGCCCTCAAAGTTTACGCCCTTTACTACTCTTCCATCCCTTACGTCAAGGCATGGAATTATTCTTTTTGTTATCATTTACAAACCTCTATTGCTTCCTTTAGGTTGATTGCGCCTGTGTAATATGCCTTGCCGATTATTGCACCATATAGGTTCATTTCCTTTAGTGATAAAACGTCGTCAAGAGTTGAAACACCACCAGAGGCAACAATATCCAAGGTGAATTTTTGAGAAAGCTCCTTATAAAGCTCTATGTTGGTGCCCTTCATTGCACCATCCTTTGAAATATCTGTGCAAATAACGGTTTTAACGCCTAAGCCTTGCATTTTATTTAGATACTCCTCAAGGGAATATTGGCTTTTTTCAATCCAGCCCTTAATTGCGATATATCCGTCCTTTACGTCAGCACCTACTGCAATTTTTTCCTTGTAGGTATCAACTGCTTGCTTTAAAAAGTCCTCGTCATTTACAGCGCTTGTGCCTAAAATAACACGATCAGCTCCATTTTCAAGATAGGTTTTTACAGTTTCCATATCGCGAATTCCACCACCTATTTCTAAAAATAGGCTTGTAGACTCAGCGATTTTTTTAACAACCTCAAGGTTAGGTGTTTTTCCTGTTTTTGCGCCCTCAAGGTCAACCACGTGGATGAACTTAGCACCTGATTTTTCAAAATCAATTGCGATTTCCCATGGCTTATCGCTATATACGGTCATTTGATTATAATCGCCCTTGAAAAGACGAACCGCTTTTTTATCGTATAGGTCTATTGCGGGAAAAATGTTCATTTTACCGTCTCCATTTCGCAAAACGCTCTTAGTATATTAAGTCCAACCTCTCCACTCTTTTCCGGGTGGAATTGACAACCCATTACGTTGTCCTTAGCCACTATCGCTGTAATGTCCTTATCGTACTCTGCGTAAGCAACCAAGGAATCATCACAGTCAACTGCATAATATGAGTGGACGAAATAAACAAAGTCACCTTCATTTATGTATTTAAGTAATGGGTGATTTTTCTTAAAAATCAAGTCGTTATATCCGATATGAGGGATTTGTAATTTTTCATCAATTACGCCCTGCATACCAATAACCCTGCCCTTTAAGAGTCCTAAGCCGTTATGCTCACCATATTCGTAGCTTTTTTCAAAAAGCATTTGCATTCCAAGGCAAATGCCCAAAATAGGCTTGCCTGCCTTTGCCTCCTTGATAATTACCTTATCAAGTCCTGTTTCTCTTAGCTTTTTAGCTGCATCCTCAAATGCGCCAACGCCAGGGAGCAAAATGCGGTCACACTCTTTTATTTTTTCGGGGTCACTTGTAACTATGGCATCTGCCCCGATATATTTAAACGATGATACCACGGAAAATAGATTTCCTATTCCGTAGTCTATTATTGCTATCATTAAATTACTCCTTTTGTGGAGGGAACCTCATCCTTGTATTTTTCCTCAACCATTATAGCACCCTTTAGGGCTCTTGCAAATGCCTTAAATGCGCCCTCGATAATGTGGTGGGAATTTGTGCCCGTTATTGATCTTAGGTGGATTGTAATGCCACTTTCACGTGCTATTGCTGAGAAAAACTCCTCGCAAAGCTCAGTGTCGAAATCGCCCACCCTTGAAGCTGGTATATCAAGTGCAAAATATGAGCCACCTCTGCCTGAAACGTCAAGCGCGCAAAGAACAAGCGCCTCGTCCATAGGAAGTGTTACATCACAGTAGCGTACAATTCCCTTTTTCTCGCCAAGAGCCTCTAAAATAGCCTTGCCAAGGCAAATTGCGATATCCTCAGTTGAGTGGTGATAGTCAACATCAGTATCGCCCTTACAGTTTACCTTCAAATCAATTCTTGAGTGACGTGCAAAAAGGGTAAGCATGTGGTCAAGAAAGCCACAGCCTGTTGATATTTCGCTTTCGCCTGTGCCATCAAGATTTAGGCATAGGGCGATATTGGTTTCATTTGTTTTCCTTTGAATGCATGCTTCTCTCATTTTAAGCCTCCAAAATTTCCTTAGTTTTTGAAAGGAATATATCCATTTGCGATTTTGTGCCTATTGTGATTCTATTAAAGTCGGTAATTTTTTCCTTGTCAAAGTGGCGCACCAAAACGCCTCTTTTCTTAAGCTCTAAATATAAATCCTTGCCTGAAATTTTATCTGTTTTTGCAAATATGAAATTTGCACACGAGTCAAGAACTGTAAATCCAAGTGACTCAAGCTCCTTTTTTGTGTACTCGCGAGTTTTAATTATTTCCTTTGCGTTGTCCATATAATACTGGTCGTCGTCAATTGCTTGCGCGCCTGCTATTTGACTCATTCTATTTACGTTATATGGATTGGTTGAATACTTAATAGTATTCAAATCGTTTATTATAGCCCTTGAGCCGATGCCAAAGCCTATTCTAGCCCCTGCCATCGAGCGTGACTTTGAGAAGGTCATTGTAACAAGCAAGTTTTCATATTTGTTTACAAGCTCAACGCAGCTTTCAGCGCCAAAATCAACGTATGCCTCATCAACAATAACAACGTTATTTGGATTTGAAGCGATGATTTTTTCAATTTCACTGCGTGGAAGCGCCTTGCCTGTTGGTGCATTTGGGTTGGCTATAACAATTGTGGTATCCTTTGCGATATAGTCGTTTACATCAATTGAAAAGTCGTCCTTTAGTGGCACTTCTCTATACTTAACGCCATTTAATTCTGCAAAGACCGTATAAAAGCCGTATGTGATATCGGCAAAAAGCATTTCTTTTTTGTCACTTCCATAAGCCATAAAAGCGAAGTTTAATACCTCGTCACTTCCGTTTGTGACTAAAACCTGCTCCCTTGAAACGCCGTATCTGTTAGCTATTTTTTCTGTAATTACGCTTGCTTGTGGGTCGGAATAAAGATGTAGCCTTTCAGCCTCTTTTTTCACAGCCTCGTAAACACCCTTTGATGGTGGATACGGCGATTCGTTTGTATTTAGCTTTACATATTCCATATTCTTAGGCTGTTCACCTGGCGTGTAGGGAACGAGCGAAGAATATCTTTCGCTGAAAAATCTACTCATTATTTCCTCCTTAATTAGTCTTCAAATCTAATGGTTGCACTCTTTGCGTGTGCATGCAAGCCTTCCTTATCAGCAAATTTTGCAACCTTTTTATAAACTGCCTCAAGGGCTTCCTTTGTGTAGTAGGTAAATTGTGATTTCTTTTGGAAATCATCTACTGAAAGTGGTGATGAAAATTTTGCACTGCCACTTGTTGGAAGCGTGTGGTTTGGACCTGCAAAATAGTCGCCAAGCGCCTCAGGACAGTACTTGCCCATAAAGATTGAGCCAGCGTGCTTTACCTTGTCAAGGTAATCAAATGGGTTGTCAACCACGAGCTCAAGATGCTCAGGTGCGATTTCATTTGCTATATCAATAGCGAGCATAAGATTGCCCTCAGCCACTATGATTTTACCATTTTTATCAATTGATGCCCTTGCAATTTCCGCCCTTGGAAGGAGTGGAATTTGAATTTCAAGCTCCTTGCTAACCTCAAGTGCTAAGTCATATGAATCAGTTACTAAAACTGCGCTTGCCATTTTATCGTGCTCCGCCTGTGAAAGTAGGTCAGCAGCTACGTAGCGTGGGTTTGCAGTCTTATCAGCTACAACTAAAATTTCGCTTGGGCCTGCTATCATATCTATTGAAACCTTGCCAAAAACCTGCTTTTAGCCTCTGCAACAAATGCGTTGCCAGGTCCTACGATTTTATCAACAGCAGGAATAGACTCTGTTCCATAAGCAAGTGCTGCGACTGCCTGCGCACCACCAACCTTGAAAATTCTATCAACTCCTGCAATTTTTGCAGCGGCAAGAATTGCTGGATTTACCTCGCCGGTTTTTGACGGTGGGGTAACCATTACAATCTCATCACAGCCTGCGATTTTTGCAGGAATGCTATCCATTAAAACGGTTGATGGATATGCGGCTGTACCACCTGGAACATAAAGACCAACCTTTTCAATAGGTGTGATTTTTTGTCCCTTTATAGCACCATTTTCTTCTCTAATTTCAAAGCCATCTCTTAGCTGCTTTTTATGGAAGGCAGTGATGTTTTCCTTTGCCTCTTTTACAATTTCAATAAACTCAGGCTCAACGGATTCAAACGCCCTGTCTATTTCTTCCTTTGTCACCTCAAGGCTTGAAAGAGTTACCTTGTCAAATTTTTCTGCATACTCAAAAAGTGCCCTGTCACCGTTTTTTCTAACGTTATAGATAATATCGGCAACTATGTCCTCGACACCTGCATCGATGTTGTCACGTGCGAAGATTTCACTATTTGAAACCTCGCCATATTTGTATATCTTAATCATTTATATTTACCTGTTCTTCTAAAAGCCTTGAAATTTTTTCTATTTCTTCTGTTTTAAACTTAAAGCTTGCCTTGTTTGCAATAAGTCTTGCAGAAATTGGCACTATCTCCTCTTTAACCTCAAGGTTGTTTTCCTTAAGAGTCGTTCCTGTTTCTACAATATCGACAATTACGTCGGACAGTGACAAAATAGGAGCAAGCTCAATTGAGCCGTTTAGCTTGATAATATCAATGTCACGGCACTTGCCCTGATAGTACTTCTTTGCGATGTTTACAAACTTTGTTGCAACCTTTAAGGTTTTTGTATTGTCGTCAAAGAAATCCTTTTTGCCAGCAACTGCCATACGGCATTTACCGATATTTAAATCAAGCAGCTCATACACATCAGGCTCATATTCAAGCAAGATATCCTTGCCACAAACGCCGATGTCGGCAGCACCACGCTCAACGTATATTGAAACGTCAGAGGGCTTTACCCAAAAGTATCTTACGCCCTTTTCCTCGTTTTCAAAAATGAGCTTTCTATTATTTTCCAAAATGGACGGGCACTCATATCCGCATTTTGCGAACATTTGATAAACCTTTTCGCCAAGGCGTCCCTTTGGAAGCGCTACATTTATCATACTATTTCCTCTTAAATCTCTATTTTCTCTTTAAATCTGAGCTTTTGTGGCTCAACCATTTGTGCGCTTACGCTTTTGCCCTCAGAAACAAGCTTTTCTACTGTTTTCTTAAGCACGCTTGCATCGGTTTCTTTACTATAAATTACAAGCGTATCAACGTCATATGCGCTGGTACTATTATCAAGAGAGGTAAGCAAATCAGTATATACTGCAAAGCCAACACCCTCACAGCCCTTGCCCATTTTGTCAAGAAGCTTGTCATAGCGTCCACCAAACAGCACGCACTCACAAACGCCATTAACAAAACCGTTTATTGCAATGCCATTGTAGTAATTCATATCGTTAAGAAGTGAAAAATCAATTTGGATTTTATCGTATCCCTCGTCGTCCCTCAAAAGCGCATCAATTGATTTTAATTCCTCGACACAAGCGCTAAATTCTTGGCTTACGTCCATATTTTCAAGCTTGGAAATTACGTGGCTTGGTGTGCCGTGAAGCGCACAAAAATCGCAAAGTGCTTCTGTGTCTTCCTTTGAAATTCCATACTCAGCGCAAACAGCCTTGATTGTATGTGTGCTTTTTTTCTCAATGCACTCGATTGCTTCATTTGCAAACTTTTCGTTTGAGCTGATTTTATCAAGAAGCGCAGAAATAATGCCCATATGTGAAATTTCCAAAACGTAATCGTTTGAAATTGCGCCTAAGCTTTTGCCTGCAAGCGAGATAACCTCATATGTGTCATATAAGGTCAAATCTCCTATGCATTCAAGTCCTGTTTGCATAATTTCCTTGTATTCTCTTGTTGCGCCAGAAATACGATAAACGTTTTCGCTATAATAAACCTTATTCTTAGCGCCCTTTTCGTCGCTTGCGTTTTTTATAATCGATAGGGTAACGTCTGGCTTTAGTGCAAGAAGCTTGCCACCTATATCGGTAAAGGTAATAATTCCGTCACTTACCAAAAAGTCCTTGTTTTTTGCGTAAAGATCGTATTCCTCAAACTTATTCATTTTATATGGTAAATAGCCATACTTTGAATAAAGAGAACGCAAGGCAAGAACAATTCTTTCCTCTCCCTTTAAATACTTTTCTATCACTTTTTCTCTCCTTTTTTAGCAAGGCGATCAAGTATCATTGAATAGCCACCATCGCCATATTCAAGGCATCTGTTCACACGGCTAATTGTCGCCGTGCTCATACCCGTTTCTCTTGTTATTTCGGAATAATTTACGCCCTTTCTTAGCATTTTTGCCGCCTTAAGCCTTTGGGCAATTTCCAAAACCTCTTTTATTGTGCAAGCGTCGCCAAAAAATTTATAGCATTCATCCTTTGTTTTTAATGAAAGTATTGCGTCAAATAGTTCCTCTACCTCTTTAGTATGTAGCTTACTCATTAGCATTCCTCACTTTACAATATTATTTGTTTATAACTTTAACGCTTTAGTGTACTAAATCATTATAATACTTTAGTTAACTAAAGTCAATAGATATTTTGCAATATTATATAATATTTATTGTGTTAATAGTTTTTTAGCGCTTTGCAAGTAAAAAAGAGCGACACGCGGTCGCTCTTTTTTACTTATGAATTTGTTGATTCCTTTTGTAAAATTGCTTGGTAGGTAACTGCCTCTGCTTCTGTTGCAACTGCATTTCCTACATAGTTAATTGTTTTTACGCCAGCGCTATTTGTGTCGATTATATATGCGCATGCATAAATGCCAGTTTCTTGCGATTCCGCTGGAATGCTTGTAATCTTTAGGTTGTAGATTGTGTAATCTGTGCCTCTAAAGCCAGTTACGATTGAGTTTTCATCTACTGCCTTACCTGTTTCGTCAAATAGTGCGCCATCATCAACTATATTTGTTGTTGCTGCGATAAGACCATATTCAAAGGTTGTTTTTGCAAGCTCCTCGTATTTTTGAATTGCGGTTGGGTTAAATACAATTGTGTAGGTAATGCCAACGCCGTCAATTGTGTTTGTTGAATAGCCCTTGTTTGTAAAGAGTGCGTCTGCCTCTTCCTTTTCTATAGTAGAATTGCATCTTGCACAGCCTGTGTATGAGCAGTATTTTGATGTATAAAGTTCGTCCTTGAATTTATATGTTGTTGTGCTTTCGCCATGCACCCCATCATAGAATGCGTTGCAGGTGTTGTAGCCATATACTACATAATTCTTCTTTTCGGTTGCGGCTAAGTCCTTATAATATTGGTCATCCTTTGTTGCATCCCACTCTATAGCGGTTGCATTTACAAACTTGCCGTTGTTTTTAAGCGTGGTCAGGATTGCTTTTAAGGCTTCATATTCTGTTTGGTCACCCGTATAGAATATAACCATTCCGCTTGCACCGCTATCAAACAGGTGAGAGCCTGATGTTGGCACCATAGTATCTGACATATAAACGTATTTAAGCGAGTTGCATCCGTAAAGCATGCTTTGAACGTTATATTCAGTCAAGCCTTTACCCGCATTAGCACCTAAACGAACGGTTTCAAGTCCGCTACAATACATAAACACATTGTTTCCGAGATTTACAACCGAGTTGGGAATTGTTATTTCCTTCAAGGCTGTGCATCTGTTAAAGGAGTTTTGTTGAATAGTTTCAAGCTTTGAGTTTTCAGCAAAATCAACATCGACAAGAGAAACACATTCATAGAATGGATATCCGTCATTTGAATGTCCGTTTGAATAAATAATAGTTACGTTTGCAGGAATATCTACCGAATACAGATTCTTCGCCTTATAAAACGCTACTGCCGAAATACTTTCAAATGGAGCTTCGTCAGGAATTGTACAATCAATTACCGGTGTAGACTGACAAACGCGTTTTGGCAACTCGGTTAGAGTGTTTGGCAAGGTAAGATACAAAAGATTACTTTTATCAGTTGCAAAATCGTATGTATTACCATATCCATCACCAGAAAGATTAAGTGTTAAAATACCGGAATTGTTTGGAAAATATACGCTAACCAAGCTAAGCTCTTTTTCCGTATTAACATACTTATAAACACCTGCATCGGAAAGTGATGCGTGCTCACCGGTTGTATCAAGCGTCAAGAAGCTTGCAACTGTATGCACTGTGTCTGTTTCTGTGGTTTCGGTGCTAACAATATACCAAGTCAATGCGTTACCGCTTTCATCGGTATTTGGGAAGCTACCCTCGTAGCTGTCGAAAATGCGGTCTGCGTTTTCATCAACCCCTGTAAAAAGCGTTGTACCGTCTGCTGTTTTATAGAGGGTTGCAGCAGAGGATGCAACTGCAAACATTAATGCGAGCATAGATACAAGCACCAAGGTTAAAAGAATTTTCTTTTTCATAATTTTTCTCCTATTATTTTATGGATTCATATGAAAATTATAGCATTTTAATATAAAAAAATCAATTAATTCTAATAAATTAAATATATTTCTCTATTTTGCACAATGTAAGTATAT
>JAFVWS010000020.1 GCA_017501545.1 Clostridia bacterium | reverse complement strand
TATATAATTTTATATTATATTGTCCTTTTTGTCAACCAAATTAGTGCGTTATTTTAGTAAAATTAGGTGTAATAAAGAAAAAAGAGCCTCCGAAGAAGCTCTTTTTTATATAATTAGTAATCTAATTATGCAAGGATTTCAGATACTGTACCTGAACCAACTGTTCTACCACCCTCACGAATAGCGAAACGAAGTTGCTTTTCGATAGCGATAGGTGTGATAAGCTCAACAGTCATTGTTACGTTGTCGCCAGGCTTAGCCATTTCAACATCGTCAGCAAGAGTGATGATACCTGTAACGTCAGTTGTTCTGATATAGAATTGTGGTCTGTAGTTTGAGAAGAATGGCTTTGAACGGCCGCCTTCCTTTTCTGTAAGAACGTAAACTTGACCTACAAACTTTGTGTGTGGGTTGATTGAACCTGGTTTGCAGAGTACTTGTCCTCTTTCGATTTCGTTCTTTTGAACGCCACGGAGAAGAAGACCAACGTTATCACCAGCCTCAGCGCTGTCCATAAGCTTATGGAACATTTCGATACCTGTAATAACAGTCTTTCTTGACTCGTCTGTAAGACCAACGATTTCAACTTCGTCAGCCATCTTAACTGTACCACGCTCTACTCTACCTGTAGCAACTGTACCACGGCCAGAGATTGAGAATACGTCCTCAACTGGGAGAAGGAATGGCATGTCAGCCTTTCTGTCTGGTGTTGGGATGTAGTTGTCAACAGCATCCATAAGCTCGAGAATGCAAGCATACTCAGGAGCTGATGTGTCGGTGCTTGATGAGAGAAGTGCATCTCTTGCTGAGCCACGGATGATTGGAATGTCATCACCTGGGAACTCATACTCGCTAAGAAGGTCACGAATTTCCATCTCTACGAGGTCAAGAAGCTCTGGGTCGTCAACGTCATCACACTTGTTGATGAATACGCAAAGAGCTGGAACACCTACCTGACGAGCAAGAAGGATGTGCTCACGAGTTTGAGCCATAGGGCCGTCTGTACCAGCAACAACGAGGATAGCACCGTCCATCTGAGCAGCACCAGTGATCATGTTCTTTACATAGTCAGCGTGGCCTGGGCAGTCAACGTGAGCGTAGTGACGGTTAGCTGTCTCGTACTCAACGTGACGGGAGTTGATTGTGATACCTCTTGCTCTTTCCTCTGGGCAGTTGTCGATTTGGCTGTAGTCCATGAACTCAGCACCACCATTTAAGGAAAGTGTCTTTGTGATTGCTGCTGTAAGTGTTGTCTTACCATGGTCAACGTGACCGATAGTACCAATGTTTACGTGGGGTTTTGTTCTTTCAAATTTCTGCTTAGCCATTTGAATTTTCCTCCGAATTTAATTTTTTTATTTTAATTTTAATTGGTTAACTAAAAATTAGTTATTATTTTTGCCACGAGCGCTCATAATCTGCTCTTGGATGTTCTTTGGAACCTCAGCAAAGTGATCTGGCTCCATTGTGTAGTTACCTCTACCTTGTGTTGTGGAACGAAGTGTTGTTGCGTAACCAAACATTTCAGCAAGAGGAACCATAGCTGTGATTTGTTGTGCACCAGCTACAGGGTCCATGGATTGGATTTGTCCACGGCGTGAGTTAAGGCTTCCGATTACGTCGCCCATGTAGTCGTCAGGAGTTACTACAACTACCTTAACGATTGGCTCAGTAAGAACAGGGTCTGCCTTTTTCATAGCTTCCTTGAATGCCATTGAAGCAGCAATCTTGAACGCCATTTCTGATGAGTCAACCTCATGGTATGAACCATCATAAAGTGTAACCTTGAAGTCAACTACTTGGTAGCCTGCAAGAACACCAGTTTGTGATGCAGCTTGAATACCTGCGTCAACGCATGGAATATATTCCTTTGGAATAGCACCACCAACAACCTTGTTGATGAATTCATATCCCTT
The DNA here is from genome assembly GCA_017501545.1 of Clostridia bacterium. Classification (GTDB taxonomy): domain Bacteria; phylum Bacillota; class Clostridia; order Oscillospirales; family CAG-272; genus RGIG2000. Next base: position 12,579 of record JAFVWS010000020.1, on the reverse strand, counting down.
ACCTGGCTCGTTTGGCTCCATAATAATCTTAACGTGACCATATTGACCCTTACCACCACTCTGACGAGCATACTTGTGGTCAACATTTGCTTCTCTACGGATTGTTTCCTTGTAAGCAACCTGTGGTTTACCTACGTTAGCCTCAACCTTAAATTCACGAAGCAAACGGTCTACGATAATTTCAAGGTGAAGCTCACCCATACCAGCAATAATAGTTTGTCCAGTTTCTTCATCTGTGTATGTCTTGAATGTTGGGTCCTCTTCTGCAAGCTTTGCAAGAGCAATGCCCATCTTTTCTTGACCAGCCTTTGTTTTTGGCTCAACTGCTACTGAAATAACAGGCTCTGGGAATTCCATTGATTCAAGAATGATAGGATGCTTTTCGTCACAGAATGTATCACCTGTTGTTGTGTTCTTTACACCAACAACTGCGGCAATATCACCAGCATAGCATACATCGATGTCTTTTCTGTCGTTTGCGTGCATTTGGAGGATACGTCCGAATCTTTCGTTCTTATCCTTGCAGGAGTTGTACACGCTTGTACCTGCTTCAACAGAACCAGAATATACGCGGAAGAAGCAAAGCTTTCCAACGAATGGGTCTGTCATAATCTTGAATGCAAGTGCTGAGAATGGCTCAGTATCGCTTGCATGACGCTCATCAGCCTCACCTGTGTCAGGATGAATACCCTTAATTGCAGGGATATCAGTTGGTGCAGGCATATAGTCGATAACTGCGTCGAGGAGCTTTTGTACTCCCTTGTTTCTATAAGAAGTACCACAAACAACTGGTACAATCTTGTTTGCAATAACAGCCTTACGAAGTGCAGCCTTAAGCTCTTCATTAGATGGCTCCTCGCCCTCAAGGTACATCATCATAAGATCATCATCAGTTTCGCAGATAGATTCAACCATGTTTGATCTATACTCTTCTGCTTTTGCTTGAAGCTCAGCTGGGATATCTTCAACTCTCATATCCTTACCAAGCTCATCATAGTAAACATCAGCCTTCATTTCGAATAGGTCGATGATACCCTTAAATGTGTCTTCAGCACCGATAGGCAACTGAATTGGTACTGCGTTAGCATGGAGTCTTTCCTTCATCATGCTTACAACACGATAGAAGTCTGCTCCCATAATGTCCATTTTGTTTACATATGCCATACGTGGTACGCCATACTCATCAGCCTGTCTCCATACAGTTTCAGACTGTGGTTCTACGCCACCCTTAGCACAGAATACGGTAACTGAACCGTCAAGGACACGAAGTGAACGCTGTACTTCAACGGTGAAGTCACCGTGACCAGGGGTATCAATAATATTGATACGAGTGGTTGGGTACTGGTTAGCTGAACCAGACCAGAAGCATGTTGTAGCAGCAGAGGTGATTGTGATACCTCTTTCTTGCTCTTGCTCCATCCAGTCCATTGTTGCAGAACCCTCGTGAGTTTCACCTATTTTGTGTGTTCTACCTGTGTAGAACAAGATACGCTCTGTAGTAGTGGTCTTACCTGCGTCAATGTGCGCCATAATACCAATATTACGGGTATTTTCAAGTGAATATTCTCTTGGCATCTGTGTTTTTTCCTTTCAAATAGTACGGGTGACTATTAATATCTGTAATGTGCGAAAGCCTTATTAGCTTCAGCCATTCTGTGTGTTTCTTCTTTCTTCTTGTAAGCTCCGCCCATGCTGTTCTTAGCATCGAGTATTTCGCCTGCAAGTCTTTCAGCCATTGTCTTTTCGCCACGGTTTCTTGAATAAACGGTTATCCAACGAAGACCGAGTGTTTGTCTTCTTTCTGCTCTTACTTCCATTGGTACTTGGTAGTTAGAACCGCCTACACGGCGAGCCTTAACCTCCAATACTGGCATTACATTTTCAAGAGCTGCTACGAATGCGTCAAGACCATTTTCACCAGTCTTTTCTTCTACGATTTTGAATGCGTCGTATACAATCTTTTGAGCTACACCCTTCTTACCATCAAGCATGATGTTGTTGATGAGCTTTGTTACGAGCTTTGAACCATAAAGTGGATCTGGTAATACATCTCTTTTGGAAATTTGACCTCTTCTTGGCACTTTACTTCCCTCCTTCATTAATTATATGATATCATTGGTACTCGAAAGAAATTCTCCCGTCGTGTCCTTTACAAGTGTCTCTGACAAATAAACATTTATTTCAGCTACAAAGTTAGGAACTACGATAAAAATTACTTTTATGTTACCCTGTGCAAGAATTATTTCTTCTTTGCACGCTTTGCGCCGTACTTAGAACGGCTTTGGTTACGGTTTGCTACGCCTTGTGCGTCAAGCGTACCACGAATAATGTGATAACGGCAACCTGGCAAGTCACGAACTCTTCCTCCACGAATAAGAACAACCGAGTGCTCTTGGAGATTGTGTCCGATACCTGGGATGTATGAAGTTACTTCCATACCGTTTGTAAGCTTAACTCTTGCAATCTTACGAAGAGCTGAGTTTGGCTTCTTTGGTGTGGTTGTTGTAACCTTTGTACATACGCCTCTCTTTTGTGGAGCGCTTTGATCGATTGACTTGTTCTTCAAGGTGTTGAAGCCTGTTTGAAGAACTGGGGTTACTGACTTGTAGGTCTTGCTTGTTCTACCCTGTCTAACGAGCTGATTAAAGGTTGGCATTTCGTTCCTCCTTCTTTAAGAATAAATGTTTATACGTCGGCACTTAGCACGATGTATCATGTGTTTGAATACATTTAGGCGCAAATATGGCTTATCGCATTCGCACACAGTTGTATTATATCATTAGAATTTTGAGTTGTCAAGAAATAGGTTCTCCAACTTAAAATTTCTACCTTTTGCACAAAAAGAATAGATAATTGATTATATTTTTTGAGCATTTTTATTAAAAATAAATAAATTAATATATATTATATGCGCAAAAAAGCCACGGATTTTTCATTTTTCCGTGGCTAATTTTTTATATTCCTTGCCGAAATCGTCAGCAAGTGGCTTTTTGCGTGACCTATTATTAACAATATCAAGAATATCATCAATTTCAGCATCAACGGTGGTCTGTGGCTGAATTGGTCTTCTTGGTGTAACTGCCGGTCTAAACTGTGGCTCATCCGTGGTGATTGGCTCTTCAGCTGGAGAATCGTCAATTTTAATTCTGTTTGGACGATAAACTCTAACCTCTTCATCAGTGCCAAGCTCTCTTACCGGCTTTTTCTTTTCAAAGCCCGTTGCGATAATTGTGACTCTTAGTGTGTCCTCAAGTGACTCATCAACGCTAACGCCCCAAATGATATTCGCATTTGCAGATGCCGCCTCTGCGATTAGGCTACCAGCCGCATCGGTTTCATCAAGAGCTACGTCGTTGCCTATTGTGAAGTTAATAAGAACGCCTGTTGCACCCTCAATTGAGGTTTCAAGAAGTGGGCTTGCAATTGCCTTTTTAGCAGCCTCTATCGCTTTATTCTCTCCGCTTGCCTCACCGATACCCATATGTGCAAGTCCTGCGTCCTTCATTATAGCGGAAACGTCAGCAAAGTCAAGGTTGATATATCCTGAGAAATTAATTGTATCTGAAATGCTTTGAACGCCATGTCTTAAAATATCGTCAACGATTGCAAACGCATTTAAAAGCGTTATTTTTTGTTGTGAGGTTTCCTTTAATCTTTCGTTAGGGATAACCACAAGTGAGTCAACATGCTTTGAAAGCTCATTAATACCTCTTTCAGCCTGTGACATTCTTATATGTCCCTCAAACTTGAAAGGCTTTGTAACGATACCAACGGTTAAAACGCCCATTTCCTTGGCAAGTCTTGCAACAACAGGAGCTGCGCCTGTGCCTGTGCCACCACCCATACCAGCAGCGACAAAAATCATATCAGCACCCTCAATTGCAGCCTTGATTTCCTCTGCACTTTCCTCAGCAGCCTTTGCGCCCTTAGCTGGGTCAGCGCCTGCACCGTTACCCTTTGTAGTGCCCTCGCCTATGCAAATTTGTCTTGTAGCACCACATCTTTGAAGTGCTTGTCTGTCGGTGTTTACTGCGATAAATTCAACACCCTTTATATTTGAGGCAATCATACGGTTAATTGCGTTATTACCGCCACCGCCGACGCCAAAAACTCTTATATCAACGCCTGATTCAACTTCATTATCAAGCTCAAAAAAAGCCATATCCATACCTCCTAAGTGATAATTCTGATAAATACAATTTGCCACACAATTGGCAATTTACGCTAAAAACATATTTATACATAATAATCATACACTATTTTAATATTATTTTCAAGTGTTTTTTGCTCTTTATTTAATTTTATTAATTTTCCTGTTGACAATGGCAAGTATCTTTTGTTATAATCAATGTGTTAAAATAATAGTTAGGAGAAGTTATGACGCAAACAACTGAGATAAAGCAATTACGTTATGACCCCAAGGTTGAGTTAATTAAAAACAAGGATTTTGACCCATCCTTCAAATATGATGACGAGACTTACGAAGGCTACATAGCAAGCTTTGAGCAAAGCAAAAAGAAAAAAATCTTTTTCAAGATTGTAAAAAGACTATTTGACTTTTTCGTGGCAGGTCTTGCACTTATTGTTCTTTCACCTTTTTTCTTGCTTTTTGCAATCATTATCAAAATAGACGACCCACATGGTCCTGTTTTCTTTAAGCAAAAGCGTATGGGACAGAACGGCAAAACATTTAACTGCTATAAATTCCGTTCTATGAAAACTACTGCACCACACGATCTTGCTACATCTGAATTTTCAAATCCTCAGGACTACTATACTCGTTTTGGTAAGATTATGAGAAAGCTATCGATAGACGAGCTACCTCAGCTATGGTGCTGCTTTATCGGCACTATGTCATTTATCGGTCCAAGACCATTGGTTTTAAGTGAAGAGAACTGCAACAATATGCGCCTTAAGCTTGGCGCACTCAGACTTCGCCCAGGTATCACAGGTTATGCGCAGGTGCATGGCAGAGATGACGTATATTACAAAAACAAGGCTATTCTCGATGCAGAATATTGCAACAGAGCTTCAATTTGGATGGACATAAAAATATTTTTTGGCTCGATTTTTGTTGTATTAAAGCGCAAGGGAAATCGTGATAACAAAGACGATGGACAAGCCAAAGAGCAAAAAGCCCAGATAATAGCAAGCGCCGAGAACGAATAAGAAGCGAGAAATCGCTTCTTTTTATTTTTGCATATTGTGAATAAAATGTTAAATATATTTACAAATGTTGAATTAATTTGAATAATATGTTAAAATTGTAACATCAACGAGCTAATGGTTCACATTTTATCTAATTTGAGGTGATACAGCATATGGTTATAGAAATGTTTAATTTTTGGTACTTCTTTTGGATTTTTGTGCAGGTTGGAGCTTTAGTAGGACTCTATTTTGCATTAAGAAAAGCGCCTCCATTTGTCCAAAACTTAGTTCTATTTTCACTTTTAGCACTTGGATTTATTCTCCACTTCCTAAAAATGTTCATTCCACCATACAATACCTATTGTGAGGTTACAGGGGAAAACGTTATTACATCGCGTGGTTTACGTGACTCATGGTTTGTTAACATTTGTGGCGCTAACATTGCGCTATTCCCGTTTATGTTCTTTATGAAAAATAAATACGTTAAGGACTATATGTTCTTTATTGGCGTATTAACTGGAATTATTGTTCTTTTCTATCCGCAGGAGCCTATTGCGAAGGGTGATGCGGCTTCACAAATGGCTGAATTCTGGGATATTTTAAGATTCTACTATCATCACTGGATGATAATGGCAGTGCCACTACTTATGGTGCTTCTTAAGAAGCATAAGCTATCCTACAAGCGAATTTGGATAGCACCTGTCGGACTCTTACTTTTGATGTTATTTATTATTCTTAATCAAATTTTCCAAAGCGAGCTTGGCTTGATACCACTAAGAAACAACGATTTTCTTGATATTAACTACAAGAACACGTCTTACATTTGGGATGCTGATGACAGCATTGGTCAGTTTATTGCAACCTTCTGCCCTGATTTCTTTAAGCAAATGACTGTTCCTATAACTGCGCATTGCGAGTCCTGCGGAACAAGCCACATTATCGGCTACGAGGTGGTTGACAAATATTGGCCTTGGTTCTGGATGATTTGTCCTGTATTTGTGCTTGTAACTCCACTTTCCTTCGGTCTTGCTATGATTTTTGACGGCAAGAGATTTGGAAGCGACGTTAAGTGGCTATTTAAGCACATAAAGGAAGGCGGACTAAAGGATGACTTTAAGCGCTTAGGCCGAAAAATAAAAGCTATTGTAACTGCAAAGAACACAGATATAAAGCCTAAAAAGAAAAAGGTACTTGTTGCTAACACGCAAGAAAGCGAAAGTCCCGAAAAAATTTCAAAATAAAAAGAAGCGAGAAATCGCTTCTTTTTTTATATTAATTCGTTTGCACGCTTGATTAGCGCATCTCTTTCATTTGGGATTTTTTCCTCTATTACCTCATTTAAAAGCTGATTTAAAGTGTCTCCTATTGCCTTTCCCTTTAAGCCAAGTGTAATTAGGTCATTGCCAGTGACTTTAAGAGAGGACAACGTGTAAGAATCCTCTATCGCTATTTCCTTGGCAATATTCTTCATTTTGTCAAGCTTGTCAAGCCAGTGATATTTGGGGCTTTGTGCAAGGTTATCTGCCCTTTTGACCTTTAATAGGTCAAAGAATAAATCCTTGCCTAAGCGATTCATTCTCTTTTTTATAAAAATCCTATCAAGCTCTATTGGCGTATCGTGAATCTTTACAAGCTTAATTACCTTTTCCTTGGTTGCGTTGTCATACCTATATTTTGTCAAAAATTCTTCGGCTATTTCTGCGCTTACTGCGTTATGTCCATAGAAATGACCCACACCGTTTTCGTCCATTGTGAAGGTTTTAGGCTTGCCCGCGTCGTGAAGAAGCATTGTAAGCCTTAAATGTGGTACAGGGTCGATATTTTCAAGCGCGATGGCGGTATGCTCAAGCACGTTATAAATGTGATATTTATTATGCTGTAAAAAGCCGTGCATTTTATTTATTTCTGGCAAGATTTCGCCAAGGATTTGATAATTGTCAAGTAGCGCTTCTTTAACGTTTTTGCCAACTAAAAGCTTTGTTAATTCTACGTTTATTCTTTCGGGTGAAACGTTATGCATAAGAGGGGCGCATTTTATCATCGCCTCTTTGGTTTTTTCCTCTATTTTAAAGCCAAGCTGTGATGCAAAGCGCACACCACGAAGTATGCGAAGTGCATCCTCACCGAATCTTTTTTCCGGGTCACCTATTGCGCGAATGACCTTGTTTTTTATGTCCTCTTGACCACCAAACAGGTCACGCACTCCGTCGTTTTCGTTATACACGAGTGCGTTCATTGTAAAGTCGCGTCGTGAAAGGTCAAAATCAAGCCTTCTTGTAAACTCAACGCTTTCTGGATGACGAGAGTCCTTATATTCACCATCTATACGGTAGGTTGTGATTTCAACAGGCTCCTTTTCATAAAGAAAGGTTATTGTGCCATGCTTTATGCCTGTTTCGATTATGGTATAGTCAGAAAATACCTCTTTCATTTCGTTTGGAGTTGCAGAGGTGGTTATATCAAAGTCGTGGGGAGATATGCCCATAATCATATCGCGCACGCATCCACCCACTAAATACGCCTCGTATCCGTGCGCGTGCAAAAGCTCAAGCGCTTTTTTTGCGCCACTGCTTATTTTGTGCATATCTCTTGCCCCCCTTCTATAACGATAATTATTTACACATTTCCAAAAATGCTTCCTTGTCGATTATCTTAACCCCTAAGGCTTGCGCCTTGGTAAGCTTTGAGCCTGCCGCCTCACCAGCCAAGACGTAATCGGTTTTTGAGGAAACTGATGATGAAACCTTTCCACCCCTTGCCTTTATCATTTCGCCAGCCTCGTCTCTTGTCATATTTTCAAGAGTGCCAGTCAAAACAAAGGTAAGCCCCTCAAATTCGTTTGATAATTCTTTAATTTCCTCAGTGGTCTTTACACCTGCATTTTTCAAATGCTCTACTATATATTTTGTTTCGTCCTTCTTAAAAAATTCCACAACACTTTTTGCCATTACGTCGCCAAAGTCCTCGGTTTCTTTTATTTCCTCCTCAGTGGCGGTAAAAAGTGCGTCGATTGAGCCAAATTTACTTGCAAGCGCGCTTGATGCAACCTCGCCTACGTGTCTAATACCTAAAGCGAAAATGAGCCTTGCAAGTCCAGCCTCCTTTGATGCCTCAACAGAATCAACAAAGTTTTGTGCGCTTTTTTCGCCCATACGCTCAAGACGTGAAATTTCATCCTTTGATAAATAATATATATCTGATGCATCATTTATTAGATTGGTTTTAAGAAGCGCCTTTACAAGCTTGCCACCGACGCCCTCAATATTCATTGCCTTTTTAGATGCAAAATGGGTTATATTTCTTTCAAGCTGAGCAGGACACGAAGGGTTTGTGCAACGCAAGGCACCTAAGGTAAAGTCCTCTCCATCATCTATAAAATCGTCTGCATCGTCATAGGTTAAGCCTCCGCCACAGGACGGGCATTTTTCTGGCATATTATATGGCACCTCATTGCCTGTGCGCGCTTCCTTTACGCTACCAACAACCTCAGGAATAATATCGCCAGCCTTTTGCACGATTACTGTGTCGCCTATTCGAATATCCCTTTCCTTAATTATATCTATATTGTGTAGCGTTGCGCGCGAAACGCTTGTGCCAGCAAGCTTAACCGGCTCTAATACCGCATTAGGCGTTAAAACGCCAGTTCTGCCAACCTGAATAACTATATCAAGTAGCTTTGTTTTCTTTTGCTCTGGTGGGAATTTGTAAGCAACTGCCCATTTTGGTGTGCTTGTGCCCTCACCAAGCTCCTTTCTTTTTTCAAGAGAGTTAACCTTTATTACTGTACCATCAATATCATAGTCAAGCAAAGGACGATTTTCTCCTAATGCAATAACTGCGTTTACAATTTCATCCTCATTTGAGCCAACGTATAAAAGTGGAATTGTTTTAAAGCCGTATGAGGATATTTTATCGATTGTTTCCTTATGCGTTTTTGCGTCTATTTCGCCTGCTTGAAAATTGAAAACGAAGATATCGAGTCCACGCTTAGCAGTTTCCTTTGAGTCAAGACAACGAAGTGAGCCAGCGGCTGCGTTTCTTGGGTTTGCCCAAAGGCTTTCTCCGTTTTCTTCCTTTTCGCGATTCAATTTCTCAAAGGATTTATGTGGCATAAAAACCTCACCACGTACGGTGATGCTTGCTTTTTCATTAATTTCAAGAGGTACTGTGCGAATTGTTTTTACGTTTGCAGTAACGTCCTCACCAGTTGTGCCGTCACCACGTGTTGCACCAACCGTCAAGGCGCCATTTTCGTACTTTAAGGAAATAGAAAGACCATCAATTTTAGGCTCAACTGAAAATTCAGTGCCCTCGCCAACCTCGCTTTTTACGCGTCTAATGAAATCACGCAATTCCTCAAAGCTGAAAACGTCAGTTAAGCTTGCCATTTTCACCTCGTGCTTAACCTTTTCAAACTTATCAAGGGCACGGCCTCCAACCCTTTGAGTTGGTGATGTTGGGCTACTATATTCAGGATGCTCAGCCTCAAGTGCCTTTAGCTCCTCAAACATTTTATCGTATTCGAAGTCGGAAATTTCAGGTGCGTCATTTTCATAATACCTTTTGGAGTGGTATGAAATGAGCTTTCTTAGGTGGTTAATTCTTTCTTCAATATTCATAAATACCTCTGTTTTTCGATTTATATGGTAATTATACCATATTAAGCAGTGAAATTCAAGTTTTGGCACAACTATTCATCGCAATAATTTTCATTTTTTTACCCAGTGTGACACCTTTCATTGTCGCTTAATGTCACATTGTCATTTAAAGCAATTTTGTGTCGGACGCTTTTTGTTGAAATGGTAATTTTTTCCTTTATAATGAACATAGATTTTAGTTTAAATCGAAAGGAAAGAAAAATGAAACACGGAATTAAAAAATACTTATCTTGCATTATTTTAATTGTAATTTGTCTTGTTTGTGCTGTAATTTTTTTCGTACAAGCCTCGGACATTTGGGGCTCCTCCTCGCCAGACGAGGGAAGCACAGACACGCCTGTAATTGACACTAATGTGTCAAGCGATGAAATTTCTGAGGCAAAAATCAATGACTCTGGCACTATTTTAAGTGAGTCGCTATGTGACACTACTCTGCGCTGTGAGTGGGCGACCTTGAAAAATGATGGTGATGACACGCTATATCTTAGCGTTGAGCTTTATCTTGATACTAAGGACACAATCACAACCTCAAAAAGGGGACATTTAACCGTTAACGACGTAAAAAAGGAATTTTCTACTGAAACCTTAATTGGCGAATCGAATTTAATTGCCACACAAACCCAAGCCATTGAAGCTACGGGCGATGTTGATATTACAATATCAGCAGAGCTTGAAATTGATATTGAAGAGGAAAATGGTCTTTCTCTTTCAAAAATCGAGCTGTATGGCACTGTTAATGCAAGCGAAAAATATAATGAAATGGAAAAAAAGCATTTAATTGAGCTACTTAATATTTCACAGTTTCCCGAGCTACCAAGTGGTGACGAAATTACGTCACTTGCAATGGTGCTTGCGCACCTTGGATATAAGGTTGACAAGTGCGACCTTTGCGACCTTTATCTTCTAAAGGGTCCTGTTGGCTACACTGATTTCAACAAGGCAAACGTTGGAAATCCTAAGGATGCATATAATTCCTATGGTTGCTTGCCACCAGTTATTATTAACTCAGCGAGCAAATTTATTAGTGTAAACGGTGGCTCACATACAGCATACGACTATTCTGGCAAGAGCTTAAATGAGCTATATTATGAGGTGAGCCAAGGAAACCCTGTTATTGTATGGACATGCGAGGATTTTGATATTACCCCGTCAGTTTCTCGCATTTGGATAGTAGATGGAAAGGAGCTTTATCTAAAGTCAAACATGGCGACTGTGGTGCTTATAGGGTATGATTTTGAAAATCGAACAGTTACTCTATCAAGCCCTATCATTGGCGAGTTTGAAATAGATATGGATTTGTTTGAGCTTAGGTATTTGCAAATTGGAGCTTATTCCGTCGTTATAAAATAAGGCTGTTTGCCCCTGCCATTATTTTATCTATCCACCATAAAAGCCGACCACACGGTCGGCTTTTTTCTCGTTTTGGAAGTAATACAGCCTTCAGCTGATGATATACACCTATGGTGATGAGATACACGACAAGTCGTGATGATATGCCAAGTCTGCGACTTGGATAAAAAAAGAAAAGACTTGCCATTTCGACAAGTCTTTTCTTTTTTGGGGTGGATGATGAGATTCGAACCCACGGCCTTCAGAGCCACAATCTGACGCTCTAACCAGCTGAGCTACACCCACCAAAGTGCTTCTCTCCTTGTGGAGAGTATATAGTCTTACCACGCTTGGGCAAGACCCCTAACCACCGAAGTGGTTGGCGTACCCAGAGAGATTCGAACTCCCGACCTACTGCTTAGAAGGCAGTTGCTCTATCCGGCTGAGCTATGGGTACATGCAAAAAAATGGAGCGAGTGATGGGAATCGAACCCACGCGACCAGCTTGGAAGGCTGGAATTCTACCATTGAACTACACTCGCAAATGAATTATTTTGTTTTTTGCTCTATTATAATAACACAAGAATATCGCTTTGTCAATAGAAATTTTAAATTTTTTTAATATTTTTTTGATTTTTTTATTTATGCTTGACGACCATGCTCTATTTCATTGGATTTTTGGTGAAATTTGACTTGTTTTTTACGGGAAATTTCCTTTTTAATTCTTTTTCCTTCCCTTTTTTGCCCCGCTAAGTGCTTTCTTAGCGGGGCTTTGGGGGAAAGCGGGGCAAGCGCTATTTTACAACAACCGCACCCGAGCCCATATCGGCGTAGGATTTTTCAAATGCGCTCTTATCAAGCGTGAAGGTATTTCCTGCGGGGTTTGAGAGGGTTACTGTATTCCCGGTATTATCGTAGCCGACAAGAACCATGCACGCCATATTTGACTTTAGATACAGGGTTTTGCCTTCTACTACCCAAATGCGAGAAATTGTGGGGGTATTTCCAAAATCATCGCACAGCCATACTATTACGGGGTTTCCAAGGCTTACTTGTCTATAAAGCTCGCTTGCGTTATAGCCTGTGTAATCATACGCCTTATGCGAGCCACCGTTAGCGTCTATAAACTTTGTAGCGGAATTTACGATAACGGGGGCAAGACAGCCATAGGAATTATAGGTATCTCGTGGATTTCCGACATTTGCCTTATAAAAATCGGTATAGCCAACGGGACCCTTATCAAGATAGAGGTCGCAAAGCTCGCTTTCGTTTACATTATATTTTAGGTATTTTAGGACCATGGCGAGCGAGGTAATTTCATCTCCGCTTGGAAGGTGGGGGTATTGCGAAATATGCTCAACGCCAAGAAGGGTTTTTTCGCTAAATGCTTCTACGGATTGATAAAGCGTGCCATTTAGGGTAAGGGCCGGCAGTACAACGCCTC
>JAFVWS010000006.1 GCA_017501545.1 Clostridia bacterium | reverse complement strand
GAAAATTAAATCTTTATCAAGTGAAAAGGAAAATGCGATTCTATCACAAAACTTTGAGCTGGCATCGAAAATTCGTGATGATGAGGTGCATTATAAAATTCTATATAGCAAGGAAAAATCAAAGCGCGAAAGGCTTATAGAATCAGAGCGTGGGATAATCGGTGAAAACGATATTGCTGAGATTGTAACGCAGTGGACTGGTATTCCTGTTTCTAAAATTAGCAAGCAGGAAAATAAGGAGCTTAACGAGCTTGAGTCGAAGCTAAGGCGTGAGATTGTAGGACAAGGTGAGGCAATTTCATCAGTTTGCGACTCGATCAGACGTGGACGTGTTGGACTGAAGGATCCCAAAAGACCTCTTGGCTCTTTTCTGTTTTTAGGTCCAACTGGAGTTGGCAAAACTGAGCTTGCAAAAAGCATTGCAAAGCATGTTTTTGGCACGCGAGAAAGCTTTATCAGGCTTGATATGTCGGAATATATGGAAAAGCACTCCGTTTCAAAGCTGATCGGCGCACCACCAGGGTATGTTGGTTATGACGAAGGTGGAAAGCTTACATCCCTTGTTAGACTAAAGCCCTACTCTGTCGTTTTATTTGACGAAATAGAAAAGGCGCACAGTGATATTTATAATATCCTTTTGCAAATTTTAGAGGACGGCTCACTAACTGACTCTCAAGGACGGTGCGTCGATTTCAAAAATACAATTATGATTTTGACCTCAAATATAGGTGCAAAAAATATTACTGAGCCAAAAAATCTTGGTTTTGGTGAAAAAAAGCCTCTTGAAATTGAATATGAGGAGATGAAATCACGAATTAATGATGCTTTGAAATCCGAATTCAATCCTGAGTTTTTAAACAGACTTGATGAAATCATAATTTTTAACAAGCTGAGCCTTGAAGGGATAAAGGAGATTTGCAAAAATATGCTAAGCGAGGTTTCCAAATTAGCAAAAAATATTGGAATCAAGCTTTCATTTGATGATTCAGCCATTGAGTATTTATCTGAAAAAAGCTTTGACAAGATATATGGTGCAAGGCCCCTTAGACGCACCATTACAAATCTTATAGAAAATCCGCTTTCCAAAAAAATACTTGAAAAGGAAATTTCTGAAGGGGCAAGCGTTAAAGTGAGTGCCAAAAATGGTGAGCTTATTTTTAAATAGGCACAAATTTCGACACAGGGCTAAATAAAATAAGAAAAAGCTGTTGCGATGCAACAGCTTTTTTGAATTATTTATCAATTGTAATATTGAGGTGTGGGTAAGGAATTTCAACTCCGTACTCGTCGAAGCTACGCTTAACCTGCTCATACATTGGGAAGTATACATCCCAGTAGTCTGCGTTTTTAACCCAAACTCTAAGTCTAATTGTAATTCCACTTTCGTTGTGTGAAACAATCATAACCTCTGGCAATGGATCTTGAAGAATCTTTTCATCTGCCTTTGCGCACGCATAAAGAACCTTTCTTGCTGTGTCTATGTTTGCAGAATATGAAATTGAGAAGTCAAAGTCAATTCTTCTTGTATCGTGTGCTGAATAGTTTGTAATTACATTGTTAGAAATTGTACCATTTGGCACTACAACCTTTTTGTTGTCTGGGGTTGTGAGTGTTGAATAGAATAAGCCAATGTCAACAACTGTACCGCTAACGCCCGAGCTTTCAACATAATCGCCGATTTCAAATGGCTTAAATATTACGAGCATAACTCCACCCGCGATATTTGAAAGTCCACCCTGAAGCGCAAGACCAATAGCCAAGCCACAGGAAGCGATAACAGCAGAGAGTGCTGTCATATTAAATCCAAGTGTTGAAATAATTGCAACTGCAACAACTAAATAAAGTGCCACGGATATTAGATGCTTTAAGAACACTCTAACTGTCTTATTAACCTTTTTAAACAGCTTGCCATTTTCGATATTCTTTGCAATTCTTTTTACAACAATGCAACCGATAATCAAAATAGCGAGAGCAACAACAACACGAATGCACCATTCAGCAGGGGTCCTTCCAACTATTGGTGTTTTAAAGAACTTCAAAAGATGCTCCCAAACTCCAGCGAAGAACTCTCCTACCTTTTCCCAAAATGTTGGTTCAGCTGCAGTTTCACCAGCCATAAATAAAAACATATTTTTCCTCCTTTTTTATGCTTTATAAATAAAGCAAGACATCTTACAAAAAATATTTTACAACAATTCAATTTTTTTGTCAATGGATTTACATAAATTTATATTTTTATGAAAGAATAATTTTAACTTAATTAACAAATGGAGGAAGCATGAACGAAAAGGAATATGGTGAGTACGTAGAAAAGCGCGCAAAGAAATCACCCATTATAAAAAACTGCGTCTTTGCTTTTTTGATAGGAGGCGCAATTTGTACACTTGGTCAAGGATTTTTTCATTTATACACACATTTTGGCATGGAAGAAACGGATGCGAGAACGCTTGTTTCAATAACCTTGATTTTCTTAGCCTCCCTACTTACTGGGCTTGGTGTTTTCGATAATATAGCAAGGATTGCAGGTGCCGGCACACTTGTTCCTATAACCGGCTTTTCAAATGCAGTTTCATCTCAGGCAATTGACACAAAGAGTGAAGGCTATATATTAGGAGTTGGCGCAAAAATTTTCACCATTGCAGGGCCTGTAATTCTATATGGAACTGTTTCAGGTGCGATATATGGCGTAATATACTATTTTGCGTGCTTAATTTGGGGGGCAAAATGAAAAAAAGCATACTTAAATTTGCAAGAAAGCCTCGAATTGTATCAACATATAGCGTGGTTGGTCACCTTGAGAAGGAGGGACCCTTAGGTGAGTGCTTTGACGAATACTGCAAGGACGACAAATTTGGAAAGGAATCATGGGAAAAGGCTGAAAGCGAAATGCAAAGACGCGCACTGTGTGGAGCACTTAAAAAAAGTGGATTTATCGACACAGAGCTTGACATTTTGCTTGCTGGAGACTTACTCAACCAGTGTATCGGCTCCAACTATGCTCTATCAAATTTCGACACGGGATTTTTGGGTCTTTACGGCGCTTGCTCAACATGCTCCGAGGGGCTTTTAATCGGCTCTTGCTTATATGGTGGTGGGGTTATAAATAGCTGTGCAGTTGTGACCTCATCTCACTACTGCTCCTCTGAAAGGCAATTCAGATTTCCCTTAGAATATGGTGGTCAGCGTGCGCCAACTGCGCAGTGGACAACAACTGGCGCAGGTGCTTTTATCCTTGGCGATAGTGGCAGGGTTGAAATCTGTGAAGCGCTTGTTGGCAAGGTGATTGACAAGGGAATTAACGATATTAATAATATGGGCGCTGCCATGGCTCCTGCAGCTATAAATACGCTTAAAAGATACTTTCTTGAGTCTGAGAAGTCTGTTTCTGACTTTGACTTGATAATAACTGGAGACCTCGGCTTTGAGGGTAGTGAAATCTTAAAAGATTTGCTCTTAGATGAGGGCATTGATATAAGGAAAAATCACGTCGACTGTGGGCTTATGGTCTTTGAACGAGAAAAGCAAGACGTGCACGCGGGAGGCTCAGGCTGTGGTTGCAGTGCGATAGTTATGGCTTCTAATATAATTCCTAACCTTGAAGGTAAAACAATAAAGGATGTATTATTTTTAGGCACTGGCGCTCTTATGTCACCCATGAGTCTATCACAAGGAGGCACAATTCCTGCTGTTGCACATCTTGTAAGATTAAAAAGTGTTAATTAGCTGCGAGGATGTTATGGATATATTTTTTGATTATTTATGGGCCTTTATAATTGGTGGAATTCTCTGCGTAATAGCGCAGGTTTTGATTGACAAAACAAAGCTAACTCCTGCCAGAATTTTAGTTTTATATGTTTGCTTAGGCGTTTTCTTAACCGCAATTGGATTATATGAGCCTTTAGTGGAGCTTGCAGGGTCAGGTGCTACTACCCCACTCACTGGCTTCGGGTATGCAATTGCTCAGGGCGTAAAAAAAGCAGTTGATGAAAAGGGACTGCTTGGTGCTTTAACTGGAGGAATTGGTGCAACAGCTGGTGGAATATCTGCGGCAATCTCCTTTGGATTAATTATGTCTCTTATCTTTTCAAGCAAGCCAAAAAGATAAGCCAAAAAAACAAAAACCGCACACAGGGTGCGGTTTTTTAATTAGATGTTTCTTTTTTGCTTGAGCACGAGTGCTTTTTTCTTAATAAGGTCAGCAAGTGCAACACTGTTAGCTGAGCTGTCAGGAGTTACGTAGTCTGGCTTCTTATTCTCAAGAATACATTTAATGAAATATGTCATCTCCACAAGATATCCGTCATCATTACCAACGTTAATACCGAGGTCCTTTTCATCTACGTCCTTCTTGCCGAGGTCAACCTCTTGACCATTTTTGATAAGCTTGCCCTTATTAAGCTCAACATATCCGTTTTGGAATACTGCAAGGAACGAAGCATCGAATGGAATTGGAGTGTTATACCATGTGCCCTCGCAGGAAACAAGTATATCACCATCATAAAGCATATTAGTAACAACGGTATCATTGTTGTTTGTCATTTGGTAGCGATATGCATCAATTTTGTCAGGCATACCCAAAATGCTTTGAACAAAGTCAAGATCATGAATTGAAAGGTCTGTTACTACTCCACCACTGAGCTTTTCCTCTCTCATCCAGTCCTCCCAGCTCCATGTTGGGATTGATGAAATACGCTTCATTTCGAGTCTAATAAGTCTACCAAGCTCCTTGGTTTCAATTACGTTTCTAAGATATGTATAAGGGCCCATAAATCTTACAACGTGGGCAACCATAAAGTTCTTTTCAGCCTCATTTGCAACGAAAGCAACACGCTTAGCATCCTTTGCATTAAGTGTCATTGGCTTTTCGCAAAGCACGTGATAACCCTTCTTGAGAAGCTTAACTGCCATGTCAGCATGCAAAAAGCTTGGTGTGCAGATATCAATCATATCAAGCTTTTCGTTTTTAATCATTTTGTTGTAGTCGGTGTAGATTTTAATATTACGATCCCCTACCTTTTCCTTTGCAACGTTTTCTCTTACGTCGCAAACAGCAACAAGCTCAGCATTTGGGATTTTTTCATAGTTGTAGAAGTGGCATCCACCCATTCCACCAATACCAATAAGACCTACTCTAACCTTATCCATTTATAATGTCCTCCAAGAATTTCTTTGCGTAAATTATGTCTTCGATTTGCTTTTCACCAGAGATTTCACGTTCAATTGTGATTGAACCATTATATCCATGCTCGTTCATTAGCTTTTTAACAAGCACTGGGAAATTAGCGCGTCCATCACCTATTCTCTTTTCCTCGCCGAGATAATCAAGATTTGTTGGATATTCGCCATCCTTTGCGTGTACGCCACGAACATAATCACCAAAAACATCAACAGCATCGCAAGGATTAGCCTTTCCATACAAAAGAAGATTTGCAGGGTCAAGATTAATACCAAGATTGCCAGTATCAACAGCCATAATTGTTCTCTTCAATGTTATAGGTGTTTCTTGACCTGTTTCAAATAGAAGATATTGACCGTTTTCCTTACAGTAAAGAGCAATTTCCTTGATTGCAGAAACCACGCCACGATAATCATCTGTATTGGGGTTTTCTGGAATAAATCCCATATGTGTAACCATATCGGTAACGCCTAATTTTTTAGTGAAATCAGAGCCGTGCTTTAACTCAGCAAGTCTTTTTTCTCTAAAATAAACTGGAACTATACCAAGGGTAATTGGTCCTCTTATAAAATCCCAGCAAGCCTCACCTGTCCAGCCACACCAAACAGCGCTTATTTCAAGACCGGTTTCCTTTGTTGCATTTAGAATTTTTTCAACATATTCGTCAGTCATTAAATCATGATTCCAAGCGCAAAGCTGAAAGGATTCAAGACCATATTTTTTGACGTCCTTGATTTTCTCAACTACATTTTCGTCAAGATGTACCATTGTACCAAGCTTCATTTTGAATTCCTCGCAATATCATAGTAATACAGTATAATTTTACCATAACAACGAATAAATTTCAAGCCTTTTGATAAAAAAAGAACTCCTAAAAGGAGTTCTTAATTTGTTAATTTATTTTTCCTCGGAAAATGGCTTGCCACATGCTGGACAGATTAGATCCTGTGGGTCGATTTCGTTGTCGAAGCAGATTTGCTCACCACATGATGGGCACATAGCCTCCATATAATCGCAATCATCACAATCACACTCATCGCAATCACACTCGTCATCCTCGCAATCGCAACAGTCGCAATCGTCATCACATTCACAATCACATTCCTCGTCATAGAGGTATTCCTCTACATCGCCAAGGTCGTGGTCGATTTCCTCAATGTAATCACCAAGCGTTGCAACCTCGTCGTCCATATCGGCAATAGTAGCTGTGATATCAGAAAGAAGGTCGATAATTGCATTTAAAACCTTTCCCTCTGGCTTAGAATTGTCAATGTTAAGTCCCTCTGCAAGACCCTTAATATAAGCGCATTTTTCAAGAATATCCATCTCTTGCATTTTATAGTTCTCCTTTAGAATTAATTATTTGTTGTTAACTCTTTCAAGATATTCGCCAACTCTTGTGTCAATACGAATAAGGTCACCCTCATTAATGAAAATTGGAACTCTAACAACTGCACCTGTTTCAAGTGTAGCAGCCTTTGTAACGTTTGTAGCTGTATCGCCACGAACGCCTGGCTCTGTTTCTGTAATGTAGAGGTCAACAAATGTTGGTGGATCTACTGCGAAAACCTCTCCCTTAATTGAAGAAAGCTTGCACATTTCATTTTCCTTAACAAACTTAAAGTTGTCACCGAGCTTATGTGAGTCAACTGGAATCTGCTCATATGATTCCATATCCATAAAGTAGTAAAGCTCACCATCATTGTAGAGATATTGAAGCTCTCTACGTTCAACCTGTACAGTTTCAAACTTTGCTGTTGGGTTGAATGAAGCCTCACGAGTAGCGCCTGAAACAACATCCTTATACTTTGTTCTTACGAAAGCTGCTCCCTTACCTGGCTTTACGTGTTGGAATTCAATAACCTGATATACCTTACCCTCCATCTCGAAGGTAACACCATTTCTAAAATCTCCTGCTGTAATCATTTGTCTTTTTCCTTTTCTTGGCGTTTTAGTATTTTTAGTAGCAGTCCGCCACAACAGCCACTATACCATATAGATTTATTTTACTATAAAATAACTATTATTTCAAGTAGGTAAACAAAATATTTTTGCTTTTTATTAAATTTCTATTAGCTCTTTTGGTGATTTTGTGAAGTTTTTGATTCCATTGTCGCAAATAAGCACCATATCCTCTATTCTTACACCGTATTTTCCAGGTATGTAAATTCCAGGCTCAACTGTAACAACGTTGCCAGGTACTAAGATTGCATTGTAATTTGGAGAAAGTGCAGGCATTTCGTGCACCTCAAGTCCCACACTATGCCCAAGGGAGTGTCCAAAATAGCCCTTATAATCCTTGTAAATAATCTCTCTTGCAACCCAGTCAGCATCCTTGGTATTAACACCCGCCTTCAGGTATTCAAGCGCCGAGCGCTGTGCCCTTAAAACCGTGTTATAAAGCTTTTTCATTTCCTCGTCAGCCTTACCTATTGAAACAGTCCTTGTCATATCAGAATGATAGCCGTCAACTGTTGCACCGAAGTCCATGGTTAAAAAGCCTTTTTTGAGCTTAATATTGCCTGGCACACCGTGTGGAAGTGATGATTTTTCACCACTAACGGCTATTGTCTCAAAGCTTTTGTCCTCGGCACCATTTTTACGCATAAAATATTCGAGCTCCGAGGCTACATCATTTTCAGTCATATTCGGGGAAAGCATTGTTAATATATGCGCAAACGCCTTGTCTGTAAGCTCCTGTGCCTTTTCCATTTTCAAAACCTCATCCTCAGTTTTGATCTCGCGCATTTTGTTTATAGTGTTGTTTACTGGCACAAGCGTTGCTGATACATCTAATTTTAAGCGCTCGTAGGCACTTACGCTCATGCTAAGGTCTTCAAATCCAAGCCTTGACACTTCTTCTCTTTTTAAAATATCGCCTAACCACTCACTACGCTTGCCCTTCGGCTCTATTACTGTAAAAGCACCACTCAAGGTGTTTGTTGCAACCTCAATATATCTAAAGTCCTCAAATGCATATGCATTGCTTTTAGTAATCAAAAGTGCGCCATCCTCGTTATCAAAGCGAGTAAAATATCTGTGTGAGGTGCGTGAGGTCAAATATACACCATCAACACCTAAATTTTCAAATGATGCACGCAATGCGTCAATTCTTATTTTCATATTCACCTCAGCTGTTTTATTTTCGTTTTGATTATACCACAACTCAAAAACATATTCAATAAAAATATTGACAAAAGACTACACTAATGATAAAATTATCATATAAAATTTAATTAGGAAGCAAAAATGAAGAGAAAAATCATATCATTTATTCTTGCGCTCGTTTTTATTCTTTCACTCACTGCAGGCTATGCATTTGCATCGTCTGAGTGTGAGCACCAATTCACTGATGATGGCGACTGCACAACACCGGCTGTATGCTCATTATGTGGCGAAAGCAAGGCTCAAAGCGAGCACAATTTCAATACAGTTTTATCCTATACCTTAACGGATGATTCTAACATTCTGCTTGGTGGCACAAAAACTGTTAAATGCTCAAATGATGGCTGTGGCGTAAAGGAAACTATAAAAATTGATAGCTTCGTTAAACAGCTTGGGTATTCAGTAAAAAACAACAATAATAGCGACCCTAAGCGAGAAAAATCAACTCTTATTACAACCTTCATTATTGAAGCAAGTGAGCTTGATAGCTATGCTAATGCAAACAATAAAAAAATCGAATATGGTGTTATTTGCTATATTCCTACAAAAATAGGTAAAGCAGTACCTATCAAAGCAAACGGCAATGCCGGAAAGAACGTAGCAAAGGTTCAGCTAAATGGCAAGGATGGTGTAAACGACCTTGCTGTGCCACAAATACCTGCATCAAGCTACGACAGAGCAATTGTTTTTGCATTTTATTTAATAATGGATGAAACTGTTTACTATATTCAATCAAACAAATCTGTTACTGACCATAGTCAGCTAACCGCGGTTTCTTGTAATGACGTATATTCAAAACTAAATGGTTGAAAAAAGTGTTGCCTATATCGGGCAACACTTTTATTTTATTAAATCCTTAATTACCTCAGAGGCGACAATTAAGCCTGCAACTGAAGGAATGAATGCGCACGAGGCAGGAACACGCTTACCATTTTCCATAGCGGGCACGCGTGGTGTTTCCTCAGAATAAACAACCTTTATTTTTTTTATTCCTTTTTTCTTTAATGCTACTCTAACCGCCTTAGCAAGTGGGCAAACCGCAGTCTTATAAATATCTGAAACCTTAAAGGCACACGGGTCAAGCTTGTTGCCTGCGCCCATTGAGGAAATCACCTTGATATTTTCCTTATCGCAAAGCTCGACAATAGCGATTTTTGACGAAACTGTGTCTATTGCATCTACAACATAGTCGTATTTTGACAAATTTAGAGTAGAAAGATTGTTTTCTGTCACAAACATATCGTATGTGTTCACAATAATATCCGAATTAATTTCATTAATTCTTTCCTTCATAGCATCAACCTTTTTTTGTCCAACGGTTGAATGTAGCGCAATTATTTGACGATTTATGTTAGATAAAGAAACAACGTCGCTATCAACTAAGTCTATCTGACCAACGCCAGTTCTTGCAAGCGCCTCACAGGTGTAGCCACCAACGCCACCTATGCCGATTACTATTACTTTTTTACTTTTCAATTTCTCTACACCTTCTTCTCCGATAAGTGCAGTAGTGCGCAATAGCTCTTCCATTTTTTCTCCTAAGAATGAATTTATATAAATATGATAACATAATCATCTTAAAAAAGCAAATATTTCTTGTTTTTTCTTTTATCATATGATAAAATCAAATTAGTAATTTTTTACTCAGGAGATTTTTATGAAACCAATTAATGAAACTGTCAGAAATTTAAGAGTTATGATGCGCGAAATTGGCAAATACACGCCAGTTGCCTCATATCCTGTCGAAAATATTCTCTACAAGCCAAATTGTGAATACAAAATCGGCTCCGTTTTGCCAGACACCGGCGACTTTATTCCTTTTACAAAGGATATGGGCTGGGGCAGGGAGCGTGACTCACACGCGTGGTTTGCTTTTGAGGTAAACGTTCCAAAAAGCCTAAGTGGCAAGGAAATTAAGCTATCTATTGATACTGGCATTGGCTCTTGCTGGGACGCAGTCAATCCACAGCTAATCGTTTACGTTGATGGTCACATCCGCCAAGGCATGGACGCTAACCACACTTACATTATGCTAAGTGGCAAGGATAGCTATAATGTTATGGTATATGCTTATTCAGGCATGGAGCATGAGCGCAAGGATTTACGCTTTGCTGTAAGCATTGTAGAAGAAAATTTAGACGTTAAAAAATACTACTATGACCTTGCTGTTCCTTTTGAAATTATCGAGTTTCTTGATGAAAACACATATACATATCAAAACATTCTCTCAATACTTGAAAGGTCAACAAGCTTTGTTAATCTTATGAAGCTTCCCTCCCCTGAGTTTTATGAGTCAGTTAAGGTGGCAGATGAATACCTACAAAAAGAATTTTATGGAAAATTCTGCAAGGAACAGGACGTAAAAACTATTTGTATCGGTCACACACACATTGATATTGCTTGGCTTTGGACTATTGACCAAACAAGAGAAAAGGCACAACGCTCATTTGCTACTGTTATTGAGCTTATGAAGCGCTACCCAGAATACAAATTTATGTCCTCTCAAGCTGTTCTTTATAAGATGGTTAAGGAGGAATGCCCTGAGCTTTATGAGGAAATCAAAGCCATGATTAAGGCTGGTAGATGGGAAGTTGAGGGTGCCATGTGGGTTGAGGCTGACTGTAACCTATCAAGTGGTGAAAGTCTTGTACGTCAAGTGCAATATGGTAAAAACTTCTTCCGTGATGAATTTGGTGTCGAGAGCCGTGTTTTATGGTTGCCTGATGTATTTGGATACAGCGCTGCTCTACCTCAAATTCTAAGGAAAAGCGATGTTAACTGGTTTGTTACATCAAAAATAGGTTGGAACGACACAAACACAGTTCCATACGACACATTTAAGTGGAAGGGTCTTGATGGCACTGAAATCAACACTTACTTTATAACTGCGCAGCAGGAAAGAAAGGGTCGTGTTCCTGAAAGAACATCTACATATATTCCTCATACTGATTTTTCATACGTTGATGGTGCATGGAACAGATATCAACAAAAGAATCTTCACAATGAAGCACTTCTAACCTTTGGTTGGGGTGACGGTGGCGGTGGACCAACTGCACATATGCTTGAAAATCTAAGACGTGCAAATGCCGGTGTACCACAAATTGCACAAGCAAAAATGGGCTTTGCCGGTGAGTTTCTTGACAACTTAGAAAAGAGTATGAAGAAAAAGCCAGAGCTTGTTCCAAGCTGGCAGGGCGAATTATACCTTGAATTCCACAGGGGCACATATACATCAATTGCTAAAAACAAGAAAAACAACCGCGAGTGTGAGTTTTTACTTCTTGATACTGAGGCACTTTGCGTTATGCTTGACAAGATAAGAGGCGCTAAGTTCCCTAAGAAGGAGCTTCACGAAATGTGGGAAATCTTGCTTGTTAACCAGTTCCACGACATTATCCCTGGCTCATCAATTCCTGAGGTTTACGAAAGAAGCGACAAGGATTATGCCAAAATCAAGGCACTTGCAAACAAATATCGCGAGGTAGCATACGATTACATTGCTTCTAATGTCTCAACAGACGGATACGTTGTATTTAACCCTAACTCATTCAACATTTCAAGTGTTGTAGACATAGATGGTACTTGCGTTTCTGTAAGCAACATTCCACCGAAGGGCTATAAGGTTATTTCTGAGCTTGACGCCAAGAATACAATCACTGTTAAGGGTAATACAGTATTTACAAAATATTTCACTGTTAAATTTGATAAGAATTGCAATATCACATCGATTTATGATAAGAAAAATCATCGTGAGATAATTAAACGTGGTGCGCTTGCCAACCGATTTATTGCATTTGAGGATTATCCTGATGCTTACTCTGCTTGGGAGCTTCAGCGCTCATCAAACGACAAGGAATACGACCTTGGCGATGCTTATGACATAAAAACTGTCGTAAATGGTGCAAAAACTGGTATTTCATTTAAGAAAAAGCATATGAGCAGTGAGCTTTCTCAAACTGTTTGGTTCTATGAGAGCTTGCCAAGGATTGATTTTGAAACCAAGGTTGACTGGCACGAAAAGAGCCAAATTTTGAAGGTAAGCTTCCCTGTTGACATCAACACTGACAAAGCAACATACGAGGTTCAATTTGGTTCTATTGAACGTCCTACACACTATAACACAAGCTGGGATCAAGCTAAATTTGAGGTGTGTGGACATAAATATGCCGACCTTTCCGAGGGCAACTATGGCGTAAGCTTGCTTAACAACTGCAAGTACGGACACGATATTCACAACTCCGATATGCGACTTACACTTATTAAGTGTGCACCTAACCCAGATAACAATCCAAATAGTATTAATGACCAAGGCGTTCACGAGTTTACATATTCAATTTATCCTCATAATAACGCACTTAATGCAAGTGACACAGTTAAATATGCATATGATTTGAATATGCCTCTAACTGCTAAAAAGACAACCGGCAAGGGCGAGCTTACAAACGAATATTCACTTGTTTGTGCTTCCTCGAGCAATGTTGTTATAGAAGCTATTAAGGAGGCTGAATATTCAACCGACACTGTTGTTCGTCTATATGAGGCTAAGAATTCAAGGACACACACAAGCGTTAAATTTGGCTTTGATGTTAGCGAGGTGTATCTTGCTGACCTTAATGAAAAGCCACTAAAGAAGCTAACTGTTAAAAACAATACCGTTACAATTGACGTTAAGCCTTTTGAAATTGTTACTCTTCTTGCAAAATAATAATTTAGGGTCTGCCTTTTAGGTAGACCCTTGAATTTTTTATTATCGCCTTAACATATATATTAGTGATTGTGAGGTGGTAATAATTAATAGAATTCAAAAATACTTTTTCAATGCTCTAATTTTATCTGTTGGAAGCATTATTATACACTCTATTTCCGTTACCTTTAACGTATTCATCTCTGACAAGGTAGGTGCTGAAGCCATGGGACTTTTCACCCTTACCTCGGGCGTATATTCCTTTGCTATCACGCTTGCAACCTCAGGAATCAATTTGGCTGTTGTACGTCTCGTTTCTGCTGCTTTGCCCTATAAGGGCAAGGAAAACGCTTCAAGTGGTGCTACCGTTAAAAAAATCATGGTAAACGCGCTCTTTTATTGTTTATTCTTTTCAAGCCTTGCAGGTATTTTGTTATTCTTTTGTGCCAAGCCCATCAGTATATATTTACTTGATGATTTAAGGGTTATACCGTCACTTAAGCTTATGGCGATTTCTCTTATGCCTATTTCCATTTCAAGCATGCTAAACGGATATTTTTGTGCAGTAAGGCGTGTCTATAAAAATATTATTGTGCAGTTTTTTGAGCAGGGTGTAAAAATATCATTAGTTGTAATGCTTGTTACGCTTATTGCTCCCAAGGGTATAGGCTACGCGTGCTTGTCAATAGCTCTTGGTGGAACGATAAGTGAGATTGCTTCGCTAATATTAAACGTTGTTTTGTTTTTCTTTGACAGAAAAAGACATATTATACCAAACGAATGTGACAATGCCTCCGAAAAAAGAATGTATAACGTATTTGGTTATGCATTTCCCGTCGCAGTTAGTGCCTACGTACGGTCTGCCCTTTCTACAATTGAGCATTTAGCAATTCCTTGGGGACTTAAGAGAAATGGATTAAGTGCCTCGCGCGCTCTTGCATCTTATGGTGTTTTACACGGAATGGTGTTCCCCCTAATATTTTTCCCCTCCTCAGTGCTTGGTGCATTTTCGTCTCTTTTAGTGCCAGAAATTTCCTCATCATACGAGGCAAGGGACACAGGGAGAATAAAAAGCATTGTTGAATACGTTTTCAGCTTTTCACTTTTATTTTCCTTAGGCATAAGTGGCATTTTTATTTGTTTTTCTAATGAAATAGGCACTTATTTTTTCAAAAGTGCAGAGGCAGGCGAGCTTATACGTCTAATTGCACCTCTTATACCACTTATGTATCTTGATTATTCGGTTGACGCAATGCTCAAGGGCCTTGGCGAGCATATTTATTCAATGCGCATAAATATCATAGACTCATTAATTAGCGTTAGTTTAATTTTGGCTTTAGTGCCACATCTTGGGATTAAAGGATACATTATCGTAATTTTCGTAACAGAGCTTTTTAACACCTCAATGAGCATAATGCGCCTTTTAAAGAAAACCGAGCTCAAGCCACTAATTATAAAATGGGTTTTCAAGCCTACGCTTTGCATAATCGGAGCAACATTTCTTTCGCGATTGATTTTTAATAGCGAGCTTTTTTATGTGCTTTTATCAAAAATAGGATTAGGCAAGGTAAGTACAGTTATTGAAATTTGCCTTTGTGCCTTATTCTATATTATTTTCAGTAGAATTAGTGGTAGCATTTCAAAAAAAGAAATTTCACTTGCTAAATCTCTGATAAAGCCATAAGCTTCCTTCATTTTCCTTGGTAAATATTGTTCCTTGATTTAACCTCTTTCCAATGTTAGAATATTATTGTAATTGTTCGAGCATTACCAAGTAAGAAGGAAAGGATGGTTATTTGAAGAAAGCATTATCATTTATTTTAGTTTTTGTTTTTGTAGCCTCCTTCTCTGCCTTGACTATTAGTGCAAATAGCAGAAGCAGTGTTGGAGTATACATAAATGGTCAGGAGTTTTCAGGAAACGTACAAGTAAAGGACTCAACAACCTTTGTTGGAATTAGACGCTTTGCAAATGCAGTTGACCCAAGCGCAAGAGTAAGCTATAGCTACTCTACAAGAACGCTTACAATATCATCAAGCAAGCTTTATATGACTATCAAGGATGGAGACAGCTATTTGGTTGCAAATGGTCGTTATTTATACACCCCATCGCCTATTTTTATGAGATATGGTGTTATGTATGCGCCTGTAATGCTCCTTAGCAAGGCGTTTGATGCTAAGATTAGCTGGCAAAACTCGACCTCCTCATTTTATGTAACATCTGGTAGTGGCGGAATATTATCCGGCGAACAGTTTTATAGAAGCGATGAGGTTTACTGGCTCTCTCGAATTATCAATGCTGAAAGTGGTGGTGAAATACTAAAGGGAAAAATTGCTGTCGGAAATGTAATTTTAAACCGAGCTCGCTCAAAAAGCTTTCCAAACACCATTTATGGTGTCATATTTGACAGAAAATATGGAGTACAGTTTAGCCCGGTTTCAAACGGAACTATATATAAAGCGCCTAATAGCGACAGCATAATTGCAGCTAAAATCTGTCTTGAGGGATACTCTATAAATACGGGTATACTATATTTTGTAAACCCAAGGGTTTCACCCTCAAACTGGATTATTAACAACAGAGCCTTTTATGCAAAGATAGGAAACCACGCGTTTTATTATTAATAAAAAAGCACCCTATTGGGTGCTTTTTTTATGCTAATTTCGTTGAATTAAGATAATCATTATAAATATCGTTTTGCAGTAGATTTAATGTTTTTTCGTCCCTGCCACCAACGCTTATACCATCTATTTTATCCACACCCCTCGCCATTTTTGAGGAGCTGGTTACTATAATTTCGTCAGCATCCATAAGCTCTCTTAAGGTATATTTTTCCTCGCGCACTATAATTCCGTTTTTCTGCGCTGAGTCGATTAAATGAGCACGGGTAACACCTGGCAAAATATGACAGTCGGCAGGGGCAGTAATTAGCCTGCCGTTTTTTAATATTGAAATATTACTGTGCGAGCATTCAGTCACATAGCCATCCCTTATAAAAACTCCTTCCTCGCACTTGTTGTTTTTTGCATTTTGTGCGCACATTACGCTTGGTAAAAGGTTTAGTGTTTTTATATTACAAAGCTGAAAACGAATATCCTTTGTTGTACATAGACTCATTTTTTCGTATATATTCTCTATTTTTTGTGGCTTTATCATTATACACAGGTTTCCCTTTGTGGTAGTAAACTCGTGATTTCTTATTCCACTACCACGTGAAATATGAAAATATACAAATTTTTCATCACCATCAACTAAAGGACAGAGGGTTTTTATTAGATGCATTAATTCCTCTCTTGTCATTGGCGGAGTGATGCTCAAAAGCGCTGAATTAGAAAAAAGCCTATTTACATGCTCAAACAAAAGATATGGGATATTATTTCGGCACATTACCGCATCGTATACCCCGTCTCCGAAGTAAAAAGCCCTGTCGGTGATTGGAACAGAAATCTCCTCAATAAGACCCTGCTTGCCATTATAATATCCCAAATTTTTCATATGTACCTCCAATTAAGTAGCTATTATAGTATAAATTCCTTATTTGGCTCAAGCTCAATTACTTGAGATTTTCCACCTATAACTATTATAGCAGTTTGCTTAATTGGCGTTACTAATTTTAGCTTTGAAAGCTGTGAATTTTTCCATTCGATATCAACTGTGATGTTGCCCTTTGCCAAAAGTCCCTTGATATATCCTTCCTTCATTTCGCTTGGCAATGCAGGCAAGATTTTTATCTGACCATTTTCACATTGTAGGAACATTTGTGCAATACCAGCACATACGCCATAGTTTCCGTCGATTTGGAATGGTGGGTGAGCATCAAACATATTTGGATACGTTCCTCCGCCGCCACCATAATTAATTTTATTGTTTGGCTCAACGCAGGTAAGCTGTGTTTTAACAAGCTTCATTGCGCGGTCACCATCCTTTAAGCGTGCCCAAAGGTTAACCTTCCAGCCCATGCTCCAGCCTGTGCTTTCATCTCCTCTTATTTCAAGCGTTTGACGGCAAGCATCTGAAAGCTCTTTATTATCGGTTGTGATAAGGTCTGCTGGATAAAGTGCGTATAGGTGAGAAACGTGTCTATGATGTACGTCCTCCTCCTCATATTCCTTATCGTATTCAAGTAGCTGTCCTTGACTTCCAATCTGGTATATACCGATTTTATCCTTCTTTTGCTCAATCTCTCTTGTGAAATCATCGTCAATTCCAAGTATTTTTGCACTCTTGGAAATGTTTTTAAAGAGATCCTCAATAATTGACTGCGTCATTGTCGTGTAAGGTAAGGTAAATATCTTTCTTCCATTTATGATTACGCCGTTTTCAGGAGAGGTTGAAGGAGTCATTATGTACTTACCATTTTCCTCTTTAAGCATATAGAGATAGAAAATTGCGCTTTGTTTCATTATCGGATATGCAACGCTTCTTAAAAAGTCGATATCAGCTGTGTATTCATATTGCTCAAAAAGATGACGGCAAAGCCAACCAGAGGACATATTCCAATATGCGTATCTTACTGAATCCTCAACTTGGTTTCCAACAGGAGTTGTGTTTGCCCAAAGGTCAATATTATGGTGTGAAACAAAGCCTGGGGCGCCATAGTATTCTCTTGCAGTTTCCTTTCCCTTTACGCTTACGCTTTTTATAAGGTCTACAAGTGGCTCATTACATTCGGCAAGATTGCACATTAGCACAGGCCAATAGTTCATCTCAAGGTTGATATTTACAGTATAATTTGAGGACCATGGTGCATAGAATTTATCATTCCAAATACCTTGTAGATTAGTTGCGCGACTTCCCTTTCTTGATGCGGAGATAATTAAGTATCTACCAAAGTTGAAAAGAAGCTCACACATACCAAGGTCCTTGTCGCCGTCCTTCAGACGCCTATCGGTTGTTTTGTCGCTTTCCTTTCCGCCAAAGCTTGTTTTAACTCTGTTAAATAGCTCGCTTACGTCGCTTACGTGTGCATTTTTAATCTCTTCATATGATTTTTGATAAAGAGTATTAATTCTGTCAAGACAAGGCTTAAACGTTGGCTTATTTGGCGCTGTAAATGGGTCAATAAAGCTTGTTTCTGCACAGAAATATATTGTGAGGCTTGTCGAATTTGTTACGTATAATGTGTCGCCCTCAGTTTCACAGCTACCATCTGTTTTTACCCTTGCCATGGCGCTTGCCTTAACGGATTCACCATCGTAAGTAACAGGACGCTCCTTAACTGCGTATTCTGGACCAATTGTGGTTGGAGCCTCAAAGGTGAAATAAAGGATTTTATCTCCTGCTGTGGTGTGGCTTTTACCTATGTGAGAGCCTGAAATTTCATATGAGGTTGGCTTGCTTGATTTTACGTTAATCATCATGCAATTATCTGGATATGAAACAAAGTATTCTCTCTCTATTTTAACTCCGTTTTGTGTGTAGCTTGCCTTTACTAAGGATTTTTCCATATCGAGGCTTCTATTGTAATTTTCGCATTTGCCACCGAGTGTTGATTTAATATAAAGCTCACCAAGCATAAGGTATGAGTTAAGCCACATACTTGTGAAATTTTTTTCAAGGTCCTTTTGCGCCTCGTAGTATTTTCCCTCTTTGATTAGCGCCTGTGCCCTTTCAAGAGATGCTTTAGCATTAGGGTTTGAGTTATGCCCCGGCTTTCCTGACCAAAGTGTATCGTGGTTGATAGGAATTTTGTCAAAATCCGGGTCGGCGTAAATCATAGCGCCGAGTGAGCCGTTACCGATAGGCAACGCCTCCTCAAAAATAGTTGCAGGCGCATTATATCTTAGTAATTTTTCCATTGGGTTAGTCCTCTTATTTTAAATCGTTAAGCTTTTCAATGCACTTTTTGCATACTCTTTTTTCATTTATTAAAACATTATCGCTTGTGCTTCCGCATAAAATACAACATGGCTGGTACTTTTTAAGTACTATTCTGTCACCATCTGTAAAAATTTCAATTGGGTCCTTAGGGCCTATTTCAAGCTTATTACGAAGCTCAATTGGTAGAACTATTCTTCCAAGCTCGTCCATTTTTCTTACAATTCCAGTAGATTTCATAGTTACACCTCTTTCTTTGCGAAAACCTTTGGTTTTCCGTTTACATATTTATTTTATCATATTCGATTTAATTCGTCAATTGAATTTACATTTTTTTACAATTATTAACGAATTTCGTAATTTTAGGAGCTATCATGATAGGAAAATGCTTTGGAATAATTTGCATTATTTCGATTTTATTTGCCATTTTTTCTGGAAATATTGAAGGAATAAACGACGGGATTATAAGGGGCGCCTCCAAAAGTGTGACAACTATTATTTCAATGCTTGGTATGATGGCATTTTGGCAAGGAGTAATGGCAGTTTTTGAGAAAAGCGGTATTATTTCTCTGCTTGCCAAGGTCTTAAAGCCCATTCTAAAATTTGTTTTTCCACGCGCATTTAGGGAAAGCAAGGGGGATAATGAGATAACCGCTTGCGTCAGCGCTAATCTTCTTGGCATTGCCAACGCCTCAACTCCACTTGCACTATCTGCAATTGAAAGGCTGAACGAGGGACGTGAAAGCGATAAAGCAACTAACGATATGATTATGCTTGCAGTTTTAGGCTCATCGTCATTTTGTTTAATTCCTACAACCATTATTGCAATACGTGCAGGTCTTGGTGCTGTGGTAATTTACGAATTAATTATACCTGTTTGGATTGTTTCTGGTACTTGCATGTTAGTTGGAATATTTCTTTCAAGAATCATAGGTAAGATTTGTGGAGATACTTAAAAAAATTTCACTTTTTACGCTACCCTGTGTCGTTTTTTTGGTAGCAATAATTGTTCTTTTCGGCAGAAAAAGAAACTATTTTTCATTCTTTTTAGACGGAGCCAAGGCAGGAATGAAATCTGCCGTTTCGCTACTTCCTACAATGTGCGCACTAATCGTTTCGGTCAGTATGCTAACAAGCTCTGGCCTTTGTGACTACATATGCTCCTTGCTTGCACCATTTTTTGAAAAAATAGGACTGCCAAGTGAAATCTTTCCCTTGATACTTATCCGTCCGTTTTCTGGCAGTGGCGCGCTTGCGGTTTTTGAACAAATTTTGAGTAAATATGGCACGGATTCTCTTCCAGGAATTTGTGCCTCGATAATTATGGCATCATCGGACACGTTTGTTTACGTTATTTGCATATACTTCTCTACAACTAAAATTAAAAAAACAAGGTATGCGTTGCCCGTTTGTCTTTTTGTTTCTGTTTTATGTATTTTCCTTTCAACAATTGTTTCTCGAGTGCTTTTGAATATTCTATAACGCCTTTGGAAATAATCAAAGAAAATTAGGAGGCGCACTATGATTAAAGGAACTGAGAGAAAAATTATTTTTTTAAAAAGCACCAAAAGCAAAAAATTTGATGAGGCATATTTTGTCCTTAAGGATGACCTAATTAATGACGATGAGACTGAAATACTGCGTGAGGCTGAAAAAATACTTTTCAGCGCTGAAAGCTGTAAAAAAAGAAAAAGAAAATCAAACTTTAGCTTCAAGGGCTTATTTCTATTCTTTTTAGGGCTTTCTCTTGGTGCTACCCTTAGCCTTATAATTTCGCTTTTTGTCTTTTGATAATATTCTTGACTAATTTACTTACATGTGATAAAATATACTTAACAAATCACTATGATTTACATTCGTTTTTAAAAAAAGATATGGGGCCGAAATACATATCTTTGTTCTTAATTAAAGTATTCCGTCACAAGCTTGACGGTGCTTTTTCGTGCAAAAAGGAGATAATATGAAAGAAAAAAGAAATGCACCTTTAGCTGAAGCAAAGCCAAAAAAGCAAAAAAATAGTGCTTCACCAAGCAAGCCAAAAAACGCACCTAAAAAAACCACCTCTCAGCCTGTAAATGGCAAAAGAGTAAATAGCCAAAATAAGACTACGGGTAATAAAAAAAGGGTATTAGGCGCACCTAAGTCGAATAACAAAAGGGTAAAGCGCGCACCACTACCAAAGCTTAAGATTTATTCACTTGGTGGACTTAATGAAATCGGCAAGAATATGACTGCCTTTGAATGTGGTGAGGATATTATTATCGTTGACTGTGGAATTGGATTTCCTAACGATGATATGTTGGGCGTTGACCTTGTAATTCCTGATTTCACCCACATTCAAAACAACATTGAAAAGGTACGTGGCGTTTTCTTAACACACGGACACGAGGACCATATTGGCTCTCTTCCCTACTTTTTGAAGAATATGAACGTGCCAGTTTACGGAACGCGCTTAACGCTTGGAATTTTGGAAAACAAGCTTGCTGAGCATAAGCTACTTCAAAATGCGAAGCTACACAACGTAAGCGTTGGCGATACTGTTTTGGCTGGCTGTTTTAAAATAGAGTTTATAAGAGTTAACCACTCTATTGCTGAAGCATGCGCTCTTGCAATCACAACTCCACAAGGAGTAATTGTTCATACCGGTGACTTTAAGCTTGACACAACGCCTATTGATGGTGAGATGATGGATATTGTACGTCTTGGTCAATTAGGACGCGAGGGAGTTTTGATGCTTCTTTGCGAGTCTACAAACGTTGAGCGCAGTGGACATACTCCATCAGAGAAAAACGTTGGTGTTTCACTTGAAAAGATTTTTATGGGTGCCACTGACAAGCGAATTATCATCGCAACCTTTGCCTCAAACGTACACAGGGTACAGCAAATTATTGATGCAAGCATAAATCACGGGCGCAAGGTTGCAATAACTGGACGTAGTATGGTTAACGTAGTTAATGCTGCTGTTAGGCTTGGCTATATGAATGTGCCAGAGGGTGTGCTTATTGATATTGATGAAATTAAAAAATATCCAGCCCATAAGCTTACGATTGTTACAACCGGAAGCCAAGGTGAGCCTATGTCTGCCCTTTATCGTATGGCGTTTTCTGACCACGATAAGGTTCAGCTAACCGACAAGGATTTGGTTGTTCTCTCCTCCAGCGCTATTCCCGGTAACGAGCCTCTTGTTGGCAAGATTGTAAATGAAATGTATCGTCGTGGAGTTAACGTTTACCACGATTCAAGCGTTGAGGTACACGTTTCTGGACACGCGTGTCAAGAGGAGCTTAAGCTTATGCACGCACTTATTAAGCCTAAGTATTTTATGCCTGTGCATGGTGAATATAGACACCTAATTCAGCATAAGGAGCTTGCCGAAAGAATGGGCATGGACCCACAAAACATCTTTGTTTCTGATATTGGCAAGGTGATTGAAATTGACGAGGATGGTGCGAGATTTAATGGCACCGTGCCTGCCGGCAAGGTTTTGATTGACGGAAGCGGTATTGGTGACGTTGGAAACATTGTACTAAGGGACAGAAAAAATCTTTCCGAAAGTGGTCTTATTATTGCAGTTGCCACTGTTAGCATAAAGGAAGGCATTTTAATGGCAGGCCCTGAAATTATTTCTCGTGGCTTTGTTTACGTAAGAGAAAATGAGGAATTAATGAGCGCGACCAAGGAGGTTACAACAAGCGCAATTATCCACGCACTTGAGGCTGGAGTTGACGACTGGGGCGAGCTTAAAAACATCATTAAAAACGCAATTTCCAAGTTTATTTTTACAAAAACCAAGCGCAAGCCTATCATTTTACCTATACTTATGGATTTATAATAAATTCATCCCACATTTAGCGTGTTATCCTTAACGGAGAACACGCTAAACTATGATTGCCCATGCGGGCAAGTTATAAGTTATGATATGCTTCGCATAGTTATGATTGGCTTCGCCAAGTTTAAGGTTTGATGGGCAATCATATCATAACATTTGCGTAGCAAATTCATAACGGTGAGCAAAAGCGAGCCTCATAACTCTAAACTAAAACAAACAAAAAAGAGCAGACATGCAAGATTTTATCGGTCTTGTGTGTTTGCTCTTTCTGCTTGTATAGGGGTTCCCCGAAACGAATGTAATGAGCTTTGGGGGTTCACGTATATGGGTTTGGGCTTAGCCCATTCTCGCGAACCCCTAAAATTCTAAGAATTTTTGATGAACCCCGAGGCGCGTTTGACCAGTCAAATGCGATGCTCGCACTTAGCAGTGTTTTTCAAATTCTCCGCTAAGAACATCACCCATTCGTGGGATGTTTTTTTGTTTTAAGATATTGTATTATAAAAATGTGTGTGCTATAATATAGGCTGAAATAATTTGGGGTGTACAGCGAGATTCTATCGCTACGCTTTAGAATGACTTGTGAAATTATAAAGGAGGAGTATTATGAAAAGGCTGTTTTCTTTTATGAAGGGCTATCGCCGTGAGTGCGTTTTTGCGCCACTTTTTAAGATGCTTGAGGCACTTTTTGAGCTTTTTGTTCCACTTGTTGTGGCAAGCATAATTGATAATGGTATTGAAAAGGGCGACCGCGGTCACGTAATATATATGTGTCTTGTTTTAGTGGTGCTTGGTGCTGTTGGTCTTAGCTGTACTCTTTTTGCACAGTACTTTTCTGCAAAGGCGGCTTGTGGCTACTCTGCTAAGGCGCGCCATGCGTTATTTAAGCATATTTCCTCTCTTTCCTATTCAGAAATTGACACCCTTGGCACATCTACATTAATTAACAGAATGACAAGCGACACAAACCAAGTGCAAACGGGAATCAACTTAACGCTTCGCCTATTTATGCGCTCCCCTGTTATTGTTTTTGGTGCCTTAATTATGGCTATCGTGGTCGACCCAAGCTTTAAGGTGTCTTATATTTTCATAATTACTATTTTAGCCCTTGCTTTCGTTATTTTTGGAATTATGCTTATTTCTATTCCTCTTTACAAAAAGGTACAAGCAAGGCTTGACACTACTCTTCTTTCAGCAAAGGAAAACCTTAGCGGTGCGCGTGTTATCCGTGCATTTTCACTTGAGAAAAAGGAAAAAAATAAGTTTCATAATAAAACCCTGCTATTAAACAAGGCGCAAAAGCTTGTTGGTAGGATTTCTGCGCTTATGAATCCTTTAACCTTTGTTATTGTAAACATTTCAATTTGCTTCCTAATTTACAAGGGTGCTTTGCAGGTTGAGGGCGGTGAGCTTTCTGCCGGTAAGGTAATTGCGCTTTACAACTATATGTCACAAATTCTAATTGAGCTTGTGAAGCTTGCTAACCTTATAATTACAATCACAAAGGCGCTTGCTTGTGCAAAAAGAATTGACGACGTGTTTGAAATTCAACCATCTCAAGAGGTTAAGGACGCTGAAGCAAGCAAGAGCGAGAGCTTTATAGAATTTAAAAACGTTTCACTTAAATATAAGGGAGCGTCTGAATGCTCACTTGAAAATATCGACTTCTCTGTCTTACGTGGTGAAACTGTCGGTATTATTGGTGGCACAGGCGCTGGAAAGACCTCTCTTATAAATATGATAGGCAGATTTTACGATGCATATCAGGGCGAGGTTTTGATTGATGGCAAAAATGTAAACAGCTATGAGTTTGATTACTTGCGTGAGCGAATTGGTATGGTGCCACAAAGGGCTGTACTGTTTAAGGGCTCACTTCGTGAAAATATGAGGTGGGGCGACAAGGAAGCAAGCGACGAGGAAATATTAAAGGCTATTGATATAGCACAAGCGACCGACGTTTTAAAATCAAAAAAAGAAGGTCTTGATTTTGAAATTGAGGAGGGTGGCAAAAACCTTTCCGGGGGTCAAAGGCAACGCTTTACTATTGCACGTGCGCTTGTTGGCAAGCCAGAAATTTTAATTCTCGATGACTCCTCCAGTGCCCTTGACTATGCAACTGACGCAAGACTAAGACGTGCCCTTTCAACTCTTGAGTATAACCCTACTGTATTTATAGTTTCTCAAAGGACTGCATCGATTGCACACGCTGATAAAATAATAGTTTTAGACGATGGAAAAATCGTTGGAATTGGAAAGCACGATGAGCTTCTTTCTTCGTGCCTTGTGTATTCTGAAATATACAACTCTCAATTTAAAAAGGAGGGTGCGTAATATGAAGAATAAGACGAATTTTTCAACAATTAAGGTTGTTTTGTCGTATTTGAAGCGATACTGGTTTTTGATTATTGTTTCTTTGCTTTTTGCAACTATAAGTGTCCTTTTATCCCTCTCTATTCCTATTTTTATAGGTGAAGGCATTGACCTTTTATCAGAGGATACAGTTGAAATAAACAAAATAATCAATATTTTAGTAATTGTAGGCATCATTGCGCTTGCTTCTGCTATTTTGCAATGGGCAATGAACGGCATAAACAACAGAATAACCTACAATGTAACAAGAGATATAAGAAACAAGGCGTTTGACAAAATACACACGCTTCCTCTTGCTTACATTGACTCTCACCCAAGTGGTGAAACTGTAAATAAGATTATTTCTGACGTTGACCAGTTTGCAGATGGCTTGCTTATGGGCTTTACGCAGTTCTTTACTGGCATTGTGACAATTTTAGCAACTCTTGGCATTATGTTCTATCTTAATTGGAAAATTGCTTTAGTTGTTGTTTTATTGACACCACTTTCACTTTTTGTGGCATCATTTATCTCAAAAAGCTCATATTCTCTTTTCCATAAGCAATCAGTAACCAAGGCTAAGCAAACTGCGGTTGTAAATGAGGTAATTTCTAATCTTAAAGCTGTAAAAGCATTTAGCCGTGAGGAT
The DNA here is from genome assembly GCA_017501545.1 of Clostridia bacterium. GTDB lineage: Bacteria > Bacillota > Clostridia > Oscillospirales > CAG-272 > RGIG2000. The sequence goes on along the minus strand of JAFVWS010000006.1, from coordinate 17,776 downwards.
GAGGAGCTTGAGCGCTTTGACAAGGTAAACGAGGAGCTTAAGAAAACCTCGACAAGGGCAATATTCTTCTCCTCACTTGTAAATCCTACAACACGCTTTGTTAATGCACTTGTTTATGCAGGAGTGGCTTTAGTTGGCGCTTTGCTTGTTATAAAGGCTGGTGGCAACGAGGGTGCTTTAAGTGTTGGCGTTTTATCCTGTTTTTTAAGCTATGCTACACAGTATGCTAAGCCATTTAATGAAATTTCCGGTGTTGTTACTGAGCTTCAAAATGCTCTTGCCTGTGCTAAGCGCGTATTTGATTTTACAAACGAAGCTGAGGAAATCAGCGACAAGGAAAATAGTGAGCTTATTGTGAGTGGTGGCAGTGTTACACTAAGTGATGTTTCATTCTCCTACACTAAGGAAAGAGAGCTTATCAAAGGTCTTAGCCTTGAGGTAGAAAGTGGAATGCACGTTGCAATAGTTGGTCCAACCGGCTGTGGCAAAACAACTCTTATAAACCTACTTATGAGGTTTTATGACGTTGATTCTGGAGAAATTAAGATTGATGGCCAGAATATTAAAGATGTAACGAGAGATTCGCTAAGAGGCTCTTACGGTATGGTTTTGCAGGAAACCTGGCTACAAAATGCGAGTGTGCGTGATAATGTCGCACTTGGCAAGCCTGATGCAACGCTTGAGGAAATTATTGAGGCGTGCAAGGCTTCACACGCGCACAGCTTTATTAAGCGACTTCCAAACGGATATGATACTATAATTTCAGACGAGGGCTCTTCCCTTTCGCAAGGACAAAAGCAGCTTCTTTGCATTGCAAGAATTATGCTTGCCTTGCCTCCTATGCTGATTTTGGACGAGGCAACCTCATCTATTGATACAAGAACAGAAATTAAAATTCAAAATGCCTTCTCGAAGCTTATGAAGGGTCGAACATCATTTATAGTTGCGCATCGTCTCTCAACGATCAAGGAGGCAGACGTAATTTTAGTAATGAAGGACGGAAGCATTATTGAAATAGGCAACCATGAGCAGCTCCTTGACAAGGGTGGATTTTATGCTTCTCTTTATAACAGTCAATTTGAACCAAGCGAGGAAAATAAAAATGCGTAAAACAAAAATAGTTTGTACAATAGGACCTGCTTGCTCTACCAAAGAGGTATTAAGCGAGCTCTGTCTTGCGGGAATGAACGTAGCAAGACTTAACTTTTCACATGGCACACATGCTGATCATCTTGAAAAAATTAACCTTATAAAGGACGTTAGAAGCGAGCTTAATTTGCCAGTTGCTATTATGCTTGATACAAAGGGACCAGAATATAGAATTAAGTCCTTTGAAAACGGCAGAATCACGTTAAATGACGGCGATAGCTTTACCTTCACAATTGACGACGTAATAGGAACTCAAGAAAGAGTTAGCGTTTCATATAAGGGCATGGTTGACGACCTCAACGTTGGTGACAGAATTCTCGTTAATAACGGCTTGGTTATTTTTGAGGTTAAGGAGCTGACTAAAACTGAGGCGCACTGTACTGTGCTTGCTGGTGGTGAGCTTTCTAACTTTAAAAGCATGAGCTTTCCCAACAAGGTTTTACACCAAGAATTTCTTTCCGAGCAGGACAAAAGCGACTTGCTATTCGGAATTGAAAACGGTGTTGACTTTATTGCCTGCTCGTTTGTTTCAACACGTCAGGATTTAATTGACGTAAAAACATTTTTAAAGGCAAATGGTGGCGAAAATATTGATATTATTGCTAAGATTGAAAATCGCAGTGGAGTTGAAAACATTGAGGAAATTTGCAAGGAATGTGATGGTATTATGGTTGCGCGCGGTGACCTTGGCGTTGAAATTCCTTTTGAGGAGGTGCCTTCAACTCAAAAGCACCTTATTACTAAGTGCAGAATGCTTGGCAAGCGTGTTATTACAGCAACTGAAATGCTTGAGTCTATGATTCATAACCCACGCCCAACTCGTGCTGAGATTTCTGACGTTGCAAACGCAGTTTATGACGGCACAAGTGCTGTTATGCTTTCTGGTGAGACTGCAATGGGTAAATATCCTGTTTTAACAGTTCAAACAATGTCTAAAATTGTTGAAAAGACCGAAAGCTGTATTGATTATGATTCACTATTTAATAAATCTGGCTTTATTATTCAAAACCCTGTTGACGCAATTTCACATTCAACCGCTTGTATGGCAATAGATATACATGCAAAGGCTATTGTTGTATGCTCTATTTCCGGTATTACTGCACGAATGGTTTCTCGTTTCCGCGCACCTGTTGACATTCTCGGTATGACTACAAATGAGGAAACCTGGCGCAAGCTTTCTCTTTCATGGGGTGTTACGCCTGTTATGTGCGAGCTTGTAAACTCAACTGACGTTCTTTTCTATATGGCTAACAAGGCAGCAAAGAGTACGTTTAAGCTGAAAAAGGGCGACAAAATTGTAATTACCGGTGGTATTACAAACGGAGGAAGCGGAAGCACAAATCTTATCAAGCTTGAAACTCTCTAATTTGGAGGTCTATTATGAAAAAAAGGCTTTTAATGATATTATTATCATTAACCCTTGTTGCTTTGTCACTATCATCTTGTACCGATGGCTTCAACAAAACTGCCGATGAATTATCTCAGTTAGGCGGCACTGAAAACGTCGTATATGAGTATGACGAAGCCATTTCCTTTGGCGAATGTGTATTTGAAGGGTTACCTGACTCAAATGGTGCATACGTTTCATATCAGGGCCTTATTTACTATTCAGCAACAAAAAAGAATTCCTTAATGGATTATTCTGAGCTAATATATAAGCTTGACCCACACGCTAAGACGAGTGAGGTTGTTTATGAAAAAAGAGGGCTTGCAAATGCTCCTGCCTTCTCTATTTACAAGGATGGCAAAATCCACTACTCATATAACTACACAATATTTGGCGATTCAAGTGCTAACGTTTGTGAATATTATGATATTAAAACTGGTGCAAGTGGCACCTGTGCCTCCCTTGAGGCAGACTCAAGCAATTATATAAGCATTGAGAATGGGATTTTTAGAATAGTTGAGCAAAAAAGCGGTAGCATTTATTATATAACCGAGGAGCTAATTTCAAATAGTGGCTATGGCATTATATTAGAAAACGGATTTGAACCCGATATTTCATCAAATGAAAACGGTCATATTCTCCTTAGCTATAAGCTTTCAAGAGGAAAATTGAAAAAGGACTATTTATATGCTGTATTTGAATACGTGCCCAGAGAAAACAAGCTTATTTTCCAAACGCATTTCAAGGTCGAAAATAAGATAAAAGAGCCTGATATTGATTTGTTTTACGTAATCTATGAATAATTGAAAGCACCCAAGATAAGCTTGATGTTCTTAGCGGAGAATTTGCAACTTGACAAAAGCGCAAGCATCGCATTTGACTAGTCAAACGCGCCTCGGGGTTCCTCAAAAATTCTTAGAATTTTAGGGGCTGGCGAGAATGGGCTAAGCCCAAACCCAAATACGTGAACCCCCAAAGCTCATACTTCGCTTCGGGGAACCCCTAAACAAACAGAAGAGAGAACAAATCGGTTCGTAGCCAAAATGTCCTCTCTTTTCTGTTAGTGAAGTTTTTGCTAACGCAAAAGTGAAGTTGCTACGCAGTGAAGTTTGCCGCTTTGCGATGCAAAGCATCAAGTGAAGTTAAGTTTGCCCACTTTGCCGAAGGCAAAACTTCACTATCCGTAGGATAACTTCACTTACGAAGTAAACTTCACTTGCCCGAATGGGCAAACTTAGTTATGCGTGTTCTCCGTTAAGGATAACACGCATAAGCTTGGGTGCTTTTTTGATAAGAGCCGACTTTTTGTCGGTTTAGATTAAGTCTATTTAGTTTTCTCTTTTTGTACCAAAGAAAAAGAGTGCAACTGTGCCTGGGCCAGTATGAGAGCCTATTGTTGTGCCGATATCATTGATTCGTATTTTGCCCTTAAGATTTGTGAATTTTTCCTCTATGAGGGTCTTTACTGCCAAGGCATCATCATATGCATCAGAGTGAGAAATATAGCATTTTTGAGTGTAATTTAATCCGTTAAACGCATTTTCCTCCATTCTTTTTACTATCTGCTTTATTACGTTTGATTTCCCCTTCACCTTTTGTCTGGCAACAAGCTTACCACATTTGCTAATATTTAAAAGCGGGCATATTCTAAAAATCGTGCCAAACCATCCAGACATCTTAGATACTCTGCCACCCTTAACAAAATAGGTTAAGTCGGTGGTAAAGAACCAGTGATGAACGTTTAGCTTGTTTTCCTCGGTCCATTTATATAGCTCGTCAATATCCATTCCCTCATCGCGCTTGTCAGCCATTTCGCTAACTAACAGTCCCATACCAGAGGATGCACCAAGGGAGTCAACTAAGTAAATTTTTCTTTGTGGGTACTCTTCCTTTAATTCATTAGCGGCAAGCTGTGCCACCGCCATTGAGCCAGAAAGTCCCGATGATAGCATCAAAAAGATTAAATCCTTACCATTTTCTAAAAAGCCCTTAAAAAAGTCCTTTATGTGGCTCAAATTAGGCATAGAGGTTTTTGTCTCGGCACCATCTCTCATTAAATCATAGAAATTTTTATATGGCATTGAAGCGCCTATATCATCAAAATACTCTACTCCATTTATATAGTACGGAAATTTCAAAAAGTCAATTTTTCTTTCTTTTAAATACTCAGAGCTTATATCAGCTGTTGAGCAGGTTGCGATTACATAATTTTGCATTGGGTTTCCTTCTTTGATTATTAGCAGAGATATCGAGTTATTCTGCCTTTTGAATTCTATCAAAATTATATTCTCAAGTAAACCTACTGTGACGCTTTTTGACTCCATATAAATTTTTTTCAAAGTAGAAAGAAAAGCAGCCACTCTACCGAGAGTAGAGTGGCTTTGTTTTTTATTTTTTTGTGCGAGATGTGTACGATTTTAGTTGTTTTCATCGCTATTTTCTGTTTGCTTTGTCTTTCTTGGCTTTTTGCTAAATCTGATTGTAATTTTAATTCTGAATGCCAAAATTACAATGATTTGAAGTGGTATACCCAAAATAAAGATAATCCAAAGATTCCACATTCCAAAGGTGCCAAGTGAAACATATACGGTTGCAAGCAGTAACCATACAAGCGCCGAGGAAAACAAGAACACTCCCCTTGCCCTGTCCCATACTGAAGCAAAGACTATTTTCGCAATTGTTGCAAGCGTCAAGGCGTAGACGAAAACTTGCCAGTGAAACTCAGTATAGTCGGTTAAAATGGCGATTATAACAAAAACTAAAAGCGCAACTGCTATAATTCCCGCAGCAACAATGTTGCTGATTGTCCTTTTAACCTTTTTTATAGGCTTGGTTTCTACCTTTTTATCCTGCTCACTATGTGGGGTAAGCATATAATCGACGGTAACACCAAAAAGCTCACTCATTTTGGTTAGGGTATAAGCATCAGGCACACCCTCTGCCCTTTCCCATTTGGAGATAGCCTTATCGGAATAGTTAAGCTTTTCGCCTAATTCGTATTGTGTTAAGTGATTTTCAGAGCGCAAATAGTAGATGTTTTGTGCCACGACCTCTTTGAATTCCTTTAAATCCATAGCATACCTCCTTTAATTTTTTGCTTGTTTATTCTAACATACAATTATTGATTAGTCAAGAATTATTTGTTAATTTCGTGTTAATTAAGCTTAGAAAAGTGGCGATATGTGTCTATTTTTTTGACATAATCAACTATTTTGTCCAAATGAAAGAATATCTGTCAGAATATAGTTGCTAACAAAGAAGCCCTTTGGGGTAAAGCTATAGCTGTTATCTTTCAATTTCATATACCCCAAGCTTACATAGCTTTTTAGCTTTGGATACTTTTCTAAAAGCTCTTCTCCAAAACGACTAAAATATTCGTTTTGGTTTATTCCATCAGATAGGCGAAGCTTTAGCATTAAATATTCGTCGGATTTTGTAATTTGTGCTTCAAATTCGTCATTCTCTGCTTCATATATTTTTTTAACTGTACCCGCTTGGCTTAGCTCACTTAAATATTCTTCAAGATTCGATTTATAGCTATATCGTTTACCATTAAAATATGAATGTGCAGAGGGGCCTATGCCAACGTACTCCTCACTTAGCCAATATCTTTTATTATGATTCGACTCATAGCCTTTTTTAGCGAAATTACTTATTTCGTATTGCATATAGCCATTTTTTTCAAGAAGCTCGCACATTAAAATATAAGTATTATACTGCTCGTCATCATCCGGCAGGCTTAGGGAATTTTCGATTTTGCCGAAATATGTATTTTTCTCTATTTTTAAAAGATATGAGGAAATATGCTCTGGATTATAGCTAATTACATCCTTTAAGCTTTTTATAAAGTCTTTTTTTGTTTGATTTGGCAATGAATACATAAGGTCAACGCTGATATTATCAAAGCCACATTCTCTTGCCAGCCTAAATGACTCCTCAAAGTCGTCAAGGGTGTGAATTCTACCGAGCATTTTAAGCTCATTTTCATTTGTTGACTGTAGCCCCATGCTAAGACGATTTACGCCTGCATTTTTGTATGCTATAAGCTTCTCTTTTGTTAGCGTGCCAGGGTTTGCCTCTAAGGAAAATTCGCACCCCTGTGTTAGATTTAGATTGTTTTTAATTGAATTTACAAGAGAATTAAAATCCTTTGGTAAAACAAGTGACGGGGTGCCACCACCTATAAATACAGTATCAATTTCGTAATCCTTATAAAGGGGAGAATCATTTTCTATTTGCTTTGAAATAGCGCAGATATACTCGCTTAGTCTATTAATACAGGTTAGCGAATAAAAATCGCAATAATTACACTTTTTTTGACAAAACGGAATGTGTATATAAAGTCCAAGTCTTTTCATTTTCTCCTCCTTTTATAAAATCAGGGTGGCCGAGAATTAGCCACCCTCTTATTGTTTATTTTTCGCTATCATCAAGCTTAAGAACTGCCATAAATGCTTCAGGTGTTACCTCAACTGAGCCTAAGCGACGCATCTTCTTTTTGCCTTCCTTTTGCTTTTCAAGTAGCTTTTTCTTTCTTGTAATGTCACCACCGTAGCACTTTGCCAAAACGTCCTTACGAAGTGCTTTTACGGTTTCACGTGCAATAACCTTTGAGCCGATTGCTGCTTGAATTGGGATTTCAAATAGCTGACGAGAGATGTTATCCTTTAGCTTCTCTGCTATTTTACGCGCCCTTGTATACGCCTTTTCAGTGTGAACTATGAAGGTAAGCGCGTCAACGATTTCGCCATTGAGTAGGAAATCAAGCTTAACCAAGTTGCTTGCCTCATAGCCTGCAAGCTCATAGTCAAGTGAGGCGTAGCCCTTGCTTCGACTCTTTAAAGCATCAAAGAAATCGTAAACAATTTCGTTAAGTGGCATTATATAGTGAAGCTCTACTCTTGAGGAGTCAAGGTATTTCATATCCTTAAAGGTGCCACGTCTGTCCTGACAAAGGTCCATAATTCCACCAACAAAGTCGGTTGGGGTGATGATGCTTGTCTTAACAACAGGCTCGTATGCGGTTTTAATTGTATCGGAGGCGGGATAATTTGATGGATTATCAACCATTATCGTTTCGCCATTTGTTTTTTCAATCTTGTAAATTACGCTTGGAGCTGTGGTGATTAAATCAAGATTAAACTCTCTTTCAAGTCTTTCTTGAATGATTTCCATATGCAAAAGTCCAAGAAAGCCACATCTAAAACCGAAGCCCAATGCAATTGATGTCTCTGGCTCAAAGGAAAGCGCAGCATCGTTTAGCTTTAGCTTCTCAAGCGCATCACGAAGGTCGTTGTATCTTGCACCATCTGCTGGATAAATACCTGAGAACACCATAGGAAGCGCCTCCTTAAAGCCCTTAAGGGGGGCATCTGTCGGATTAGAGTCAAGTGTTACAGTGTCACCAACACGAGTCTCAGAAACGGTTTTGATGCTGGCGGTAATATAGCCAACCTCGCCTGCTGAAATTGTTTCTGCCTTTTCAAGTCCAAATGCGTTTAGGTGTCCAACCTCAACAACATCGTACCTTGCGCCAGTGCTCATAAGTCTGATTGTGTCGCCTGCCTTAAGTGTGCCGTCCATTACACGCACGTAAACAACAACTCCAAGATATGAGTTGTAGTGAGAGTCAAAGATTAAGCACTTAAGAGGTGCATTTGGGTCGCCCTTAGGGGCTGGTATTTTTTCAATAATTGCATCAAGCACCTGATCAATATTTAAGCCGACCTTGGCTGATACTGCTGGACAGTCCTCAGCGACAATGCCAATTACGTCCTCAATTTCATTTCTTACTCTATCAACGTCTGCTGATGGCAAGTCGATTTTGTTTATTACTGGAACAATTTCAAGGTCGCAGTCAACGGCTAAATAGGCATTTGCAAGCGTTTGCGCCTCGATGCCCTGTGTTGAGTCAACGACTAAAAGTGCACCCTCACAAGCGGTGAGTGAGCGTGAAACCTCGTAGTTAAAGTCAACGTGGCCAGGGGTATCAATTAAGTTAAGGACGTATTCCTCACCATCCTTGTGCTTGTAATTGATTCTCACAGCACGAGCCTTAATTGTAATACCGCGCTCCTTTTCCAAATCCATATTATCAAGCAGCTGCTCTTCCATTTCTCTTTTTGCAACTGCATTTGAGTATTCAAGAATACGGTCAGCAAGTGTGCTTTTTCCATGGTCGATATGGGCAATTATAGAAAAGTTTCTAATATTTTTCTGTTTATCGGTCATTATAAACATCCTTTCGGAAAAATTCACTTTATTTTATCATATTATAGTAATTTGTGCAAGTATTTTTATTGACTTTTTATTTTTGATATTGTAAAATATCTTACGAGGTGATTTTATGAAGATTAAGGGCGCTATTTTTGATATGGATGGTACACTGCTTGACTCAATGAAATATTGGAATACAGTGGGCATAGAATATCTTGAACGATTGGGAATTAAATTCAACACAGAAAAAGACAACTGCGTTTTATATGCCGGTATTAAACCATTTACTGACTATTGCAACAATACCTATGGGCTTAACAAGACCTATGAAGAGGTTTTGCATGGCGTACATGATATTATGGCAGAAAAATATAGAACTGTTGTAGAATTAAAGCCGGGTGCGAAATCTATGCTTGAGAGATTCAAGCAAAACGGTGTAAAAATGTGCATTGCCACGGCAACTGAAAAAAAGGAAGCAACAGCAGTTTTAAAAAAGCTTGGCATTTTAGATTGCTTTAGCGACGTGATAACAACTACAATTGTTGGTGCTGACAAAAGCAGTGCACTAATTTACGAAAAGGCGCTTGAGCTTTTAGGGACAAGCAAAAATGAAACATATATTTTTGAGGATGCCTACTATGCAATATGCACCGCCAAGAAAAACGGCTTTTTAGTTGTTGGAATTGAGGATGAAAACACAGTAGTGCCTGCAAAGGAAATTGCCCCCTTGTGTGACCACTTTCTTTACGCACAGGACGAATACAATACTTGGTTTTTAGAGTGAAAAACAGCCACAGAGGTGGCTGTTTTTGTTTTTGATGTAAAAAAGAGTCGCAAATTGCGACTCTTTTTTGTTTATGCGTAAATTGTTTCCTTGTTGTCTACAGTTGCCTCAACTTTTGTAGCTTCTGCCACTAAATTGATGCCGTTTGGCAAGTTAAGCGTTACTGTTACTGCCTTTTCATTTACTGTTCCATTGTGTAAATATGAAACTGTATCATCAATTATTACGTATGCAGATAAATATAGGCCTTGTGTTGGATTATCAATATTGTTAATTCTTATTTGAAGAATTGTGTAATTGGTATTTTCAAAGCCTGCTACAACAGCATTGCCATTTGCTTTGCCTGAGCTTGTTACTGGTGAAGCTGATGCATCAGCAATACCTGCTACAACACCATACTTAATTTCATTACCTACGCCACGATACTCGTTGTAAGCTTGAATTGCTGATGTGTTAACAATTATTGCGTGTCCAAGTGAATCCTTAACGTTTTCAGGCAATGTCATACCCTTAGCTGTAAAGAGTGCTGAATTCTCAATATCCTTGCCAAGGTAGTCCTCGCCACATACTGTACAGGTGTGCTTGTTCTTTGCATTTGCAAAATAGTTGTTATCAACATAAATCCAGTCAATTCTTACTGGGCTTTCAACGCCATAGTCGTGTCCCCAAGCTGGAGCAATTGATACTGTATAGGTTGTTGTATCAGAAGGAGTTGTTGCTTCTGTAATGTTGTGTACATTTTCATACTTGTTTACAACCATAGTCTCAGTAATCTTAAAGCCACAATTGCAGTAATTCTCGTCGCTTACCCAGCCTGTTATTCCTTCCTCATCGCAAGTAGGATTAGATATAAGTCCCTCTACCATTGGGTGTGGAATACCAAGATATACTGTCCAAGCCTTGTAGCCTGAGCCATCTGAGCAGTTTGAAAATACATCTGTTCTTGTGCCGATATTATCGGTTACTGTGTAAAGCACGATACCGTCAGAATCGTTAAACATATTTTGTGCAAACAACATATCAAATGAATGATTATAAACTACAAGCGGTGTTGAAAAATCTGCACTACCAGCTGAACTAAATGTCCATTGTTCAGCTTGATTGTCCTTGAAGTGAACTCCATCCATGATTACAATCTTTTCAAGATATTTCATATCGCAGAATGGCAAGTTATCAATTTCAAAGTTATTACCGAGATATAGTGAAACCGCCGTCACATACTGAAACGCCTTTTGTCCGGTAAATGTAACATTTACATTATCTTCAAATTTGATAGAATTGAAGTCTGCATTTACAAATACTTCCTGACCGAATGAATATGTTGAGTTACTATAAAATACTATATCATTTACAGGATTTGTATTGTAGAACGCTCTATATCCGAAAACGTATGTCGAATTTTCACCAAAGTTAACATACTCGAGCTTACTTTTACCATTAAATATATCGTTGCCGAAGGTTGCTGTAATATTACTTGCGCTTGCGTCAAATTTTGTTAAATTGTTGGTAGAGGAGAAGCAGCCACTATTAAACGTATAGGTCGAGCCCTCACCAAGAACAAGTTCAGTAATGCTTGAGCCTCTAAATGCTTCGTTGTTAAATGTATATGTTCCGTTTTTACCATTGATTAAAAGAGTTGTAAGAGAGGCTTTACCAAAGCCATAGTTGTTTACGGTTACATTCAAATTGTCCGCGCTTGCATCAATTTTTTCAATTTTGGTTGGACCATTAAAGCAATCGTTGAATATATATGTTGAGCCTTCTCCAAGAGTAACTTCTGTAATCTTGGTGTTGTAGAAGGATGAACCGTTAAACGTATAGGAGGAATTCTTTCCGTTTATTTTTAAGGTTGTAAGTCCAGCCTTGTCTCTAAATGCATCTCCTTCAAATACTACTGTAATATTATCAACACTTGCATCTACTTCTGCAAAGTTAGCTTTGTTATCTCCGCCATTTATACAATATCTCTTAAATGTATAGCTTGAATTAGGAGCCAAAACTAATTTAGTTATAGTTGTATCGCTTAATGCACTCTCATTGATTACATACGTAGAATTTTCACCAAATTTAAATGATGTAAGTGTGCAATAAAGCTTGTTGTCCATCCAACAGTTGAATGCGCTGCCATTTAATGTAAGGCTTATGTTTCCTGCACTTGCATCAACCTCAGTAAGAGAGGAGTTAATAAACGCTTGTGAGCCAACTGTATATGTGCTGTTAGGAGCAAATACTACCTTTGCAATTGGTGAATATCTAAAGCAGTTATTACCGATAACATAAGTTGAGTTTTCACCAAACTTCACAGATGTAAGTGATTTACAGTTATAGAATGTATCTGAGAAAGAAAGGTCAAGGTTATCTGGGAATGTTAATGTTGTGAATGCGTTTTCACGGAATGCCATACCGCCAAACTGAAGATATGTATTGCTTGTTGGTAAATTTAGTTCTGTAATCTTGCAGTATTGGAAGCATCCGTAGCCACTAAAGTCGTAATTTGCATTTTCGCCAAGCTTTAGAGTTGTAAGAGTGCTTCTTCCGTCAAATGCATAGCTCATAAACTTAACGCTATGGTTACCTGCGCTTAAATCAATTGTGTTTATGAGTTGCATATTGCGTTTTTCATTACTTGGGTTATAGTAGCTACAGCTTGATGAAAATACTACATCGGTATTCTTCTCTACTACTATTTTCTCCACTTTGCGTAGGTTACCTATGTTTTGAATATCTACCTTTGCGCCCTCTGCAATTGTAAGAACAGAAACACCGTACTCTACATTGCTATATTTTTCGTAGTTATGAGTTGTGATATTAATATACAAGATACCTTGTGGAATTGTAATTCCATAAATATTTCTTATATTATAATCGCCAAATTTTTTAATCGCTGATAATGTGTAAATATAATCACCATTTGAGCCTGATGTTGAAAAATCAAATATATCAGAGGCTAAAACGGTTATATTTTCAAATGTACCATCGTCATTTCTTATTATTACTGGTATTTCAAGAGATGTTGGGTCAAGTGAATATGGAGTTGTTCTTGAATCACCACAGTTTGCACAAGCATAGGATTTTGAGCCGAGACTTGTTAGTGTAGCCACGGTATGCTCACCAAGAACATAATCATGTCCGAGCTTTTCACCCCAACTGAAATATACGTTATGTTTACATACTGTGCAGTTGTAATCTGCATATGCACTATGCTCACAGGTTGCATCAACTGGTGCGCCTGTAAAGTTATGCTCACAGGATGCAGGAACTACTGTTTGATATATAGAATTATTTGCCTCAAAGTTTTGAAGCTTATTATCAGCTGATGTTATATTATTCTTAAATAATACAGCTCCACCCATACCAAAGTCAAGCTCAAATTTATTTGTTACAACGTATGTACCATCCTCAAGCTTTTCATAAGCCTTAAGTGATGAGATTGTATTTTGTGTAACCTCTGAGGAGTTATATGCATCAGTAAATACAATAGTTCCTTGAGTCATTTGATAGTAATATGTGCCTGAAAGTGAACCGTCAATATAGTCTGTAACAGTTAGCTTTCCATATGCGCCCTCAGCAATCGTATATTTTTCAAATGCAAGCTTATATGCTGGTCTTATTCCATATGCGACGTGATAGGTTGATGTGTTTTTATTTGCATAAAGTCCATCACCACCACTTGGAATAGTACCTAACCAGTCATTAGTTAAGTAATCTGAAATTGCAGGAGTTGCATTTTCTGGCAATACAAATGAACCACCAAAAATCTTGATGTTATCTTTGGTATTTTTTGTAAGACCATAGTTATAGTAGTAATCCTTTTCGTCAACTACATAATCTTCTAAATTGTCGTTTGTCCAGAATGCTTCTGTCGCTGCCTCTGCTGGTAAATTAAATGTACCACCATAGATTACTAAATCAAACGCTTGAGAATTGAATGTATACTTATTGTTTGTTCTCCATGTTTTCTCTTTATAAAGCGTTGGACCGTTTATAGTAACGTTAGCACCCTCATAAATTTCAGTAAATGGAGCTCTATTGTTTAGATTACTAATATTATATAAGCCATAGCAATTTACAGTACCATAAACTCTTGTCCATGGATAGTGGTTATTACAAGAGCCGTCACCATCGCTACCAAGCCACATTGTTGGGCAGTTGATTGTAACGTCAACACCGATTACAGTTCTGTTAGCGCTACCGTTATAACCATGTGATTGGTCTTGGAAGAAATAATATTCACCAAGCTTGCCATCTGGGTTTACTGCGTTAATTGTGCCTTCACCATAAATATGCTTACCTGAACGTTGTGAACCCATAAAACTACCACTATTCTTTGTTATGGTAATACTAAATCCATTAAGAATAAGAACAGATTGTCCTTGGTTCCAAACACTAATACCAGAATTTGTGTCGATGTCAGCCATCAAAATAGCAGATGAGCTATCATTTGTCATGGCATAGTTAACCTCAGCAATGGTGTAGCACTCCTTAGCTACACATCTAAATAGCTTTGTGTCCTCGGTAAAGGAAACTGTCTCACCTGCCTTATAAGTGCGACCATTTTCAGTGTACCATACAAGCTGGAAGCCTTCCTTGCCTGCATATGCGTGTGAAGATGTTGTTGGCAAGGTGAATTTCTCGCCCGCCTTTACTGTTTGCTTACCACCACTATATGCGCCAGTGTCAAGAGACGTTGTGTCACTTGTCGTATTTTGATCATTCATATACGAAATGGTAATTGTTTTGTCTTCAGCTGATACTTCCTCAGCAAACGCAGTAATTGACAATGCAAATACGTTTACCAAGAGTAAAATAGCAACTAAAATTAAACTAATTCTCTTTTTCATTTTCCCTCCATATTTGCGTTATACGCATAATTTATAATATTATATTAACACGCGTGTGGAAAACTGTCAAGTTAAACAAAAAAAGGGGAAAAATGCATCATTTTTATGAAATATGCACAAAAAGTTGCATTTTTAGATTGGCGAATAACTGGTTTGAAGGAAAATTTTTGTTTAGCTTTTACAAGAGTAATTTATATGTTAATTTTTTGTGAATTTTTCAAAAAAAGACACAATTAAAAAGAGTCGCAAATTGCGACTCTTTCATTTTAGTTTTCTTTTGATTCTTCTACAGGTGGCAAAGCGAGTATAGCGTCATATACTATGCTCTCTACCTTGTCAAGTGTCTTGTTTCCGCTTAGGTATTTAATTACTGGCTCCGCTGAGTTTTCAATTGCGTATGCACAGCAAACTAATGCAGTCTCAATCTTGTCATCATCAATACCAGTAATCTTGATTTGAATTCTATCAAGACTATTCTTTGACATATCAGCCATGACTATGTTTTGCTTTGTTGAATCTATGCCTGTAATTGGTGTGCCATCTGTATAAATGCCAGCTACAACACCAAAATAGAAATCATGACCTATGCTCTTATATAGCTCAACAGCGTCCCTATTAACCTTTATTGTGTGGGAAACACCCTTGCCATTTGTTTCATCAGCTGAATAACCAACTGCAATGAAAAGTGGTGTTGCACTTGGAGCTTCCTCAGCTAATGTAGGTGTATTACATACTGCACAACAAAAATACTTTGTACCGTTTTCAAAATAATTTGTATATACAATGTCAGCAAGAAGCTCTCCCATCACGTGTTCATTTGAAAGTGGAAGATGACTAACATCCTTGCCATATGCCTCATAGCTAATACCATTTAATTCAGTTTTCTTATTTGCAACTGATGTGAAGGCATTGTCACGATAATCAATTCCACAAGGGCAATCAGTAATGTATCCCACTGTTCCTTGTGTTACACAGGTTGACTCAGTTATAATTTCTTCTGTGTATGCGTGACCTATGCCCTTATAAATAACATAGTTACTTGATTCGTTTACGCTTGACATATCAGCGTCTGCTGTGTAAATATAAACTGTATAGTCACCAGCTCTATCGTTGAATGCCTGTTCGTGGAATGAGAAATCCTCGCTATGTGCGTATACTACAAGGTCAGTAAATGGTCTAAATGGTTTCTCAGCATCCTTGTTTGTGTCGTGCTTTTTAGTACTTAGTGTCCATTTGCCGATATAGGTTATGTCCATAAGAACAACCTTTTCCAAGTAACCATTACCGCCAAAAACAGATGTATTTTTGTCGTCGTCACCAAGATGTTTGCTTTCAATTGCATTTGCGCCAACATACAAATATTTTATTGTCTGTGTCTCGGCAAAGGACTTTTTGCCAAGTGTTACTGTTGAGTCATCGGGAATAACAACCTCTTGAAGGCTTGAATAGCGGAAAGCGTCCTCGTTAAACCGATATGTGCTTCCTGCTA
This sequence comes from Clostridia bacterium, assembly GCA_017501545.1. Lineage (GTDB taxonomy): Bacteria > Bacillota > Clostridia > Oscillospirales > CAG-272 > RGIG2000. Next base: position 1,910 of record JAFVWS010000006.1, on the reverse strand, counting down.
TCATTTCAAAATACTTAATGTTTAAGCCATTGCTAAAGCAAGCATATGCAACTGTAATGTTTGCGCCAGCCTTAGTATTTGAAATTTTTTCAACTGTGGAGCTCTTAAGTGTGTCAAATGTAACAGTTGCTGCGCCTACTGTGATATTTTTAATACCTGTCATTGCGGTAAGTGAATAAACCTTAATCTCTGCACCATCAAGAATATTAACGGTTTCTACTGTGCTGTTTGCAAAGCCAAAGAATTCACCCACGCCAGCAGGGATATCAAAAGCAACTATTTGGTCAGCAGTAAAATCAGCTGTGTCCTTAAGACCACCAACATAGCATATCGCCGATGCTCCTACTCCGTTATACATAAACTCTAATACGTCACCTGCTAAGACTGCGTATGTTTCCAAACCAGCTTCTGTTTTTACTGTTACGGAAATCTGTACACTTTTTGGTGAATATACAGTAATTGTTTGCTTGCTTGTTCCACAATTTGAGCAGGTATGAATATCAATACCAGGTGCAGTTGGAGTTGCCTCAACGCTTTGCTCCATATCCTTTACCCAGTTGTGAACGCAGTCTGCTTCTACAACATTATAGGTTGTTGTGCCATCATCGTTCGCTGTTGGTTTAAGCATAAGTGTTTCTGGCAAGAACATAGAAATACGCTCAGCATCTGCCTCGGAAACGGTAAATGAACCATTTGTTATTTCAAATATATTAAATCTATTTGTCATCATGAAGTCGTTAAGGATTAACGCACTTGAATTTGTAAATGTAATATTACCACCGAGTGTAACATTCATATACGCATTTGTGGCTGTTTGGTTTCTAAAATCAAGAAAGCTTGTTGAAACGTTAACCTTTGCAGTGCTTGCAATATAGCATCTTGAATTTTCAACTACTGGGTTGATGCGTGCAATGCTCTTTGCTGTAACATCGCCCGCGATTACCATATCAGGCATATTATAGCCTGCTTTAATGTTTGTGCAGTAAAGCAAATGGTATGGTGTTGTAATCTTTACGTCCTTACCTATCCAGAAAAGCTGAGGGTTTGACTCGTCACCAAAGCTGTGTGCTGAAAAATATGTAAAGCCTCTGTCATCCTTATTTGTAGTTGCAGGTGTGTGGGTGATTGTACCCTCGCCGTGAATGATAAGTGCACCACGTGAAACGTTTATAGCGTTGTTATCCACAGTGATTGTAAGGTTGTGACCATTTAAGTTGATTTCTCCAGTATCCCAACCAACGCTGAGCTGTTTAGTTGACGTTATGTCAGCACCGAGCTTAACGTATACAGATTTCTGATCGCCATTTAACGCACTAATAAGGTCATCCATATTGTAAACTGTAATACCATATGCCTCATATAGACGTGTTGACTTGGTAAAGGTAACCTTTTGACCAGGCTCATATAAATTGCCCTCTTCATCAAACCAACCATAAAACTCCTTATTAACAACTGTGCCATCGGTTAAGGTAAAGGTAGCATCACTCGACAGCTTGGTTTCAAAGAGAGTAAAGCTACCATCCTCATTTGGAGTTGCAGTTTTACGCACGCTACCACTATGCCAGTTGTATGTAACAGTAATTTCATCCTCAGCTGATACAATTAGTGCAAAGCAAGATACTAAAAATAATGCTAAGATAATAGTTAGTAAAATTCTTTTCTTCATAATTACACCTCGAAATTATATTCTAATTTATAATATAACACGAGCGTGCGTAAAAGTCAATAGCGCAATTGCACAGATTTTTCCTTGGTTTTTTGTGCAAACCAAATAAAAATCCACCAGCTTAGCTGGTGGTTTTTCATTTTCGGGCATAGCCCTCATACTACTGGCTACGCACAAGTGCGTATATGACGACCTGCCAGTCACGCATATTGTTACTGGCTACCCATTAAATGGGTCGCGTGGG
>JAFVWS010000019.1 GCA_017501545.1 Clostridia bacterium | reverse complement strand
CTCATCGTTAACCAACCACTCGAGGCTACTGAAAACGTAGGTAAGTACGACGTAGTTGCTAACGTTGTAGGCGGTGGTATCTCAGGTCAAGCAGGCGCAATCCGTCACGGCATTGCAAGAGCTCTTTTAGTTGCTGATGAAGCAAACAGAGGCGCACTTAAGGCTGCTGGCTTCTTAACACGTGACCCACGTATGAAGGAAAGAAAGAAGTACGGCTTGAAGGCTGCTCGTCGCGCACCTCAGTTCTCAAAGAGATAATTATTTCTCGCATATACAAAGACACATCGTTTTTGGTGTGTCTTTTGTTTTGCCCTTCTATTTACTTTTCAACTAATGTGTGCTATAATTATATTAGATGTTTAATCATAAACTTGAATTTTATAAAATATAAAGGGAATTTAAGGTATGAAAAAAGCTCTTCAAGTTATTTGTTGTGCAGTAGGTAGTGGAATGATTGGTTTCTTTGCGAACCGGTTGAATACGGTTGTCGGAGCCGTGTGCTTTACGCTTGGTGTTGTTATGCTCGTTGCTTCAATTGCTATGTTTAGCATAAAAAAGAAAGGGGAGTAGTTATGATTTTAGGTGTGGTAATTTCAATATCCTGTGGCGTTTTGTGTATTGTTTTGGGCGCAATAAATACAACTGGTAATATTTCACTCCTTCATTCCTATCATAGAAATAATGTAAGGGAAGAGGACAAAAAGTCGCTTGGCATATGTGTTGGTATAGGTATGATTATTATTGGCATTTCTCTTTTAATTTACGGTGTGCTTATGTTAATTTCTGAGCTTTTCGCCTTGCCATTTTTAATCTCAATTGCATTAGGTATAATGCTTGTCGGCATAGCTGTCGGACTTGTCATCACCTTGATTGCAATTAAAAAGTATAATAAAACAATATTTTAAAAATAAAAAGACCCATTTGGGGTCTTTTTTAGTTTAACATATTATCAAATAGCACGTCTTGCATTTTTTAAGGTGTATTCGTCAAGCACAATTCCTTTCAAGCCTCCTTTGTGCAAAGGTGCCCCTTGCGGGTATGCCTTGTGCGGAGGTGGCAGCTTTAGCTGACGGAGGGATTGATTAATTATTTTAACATATTGTCAATGGCACGTCTTGCATTTTTCAAGGTGTATTCATCAAGTACAATTTCCTCACCACCAACACCGCGCACACAGTTATATACGTCAACTAATGTGGTTAAGCGCATATCCTTGCACACACATTCCTTGGTGAGTGGGTAAAATTTCTTGTCAGGAAACTCAAATTGAAGGTGCTGTACAATCGAATTTTCCGTTCCGATAACAAACTCATTCTTGTCGGATTTCTTTACGTAACCCATAATAGCAGTGGTGCTACCAGCGAAGTCGCACAAGGAAACAACATCCTCACTGCACTCAGGGTGGACTAAAATTTCAGCATTTTTATGCTCACTGCGCGCCCTTAATACGTCGTCCTTAGTAACAAGTCCATGCACAGGACAGCCACCATCAATAAAGTAAAACTTCTTTTCTGGCACCTTTGCTTTAACGTAAGCACCAAGATTAGGGTCAGGAATAAAAATTATTTCCTCATTTGGTAAATTTCTAACAATTTCAACTGCTGACGCTGAGGTAACGCAAACGTCACACTCACATTTTAGCTCAGCCGTTGTGTTAATATATGCAACAGTACAAGCATTTGGGTGCTTTTTCTTAAGCCTTTTAAGCTCCTCAACGCTAAGCTGCTCAGCCATAGGACAGCCAGCCTCGCTATGAGAGAGAAGCACGCGCTTTTCTGGTGAAAGAATCTTTACAGTCTCCGCCATAAATCTAACACCACACATTAAAATAGTGCTTTGTGGCGCCTCCTTTGCCTCCTTAGCAAGACCGAAGGAATCACCAACGTAGTCAGCAACCTCGAGTATATCGTGGGTCTGATACGCGTGCGCCAAAATGCACACGTCGTTTTTTTTCTTTAATTTTATAATTTCCTTCTGCAAATCTTGTGTATTCAGCATAAAACACCTCTATAAAGCAAAATTATAATTGATAGTACAAAATAGTACCTATATTATAATAAAATTGTGCCACAAAGTCAATAAAAAATTCAAGTTATGTTGAAATATCAAAAAAAATGTGTTATAATACTAAAAATTCAAGAAAACCCTTTGAAAAAGGAGGATTTCAATGATAGAAACAGATGTTTTAATTGTCGGCTGTGGTTGCTCAGGACTTTACTGCGCACTTAATCTCCCACGCGACCTAAAAATCACAATAATCACCAAGTCAATGACTGAGAGAAACGACTCATTCTTGGCACAGGGTGGCATTTGTGTTCAACGTGATGATGACGATTATGAGTCGTTCTTTGAAGACACAATGAAGGCTGGTCACTACGAAAACGACCCAACCAGTGTCGAAATTATGATAAAATCCTCACGTGACGTAATCGCTGATTTACTATCCTATGGCGTTGAATTTTCACGTGACAAAAATGGTGAGCTTCTTTATACTAAGGAGGGCGCACATTCTAAAAATCGTATCCTTTTCCACAAGGACATCACCGGTAAGGAAATCACATCTAAGCTTCTTTCTGAGGCTATGTCAAGGGACAATATTGAATTTTTTGAGTACACACCAATTATCGACCTAATTGTTGATGACGGCGTGTGCGTTGGCGCAGTTATTATGACCCCTGAAAAGGAAATAAAGACGGTTAGCGCAAAATACGTTGTGCTTGCAAGTGGTGGCATCGGTGGACTTTTCAAGCATTCAACCAACTTTAAGCACCTAACAGGTGACGCGCTTGCTATTTGCCTTGAGCATGGGGTAGAGCTAAAGAATCTAAGCTACGTTCAAATCCACCCAACAACACTATATTCTCAAGAACCAAATCGACGTAAATTCCTAATTTCCGAGTCCGTTCGTGGTGAGGGCGCTAAGCTCTATGGCAAGGATATGCAGCGCTTTACTAATGAGCTTTTGCCAAGAGATTTATTAACAAAAGAAATATACAAGCAAATGGAAAAGGACGGCACTGAGTTCGTTTGGGAGGACTTAAGACCAATCCCTAAAAAAGAATTGAGAGAGCATTTTCCAAATATAGTAAACCACTGTCACGAGTTTGACTACGACGTTACCAAGGAATGTATTCCAGTAGTTCCTGCCCAGCACTATTTTATGGGTGGAATTAAGGTAAACTATGAGTCAAAAACAACAATGCCATGCCTATGGGCAGTTGGCGAAACAGCATGCAATGGCGTACACGGCAAAAACCGCTTAGCAAGCAACTCACTTCTTGAAAGCTTGGTGTTTGCGAAGCGCGCTGCAAAGGACATTGTTAATACCAAAACAGAAAGAAAACCCCTACCCAGTGTCGATTTTTCAAAGTATGACGACATTGTTACACTAAAGGCAAATCGCAAGGCGAGAGTGCTTGAGGAAATTGAAAAGGACGGACTTAAAAATGTTTGATAATGCTACACTTAAATTAAAGGTAGACCCACTAATTTTAGGCGCACTTGATGAGGATATCACAAGTGAGGACGTATCAACAAACAGCGTTATGCCAGCTTATCAGCTTGGCGAGGTTGACTTAATTTGCAAGGAGGATGGCGTGCTTTGTGGCGCGCAGGTCTTTGAGCGAGTTTTCACCTTGATTGACGAAAAAACCGAGGTGACATTCTTTAAAAACGATGGCGACGATATTAAAAAGGGAGAGCTTATTGCTAAGGTTCGTGGCGATATTCGCGTGCTTCTTTCTGGTGAGCGTACAGCCCTTAACTATATGCAAAGAATGAGTGGTGTGGCAACCTATACAAGACAGGTTGCAAGCCTTCTTGATGGTACAAAAACAACGCTTCTTGACACAAGAAAAACAACACCAAACAACCGTATTTTTGAAAAATACGCAGTACGTGTGGGTGGTGGAAAAAACCATAGATACAACCTTTCTGACGGTGTGCTTCTAAAGGACAATCACATCGGTGCCGCTGGTAGCGTAAAAAATGCTATTAAAATGGCTAAGGAATATGCTCCATTCGTTAGAAAAATTGAGGTCGAGGTTGAAACCTTCGATATGGTAAAGGAAGCTGTTTTGGCTGGCGCTGATATTATTATGCTTGACAATATGTCAACCGAACAGCTAAAGGAGGCTATTGAATATATCGATGGCATAGCAGAGATAGAGGTTAGTGGAAACGTAACAAAGGAAAACATCGCACGTCTAACTGACCTTGGCGTTGACTTTATTTCAAGTGGCGCGCTTACCCACTCAGCACCAATTTTGGACCTTTCACTCAAAAACCTTCATCCAATTAAATAAAAATAGGGAGGGCTTGACCCTCCCGTTCTTTTATTATGTGCACAAAAATATATTTATATTGACAATTGATACTTAAGGTGATATAATACCTCTTGCAAAACGAGAAGGGAGAAGGCTATGGAGCTTGATTTTCAATTCTTTTTTAGAAGCATATTACTTGGCTTTGGCTTAGCTATGGACGCCTTTTCCGTTTCCGTGGCAAACGGACTTAATGAGCCGAAAATGAAATTTCCAAAGATGTGTGGCACAGCTGGTATTTTCGCATTTTTCCAGTTCTTAATGCCAATGACTGGTTGGCTTTGCGTGTGCTTGATTGCAAGCTTGTTTGGCTTTTTTGAAAAGCTAATTCCGTGGATTGCGCTCGTATTGCTTTGCTTTATCGGTATAAAAATGATAATTGACGCAGTAAAAAGCTCAGAACAAGAGGAAAAAGAGACTAAAAGGGTCGGGCTCTTAGCTCTTTTAGTGCAGGGAATAGCAACCTCAATTGATGCACTCTCAGTTGGCTTTACTATTTCAGAGTACAACGTATGGGAGTCACTTCTTGCGTGTGGTATCATAGGCGTACTAACGTTTGGAATTTGCTTAGGCGGAATTTTCATCGGTAAAAAGGTCGGTGGCAAGCTTGCTGGCAAGGCGGGAATTTTCGGCGGAGCAATTTTGATAATTATAGGTCTTGAAATTTTTATTACAAGCTGGTTTTAATAAAAAACGGACACTCCTGTGTCCGTTTTTCGTTATACAATAAAAAAAGCACCGAATTCTCGGTGCTTTTTATAATTCAATTAGCCAATCTTTGCGCCGTTAACCTTAATGCCAGGGCCCATTGTTGAAGCTACAGTGCAGCTCTTAATGTATTGTCCCTTTGCAGCAGCTGGCTTAGCCTTGATAATAGCGCCGAGAAGAGTAGCGAAGTTTTCGCCAAGCTTTTCAGTACCAAATGAAGCCTTACCAATTGGGCAGTGAATAATGTTTGTCTTATCAAGACGGTACTCAATCTTACCAGCCTTAGCCTCTACAACAGCCTTAGCAGTATCCATTGTTACAGTACCAGCCTTTGGGTTAGGCATAAGTCCCTTAGGACCAAGAACCTTACCAAGACGACCGATAACACCCATCATGTCAGGTGTAGCAATTACAACGTCAAACTCAAACCAGTTTTCCTTTGTAATCTTCTCAACGTAGTCCTCAGCACCAACGTAGTCAGCACCAGCCTCTTCAGCAGCCTTAGCCTTGTCGCCACGAGCGAATACGAGAGTACGAACCTTCTTACCTGTACCGTGTGGGAGAACAACAGCGCCTCTTACTTGTTGGTCAGCGTGACGTGAGTCAACGCCAAGACGAACGTGAACTTCAACAGTTTCGTCAAACTTTGCGGTAGCTGTTTTGCAAACAAGCTCCATTGCTTCAGCTGGGTCGTAAAGCTTTGTTGAGTCGATAAGACCTGCAGCAGCGATATATTTCTTTCCTTGTTTCATCTCAAACTACCTCCATTAGTCCTCAACGGTAACGCCCATTGAACGAGCAGTACCCTTGATCATGCTGATAGCAGCGTCCAAAGAGCCAGCGTTAAGGTCAGGCATTTTTTGTTCTGCAATCTTTGTAACTTGTTCCTTTGTGAGCTTTGCAACCTTTGTCTTGTTAGGAGTAGCGGAAGCAGTCTCAATGCCAGCAGCCTTCTTAATAAGAACAGGAGCTGGTGGAGTCTTTGTGATGAATGTGAATGAACGGTCAGCATAAACTGTGATTACAACAGGAATGATGTAACCAATATCGTTCTTTGTTCTTTCGTTGAATTCCTTTGTAAAGTTAGGAATTGATACACCATATTGACCAAGTGCAGGTCCAATAGGTGGTTGTGGTGTTGCTTTTCCAGCAGGGATTTGAAGCTTAATATAACCCTGAATTTTCTTAGCCATTATAAATTTCCTCCTATGTGGTTCTGTACGAGAGAATTAGAAAATATTTTTCTCTCTCCCACGAATTTGCGACACTGTGTCGCCCAAAATTAAACTTTTTTAATTGCCTTTGCATCCATATTAACAGGCATTTCACGACCTATTGTGGATACAATAACTGTAACCTCAGATGCATCCTCGGATATCTCACTAATAGTACCCTTGTGACCAGTTAAGAAGCCGTCAATAATTTCAACCTCATCGCCAATCTGGAATGCGTCGAGCTTAACCTGCTCTTCAACTGAAATTGCAAGAGCTTCCTCATCGGAAAGTGGAACAGGTCTTGACCCTGGGCCAACAAAGCCTGTAACTCCACTGATGTTTCTTACAACGTGCCATGTCTCATCATTCATTACCATCTTAACAAATACGTAGGAAGGGTAGAGCTTTTCCTCTACAACCTTTTCCTCGCCCTTTGCGTTAGTAACTACGGTTGGGACAACAGGAATTTTTACGTCGAAGATAACATCTGATAAATTTCTGTTTACAACAACCTTTTCAATTGTTGCCTTTACTTTATTCTCGTAACCAGTATAAGTATGAACAATATACCACTTTGGTCCAACGTTGAGTTCGTTAAAGTCGCTCATTTTGCACCTCTTACTTTGTTATAAAGTCCGGTGTAAGCTCTGGGAACCATAAGTTAAACAATTCGTTCAAGCCAAGTACGCCAAGACCGCAAACGGTATCGATAATTGCAAGAAGAACTGCAAAGCAGATTACGATTACAAGAACTAATAAAAAGTTTTTGAAGGTAGATTTTGGTGAAGCCCAAGAAATCTTCTTCCATTCAGAAACGAGGCCTTTAATCTTTTTGCCAAGCATTACAAAAAATCTGCCAATCTTAGCAAAAACGCCGTTCTTTTTCTCAGTTTTCTTTTCGTTATTTGTTGCCATAGCTCTCTCCTTACTTAGATTCCTTGTGCAAGGTGTGCTTACGACAGAAGCGACAGAACTTGTTCATTTCAAGTCGATCTGGATCGTTCTTCTTGTTTTTCTTTGTGTCATAGTTTCTTTGCTTGCATTCTGAGCAAACAAGTGTAACCTTGACTCTTGCATCATTAGCCATTTGTTCGGCACCTCCTAATATTTTATTTGTGTACGATGTACACAGTACCTCCCTCGAAAGCGAGGATATTAATCTTTTTCTTGCACTCCAAGAAAAGCGCGCAAAAAAAGAACCCCACAACGAGGTGACAACATTCTATCACAACAAAGCGGGCTTGTCAATACCTTTTTGAAAAAAAATAAAAATATTATTATTTATATATAGAATATACTCTTGATATTTTCTATTAAGTATGCTAAAATATATAATAGATTTTTATTGCTTTAGGAGATAGTATGAAAAGCGAGTACTTGGAGTGTGGACAAATTATGCGTGCTCATGGTATAGCTGGCGCTATGGTGATAAACCATTTGTGCGATAGCTATGAGGTTTTTGAGGCGCTTAAAAGGGTATACCTAAAAACTAAAGAGGGATACCTTGAATGCAAGGTTAAAAAATGTACGCCATATAAAACCGGCACACTCATTACTCTTGATAAAATCGCCACGCCAGAAGAGGTTACGGCAATTCGCCTAAGCTATCTTTATGCAAAAAGAGAGGATATTTTGAAGGGTGAAAACGACTATTTCATAGTTGATTTAATCGGTCTACCCGTAAAGGATGCGATAACTGGTGAGGAGTATGGTGTGCTTGCCGACGTAATCAACCAAGGCGCACAGGATCTTTATCAGGTGAAAAGAGAAGGCAAGGCAGACGCATATATCCCTGCAATTCCTGAATTTGTAAGCAAAATCGCTCTCGACGAAGCAATCTATATAACACCTATTGAAGGGATGCTTGACTAAATGAAATTTGATATTCTTACGCTTTTTCCCGAGGTGATAGATGCCGTGCTCGGCTCAAGCATTATCGGTAGAGCCATAGAAAATGGTATAATCAGCGTGGAGTCGCACAATATTCGTGACTACACAAAGGATAAGCACAAAAAGACAGACGACACTCCTTATGGTGGTGGCAAGGGTATGCTTATGTCAACCCAACCTATTTGTGACTGCTTTGAGGCAGTCAAGGAAAAATTGCCCGACGGCAGGACTAAGGTTATTTATGCCTCACCCCGTGGACGAATTTTCAATCATGAGATTGCAAAGGAGCTGTCCCAATACGATAACATTGTGATTTTATGTGGACATTATGAGGGCGTTGATGAGCGCGTGATAGATGCAATAGTAGATGAGGAAATTTCAATCGGAGACTACGTTTTGACAGGTGGAGAAATTCCTGCTTGCATTATGGTAGATGCAATTTCGCGCCTTGTCCCTGGTGTGCTTTCCGATAAGGAATGCTATGAAAAGGAAAGCATCGCATCAGGACTTTTAGAGTACCCACAATATACTCGTCCAAGGGTGTTTAATGGCGTAAGCGTGCCAGAGGTGCTTCTTTCTGGTCACCACGAAAACATTGATAAGTGGAGGCTTGAAAAATCGCTTGAGCTAACTAAGGCGCGCCGTCCGGACTTATATGAAAAATACATCGAAAATCAATCAAAATAACTATGAAAGGGAGGTATAAATATGGAAGTAAAGCGTAAAAAACGCTCAGCGCTTGGAAAATTAAGTGCGTGGTTCTTTAAGGTTCTTAGAAACAGCTTTATAGGTAAGTTCTTTACAAACTACGATACAGTAAACGCTAAATTTCAGGAAAACGCAAATAAATCTGGCAAAAAACGACACTCCTCCCGTAAAAAGAGGCTCGAAAGGCTTCTTGAAAACAACGTATTTTCAAGATTTATTCCAAGAGTTTTCCAAGGACTCTTAAGGGTTGCAACAAGAAGCTACGCAATTGTTTTGTTCGTGATGAGCGCTATTATTTTTGGTATGTACTTCTTAAACGGAAACACCTTGATAATCGAGCTTAATGTTTCGCTAACAAGCTTTATTACCTCAATTGTATTAATGCTTGTTTCATTCCCCTTCTTGTTTTCAAGAAAAACACTGGCGCAAACCCTAACTACCAACAAGCTTTTTTCTTGGATTGCATTTGATTTCTTTGGAATATACAATGATTCATCGTTTGAAATGGCGAAGGGAAAGAGAGTCAACGGCACAACACTTTCCTTCGGCCTTGGTATTACCTTTGCAATAATTGCATACTTTACCTCTCCTATATTTGTTATTTCAATACTTGCAATAATAGTTATGGCATATTTGGTGTTCCGCACCCCTGAAATCGGTGTAATTGTAATTATAGTTTCACTTCCTTTTGCAGACGTAATTGCGTCGAATTCTGAGATAGTTCCGTTTGCAATCGCTGATAACCTAATTACAAAAATTGCAATTTGCTATGTTCTTTTTGCATACGTGGCCAAGATAATTTTAAGAAAACGCGTGTTCAATTTTGAATATCACGACGTTTGGGCTACCATATTTATTGTAATATTTACAATCTGTGGCATTGACTATCAAAACATCGCCGGCTCATTGCCAATAGTTGTTAGCAATCTTGTAATTTTCATTGCTTACTTTGTATTTTCAAATATGATTCGCTCAACTGAATGGTTTAATAAGTGTATAAATGCACTTACAACAACAGGGCTTATTGTAGCGGGCTTGGGAATTATACAAGCCGTTTTAGGAACTCTTTCCGTACACGTTGGAGAATTATCAATTTTTGCAATATATCAGGATGCAGCATCCTCGACCTTTGCTGATAACCACACCTTTGCGCAGTTTATGGTAGTAACTATCCCATTTGCACTTGTCCATATGTTTACACGTAAAAAGGACGGCTCAAGGTTTGGTGGCTTTGTAATTGCACTAACAATGACAGTTGGCCTTCTTGTCGCAAGCTCGCAAAGTGCAATTCTTGGCATCGTGGTTGGAATATTACTTCTTTTAATTGTATATAACAGAAACTTCATTTACCTTGCGCTAATTTTGGCAGGTGGTGGCACAGGACTTTTCTTCTTCTTTAGAGAAAACGAGTATGCACGTACGTTTATTATGTCGCTTGGCATTTTTGACGACGAAATGGTTCTAAGCAAGCTTAATGCAATGCTTGACGGACTAAAAAGCTTCTGGTCATGGCCGGGAATACTTGGTACAGGTGCTGGCACAAGTAATGTGGAATCATTCACAATTCAAATTGCTATGGAATATGGAATTTTAGCGCTAATTGCACTATTACTATTTATAGTAATGTTCGCAAAGTTGATTTTCTCATATGGAGTGAAGGCAAAAACAAACAACAGGAAAATAAGATCCTCCGCAGGCCTTTGCGCCTTGGTTGGACTCTTTACAGCGGGCATTTTTACAAATGTATGGGCGGATGAAAAAATTGTACTTTTGTCTGTCGTTTGTGTTGCGCTTTCGTTTGCGTTTGTAAAAATAGAAAGAGAAAAAATTCACAACTCATACGAAAAATGTGAGCTTTCAAGAGCAAGCCTCGAAATTGAAATTTCTGAAACTGAAAGTCACGATTATCATACGTCCCGTAAGTATGTTCGCGCACCAAAGAGGATGAAGCAAAGAAGAATTCCAAGCAAAATAGAGGTTCTTAATGATAGGAGTCAAATTATCGAAATCACAACGGCAAGCAAAAGGCCAGCTGATGATATTGAGGATGAGGACATTGAGGACGAAAACAGAGTATAGTCCTTTAGGCAGGAGAAAAAATGTTTATAGATAAGGTTAAAATTTATGTAAAGGCTGGCAACGGTGGAAACGGCTGTGTTTCCTTCAGACGTGAAAAATACGTTGCAAAGGGAGGCCCAGATGGTGGCGATGGTGGCCATGGTGGAAATGTTATTTTCCAAATAGACCGTGGTACAAACACCTTGCTTTCCTTCAGATATAAAAGAAAATTCGTCGCTGAAAACGGTGGTGACGGCAAGGGTGCTAAGTTCCATGGCAAAAATGGAGAGGACATAATTATAAAGGTTCCAGAGGGCACTCTTATAAAAGATGATAAAACTGGTAAAATTTTAAAGGATATGTCCGATTGCGAGGACTGGATTTGCGCTAAGGGTGGCCGTGGTGGCTGGGGAAACAGACACTTTGCAACACCAACAAGACAAATTCCAATGTTCGCAAAAAGTGGCACAAAGGGACAAGAATGGGAGCTAACTCTTGAGCTTAAAATGCTTGCAGACGTTGGCTTGGTTGGACTTCCAAGTGCAGGCAAGTCGTCGCTTCTTGCCGCAGTTAGTGATGCTAATCCTAAAATTGCAGACTATCACTTTACAACCTTATCTCCAAACCTTGGCGTAATTAAGGTTAGAGAGGGATATGGATTTGTAATGGCTGATATTCCAGGACTTATTGAGGGTGCCTCAGAGGGTGCAGGTCTTGGTCACGCATTTCTTCGCCACATTGAAAGATGTCGTCTTTTGGTACAGGTTGTCGATATTTCGTGCATTGAGGGTCGCGACCCAATTGATGATATAAAAACAATTCATAACGAGCTTGAAAGGTTCTCACCAGAGCTTGCTGTTCGCCCACGCATTATCGTTGCTAATAAGGTTGACTCACTTGACAGAAGCATAGTTGATGTTGACGCATTTGAAAAATACGTTAAAGAAAATGGTTGGGATTTAATCTATATTTCTGCGTATACTGGCGAAAACACCGAGGAATTAGTTGAAAAAATTGCGAAAATGCTTGAAACATTGCCGCCACTAACAATTTACGAGGCAGAGTATACTGAACAGGACGCAATGTACAACGAGGGGGATGACCACGCAGTCACAATTACCAAAGACTCAAAGGGTACTTACGTTGTAGAGGGCGAGTGGCTATATAACCTTGTTGGACAGGTTAATTTTGAAGACCGTGAGTCGCTTATGTTCTTCCAAAGGGTGCTTCTTAAAAGTGGCGTAATTGACAGGCTAAAGGAAGCAGGCTGTGAAGACGGCGATGCTGTTTCAATGTACGATTTTGAATTTGATTTTGTAGTATAAAAATGACACAGGGTGGGACTTTTTCTATACCCTGTGTCTAAAATTCTTTAGAAAAGGATAAAAATATGAAGCTTAATATAGGTTGTCACCTTTCAGTCTCTGGTGGCTATACAAAAATGGGAGAAACAGCACTTTCTATAGGTGCAAACACATTTCAGTTCTTTACAAGAAATCCGCGTGGTGGCTCTGTAAAAATACCAACTGATGATGACGTTTTTGGACTCGTAAAAATAATGCAGGAAAACGATTTTGCTCCCATTATTGCACACGCACCATATACCTTTAACCCTTGTGCGCTTGATGAAGGAATAAGAGATTACACAAAGCGCACCATGGCAGAGGATATGAAGCTTCTTGATAAAATCCCAAACGCACTTTATAACTTTCATCCTGGTTCACATGTTCAACAAGGCGTGGAGATAGGAGTAGGTAAAACCGCCGACACACTCAATTCAATTCTTGACAAAAGCGAAAAAACAATGGCACTTATTGAAACGATGGCTGGTAAGGGCAGTGAAATTGGCAAAACGTTTGAGGAAATAGCAGAAATAATTGAAAAAACAGAAAACAAAGCTAGAGTTGGCGTTTGTCTTGACACCTGTCACATTAATGATGGTGGCTACGATGTCACAAATAATTTTTATGGAGTGCTTGAGGAATTTGATAAAATTATCGGATTTGATAGATTAAAGGCAGTCCATCTAAATGACTCGAAAAATCCGCTTGGAGCCCACAAGGATAGGCACGAAAAAATAGGCGAGGGACATTTGACGCTTGATGGAATTATAACAGCTATTACTCATCCGGTGGTTAGTAAGCTTCCTATCGTTTTAGAAACCCCAAATGACCTTGACGGCTACGCACGCGAAATTGCACTTTTGAAGAAATTAGTTCTTGAAAAATAACAAAAACGCACACAGGGTGTGCGTTTTTTATATTATGCTGTCAAGTGAAATCGCTTGGATTCTGTATATTTCTTCAATGTAATTTATTAGCATAGCTCTATATTCATAAAAGCCCTCATTCTCGCCAGTCTTTGCCTTTTCAAGCAGCACTATAAAGGATTCCTCTATTTTATCTGTCTTTTCGTGTGGCGAGGAAAGACATATATAAAAATGGTGCTTTTCCCAATGCTCGTAGGCGTCATTTAACGCTTTTTCATCGCTCGGCTCAAGTTCTTTGATTTCATTTATCAAATCATTCGTGATAAAGCTTATATAAACACCATTGCAAATTATTATAAGCGATAGTAGTAATAGCACAGCAACTGCAATAATACTTGCCCTCATTCTTTTTCCTTCATTATTATATTTATAGTTCCTTCATCGTTTGATGTTAACAAAAACACGTTTTCAAGCTCGATTTTGTGTTTTTTGAGATAAGATATAAGCCATTTTTCTTCCTTGTTTATTATATCTAAATTGCTTTTGTTAATCGCACCATCAGTTATAAGAGCAAGAGAAAGAGGCTCCTTATCCTTTTCGAACACTGAAAGCTTACCATTTTCCTCCAAAATTGCGTATTCCACATTCGAAATATCGCCAACATCCTTAAGCCTTAATTCATAAAGAAGCTCGCTAATTCCCATTCTTAGGCGAGATAGCTCGTGCTGGTTTAATTTGCCCTTTTTGATGATGTAGCTGGGGTTTCCGAGGACTAACTTTTTAAGTAAACGAGATTTTGTTATTAAGAATGAAGAAATTATCTCCCCTGCAATTAAAATAACGATAGGAATAATGACGTAGGATAGTGGGATGGATGGGTTTTGTATTGGCACCGTGGCAAGCTCTGAAAGCATAAAGGTTATAACCAGCTCGGATACCTCAAGCTCACCAACCTGACGCTTGCCAAGCAAGCGAATTGAAACTATAAAAATCAAGTAAATTATAATTGTTCGCACAAAAATAGTGGCCATTTTTCTTACCTAAATCTCCTGAATATAGTCTTATATATAGAATATTATTGAATAAAAGACTAAATAAAATGCAAAATATAATAAAAATCGAAAAAAATTAAAAAAACTTTCAAAAAGGTATTGACAAAGGTAAAAGTGAATGATATAATAGCAAGGCACTCTGCGAAAAGCGGGGTGGAAAAAAGAAACAGAACCTTGAGGTACAAGGTTTGATGCTCAAAAAGATCCTTGAAAATTGAACAATGAACTAATTAGAAAAAGAGAACTAATGTACAAAAGACGGAACTCTGAAATTCTTTTAGGTTTTTAGAAGAAATACTCGAAACAAGTAATTTAAGTAAAGAGCAAATTAAGCTACTT
>JAFVWS010000018.1 GCA_017501545.1 Clostridia bacterium | reverse complement strand
TAGTTAGGGTCGGTTGTATTAATTTCTCTTGACCAGTCAAAGCTATAGCCAATAGACTTTAATTGCTCTTTAAAATGTTTAATGTTATTTTCAGTTACGATGCTTGGATGCACATGGTTTTTAATTGCATAGTTCTCGGTTGGAAGTCCAAAAGCGTCCCATCCCATTGGGAAAAGAACATTATAGCCCTCCATTCTCTTTTTACGAGAAACAATATCCATAGCAGTATATGGTCTTGGGTGACCAATATGAAGACCTTGTCCTGATGGATATGGGAATTCTATAAGGGTGTAATACTTTGGCTTACTATAATCGTTAGAAACCTTAAATGCTTCTGTTTCGTCCCATTTGTCTTGCCATTTCTTGTCTATTTTACTAAATTCGTACTTCATATGTGCTCCTTAATCTATTATGTCGCTAATATTAATTTCTTCGGCATCAGCCCAAAGCTTTTCAAGCTTATAAAACTCTCTTGCTTCATTTGAAAATATGTGGATTATTACATCGTGGCAGTCAATTACCTTCCACTCATTTGAATCGGTTCCCTCAAGTCTAACATAAGGAACTCCACCTTTTCCAAGTTGATAGTCAACTTCATCGGCAAGCGCCTTAATTTGAGTTGAAGAATTACCTGAGCAAATTACAAAATAGTCAGCAATAATAGTCTTATTATCAATTTTTAAAACCTTGATTTCTCCAGCCTTTTTATTATCTAAAACCTTAACTACAGCATTAACAATATCCTTTGGTGTCGCCGTATTAAGGGAGTTGTCAGCAATTTCAAATATTTTCTCCATTTTACTCCTCCATTAAAAGCTTTGTTGTTAAGAAATAATTGCGTGACTCAATTGTATCCGCATCAATTATTTTTCCTTCATCTATAAGATTTTTTATCGTTAAATCAAAGGAAAAAAGCATTGTTTTTCTTAAAGTCTCAAGCTTTTCTTCCATAGTTTTTGAAAACTTTATTTTATCATAGAAAAATTTCCTAAGAACAACACAGTCCTCAAAGGTTCTTCCGTCCTCAATATAATCAGCAAGGTAAATTAGCATTTCAAATATACTCATATTTGCTCTTCCTGTTGTATGGTAAAAAATGCCATCAAATACCTCTGAATCTACATACTCTGTGCTGAATTTTTCTTTTGCAAAATTCGCACCAGTTTTGGCATGCAAAAGCTTTGGCGGAATATTTATAGAAATTTCTATTCCGTATTTTTCACAAAGTCTAAGCTGTTCTGTCTTTTCAAAATCCTTGGTAATATCATGTAAAAGACCTGCTAAATAAAGCTTTTCGAGCTTTTTTGGCAAAAAGATTTTCCCCAAATTTAAAGCCTCGTTAGCAACACCAATTGTATGCTTATATCGCTTTTCCTTTTGTAAAGACTTTACAGTTGATTTAATTAATTCCCAATCGTAATTCATTTTTCTTTATATAGCCCATTTTTTAAAATATAATCGTATATTGATGGTGTTAGATAAACTTCGTTTTCATCATTTGATATTCTTTTTCTAATATCACTTGAAGAAACCTCTGTTGCACTCAAATCAATGCTTAGTATGCTTGCATTATATTTTTCCTCATATAGCTTGCATTTAGCATTAATTTCAGCCGTAATATTTTCATCACTTTCACGTCTTGCATAAACAATAGTTGCATTTTCAAAAATATACTCTGGCTTGTACCAAAAATCCATTGTTAAAATCATATCAGTGCCACACAAAAAGTATATTTCAGGATTGTTAAGCTCATCTTTAAAATACTTTAAAGTATCAGCCGTGTAGCTTCTTCCTTCTCTTTTAATTTCGATATCAGAAACAACAATCTTATTTGAAAGCTCTTGAAAAGCAAGCCTTGTCATCTCAAGCCTTGAGGTAACGTCAGTTCCTGAAAAAATGTTTTTATGAGGAGGCTTATAAACCGGTATAACATATAACACATCAAGCTCAATTTGATCTAAAAACGCCTTGCAGGCATTAATATGTCCAATATGAGGTGGATCAAAAGTCCCACCATAAATTCCTATTTTCATTTAATCTTTTTCAACTCAATTTTTCTGTTTTTTTCGTTATCTGAAACTCTAAATAGTACGATTTTTGTGCCTATCACCTGTACTACCTCAGCGCCTATGCTTTTTGCTATCATTTCTCCTGCGTCTTTAGCAGAAATAGGTGAATTTTCTAATGTTTTTATCTTTATTAATTCTCTTGCATTTAAAGCATTTAACAGTTGTGAACACAGCTCATCTGTAATTCCTCCCTTACCAACCTGAAAAATGGTGTCAAGATTAACTGCTAAGCTCTTTAAGTATGCTCTTTGTTTACTTGTCATTTTCAAACACCTTTGATAATTTCTTTATTAAAGAATGCATTGCCATTGCCCTGTGGCTTACTTTATTCTTTTTAGACAGCTCAATTTGAGCAAATGTTTTTCCGAAAGGTTCAAAATAGAATAATGGATCATAACCAAATCCGCCTTCTCCCACGCGCTTAGTTAAAATTTTGCCATAACACTCACCACGTACTGTAAAATCGTTTGAGTGGTCCGGGAAAACGCATGCCATAGCGCATACATATTTTGCACTTCTATCGCTTTCTCCCTTTAGTTTTTCAAGTAATAAGTCATTATTATCCTCATCACTACCACCAGAAAATCTTGCAGAATAAACGCCAGGTGCTCCGTCCAAGGCATTAACACATAGTCCTGAATCATCAGCAATTCCTATATATCCAAGCTTTGCGGGCAACGATGCCTTTGATATAGCATTCTCCTCGAACGTACTTCCGTTTTCCTCAATGTCGCCATAAAACCCTATGTCATCAAGGGACAACACTGTAATATCAAGGCTTGATAGCTCTTTAAATAAAACATTGAACTCACGAATCTTGTTTTTATTTCGTGTTGCTAATACTAATTTTATCATAATTACTCAAACAACGCATTAATGAAATCATCAGCGTTGAACTTCTCCATATCGTCAATGCCTTCGCCAACACCAATGAACTTAACAGGAATATCAAGCTCATTTTTAATTGAAAATACGATACCACCCTTTGCTGTTCCATCGAGCTTAGTAAGAACAATACCCGTAATATCAGCTGCATTTTTGAATTCTTTAGCTTGATTAACAGCATTTTGACCAGTCGTTGAATCAAGCACTAATAAAGTTTCGCGCTTAGAATCTGGAAGCTCACGAGTGATAACTCTATCAATTTTTGCGAGCTCATTCATAAGGTTTTTCTTATTGTGTAGTCTTCCTGCCGTATCAATAATAAGAACGTCAGCATTTCTCTTCTTAGCAGCATTAATGGCATCAAAAACAACAGCTGCCGGGTCAGAGCCCTCTGTGTGCTTAATTAATTCAACTCCTGCACGGTCAGTCCATACATTCAATTGATCAATTGCTGCCGCTCTAAATGTGTCCGCGGCAGCCACAACAACCTTTTTGTGCTGTCTTTTAAGAGAAGCTGAAATTTTACCAATTGATGTAGTTTTTCCAACACCATTTACACCGATAACGAGAATAACAGTAATTCCATCACCGAAATTAATTTCTTGACCCTCACCAACAATGTCGTGCATTATAGCCTTTAATGCGCTCTTTACATCCTCAGTATCTTTAATTTTATTATCTTTAATCTGTATACGAAGCTCTTGCAAAATATCATCAGTTGTTGCGGCGCCGACATCGGCACATACTAATATTTCCTCAAGCTCCTCAAGTAAGTCCTCATCAACTCGTCTCATGCTCTTAAAAAGGCTTACAAACGGCTTAAAAATAGCATTTTTTGTTTTTTGAAGACCTCTTTTTAATTTTTCAAAAAATGACACGGTAAACTCCTTTTATTTTGGATTGTTTTCCTTTAGAATTCTATCCTTACCAACGTCGTTAATATCCATAGTTAAAACCTTTGAAATTCCCTTTTGTGGCATTGTTACACCATAAAGTCTATCGGCAATTTCCATAGTTCCACGACGGTGTGTGATAATTATAAATTGTGTTTGCTTTGAATAACGCTTAATGTATTGTCCAAATCGCGTTACGTTAACGTCGTCAAGCGCCGCTTCAATTTCATCGAATACGCAGAATGGCGTTGGATTTACTTTCAAAATAGCGAATAGCAATGCAATTGCAACAAAAGCCTGCTCACCACCAGAAAGAAGCATCAAGCTCTTAATAACCTTACCAGGAGGTGCCGCCTTGATTTCAATTCCACAATTAAGAACGTCATTCTCATCATTAAGTGATAGCTCAGCATGTCCACCACCAAATAGCTCCTTGAATACAATGTTAAAGTTTTCATTGATTGCATTGAAGGCAGTAATGAAGTTCTTTTTCATTTCTTCCTCAAGCTCAACAATTATCTTTAATAAGTCCTCTTTAGACTTGTTAAGATCAGAAAGCTGACCATTTAAGTAATCGTAACGCTCTTTAACCTCTTTATATTCTTCAATAGCATTTGGATTTACATGTCCAAGGTTTCTGAGCTTGTTTTTACATTCCGTTGCGATAGCGAGGATTTCTTTGTGGTTGTCCTCATTTACCTCTGGGTAATTCAATTCAATCGCTGTTGAATATGTAAGCCCATAATCATCAAATAGCTTAGCGGTCATTTTATCAAAATCAGTGTTTAACTGCTCAAGCTTACTTTCACTCATAGTATGCGAACGTAAAACAGTTTCTCTCTTTGACAAAATGTCCTTGTTTCTTTGATTTAATTGATTTTTCTTTTGCTCGTAATCAAATTCGAGATTTTGAAGTCGAACACGCTCATTTTCAAGATCATTTAGGCGTGCTTCTGCCTCGGTATAAAGCTCTCTATTCTTTGCAGTCTTTTCTGCAGACGAAGAAACCTCTTCATTTAACTGCTTCATTTTCTCTTCGATTGTAGTTATATCGCCAAGAATTTCAGACAAACGAAGCTTAGATTCTTCAATAGAGGTCAAGGAAGCCTCTAATTCCTTTTCGATAACCGCAATATTAATAGAATTTTCATTGATTTTTATCTGAATATTTTCAGCTGACTCTATAAATTCATATTTTTTAACGTCGAGATCGATTCTTAGAGTAGAAATTTCTTCAATTCTTGCCTCGATAGAAGTCATATTCTCTTTTAAAGTAATCAACTCATTTTTATTCTTTTCGTCTTCGTCTATTAGCTTTTGAGTATCAGACATAAGACCATCAAGAATTTCTTTATTTAGATTGATTTGTGCAACAAGAGTATCATACTCTGTTTTTTCAGCTCTATGTAATTTATCAGTTAAATCATATTGTTGCTTGTCTCCAAGTTGCTTAGAGGTTAAAGCACGAAGCTCCTCGCCAAGCTTTTGCCCATCCTTTTTAACAGCGTCAAGCTTTTTAGCAATTTGCTTTTCTTCTTCCTCAGCACGTTTAATGTCATTGCTTCTTGAAAGCACAGTACCCTCGCGCTTAACAAAACCACCAGTAAATGAACCGCCAACATTAATTAACTGTCCATCAAGTGTAACAACCTTGACCTTATAGTTTTGTTCCTTACACATCTCGGTCGCATTATCAATATTGTCAAAGACCACTGTTCTTCCAAGAAGTGATGAAAATATCTCATCAAACTTAGAATCAAAGCCAATTAGATCATCCGCAACACCGATATATCCCTTGTATTTCTTAGCGTTAAGCATTTCTTGAGTAGGATTTTGACCACTAACAGAGGATACAGGATAAAACGTAGCTCTACCAGCTTTCGCTTCTTTTAAAGCCATAATACAAGCCTTTGCAGTAGCTTCATTGTCTACGACAATGTGTTGAAGTCCAGCACCAAGAGCCGTCTCTATGGCTGTAATATATTTTTCTTCCACAGAAATCAATGTAGAAATAGGACCATATATAGTTCCAGATATGTCAATTTCAGCCTTGTTATAGGCATTCATTATATATCCAACACTCTTAGTATAGCCGTCAAACAATTCTTCCATAGCAGAAAGAACCTTGATCTTTTCTTGAATAGCCATTTGATTTGATTTTAAGCTATCCATTTCTTCCTTAAGACCATCGTACTTAGCAGTTTTCTCCTCGATCTCAAGTGTAGATTTAGCCAAAATCTCATCTAATTTGTTTAGTGACTCCTCGTAATTTGCTAAAACCTTAGAAGTAGCCTCGGATTTTTTAGCAAGCTCGTCAAGTGTAGCTTGATACTTAACGATATCGTTGTTAATGCTTTCTTTTCTTTCATCACCTGAAAATTGAGAATTTTCAAGCACGGAAAGCTTAATTAAAATATCATTTTTTGTATTTTCAAGCTGCTTTTGCTCATTATATAAGGATTCAAGCTCTTTTTCAGCTTCAATCTTTTTGTTATTAAGCAAATTCAAGGTATTAGCATACTCATTTTGAACTGTGTTTGCATCTAACAAGCGTGAATTAATTGCTTTATAACTCTCTTGCTTATCGTTAATTTCTTTCTCACAAAGCTCTTTTTTCACGTTTGCACGCTCAAGCTCTTCAATTTGAGTGCTTGAAAAGGTTTTTGCATGCTCTACGTTATTTTCCATGACCTTAAGGTCAGTATTTAAGCTGGATAAAGTGTTGTTACAGCTTTTTATCTCTGTATATACTCTTTCCTTGTCACGACGGGTTTCCATAAGCTTATTGTCAATAGCAGCCTCTTGCACTTCTATTTGCTTAATGGAATTCTCGGTCATTTCAAGCTCATGTGAGGATAGCTGGTATGACTTAGTCAACTTGGAAATTTGATCCTTTGTATTTTGTGAATCATAAATCCAAAGTGAAACATCAGCAACCTTCTTCTTTTCGTATAAATCATTGAATTTCTTAGCTTTTTCAGCTTCCTTTTCAAGTGGACCTACACGAGTTGCAAGCTCATTGAAGATGTCAAATACTCTGTCCATATTCTCTTGAGTTTGCTTAAGCTTTCTTTCAGCCTCTTCTTTTTTATACCTATATTTGGCAATACCAGCAGCTTCCTCAAAGATGTTTCTTCTATCTTCACTCTTTTTAGAAATAATTTCTGCTATTCTGCCCTGTCCGATAATGGAATATCCCTCACGACCAACACCTGTATTCATAAATAACTCATATATGTCGCGAAGTCTTACGGGGTTTCTATTAATTAAATATTCGCTTTCTCCAGCACGATAGTATCTTCTTGTTACAGTAATAGTATCATAAGGGCTATTAAGGCGTCCTTCTTCAGATGTATTATCAAAGGTAACCGAAACCTCAGCATAGCTCATAGGTTTTCTTACCTCTGTACCAATGAAAATAACATCCTCCATTTTGGAGCCACGAATATTTTTTGAGGAAAGTTCTCCAAGAACCCATCTCATTGCATCCGTAATATTTGATTTACCGCTTCCGTTAGGTCCTACAATTACAGTAGCACCATCATCAAAATACAAGGTCGTTTTATCAGGGAATGATTTAAAGCCTTGTAATTCAAGTGATTTCAAACGCATTGAGATTACTCCTTTTCTTTTAATTTGATTTCAAAATTTCTTAAATCTATGTTTTCAGAAACCTTGATATTTTTAAAACCAAAGCTTCTTTTCAATTCTTCAATATTATGTTTTTTGTTGCCAATAACCTGTGAAACTGCACCTGGTTGACACTCGATTATCAGTTCTTTAGCGGATTGAAGCTTATTTTGGCGAATTTTTTCACTGATAATATCAAAATAAACTCTACTTTTTACCATTTCACCAATTGAAGGTGAAGTTGGTCCAGAAAAATATGTTTCTTCGGAATGCAAATTTTCACTCTCGCAAAGCCCTATTCTATAACAAATTAGCCCTTTTTGGATAAAAACTCTATATACATTAGCGCTTCTCTCCACCGCTTCATCTATTGTTAATGGTTTATACTCATTTTTCTTTGTAATTTCTTCAAGCTCAGTGCCTTTGAAAACAATTGTAGGATATATTCTTGCACCGACTGCACCAAGCTCGCAAATTTTGTTCGCGCAGTCAATTTCGTCATCAACCATCGCAGTTGGTAAGCCTATCATCATTTGACCTGCAAAAGGTATTCCAGCTTGATTTAAGAGTCTTGCTGCATTATAAGTATCATTGGCACTATGACCTCTTTTTAGATACGACAAAACCATATCATTCATTGATTGCACGCCAAGCTCAACGCAGGTAATTGTATATTTTTTAAGAATTGCAATTATCTCTTCTTTTATGTAGTCAGGCCGTGTTGACATTCTAATTCCAACTGCTTGTCCATTATTAACGTATTTTTGTGCTTTTTCAAGCAATCTAATCATTAAATCACGCTCAATACCAGTAAATGACCCTCCAAAAAAGGCAATTTCCCGTTAATCTGCAGATGATGTAGTACTTAAAACGCTATTAATGATATTATCAACATCAGTCTCGATAAACTCATAAGTTCCTGAAATATAGCGTTGGTTACAAAAAATACATTGATTAGGACACCCAAGATGTGGAATAAAAATTGGAATATTTATATGTTTCATTTGACATCAAAAAGCTTAAGTGCTTCTTTGGCAGCCATTTGCTCAGCTTCTCTTTTAGTCTTGCCTTTTCCAGTACCCACTACGTTTGAATTAATTTTAACCACAACCTCAAAAGTCTTATCATGGTCAGGTCCCTCTTCTTTTATACAAGCATACTGAATTCTGTCATTTCCTATTGCTTGTATAAACTGCTGTAGTGAGGTTTTATAATCGTAGTTTACGTCTGTTCCAACTGTCTCAAGCTCACTCTTTATAATAGGTAATAAAAACTTAGCAACCTCTTCTTTTCCGTTAGAATCTAAATATATTGATGCTAAAAGTGCTTCAAAAGCATTTTCAAGTATCTTAACATTTGTTCTACCAGTTGCTTCCTCACCTTTTCCTAAATACAAATAATTACCTAACTCAATTCTATTTGCAAAGCTTGATAAGGACTTTGTGCAAACAAGAGATGCTCTGATTTTTGAAAGCTCTCCCTCCGGCTTTTTTGAAAACTGCTCAAATAAATAATCACTTACTACCAACGAAAGCACACTATCACCTAAAAATTCAAGTCTTTCGTTACATTCGCAATTAATCTTATGTGCTCTCTGCTCATATGCATACGAGGAATGAGTAAGCGCAGTTTTTAATATTGATTTATCTCTGAACACATAACCTATTTTTGCTTCAAGTGATTCTATTGACAATGGTAACATACTCAAACCTCCTTAAATTTATAATAAATTTGAAATTGTTCCTATAACGTCAAGCTCACAGCATCTTTTTGCTTGCTTAATGGCGTTATAAAAATCATACGCCTTGGAGCTTCCGTGTGCTTTAAATACTGGTTTAGATAAGCCTAAAAACGGCGCACCACCATATTCGGAAGCATCAAACATCATCTTAAATTCTTTAAGCTGACCCTTCATAGTTGTATATGAAAGCTTTGTTAAAAGATTAGATGTAAACATATCCTTCAATGAAGAAAACATATACATACCAAGTCCTTCAATAAGCTTTAAAACTATATTTCCAGTAAATCCATCGGTAACAAGCACATCACATGGTGAATGTGGTATTTGCTTTGATTCAATATTACCAACAAAATTTATATTTTCATTTTCAACTAACAGCTGGTACGCTGCTTGATGAACTGGGGTTCCCTTTTTTTCCTCTGTTCCGTTATTCAAAAGTCCAACCCTTGGATTATTAATGCTTAGCATAATTTCAGCATACTTGGCGCCAATTATCGCCCATTGCTGTAATATGTCCTCGGTAACCTCAGGATTTGCACCTGCGTCAAGCATTAGAATTGGAGTTTTAAACGGTAAAATTGTAGCAATAGCACTTCTTCTAACACCCTTTATTTTTCTCACCATCAAGGTAGAGCCAACATGTAAGGCACCTGTATTGCCAGCGCTTAAAAAAACATCTGCCTCATTTTCCTTTAGCATTGAAAGTCCAATAGCCATCGAGCTATCACTTTTTTCCTTCATGACCACCATAGGATCGTCTTCCATGGAGATTTCCACATTAGTATGAACAATCTTCACGTTATTTGGAAATTCACCTTCAACTTCTTTAAAGGCTTCTAAAATTTTGGCTTTATCACCAATTAAAAGAATGTCAACAGCTGGATTTTCAACAGCTGATAAATAAGTGCCCTTCACTATTTCCAATGGTGCGTTGTCGCCACCCATTGCATCAATAGCTATTCTCATTCTTCTATCTCTCTTTTTAAATCATTGATTTTTGATAATGCCCTCTTAGCAATTTCTTCATTTCTAGCCTTTTTTCCACCCTTAACCTTATATCCTAAAGGTGCTACAATGCCAAAATTTGCATTCATTGGTTGGAAATTACCAGAATATGCACCGTTATTTACATAATGTGCAAGTGCACCTATAACAGTTTCATCGCTAAAATCCACGCTGCTCTCTCCCTTTGCAGCTCTAGCAGCATTTATGCCTGCGACAAATCCAGAGGATGCAGATTCAATATATCCTTCCACACCTGTCATTTGTCCAGCAAAATAAATATTTTCATTTGAAGCAAGTGAATAATTATGTGTCAAATATCTTGGAGAATCAAGGTAAGTATTTCTATGCATTACACCATATCTTAAAAATGTAGCATCTTCAAGACCAGGTATTTTAGAAAAAACTCTTTTCTGTTCAGCAAAGGTTAAATGCGTTTGAAAACCAACGAGATTATACATTGTTCCGTTTTCGTTTTCCTTGCGAAGCTGAACAATCGCAAAATAAGTTTCCTTAGTTATAGGATTTTCTATGCCTACAGGCTTCATAGGTCCGTATAAAAGCGTTTCAAAGCCACGCTTTGCCATAACCTCAACAGGCATACAGCCTTCAAATACAGTTAATTTTTGTGACTCCTTATCAAAGTCGTGAAGCTCTGCCTCTTGTGCTGAAATCAATGCCTCATAAAAGTCTTTGTACTCCGCCTCAGTCATAGGGCAATTTATACAATCAGCATCGCCCTTATTGTATCTAGAAGCGAAAAATGCTTTTTCCATATTGATTGTGTCAAAATCAACAATTGGTGCAGCGGCATCAAAAAAGTGCAGCTTATCAATACACATATCATTATGAATAACATTTGCCATTTTCTCAGATGTCAAGGGTCCAGTAGCAATAACTGTTATTTCATTGGGATTAATTGAGTCTACCTCGCGTTCAATAATTTCAATATTTGGGTGGTTTTTAATCTTATCTGTAACATATTTCGAGAACAACTCTCTATCAACTGCAAGTGCAGAACCAGCAGGAACCTTGTTTTTATCTGCTGCTTCCATTATTAAGGAGCCTAAGCATCTTAGCTCAGCCTTTAAAACACCTATTGCATTAGATAGCTCATCTGAACGAAGCGAATTTGAGCAAACGAGCTCAGCAAAATTATTGCTATGATGAGCAGGTGTCATCTTATTAGGCTTCATTTCATATAGCTTAACCTTTACACCAAGCTCGGCTGCTTGAAAAGCTGCCTCGCAACCAGCAAGACCAGCACCTATAACATTAATTATTCTTGTTTCAGTCATTTTCCTCTGTTTTATATCCGCATTTTTCATTGACACAATACGAATAGTTTTTATTTTTCTTTTTGAGCATCATTGATGCACAATTCGGGCATTTTTCGTTGGTAGGAATATCCCAAGTTGAAAATTTGCATTTTGGGAAAGCCGAGCAACTATAAAATTGTTTTTTGCTTTTCGTAAATTTAGTAACAATTTCTGAACCACAAATTGGGCAATTCAAATCAAGCTTAGTGTCTTTTGCCTTTGTATTTTTGCATTTAGGATAGTTTGAACAAGCATAGAAATCACCAAATTTTCCTTGTCTTACAACCATATCCGCACCACAAATCTCACATTTAAAGTCGACAACGTCTTTTTTCAAAACTGTTTCCTTGCCGTCCTCAGTTAGAGTTTTTGTGTTTTTGCAGGTTGGATAGTTAGGACAGGCAGCAAATTTGCCAAATCTTCCGTTTTTGATAACCATCTTGCTACCGCAAAGCTCACAAATAATATCCGTTTGCTCAACAGGAACCTCTATTTCCTTTTTGCCAAGAGTTTCGTTTGCCTTTGCTAAGGTTTTCTTAAATCCCTCGTAAAACTCGCCTAAAACGTCCTTCATTGTGACACTGCCATTTTCGATAATGTCAAGATTATTTTCCATATTTGCAGTAAACTTATAATCTACTATATCCGGAAAATGCTCGTTCATAACCTTAGTTATAACCTCTCCAAGCGGTGTTGGCTTTAAAAATCTACCTTCTCTTTCAACATATCCTCTTGCAAGTATAACTGTGATTATTGGAGTATATGTGCTTGGACGTCCTATACCCATTTCTTCAAGGAACTTAATTAGTGATGCTTCATCATATCTTAGCGGTGGCTCAGTAAAATGCTGTGCAGGCTCAATATTCTTGCAAGAAAGCTTTTCCCCTTTAGTAAGAGTTGGGATTTTATTCTTTTCAAAAATACCACTTTCAATATCAGCATTATCACCATTTTCCACATCACCATATATTGCCATATAGCCTTGGAATTTTATTGTATTTCCAGTAGAACGGAAAATGTGTCCATTACTTTCAAAATCGACTACAACTGTATCAACTATAGCTGCTGCCATTTGGCTGGCTAAAAAGCGTTCCCAAATTAACTTATAAAGCTTAAATTGATCATTTGTAAGATATTTTTTAATCTTAGCTGGCTCAAGTGCAACCTTAGACGGTCTGATGGCTTCATGCGCATCTTGAGCGTTATTTTTAGATTTATAAATTCTCGCTGCCGATGGATAATATCCCTCACCAAATTTTTCAATGATGTATTCCTTGGCAGCATTTTGTGCTTCACTCGAAATTCTAAGTGAGTCAGTACGCATATAGGTAATCAAGCCCTGCGCGCCGCCATTTTCAGCGCCAAGATTAATACCCTCGTAAAGCTCTTGAGCAATTTTCATCGTCTTTTGAGATTGGAAATTATACTTTTTAGAAGCCTCTTGTTGCATTGTTGAGGTTATAAATGGTGGCTGTGGAGCACGGTTTTTAGATGTATTTTTAACTTCTAAAACGCTATATTCACCATCTTGAATTTCCAAAAGCACCTTATCCGCCTGCTTTTTATCAGAAATTTTAGATTTCTTTCCCTTTTTACCATAGTAATGGGCAACAACATTTCTGTTTTTAGCAGTTTTCAGGGTCGCAGTAATGGTCCAATACTCGCTTGGAACAAATTTTTTGATTTCTTCTTCTCTTTCAACAATAATTCGTGTGGCAACTGATTGTACTCTTCCAGCAGAAAGTCCGCTTTTAATGGTTTTCCAAAGGAATGGGCTAATCTGATATCCAACTATTCTGTCAAGGATTCTTCTTGCCTGCTGAGAATTAACTAAATTTACGTCAATATTTCTTGGATGCTTTATCGCTTCCTTTACTGCTGACTTTGTAATCTCGTTGAATGAAATTCTTTTTGCTTTTTTTGCATCATCTCCCAAAATAGCGGCTAAGTGCCAAGAAATAGCCTCACCTTCTCTATCAGGGTCAGTTGCAAAGAATATTTTATCGGCACTTTTGGCTTCCTTTTTAAGCTCCTTAATAAGGTCGCCCTTGCCTCTAATATTTATATAATGCGGCTCAAATCCGTTTTCTGTATCAATTCCAAGCGTAGACTTTGGTAAATCTCTTACATGTCCTATAGACGCTATTACTTTATAGTTTGAGCCTAAATAACTCTTTACAGCACCAATCTTACCGGGTGACTCAAGTATTACAAGGTTATTTGCCATATGTGTTCCTTTCTTGTTACTTCTTTATGTAATATCCGCCCGGTACGTTTTCAATTGCGCCTGCGAGTTGTAGCATCATTAGTAGTGATGCAATTTCATTTGTATTAGAGCCTATTTGCAAAATATCATCAACGGTATAGGTTCTGTCAAACTCCATTCCATCATATATTGCAAGTTGATCAGGGGTTAACTGAGATTTGTCGAAGCTTTCCTTCTTCTCCTCTACCTCCGATTGCTCATTTTTCTTATTGTCATTATAAAAGCTTGCTGTATCATAATTAGAAGCAACCTTTTTAAATTTATTAATCACAGGCTTCTCTTTAGAAGCACTTAGATTAATTATATCAGCATATTTATCAAGAAATTGTTCAAGGACGTCAATTGCCCCAGTTGTGAGGATTGCGCCATCTCTTAAGAGCTGATTAGTTCCTGCATTTCTAAACTCATGCACTGAACCAGGATATGCAAAAAGCATTTTTCCTTGCTTTCTCGCCTTTCTTGCGGTAATTAGCGCTCCACTATTTAAATCACACTCTACAACTACTGTTGCAGGCGAAAGCGCACTAATTATTCTGTTTCTAACGGGAAAATTAGAACCATTTGGAGGTGTATGTGGCGGATATTCAGTTATAACCGCGCCAACGTTCATAAGCTTTGTCCAAAGTGCAAAATTTTCTTTTGGATAGCAAACATCAATTCCCGAGCCAAGCACAGCAACTGAGGTTCCACCTGCATAAAGCGCTCCCTTTTGAGCGGTACAGTCAATTCCCTTCGCCATACCACTAACAACTATTGCGCCACCCTTTGCAAGACCATATCCAAGCTCATAAGCATTTCTTTGACCTTCAACAGTCATTGTTCTTGTGCCAACTACCGAAATACACAAGCTCTTAGAAAAGTCAGGAAGTCTTCCTTTGCAATAAAGTACCGCTGGATAATCATCAATTAACCTTAGTGATTCAGGATATTCAGGACTATTTGGAGTAATAACGTCAACATCATGATCATCACACCACCTAAGTACCTCTTCAGCATGAGAAAGATTTTTATCTAAAAGCTTATTTTTAAGAGATGGAGTTAACCATACTATTAAATCCGCATCAGCATCGTCAGAATCATATATTGCGTCTAATGAGCCAAAATGGTTAAATAATTTTTGGTAAATGCTTGTTCCTGCACCATAATGCAATGACAACCACATCCACAATAGCTTTTCGTCCATAGCGCACCTCTCACAATAGTTACTCTATATTATAATAACACTTTGTTTTTTGCTTGTCAACAATAATATATAAAATATTATAATATTATAGATTTATTTACTTAGTTCCCACATAAATATTACGCTTGCCATAGCTGCATTTAAGGACTCTGTATTTTCCTTAATAGGAATAAAAATCGTGTCATTTGATATGGAAATGACATCTTTTGAAAGTCCGTGTCCCTCGTTGCCTATTATAACCACAGTGTTGCTATTTAAAGCTTTTTCTCCCAAAATGAGAGATTTTTCCCCAAGCGTCGCACTTAAAATTTCTTTGTTTTGTGCTTTCAACTCATTTATTGTTCCAATAAAATCATCAACTATGTCAATTTTTAATTTAAAAATAGCACCCAT
>JAFVWS010000017.1 GCA_017501545.1 Clostridia bacterium | reverse complement strand
ATGGGTACATGCAAAAAAATGGAGCGAGTGATGGGAATCGAACCCACGCGACCAGCTTGGAAGGCTGGAATTCTACCATTGAACTACACTCGCAAATAATTATTTCTTTTTTGCCCTCATATAATATCACATTAAAAATGCTTTGTCAATACCTTTTTTGGAATTTTTTCATTTTTTATACGACAAATATTTTATTAAAAGTTATCACCCTGCTTTATCTTCTGTTTTCAACTACACCTCATCCGTCACCAAGGGTGACACCTTCCCCTCCAAACAAAGGGGAAGGCTTTTTGTCAATACCTTTTTTGGAATTTTTTCATTTTTTGTGCGACAATTATTTTATTAAAAGTTATCACCCTGCTTTATCTTCTGTTTTCAACTACACCTCATCCGTCACCTAAGGTGACACCTTCCCCTCCAAACAAAGGGGAAGGCTCTTAGTCAATACCTTTTTTGGAATTTTTATTTTTTTGTGCGACGATTATTTTATTAAAAGTTATCACTTTGCTTTATCTTCCTTTTCACTACACCTCATCCGTCACCAAAGGTGCCACCTTCCCCTCCAAACAAAGGGAAAGGCTCTTAGTCAATACCTTTTTGGAATTTTTTCATTTTTTATACGACAAATATTTTAAAAAGGAGTGACATCTTGCCACTCCTTTAAAATTATAGATTTTTCAAAAAGCTTGAAAGTCTTTTTGCAAGTATTTCATAACCCTTATCGTTTGGATGGAGTCCGTCTGGCATATATATTTTGCACCACGACGGAATATTACCATGTAAAAGACCTTGAGAATACAGGTCACAAACTGGTACTGAAAAGCGCTGACACACCTCTTTTACTGCGTAAACGTATTCTTTAAGTGGTCTTTGCTCTATTCCCTCTGGCTTCCATGTTCCCTCGCCAAACTCGTTAAATCTGTGTAGTGGGGTGATAAACACTATTGTTTTTTCAGGATAGGTTTTTGTAAGCATATAGCAAAGATTGTGCACTGCGCCATAGAAGGTGTAAACGTCTCTGTCCTCTGGCGTGCCAAGTGGTGCTTGACCATGTGCGTAATCATTTGTTCCACCGAAAACGACAATTATATCAGCATCCGGATCCATTTTGTCCCAACGCATATTGAAGTCGTTGTCAACATCTGGGTTTGTTATTTCCCTTTGTCTTGAAATTCTTGTACCGCCAATGCCATAGTTTCTTGCCTCGGCTAAGTCATTATATTCCTTCATCAAGCTTACAAAGCATTTATCTGGTGAGGATGCGCCTGCGCCGAACGTTATTGAGTCGCCAAGGAAATTTATTTTCTTTCCCTTTAATTCCATTATAAATTCTCCAAAAACTTTTGAAGCTTATTTGCAATTAAAACGTGGCCTGCATCGTTTGGATGGAGTCCGTCCGGCATATATTTTTCGCACCAAGCCCAAATGTTGCCAGGCATACCGCCCTCCTTGAATAGGTCGCAAACTGGGATTGAATAATACTCCAAAACCTCTTTTTGTGCATCAACAAAATCCTTTAGTGGTCTTGATTCCTCTGAGTCCAGCTTTGCTTCTTGTAGTCTATGTAATGGGGTCATAAATACGATTGGCTTGCCAACATATGTTTCGATTAGATATTTACAAAGGGTATGCATACCACCATAGAAGGTATGAATGTCGTGATTATCAAATGTTCCAAGTGGAATTGTTGCATGACCGTAGTCGTTTGTACCACCAAAAACAACAACCATATCTGCGTCCTTGTCCATTTGTGGTGCGCGTAAATTGAAGTCTTGATCGAATGGATTATCTGTAATAACTGGCAAGCGTGCAATTTTTGTGCCACCCTTACCATAGTTTCTTGCCTCGGCAAGTCCTGCGTTTACCTTTAAAAGCTGATGATATGGCTTTGTTGCACAGTCGCTTGTGCCATGTCCCTCAGTAATTGAGTCACCAAGGAAGTTGATTTTTTTGCCCTTAAGCTCCATTTTTCTTTTCTCCTGTGATTTTAAAATATATATATATTTTACCACATATGGAATTTTTTTCAATAGTTTTTTAGAACAAAATAGGAAAAGTAAACAAAAGCTCCCGAATTTTAGCGTAAATTGATGATATTTCACTTGGTGGTAAGGGGCTTGTGCCCTTTCCACATTCAAGGGTGAAGGCTGGAATATCATATTCTGAAATCAGCCAGTCAGTAAGACCACCATATGAGGCTGTATCCTCGGCTTCGTTTAACGCATAGCCTGTCATACGAGATATGATTTTAGACACGTGGACGGACTTTTTTGGCAGTCTTCCGCGGGTGGAATAATATATTTCCTCACCTTGTGTGTGCAAGGATAAAACACCACTTATATTTTCCTTGTTGTAGCGAATGAAATTGCAAAGGGCGCTTACCTCAGGCTCACTTTCTGGATACTCCCCACTGTATTTTGTTTTTCCTGCCACAATGCCCCTCTCTCTTTCAAGTAATTTGTACTCGTCAAAATAGGCATTATAATTATGGTTTAAATCCACGCCTCGTGCGTTTGCTTGCCACTTGTCAAAGCATTCGCCACCATTATATGAAATTGCCCTCTCTCTTAGCGGGTTGTCTTCTCCTACTCCATTTAAGCGATATTCAACTCCGTCAGGGTTTAAGAGTGGCACAATATGTATTCTTCTCATTTTTTGAAGGTAATGCATATTTATTTGGCATATTTGTCCAAAGCGCTCATATGCTGAGGCATATTCCTTTATAAAGCGCAACAAAACTGAGGTGCATATATTTTCAAGTGCGTGGTGGGTGCCAACGTACAAAACGCTTTTTTCTGCATTTCTCTCCCCTAATGTGATTATTGGTATTGGACGATTTAAAACGCTTGTGCCAATGTACGTGAAATCAACTATTGAATGAATTCTTGACATCTCGTTTAGCTCACCTATTAATTCGTCGTAGCTTAGCTCCTTGCTTTTCTCCATTTTTTCTCCTTTTGTGAAAATTTACTGAAATTTTTTAATTTTTGCTTTATTTTTATAATAAAGTATGCTACAATATATCATATTATTGTTTTGTGAGGTTTTATGAGTAAACGAACTGTTAAATTTTTCACGTTGCTTGTGCTTATCACATCGGTTACTTCAATGCTGTTTATCACAGCAAGCGTTTTAGCTGACACTCTTATTGGAGATGAGCATACATTTAGCATCGTGCTTTCTTACGTAAGAACTATTTTTGATTTGATTGCAGAATTTACAGTATACGGCATTGTAATTTACTGCTTTAGCCGTTATGAATTAAAGGATTCGTTAAAATCATTTATTTTTGCAGTAGTTTCATTCCTGCTTGCTATTATTTACAGCCTTGCTGGTACTATTGTTTATAACCTTGTTTTAAATGAAGGACTTAGTGCTAACGATATTGTTGCAAACATATTTATGAGTCTTGGAGAAAGCCTACTACTTACAATTTTAACAAGAGTAATTCCTTGTATTGTGCTTGCAATTATCGTTTATCTCTGTACTAAGCGTGGCACTAAGGGAATTAAGCACTTTATTAGCTTTAGAAACCCTGTACAGCTTGCGATGATTATCTTCACTGTTTTGCTATTTTTTATAAATCTCGCTTCTGCTTTAGGAATGGATATTTACATTGTTCTATCCTCTATTCCTCTTATGACAAAAACCGAGTTTTTTGATTCAATCGGCAAATACATTCTTGATGCTATTCCTGATTACGTTTCAATATTTTTCTACTATCTGTTGCTTTTGTATAGCTCCTTGTTCCTTGTATATATGCTCTGCAAGAAGCACACAGAAAATGCACCTATAAAAAAGACTAAAAAGGTCGAAGCAGTTAAAGAATCAACTGAGGAGGCCTCGGAGGAAGAATGAAAAAAAGATTTTTATGTATAGCTCTTTTAGCAGTAATGATTTTTTCAATGACTGCTTGTAAATTCAAGGAGGAAATGCCAGAAAAGAAATACGACTATAATCTGTCGGATTACATTACTCTCCCTGAATTTGAATCTCACACCATTGATATTGAGCTTGACTCACTTCAAGCTGCAATTGACTCATACCTTGTAAATGCTTCAGTTGAGTACACTGTTTCTCGTGGTGACGATATTTACATTGATATTGTTGTATATGAGGAAAAAATTCTTACAAGCAACACAGGCGAGGTAATTAAGAAAAAGGGTGACAAGATTGACGCGCTCTCACTACCTAATTACTACGTAGAAAACCTTGGCTCAAGCGAGCTTCCTTACATTATTGAAACTGATATTATAAACTCTGAATCAAAGCTTAAGGACATTATTACAAGGAAGTATTCATACGACCAGCTTGATGGCTTTGTACCCCAAGAATACGAAGGACAAAACCTATACTTTGAGATGAAGATGATGAACAAGAAAACACAGCTTGGTGATGTTGTTCTTGTTGCGTACAAGGCTTATTTAGTTGATGAAAACAATGCAATCATTCTTGACAAGGACGGCAAGGAAACTCCTTTTGATAAGAGTGATTCTTCAAAGTTCTTCCTTGGCTCAAAGCTTGCAATTGACGATTTTGAGAATAACCTTGTAGACATTTTGCTTTACGACAAGCATTCCTTCTATGCTACCTTCCCTGATGACTATGCAGAAGAGGAATATAGAAACAAAAAGGCACTATTTGAGGTTACTGTAAACTATATTTATACAGCACCTATTTACAACAACGATTTCATTAAATCATATTTCACCGACTATACTACAACTGCTGATTTTGAATCTGAGCTTAAAAAGGAATATTTGAAGGAAAAAATGATGGATTATGTGTTTGATAACGCAACTGTTATCAAATATCCAGATGCAGAATATAACGCTATTAAGGCTGACATTGAGGCATCTGCTGACTCCTTCAAGGAATACTACGGCTACTCATTTGATGAATACATCAAGGCGCAGGGCTTCACCTCACGCGATGAATACATCAAGGGTAATATGAAAACTGAAATGATTTACTATGCAATTGCAGAAAAGCTTAACATTAAGCCTACTGATGCAATGCTTGAAAACGAAAGAACCTCTCTTGTAAATATGTACAAGACGCTTTATATGGAGCAACAGGGACTTGATGAGGCTACTGCCCTTTCAACTGCCGAGGAATTTGTAAAGAACCTTGGTGACGTTTATATTTATGAAAACGTGCTATTTGATTTAGTAAAGGTTGAGCTTTTCAGAAACGCCATTGCTAATGAGCTGCCAAGAACCTATGAATCTATTTCTGAGGTTTTAGCTAAGGAAGCTGCTGGCGAAGATAAATAATCTTATTTATAAATAAGAAGGACTGCCCACTAAGGAGCAGTCCCTTTTATTATTTAATATTTGGAATACCTGAAAGACCCTTTTCTATTTCCTCATCTGTTGGTGCGTAGTCTACCATTTTTCCATCGTGGAATTTTTCATACGCAACCATATCGAAATAGCCAGTGCCAGTAAGACCGAATACAATTGTTTTTGCCTCACCTGTTTCCTTGCACTTAAGCGCCTCGTCAATTGCAACCTTAATCGCGTGTGAGCTTTCTGGTGCTGG
The DNA here is from genome assembly GCA_017501545.1 of Clostridia bacterium. Classification (GTDB taxonomy): domain Bacteria; phylum Bacillota; class Clostridia; order Oscillospirales; family CAG-272; genus RGIG2000. The sequence goes on along the minus strand of JAFVWS010000017.1, from coordinate 21,796 downwards.
CAAAATGCCCTCTACCCTTGCAAACTCCTCTGCTGCCTTAAATACCTCTGTTTGCTTAACAGTAACTGCCTCCATTAAGCCGTCGTCATATAGCTGTGACAAAATTGGGTTCATACCATGATAACGGAGTCCACCTGCGTGTGTGCCTGCTGGAATAAAGCCACTGCCAAGAGTGTACATTTTTGCAAGTGGGCAAATCATACCAGTATCGCAATAGTCGTAAACATATTTGCCACGGGTTAAGCTTGGGCATGATTCTGGCTCGACTGCGATTATACGATAGTCTGCCTCACCCTTGATTTTTTCACGCATAAATGGGGCGATAAGTCCACCGAGGTTTGAGCCACCACCAGCACAGCCGATTATGATATCTGCCTTTTCATTATACTTATCAAGCGCAGCCTTTGTTTCAAGACCTATTACTGTTTGGTGCAATAAAACTTGATTAAGCACGCTGCCAAGCACATAACGATAGCCCTCGGTTGTAGTTGCCTTTTCCACTGCCTCAGAAATTGCACAGCCCAAGCTTCCTGTTGTGCCAGGGAATTTTTCAAGAATTTGTCTGCCAACATTTGTTTCCATTGATGGTGATGGTGTAACGGATGCGCCGTATGTACGCATTACCTCACGTCTGAATGGCTTTTGCTCATAGGAAACCTTAACCATATAAACCTTACAGTCAAGTCCAAAGTACGAGCTTGCCATTGAAAGTGCTGTACCCCATTGACCTGCGCCTGTTTCGGTTGTAACGCCCTTCAAGCCCTGCTTCTTTGCGTAATACGCCTGTGCAACGGCAGAATTTAGCTTGTGGCTACCACTGGTATTATTTCCCTCAAACTTATAGTAAATCTTAGCAGGAGTGCCTAACTTTTCCTCTAAGCAATATGCTCTGATAAGTGGTGAGGGACGGAACATTTTATAAAAGCTAATTATTTCCTCAGGAATATCAAAATATGGAGTTGTATCATCAAGCTCTTGCTTTACAAGCTCCTCGCAAAATACCTCGCTAAGCTCCTTTTCGCTAATTGGCTCAAGGGTCTTTGCATTGAGAAGTGGTGCTGGCTTATTTATCATATCTGCGCGAAGGTTATACCATTTTCTTGGAAGCTCACTTTCGCTTAAATAAATCTTGTAAGGAATTTTTTCGTTTGACATCTTTTCTTCTCCTTTTTAAATTTATCAATAAAAATATCCTATCCCTACATAGGGATAGGATATAAATTTCCTATTTATGCCACCCTGTGCAAATTACGTACTTACTATACGCTGGCAGTTTTTTACGAAGTGCCAAGCTCCGTCTCACCTACTATAATTTCAGCTTGCCCTCAAAAGCCCATTCACATAACGCCCATATAGTGCAATTTCACCAGCTGCACCTCTCTTTGATACTTCCTTTATGCTACTATTCTTTCTCAACGGTTTTTCATTTTTTACTATGTTATCACACTAAAGCAAATTTGTCAATATTTTTGACTAATTATTTTTTATTTTTCTTGCTCTCTATGTAATATGTTGCCTCCATATCGGCAGTTGAAAGTGCAAAAGCGAGCGGATACATCTCAAAAGCCTTGCTTACGTTGTTGGTTGCCATTTGGTTTTCAACGTTTGAAAAGCCCATATGATACCTAATTGCAAATGCCTCCTCGCGTGTAAGCTTTATAAACGGAGTAATCATATATACGCTCTTTTCGCCATGACCATATGGCATTGTATCGTCAAACTCATAATAAGGCACCTTTTCCCAAACGCCCTGCTCATTTTTTGCGTTACGATAGCTTACCTTATATATATTCATTTTGCATAGATCGTGAAGGAGTGAAACTATTGCAATTGTTTCGTCGCTATAATTCAAGCCGTATTTTTCTTTTGCAACGCTTCTGTTTAAGTAATCGCACAAGCACTCATAAACATTAATTGAGTGCTCACAAAGTCCACCCTCGTATGCACTGTGATATCTTGCGCTTGCAGGGGCGGTGAAGAAATCAGAGGCTGGAGAGCATATAAACTCAAGGAGCTTGTCAGCACCCTCTCTTTTGATTTTTGATTTGAATATTTCTATAAATTTATCTCTTGCGTTCATAATCTTAGCCTTTCATTATTTCTTCAATCATATCTGCAATTCTATTGCACTCGTGCTTGGCTGCTTTTTTTGCCTCATCGCGTGCGTTTGACACGGCATAACCACCAAATTCCTTGAGCATTGGTATGTCATTTACATTATCGCCAACGGTGATAATTTTTGCATCCTTGAACTGGCTTGCATAATCGTAAATTCCAGTAACCTTACTAACGCCATACGGTGGCATATCGATGCTACCGCCGTTACGGAATATGCTTATATCCGTTGCGTGGTTTTTCTTTACGTACTGAAGGAACTTTTCGGCATCCTCCTCTTTTTCGAACCAAGCGTTTGCCTGTGTCATCTCACTTATTGCGGAAAAATCCTGCTTTATGCGATTTTTTCTGTCTGCGTAGCAGGTGGTCATTTCGTTGCTAACGCGAAACACGCCAAGGGAAAGAGTACGCGCGTAACTTAAAATTTCATTTATATACTCGCCCGTTTTTTGCTTTTTAACGCTTTTTATTTCGCCATCGAAGCTCAAAATAATTCCACCCGTGCAACAAATAACGAAGTCAATCTCAAGACCGATTTTTTCAAGATCGTAAATAACCCATGTTGCCATTTCAAGGTCTCTGCCTGTTACGATTCCAAATTTATTGCCTGCTTCTCTGAATTTGGTTATAGCCTCCTTGTCCTCTTGGCTAACACCGTGATGGTTTAGGGTTCCATCATAATCACTTGCTATTATTATCATAAGCTGTCAAGCTCTCCTTCGTCTATTACTTTTATGCCATTTTTTATAAGAAGGCGTGCGGTAATTCCCTTACCCGAAATAAGCTTTCTTGTGTAGGTTCCGTCATAAATCTCTTTATTTGAGCAAGACGGGCTTTTTGATTTCAGTACCGCAATTTTTATATCGTTTTCCCTTGCTATTTCAAGAGTTTTTTGTGCGCCAAGATTATATTCATCCGTTACATCCTTGCCGTCGCATCTTATAACGCGCGCACCAGAAATCTCAGCCGGAAGCCTTGGGATGGTAAGCCCACCAAGACATTCAGGGCACGCAGGAATTATTTCATATTTTTCCTTTAGGCTAATTACCTTTTCGTTTGGCTTGCTTTTACCATCATAGCGACATGGTATACCAAGCAAGCATGCGCTTACTAAAATTTTCATTTGATTTTTACTCCATCGATTGAATAAGAGACAAGGGTGTTGCCTACGTATTCAAGCTTTAACGAGAAAAAGTCACTTCGCTTATTTAAGAGGTCAAAAAATATACGGTCACCCTCCCACATAGGAATAGCATCAAGCGTGCTTTTATCGACCCAAGTAATAACTCCCTCGTCACACTCACAAAGCTTGCCCTCAAAGCTGGAGGCTGTGAAAAGATGCATTTGCTCACATTCATATTTATCAGAAACAAAGGTCACAATTCCACGGTAAACAGGAGTTATTTCAAGACCTGTTTCCTCCCTTGCCTCACGCAAAATGCACTCATATGGGCTTTCGTTTTCTAAAAAGTGCCCACCGATGCCTACGTATTTGCCCTCGTTTTCATCGTTTTTCTTTTTAATTCTGTGTAGCATTAAATAGCTATTATCTTTTTCTATGTAGCAAAGCGTTGTGTTTCTCATATATTACCTCATTTATATTTATATTTTATCATATAGTAATCGTTTTTTCAACAGAAATTGACAGATAGCATAAGATAAAAATGGAGGTATTTATGGAAATTGTTTTTTTATGCGCCTTGGGAGTTGGACTTTCGACAATTTTCGGTGCAATACTTGGCTTTATTCTAAAAAAGCCAGCCATGAAATTTAACAATATTATGCTTTCGTTTGCCTCTGGAGTTATGCTTTCGGCTTCAATATGGGGGCTGATTATTCCATCTCTTGAAGAGGGTGGACGCTTCGGCTTTATAATTACGATTTTAGGTATTTTTTGTGGTGCCTTCACTATTGAGCTATGTAACAAAATAGTACCTCATTTGCATAGCATAACTGGACTTGACGATGGACACCTTAGCGCAAACGAGGACAAGATAAATAAGGTTTTGCTTTTCGTTATCGCAATTTCAGTCCACAATTTGCCAGAGGGCATTGCAACCGGTGTAAGCTTTGGCACTGGTAATATTGCAAACGCCTTTATGGTTGCCCTTGCAATAGCGCTTCAAAATATCCCAGAGGGAATGGTAATTATTGCACCTATGCTATCTATTGGAATAAACAAAAGGCGCACACTGGGTATTGCATTTTTAACCGGGGCGATTGAAATTATAGGTACGCTAATTGGCTATCTTGCTGTTAGCGTTGCAAGCGTGATTTTGCCTTTTGCGCTGGCACTGGCAGGAGGTAGTATGATTTACGTTATAGCTGATGAAATGATACCCGAAACGCATCTTGGCGAGGGTAAGCGTGGTGCTTCATATTCACTGCTTCTTGGCTTTTCTCTTATGCTGATAATTTCTTGTATTTTAAATTAAAAAGAGCCACTTGGGCTCTTTTTTATTTTTGCTTCTTGTTTTCTGCCTTTTGATTATTTTTCATTTCGGAATTTTGCTCATTTTTCATCTCAACATATGCACGACTTGGCACTGCTGGATTTTCTTGTCTATTCTCTTTTTTGTTTTCTTGCTTCTTTTTCATTTTAATTACCTCTTTTTTTATTTGGTAATCTTAGTTTTATCAAATTTAAAGAAATAATACTTGACTACATAAAAATTCAGTGATATAATTCTTCTAACAAGGCTTTGGAGGGTAATTATGGAACCAAATGAAATTCTTATTCTAATTGCTGAAATTTTAGAAATTTCAATGCTTGTTTGCTTTGGATTTTCTTGGCCTATCAACGTTATTAAGGCGTTTCGTGCAAGAACAACAAAGGGAAAAAGCGTTATATTTATTTGCTTAATTTTGCTTGGATACGTGGCAGGAATTACCTCTAAATTTATAAATCCAACGTTTGATTATTCAAAAAAATGGTACGTTTTATTCTTCTACTTTCTTAACTTTATTATGGTTTCTCTTGACCTTATTATGTACTTTAGAAACCTACGTCTTGACAAAAAACGTGAGGCTTTAGAAAAAAAGAGCGCTGATTTGAAGGAATAGTAAAAGGGCTATCGCTCAATGCGATAGCCCTTATTTTATGCTTCGGTTACTGTAACTGAAACAATAACTGGGCGCTCACCAACGTTTACTGCGCCATTATAGCCCTGCTCAACGTAAAAGCAGATTGCATCAACAACCTCAATTCCACTTGTTACCTTGCCAAATGCGGCATATTGTCCGTCGAGGTCCGTGTTGTCCTCATGCATTATGAAGAACTGGCTTGAGCCACTGTCATATGCGTTTGCACGTGCCATTGATATAACGCCTCTTTCGTGAGAAATTGGGTTGTCAACGCCGTTTGCTGAAAACTCACCCTTAATATTGTCTGATTCCTTGTATAAGCCGTTTTCAAGGAAGCCACCACCTTGAATCATAAAGCCTGAAATGATTCTGTGGAAGGTTAAGCCGTTATAAAAGCCACTGTTTGCAAGCTTTTCAAAGTTTTCAACAGTTTTTGGTGCAACATTTCCATAAAGCTCTAAGTTTATTGTGCCGTACTCCTCAATTTCAATTGTTGCATAATGTGTAACCTCATATGGGTCCTTTTTACATGATGCAAATGTAAGTGTAATAGTGATTAGCATTAAAGTAACTAATGCCAAGGATATAATCTTCTTTTTCATTTTAATTCCCCTATGGTGTGATTTTTACATATTTTATCATACTTGAAATGATAAATCAACTGTTATTTTTCAAATACTTTTATATATACTGTATATAAAACGTCTTTTTATAAGTGAAAAGATGCTTAGTGTCTTTTAATTACTGCGCTTTCTTGCAGCATTATAAAACAGAATATTAATTTCGTTGTATAATTCTCACATACACAGCACAGGAGCATTATCAATGAATTTAGCAAAAAGACAACTATCAAAATCGACATCGGCAACTTATATTTTAGCAAAGGATGAGGGACAGTACTCTATTATTTGTATAGAAGAAAATGAAAGTGAGACACAAATATATAAAGCACCAAAAATTACAGCAGACAAAAAGGAGGCAACCAGAATATTTAAAAGGATTGCTTTAGGCAAGGTCTTTGGTGCCACTCTAATTGACGTTGTTTACAATTTAATAAATTAATGGGGGGCAATAAGCCCCCCTTTTTTTAGTTATACATTTCGCTAAGGTTTTTGATTGCTTTTTTAATATCCTCAACAACAGGTGTAGGAGAAATAATTTTCAGCTTATCTCCAAAGGAGATACACCAGCCAATAAATGCCGAGCTAATTTGGACCTCAGCCGTAAATTCAGCCTCTGTATCGCTCACACTTCTCATTTTAACATCAGCGCCAAATTTATCGTACATTGCGTCAATTAAGTGCTTGTCTATTTTGATTGTTACAGGCACAGCCTCTCCTGCAAACATATTGAAAATTTGCTTCTTATGTCTTTTTACATTAAATGCCTTCAAATCCTGTCTTTTTGTAATAGGCTCATCAAGAATTTTTACTGAGTCCATACGGTCAATTCGATAGTGCGCCATTCCCTCGTGCTTATCGTCATAGCAAAGAAGATAATATGAATCGTTTGAGAATATAGTTGCGTATGGGTTAACTACGTATGCTTGCTTATCGCGACGATATACCTTTTTGTGGCTTGTATCGTAATCAAAATATAAAAACTCGATTTTCTTTTTTTCATAGGTCGCTGTGATTATCTCGTTTACTGAATAATAAATCTTTTCATTGGTGTTTTTTACTGTGTTAAAGGCAACAGTATTAGATTTTAATATTTCAGCACGGCAGTTTCCTGAAAGGCCTGCTATTTTGCTAACAAGCTCATCTGTTTTATTCTCAGTTATAAATGATGCAGCTTGAACGGCATCAATTAGAATATGTAGCTCAGCATTATCAAACTTGCGATCAAGCACGTAATACTCATTTTTGCGCGAGCGATTGCACAAAATCTCGTAGCCATTGTCATTTAAAGCCTCTATATCCTTGTAAAGAGTACGTCTGTCGCAAGGAATACCAAGCTCATCAAGCTTTTTCAAAAGCGTGGTGCTTTCCATAGGATTGTCCTCATCAGTTTCCTGAGATAAGATTTCCCAAATTTTAAGCATTTTTAATTTAGTAATTGATTTTTCCATTTTGGCTCCTCAATTTAGTATTTACTAAATTATAGCATAATTTTTGCTTGCTGTAAAGAGCAATTTGTCTAAAAATAGTGACAATTAAAAAGCAGACCATAGCGGTCTGCTTTTTTCTTATTTTTCGATGAAAATTATCACTGGCTCAAGTGTTAATGCACCTATATCGAGAGTATATTTGTCACCATTTTGAGTATATGTGACTGAAGCGCGTTCGCCACTTGGGGTAAGTATTTTAAAGCATTTTGGAGAAAAGTCGCAAATTAGCTCTATCTTTTCAATTGGGTCAAGTCCTATATTAAAAAGCGCCACTAACATTTCGCCATTTTCGGTGGTTGCTGCCTTTAAATATACCTCCTCATCACCTGGGTAATATACCGGAAGCTCACCAGCATTTTTAAGTAGGTTTACAAGCTGTAGCTTTCGTGAATAGTTAAGGAAGGAAAAGGCGTCAGAAATATTAAAATCACATACTGGAGTGCCAGAAAATGTAATTACTGTGCCACCAAGCTTATTTTTGAAGACAACTGAGCCTGGGTAAAGCCTTTCGTAATTTTCGTGGTCAACTGTGTTAACTACATATGAATCAGGAATTGCGTTTTTGCTAAGCGGAACTAATTCCTTTGTATTCATTTGTGCCTTTGTAATTCCACCATTTATATTTAAAATCTCACGCATTGGGGTCTTGCCTGCCCATTCTCTTACGCTAACGCCTGTGTATTCTGAAAAGCCACGCTTTTCAAGCAAGCTTGCTGTGTCAGAGGCAAGAATTACAGTGCCTGAAAGAAGCCTTAAAATGCTTTCATCGTCTAATCGAGTGGTGACGTCGCCCTCTAAGCAAACAGCGCCCGTTTCCTTGCTTGAAAAGAACATAGGTATTCCCATTCTTTCAAGTAGGCAGTAGCTCCAGCCGTCCCATTCCTCCTTTACTCTACCATATCTAAAGTCTGGGGTGCTTGGTGTGAATATTCTACAGCCGTGCCATTTTAAGGTTGGTTGAAGCTTGGCAAGTGATTCGTAAAAGCCATTATATTTGCTAAGAATTTTTCTGTAGGCTCTTCCACTTTCCGGTTCATAGCAAATAAGCCTTGTTATCCAGTGCTTTGCTCCTTTTGCACCCTCTAAAATAGTGCCTGTAAAGTGAGTGTGAAGCGACATTGCGCCTGTGCTATATCTGTTTTGAGGGCAGGTATCGGTTTCTGCCAAAATGACGTCTACCTTACCCTTTAGCTTCTCAATTTGAGTTGCTGCACGATGAAATGCGCGGCTAAAAAAGCGTGCGCCAGCTGGAGCATAATTTCCATTGTTTATTCTTACCATTACCGGATTACCCTCGCCTGCTAAGACAGAGGCTATTTCATATGCAAACTCAGCATTGTTGCCACAGCAACAATAAGACATTGGAATGCTTGGGTTAATCGCGTCAACACCATTTCGCATTATTTTTGCCGTTTCAACAAGTGAGTCCTTTTGCACCTCAATAAAAATATCGGTGTATTTTTTTGCAAGCTCACTCTTTGAGTTTACTATATTCCAAAGCTCACGATGGGTCAGGCTTGTACCAGCAATTTCATTGAATTTTGCCATATGCAGTGGGCAACAGCATCCCTCTCCCTTATACCAAATAGTGCGGAAATCATCGTCTATCATTATTGATGCGGGGTTATATGATGCAATTGTACGCATAACATCATATATGTATTTTCTAAAGCCCTCGTCAAGTGGACATACAGAGGCAACCTCATTTCCATCAGTAAAATTTGTATGCTTTTGATAAGGAAACATTTCACCAAGCACCCAGCCGTGTCCAACTGATGCCTGCACTAAAGCTCCACATTTTAAGCCCATTGAGTTAAGCTTGTTTTGAAATTTTTCATATTTTTTGCACAAAATCTCTACCTTGTTCGCAGGGGGATTCCCCTCTGGTACAAGTGTCATACTAAAAAGAGCGCAGGTTGCAACTCCAGTTTCATACTGCTCCTTGATATCATTGCAAATTTCATCAAGATGGTCAAGATCCAGTGGCATTATACTATATGAATTCAAGAAATTAGTTTTCATATCAGCTTCCTTTGAAAATTTTTGTTAAATCAATTATAGCATAGTGCGATGTTCTTATTCAAGCATAAAATTTTTTTGCGCAAATTATTATAAAATATTAAAAAAGCACTTGACAAAAAAAAGGTGATAGTATATAATTTTTGTGTTAATATTTAAAGCCGAAATTTTGGCATATTTAGGAGTGTATAACTATGAGTCGTATGGTTGGTACAGTTTCACGCGGAGTGCGTGCACCCATTATTAGAAGTGGTGATGATATTGTTAAAATAGTCACTGAGTCTGTGCTTGAGGCATCTAAGGATGCTGGGTTTGAAATCCAAAACAGAGATATCATTGCTATGACTGAGGCTATTGTTGCCCGTGCTCAGGGTAACTACGCAACAGTTGACGATATTGCAACAGATGTTAAGGAAAAGCTTGGTGGAGAGACAGTTGGTGTTATTCTTCCTATCCTTAGCCGTAACCGTTTTGCTATTTGCCTTCGTGGCATTGCAAAGGGTGCTAAGAAGATTGTTCTTATGCTTTCATATCCTTCTGATGAGGTTGGAAACCATTTAGTTTCTCTTGACGCACTTGACGAAAAGGGCGTTAACCCATATAGCGACATTCTCGACCTTAAGAAATATCGTGAGCTTTTTGGTTATGAAAAGCATACATTTACTGGTGTTGACTATGTTGAATACTACGAGGGCTTAATTAAGGAGTGCGGTGCTGAGGCAGAAATTATTTTTGCTAACGATCCACGCGCAGTTCTTAACTACACTAAAAACGTTATTACCTGTGACATACACTCAAGGGCACGTTCAAAGAGACTTTTGAAGGCTGCAGGAGCTGAGCGCGTTTTTGGTCTTGACGAAATTATGAATCATTCTATCAATGGTAGTGGATATAATGCTGATTATGGTCTTCTCGGCTCTAACAAGGCTACTGAGGATCAGGTTAAGCTTTTCCCACGTGATTGCCAGCCTATTGTTGATGCTATCCAAAAGAACATTTTCGATGCAACCGGTAAGGTTGTTGAGGTAATGGTTTACGGTGACGGCGCATTTAAGGACCCTGTTGGTAAGATTTGGGAGCTTGCAGACCCTGTTGTTGCTCCTGCTTATACAGCCGGACTTGAGGGTACTCCAAACGAGCTTAAGCTTAAGTATCTTGCAGATAACGAGTTTGCTAATCTTTCTGGCGATGAGCTTAAGGAAGCTATCAAGGAAAAGATTAAGGCGAAGGACGACAACCTTGTTGGTAAGATGGCATCTGAGGGTACTACCCCAAGACGTCTAACTGACCTAATCGGTTCTCTTTGTGACCTAACCTCTGGCTCAGGCGATAAGGGTACACCTATCGTATTTATCCAAGGCTACTTTGATAACTACACAGCAGAATAATTAAAAGGACACCAAATGGTGTCCTTTTTTTACGCTAATTGCGTAATAACCAAATGTGATGATACTGGTTCTGTACCGCCTGCAAGTGGTGTTATAGTTAATGCTGTTTGCGCAGATTGTGGATTTCTAACCGTGACTATAGAATTTGCGGTTGTTGTGGTTACAATTGCCATACCTACAATTTGAGAGGTGCCTGTTGCTCTGCCTACGACTGTATATGATAGCTCTTGACCGTTTAAGGTTAGAACAAGCTGACCAGGCTCGCTAACGCTTACCTGAAATAAAATTTGATACGTGCCTGTTGGAATTAACGCAAATGAGCTTGCACCAGTTCTTGTAATATTAGTGTTAGCAATTACACCGTTTTCTGGGAAGCTAACATCAGTGCCGGGAGCTACTGTCGCAGAGTTATCTGGTGGCATTAGTGCATAGAAATCTGCATAGCTTAAAGCTCCACCAGGAATTCCCTGCGCGCCCTGTGGACCTGTTTCACCACGTGGGCCTTGTGGACCAACTGGACCTTGCACGCCCTGTGGGCCTTGCTCTCCTTGTAATCCTTGAGGACCTTGTGCTCCAACCTCGCCCTGTATTCCTTGCGGACCTTGAGGGCCTTGTGGTCCCTGTGGACCTATCAATCCTATTGGTCCTTGTGGACCTTGCGGTCCTATATCGCCTTGAGGGCCTTGTGGTCCTGCCGGACCTTGAATGCCCTGTGGACCAGTTAAACCAGTCAAGCCTTGTGGACCTTGTGGACCAACATCACCTTGAGGTCCCTGTGGTCCTATTGGACCTTGTGGACCCTGAGGGCCTGGTGGACACAAGATGCATACATCTTCATCATTATTACCGCAACCACATTTTCTTTGGTTGCCACAGTTATTAGTGCTTTTACCGAAAAAATTTTGTCTATTCAAATTATTACCTCCGTTTCTTTTCGAGCACTACTATATACTATGTTTAAAATGAAATTTTTGACATTTTTACATAACAAAACTTAAGGTGTATTTGCAAAAATAAAAATTTCAAAAAAGATTAAAAAAAGTCTTGACAAGTAATATTTGTTATGATATAATAAGCAAGCGCTAACAGATGTACGCGCAAATGGCGGAATAGCTCAGAGGCTAGAGCATCCGGTTCATACCCGGCAGGTCATAGGTTCAAATCCCATTTCCGCCACCATATATGGCCCGTTGGTCAAGCGGTTAAGACACGGCCCTTTCACGGCTGTAACATGGGTTCGATTCCCGTACGGGTCACCAAAAACAAGAAAGACACCTATTCGGTGTCTTTTTTGTTTTTCTTTTGGTGACTCCGTACGCTCATCGACCCATCTTCAAAATGCAGTCGCATTTTGAATTGGGTTCGCATTTTCGACCAAGACCGATGTCGGCTTGCCAGCGTGAGGTCGGGCGAAAATAGCTCCGCAAGGAGCCTTCCCGCTTGCTTTTGCTCAGCAAAAGTACGGTCACTCTAACTTTTTACAAGGTGTCACAATTTAGGGACACCTAAAACTTTACAATAAAATATTTGTGTGTTATAATTAAGTAAACATCACGAAATGGGGGATTTTATGGAAAAGAAATATGTAATTGATAATCCCAAATTAATGGCTGAATGGAACTATGAAAAGAATGTAGACCTTGACCCGTCGAAATTTACACTTGGTACTGATAAAAAAGTGTGGTGGAAATGCCAAAAAGGTCATGAATGGCAAGCTGTAGTATCTAGCAGAAACAAAGGTTCTGGTTGCCCATATTGTTCTGGCTATTGCGCTATTAAAGGAGAAAACGACTTACAAACCGTTAATCCTAATTTGGCAAAAGAATGGAATTACGACAAAAATAACAGATTAACTCCCGTTGATGTTTTGCCTAATAGTAACAAAAAAGTATGGTGGAAGTGCCAAAACGGGCATGAATGGCAGGCATCAATCGACAATAGAAATAAGAGGTCATCTGGTTGTCCATATTGTGCAGGTAAAAAGGTTTTAGTCGGGTATAACGATTTACAAACAATTAATCCAACAATAGCAAACGAATGGAATTATGAAAAAAACAATGGATTGAATCCGACTGATTTTGTGCCATATAGCAATAAAAAAGTATGGTGGAAATGTAGCGAAGGACACGAGTGGCAAGCCTCTATTAATCATAGAAGCAACGGACGTAGATGCCCTTATTGTGTGGGTAAAAAAGTTATAAAAGGACAAACCGATTTGCAGACAACTAATCCGACTTTAGCGAATGAATGGAATTATGAAAAAAACAACGATCTAATGCCCACCGAAATATCTGCTGGAAGTGATAAAAAGATTTGGTGGAAATGCGGCAAAGGACACGAATGGCAAGCCTCTATAAGTAGTAGGAGCCTAGGTGCTAATTGTCCATATTGCGCTGGGCAAAAAGCTATAGAGGGAGTCAACGATTTGCAAACACTCAATCCAAATTTGGCGAGCGAATGGAATTATGAAAAAAACAATGGATTAACTACTCTTGACATTATGCCAAACAGTAACAAAAAGGTTTGGTGGAAATGTAATAAGGGACATGAATGGCAATCAACGGTTTCTCATAGAAATAATGGCAGAGGGTGTCCATTTTGTAGTTCTGAACGAAGAACCTCTTTCCCAGAGTATGCTCTCTTATACTATCTTAGAAAATACAATATAGAAGCAATACATACTTATAAAAAACTTGGATATGAATTAGACATTTACATTCCATCAAAAGGAATTGCAATTGAATATGACGGATATTTTTGGCACAAAGACAAAGCAAAACAAGACCTTGAAAAAAATTCAAAATGTGAATGCGATGGCATAAAACTATACAGAATAAGAGAAAAGCTACCACCATTAAATGATAGCTCTTTGGATTATATCGTAGATGATTATTATAAAGATCTACAAAAAGTAATTAAAATGATTTTAGATGAAATCACAAATTACAATTTAGATATTGATCTAAAAAGAGATGTTATCGAAATAGAAAGTTTACGCGAATATACAGAAAAAGAAAATTCTCTTTTATTGTTAAATCCTACTTTAGCAAGTGAATGGAACTATGAAAGAAATGGCAAATTAAAGCCCGAAAACTTTTCTGCAAACAGTAGCAAAAAAGTCTGGTGGAAATGCAACAAAGGGCACGAATGGCAAGCTGTAATTTCAAGTAGGAACAAAGGTGCTGGATGTCCATATTGTTCTGGATATTATGCTGTTAAAGGAAAGACTGATTTGCAAACAGTAAATCCATCTTTAGCAAAAGAATGGAATTATGAAAAAAACAGTATTCTGACACCTATGGATGTAAAACCTTATAGCAACAAAAAAGTTTGGTGGAAATGCGAAAAAGGACACGAGTGGGAGGCTACAATATGCAGTAGAAACGGTGGGAATGGTTGTCCATATTGTGCTAATCAAAAAGTCTTACCTGGATATAATGATTTAGCTACACTCAATCCATGCTTAGCTCTTGAGTGGAATTACGAAAAGAATAAAGATTTCTCACCCGACAAAATAGCACCAAATAGTCATAAAAAAGTTTGGTGGAAATGTAAAAATGGTCACGAATGGCAAGCCAGTGTAAATGATAGAACCAGAGGAAATAGTTGTCCGTATTGCTCAGGACGAAAAAAGCTCGATTCGAATTAATATCATTACAATAGTGATTTCTTCCCGTACAAATTTTTGATAGCCTTGCTTGGCGAAAATTTGCTTGCTCACGCTCACAAATTAAAAAGGACACTCGTATGAGTGTCCTTTTACTGTTATTCAATCAAATCGGTGATTTGGGGGATTTTAAGTAGCTCTCCTCCACGCTTTGCCGATTCATTTGCTATGATTCCCGGAAGGGATATTTTAATGCCCATTTCAACGTCTATTGGTGGATCAGTGTCGTCGATTATGCACCTTATAAAATCGCGTATCATTTTAGCATCTACTCCACCGTGTCCGTAAACATCATCTGTTTCCGATAGCTTAACTGGAATTTCAAAATACTTTTCGAATGTATTTGGCACTTCATAAAGCTTTGCAAAGGACGTTGCTTCTTCGAGTGGCTTAGTTTTGTCGGTAAGAATTGAGCCCTTTGTCCCATAAAGAGCAAAGTTATGGTCATAGCCGACGTACATACCAAAGCCGATGAAAATGCGAATTACTGCGCCCTTTGCAGTTTTAAATATTGCTATTCCGTTTTCATCATTCTTGCTATATGGGTTATACCTTGCCGAGCTTGGAGCCATGCAGGAAACGCTAACTGGATAGTCGTCCATTATGTAAAGCAGTGGTCCTAAATTATGCGTTAAATAGGTTATTGCCGGATTATATCTGCGCCAGTGATTTTCAGGCTCATATGGCTTTATTTCATCTGGGTGGGGTGCGTGCAAATACTCGGATTCTGCGTATAAAATATCACCAAGCTTGCCAGCCTCGTACATTTCCTTCCATTTTTTGATAAAAGCCCAATAAAAGCAGTTTTCTCCTGCCATATATTTAAGCTCAGGGTGGGATTTTACTGCATTATAAAGACTCTTTACCTCATCTATAGCTTCTATTACAGGAATTTCACTTAAAACGTGCTTCCCTGCCTCAAGTGCCATTATGGTATGCTTTGTGTGCAGTGGCTTATCAGTTGCGATATAGACTGCATCTATGTCACTTTTTAAAAGCTCCTCTATGCTATCAAAGCAAAGTAAATTTGTAACTCCGTTTTTTTCGTAGTCTTCCTTGCATGCTTTTAGTGTAGCTGGGTCGCTGTCTGCAATCGCGCGAATAACTACATTATCATCGCCTATTAATGTCCACGCAACATAGGCACCTCTTTTAAGACCTACTACGCCTAACTTAACAACCTTTTTTTCCATAAATCCCTCTTTGCATTAGTTATACGTACCTTTATTATAGCAGAAAAATGTATCTTTAACAATACAAATTTCCCACTTTGTCGTCATTGTTTTGAGGATGCGTTGTATTTTTTGCAAAATAATTGAAATAAAACGCTTAGTATGGTAAAATTAATTAAAGCTTCTTTGAGGAGGGATAGTCATTTCTAACAGGTTTTATTTTAATAAAGAAGTAACTGCTATGGCAGATGCTCGCTTTAAAAATGATATTTTATTAAGGCTTTTTAATAGGTTTACCTACAAGGAGTCAGAGCTGAAAATTGTAGATGGCGCACCGAATACTTTTGTAATTGGTGAGGCTGAAATTCCCGAAATTCCACAGGGCTGTGAATATGCAATTTTGGTAAACGAAAAGGGTGTTGCAATAGCTGGATGTGATTATAGCTCACTTTTGCGTGGCTACTTTTCTCTCTTGATGAAAATTGAGCGTGAAATGGGTAAAAAAGAGCTTTTTATCAACCCTGTGTGCGAAAATAAAGCATATGATATTAAAAATCGTATGATACATTTATGCGTTTTTCCAGAAAACTCTTTATTAGAAATTAAAAACTACATACGCCTTTTTGCGGTTCTTCAATACACTCATGTGATAATTGAGTTTTGGGGAATGCTAAAGTATGACACACTGCCCTCTCTCGCTTGGGAAAATGCATTTACAAAAGATGATGTAAGGGGAATTATTAACGAGGCAAGGGCGCTTGGGCTTGAGCCTATACCTATGTTTAATTCGCTTGCACACGCCTCACAGTCGCGCTCTATGAGTGGCAAGCACACCGTGCTTGACAACGATTTATCGCTTTACCATCTATTTACACCTGATGGTTGGGCGTGGGATTTAGAAAATGAGGATGTTTGGGCTTTATTTAAGAAAATAAGGCGTGAGCTTTATGAGGTCTTTGATGGATGTAAATATTTCCATTTAGGCTTTGATGAATCGCACGCGCACAACAAAAATGCCTATTTAAAGCAACGACTTCCCTACTATATGTCACGACTAACAAAAGAGGTGCAAGCCGAGGGCAAGCGACCTATGATATGGATGGATATGCTTTTGCCACCCGATGCTTTTACTGATATGGTTGGTAATTGTCATTCTGTAAAGCCTAAGGATGAGTGCTTAAAAATAATCAATGCTTTAGCTGACAATACGGTTTTTGTGGATTGGGAATATTCCGTAAAAAAAGCGCCTATTAGTAGTCTAATTTATTTCAAGGATTTAGGAATTGATATTATTGGGGCTTCTTGGTTCGATATAGAAAACGCGGGCGCGCATATTGACACTATTTTCCAAAACAACCTATATGGTTATATGCACACAACCTGGCACACAATGTCGAATGATTTGCCAAATATAATTTCCATTGCAAGCAAGCTTGGCGCTTCTCTTCCTATTTGGAAAAACGAGAGTGATAATCAAATGATATTGTCAGTTCTATATAGAGCTGTCAACATTGAGGGTGGTGACTACCACTTAGCCGGTTGGGTGAAGAATCAGCTTCCTTAATTTAATAAAAAAAGACAGGCGTTTGCCTGTCTTTTTATTTATGATTGAGTAACAAAGTCGTTATAATTGATAAATGAATATTTTTCGCCATCGGCTGGGGCATCAGCTTGCAAGTAGGAATAAGCTTTTCCTTCCTCATTTACTACCTCAACGTAAGCGCCGATTGCAAAGAGTGTATCCTTGTTATCTTCATTGAAGCCGAACATTTTAATGAACATATATGAATATTCACTGCCATCAAAGCCTGCTGCTATTGTGCCAGCAATAGCCTTGCCGTCTTCGCCTATTACGTCATTAGTTCCAAGGGCGCTCTTTGTTCCTGCAAATACGCCATATGATACCTTGTCGCCTGTTATTATTTCATACTCTGAAATAGCGTCCTTATTTACGTTATAGCCTACTGAAATTCCACCATTGGCAAACTCAGCAGTTGAGTAGCCAAGGCAGGTAAAGAGTGCAGGTATTTCTTCTGTTACTAAGTGTGTGCAGCCCTCATTTTTACATCTTACTGTTTTCGTGCCTTTTTCGGCATAGCTTTCATAAAAAATATTTGTATTTAACTCTGCTTCTTTCGAATGATTTACAACAGCTTTGCCACACTGAGTACAAATACCAACACATTCATTACCGCTGTTTTCTTCAATATTATGACTACCATAATACACGTCGCATATGTTAGTACCAGAGATTATGTATCTACCGTCAACATAACTTTCTGGATTTTCCACAAATTCAGTATATGAAACTATATCATTTGCGCCGATTGCATCCATTACACCGTTTAAATATTCAGTATTAGTTGTTACAAAGAAGAAATACTTTCCTGTCGATTTAAAGTCAAGTGTTGTTCCACCATTAACACATTCAAAAAAGTTTTCCTTAAAGGATGTTAGATCAATTGTAGGATTATCACCCAAAAAATATATATTGGTAAGATTTGTGCATCCTTCAAAATTACGTTGCCCTAAGCTTGTTTGATTGCCTAAAATATAAATACTTACAAGGTTTTTGCAACCATAAAAGTTATCAGTTCCAATACTTGTCACTGCTTCAGGAATGACGATAGAAGAAATAGCAGTATTTTTAAATTTCCAGTTGTTATTTCCTTCAAATGTATAGTTCGGTCCTATCGGCAATCTCACAGTGTGTAAGTTTGTACATCCACTAAAATTCTGAGTACCACCAAAACCACCGACAAGATTTTCGCAAACAGACATATCAACAAGTCTTAATGCTGTTTTTCCTTTAAATTTTTCAGGACAGTCCTTTAATGTTGCAGGATAATACATATATTGAATATAATCTACATTGATACCACCAAGATATATCATATCAAATTCTCTTAAATTGAGAACTACAATTTGCAACTTATCATCAATGGTTGAAACGTAATCACCTGTTTCTTTGTCATAAGTGTGGATGTAAATATCATTTAGCTGTGCCCAAGTGCCTGTTGAGCTTACATATGTTACATATGTATCGTTTGTAGCATTTGGCTCATTACGATTGTTTGGTACAGAGCTATAAACGTTGTTACCACTTGCATCAGTTCCACTAACGTACCAAATTAAAGGATTCTGATTTTCATCGTAAATTGGAAGAATTGTACCATCAGCAAGAGTAGCTGTTTCCTCATAATTTACTGTTGCAAATACAGACATTGCAAAAAGGCAAGCGAAAACAAAGATGCCAAGGAATACTATTAAAATTTTTCTTCTCATCGGTGTTCTCCTTTCAAACACTAATATTTACTTTCATAGTATAATTATTTTAATAAATATTCACGACAAAACCCATGTAGCAAATAGACAAAATTTAGCTTTTTGTCTTATTTGCAAATAAATAATATTCACAAGATTATTGCAATATATTCTGCTGTTTCTTTTTAACATTACAAAATATATTCATTTAAAATCTTATTTCACCCTAAAAAAAGTGTATTTTATCCCCTCTTTCATAATTGTCTGAAATTAAATATTGATATATATCATAAAAAATGTTATAATCACAATAGGACAAAATATATTTTTATGGAGGAATGAATGTTATATCAAGCACAGCATTCTACAATTGCTAATAAGGTAACTTTTGAATCTGGAATTGATCTTGTTTTTCCAACTCATATTCACAATAGCTTTGAAATCATAATTGCAATTCAGGGAGAAATAGATATAACCATATCAAATAACAAATATACAATTTCTAATAACGAATGCGTTTTGGTTTTCCCAAATCAGCTTCACGAAATTAAAGCCAAGCCACACGCGAGGCATGCTATTTTGATTTTTTCACCACAGCTTGTTAAGGAGTTTTGCAAAAAAACCGAAGCTCACATACCTAAAAGCAATAAATTTTGTTTGAATAGCTTTTACCTTGATAAAATCATTAGGCTTAACTCGAATATGACAACTGTCCAATTAAAAGGTCTCTTATACACCATTTGCGGAGAGTTTGACAAAAATGCGGACTACATAAAATTCAATAGCGATAAGCACAATTTGCTTTTTAAAATTTTCAATTTTGTTTCAGAAAATTACAAAAAAAGCTGTTCCCTTGATAAGTTGTCAAAAGAAATCAACTATAGTTATGTATACCTATCTAAACTTTTTTCAAAGCACACTGGCATAAGCTATACCGAGTATGTCTGTCGCTTTCGCATAAATGAAGCGTGTTATCTTTTAAAGAACACCAATCACACAGTTCTTGACATCGCTTACGAATGTGGATTTGATTGTTTAAGAAGTTTCAACAGAAGCTTCAAATCAATTACCGGCATTTCTCCAACCAAGTATAGAAATCAAAAAATTATTGCCACCTTTTAACTCTTTCGTAGCAAGTTCTCTGCCGAATGAAGAACATTTATCATTTTTAAGAAAATTCTAATTTAATTCAGCAAAAAAGACAGGCGTTTGCCTGTCTTTTTATTTATGATTGAATAACAAAGCCGTTATATTTGATAAATGAATATTTTTCGCCATCATCAGGCTTGCTTTCTTGCAAGTAAGAATAGCTCTTTCCTTCCTCGCTTGCCACCTCAACGTAAGCACCGATTGCAAAGAGTGTATCCTTGTTATCTTCATTGAAGCCGAACATTTTAATAAACATATATGAATATTCACTGCCATCAAAGCCTGCTGCTATTGTGCCAGCAATAGCCTTGCCGTCTTCGCCTATTACGTCATTAGTTCCAAGGGCGCTCTTTGTTCCTGCAAATACGCCATATGATACCTTGTTGCCAGTAAGTGTTTCGTAATTATTAATAGCTGTTTCGTCAGCATAGAAGCCTATTGAAATTCCACTATTGCCATCTTCAGCGACTGAGTAGCCAAGGCAGGTAAAGAGTGAAGCTATGCTTTCGTAGCTCTTAGCGCCACAAACAGAGCAAATCATAGTTTTTGTGCCTTTCTCGTCATAACTTTCATAAGAAATGCCACCAAAGATGCTAAAATTATGTCTTGCAGTTACATAGTCGTCAAGTCCGTCTGAATCATTAAACAAAATATTGATTCCGTCTGCAGTGAAATCATTAAAAATAGAGCCCTCTGTTACATATTTTGCGTTATTTGGATGTGACAAAATAATAGTTGTTAGCTTTTCATATGGGGCGCGTCCGGTAGCGACAGGAAAATAAAACGCACCGGAGTTCGTCCCTTGATTTGCAAATTGCATTTGTGATACATCACACTGAAACTCTATTGACACAAGAGCTGGTTTAAGATCGTCAGGAGCATAATAGAATGGAATTTCATTATGATGCTGATGTGCAAAAAGAACTGTAAATGCTTGTGTTCCTATATATTTTACATTTGGACCTAATGTTATATGCGTTACATTGGAAATAGCATTGTTAAAAGCACTGCTCTCAATAGTTGCGGCGTCAACATAAAGCTCACCTCTAAATGCACCAAAGCATCTATCAAACGCACTTTTGCCAATGTATGTTAGGTTTCTTGGAAAATTCTTAACACTAGCTAATCTAGTTGCATTGTTTGAAAAGCAAAGTGGAATAACCGTAACTTCACTGTTTTCACCAAAGTCAATGCATCTCAACTCATTAACACACTCATTCATATCATGAACCTGATTTACAGTTCCCTCAAGTTGAATGTATCCACATACATGCTTGAAATATGCGTGGGTCTTAATGACATTAAGGTTTACATAAGTGATTAAATTTTCACCCATATATGCAGGAAAATTATATCTTGTAAGATACTCTTTTCCGATTTTTGCTTTGTCGATTCCAGCCGTATTCATATCAGCATCCATCGTTTCGGCATTGAGTCCGTTGATGGTACCATCCGAACTTACAAAATACTTTTCTTCCTCAAACACAACAAAGTGCGTAAATGTGTCGTTTTCAGCCTTAAGTTCATCCGGAATAGGCTCAAGATATACGCTTTTTGCACTTACGGCAAGGCTAAAAGCACAAACCATTATTGCAACAACCGCAATCATTAAAAAGACTTTCTTTTTCATAATTTCTCCTTATAGCACAATATCTGTATTTTATATTATTTAGTATATCATACGCGCTTTGAATTTTCAAGTATAATTTAAAATAAAAAAGGACACCGTTTGGTGTCCTTTTGTGTTTTTATGCATTTGCGTTTGCTACGCTATTATATGAAACGAAGCTATATTTTGCGCCGTTTTGCGGTTTTTCATTTTGTAGGT
>JAFVWS010000016.1 GCA_017501545.1 Clostridia bacterium | reverse complement strand
TTGGCTTGGTATAATGAGGATATTCTAATAACCCATCTGAAAAACTATCGTCATGAGCAGATTCAATCTTACCCAATGTACCTTCAATATTGCGAGAAACGCTATCAATAACACATAGAGCAGGTAGCTCTCCACCTGTTAGTACAAAATCCCCTATTGAAATCTCTCTAGGCTTGATAATTTCTCTAATACGTTCGGGCTTAGACATATTGCTTGTAGCAATAAGCTTTACTCTTGACGAAAATTCGCGATATGCGGCAACTACCACACCAAGTGTATATTGTACGAAGGGGATATAGTCGTTTTCGTCCTCGTGCCAATAAGCGGAACTGTTTTGTAGTGCTTCGTAATAAGTTTCTTTGGTCTGCTCAATCATTTTTTCGATACTGACATATTTACCGACAATATAACCTGCACGATATAAAAGTAATAATGTAAGCAAACGGCTCATTCTGCCGTTGCCATCGCTAAAGGGATGAATGCACAAGAAATCCAGTATAAACATTGGAATGATAAGAAGTGGATCGGCATAACTCCCAGATGTTATTTCATCAAAGGCTTCGCAAATTGCATCAATTGCTGCCGGAGTTTCCCATGCAGGGACGGGGATGAAACGAACATGCTGATTTCCTTCACTATCTTCTTCAGCTATAACATTATCTGCACCTTTGTATGCTCCACCGCTTGTTTTTCCACTGAATTTATACAAGTCGCGATGTAATTGTAAAATAATTGGTGGCTTCACTGGAATGAAATCGTGGCTCTCGTGAATTGTTGAAAGCACATCTCTGTATCCGGCAATCTCTTGCTCGTTTCTCGTTCGAGGAGTGGTCTTATTAGAAACAAGACTCTTGAGCCGTTCGTCTGAAGTGTAAATGCCTTCAATTTTATTTGATGCTTCAGTACTCTGAATTTTTGCAATTTCAACTAGTTGAGTCAAGGTATCGGCTTTTGCTTCTATGAATAGAGTTTGCTCGCCCTTATATTCGTGAATCTGTGTCAATAAGGACACCACTTCGGGAGTCAGTAATTTTTGCCATTTATTTTTGTAATTGTAACTACGCATATCAACCTCGCATTACAGTATTTTTATCTATGATATAGTATATCACCAATTCCACCGTTTGTCAAGTTTAATTTGTTCATTTTTCTAAAAATGATTAAATTGAATTTTCAAATATAATCTTAAACTCACATTTTGCAGATAAAACACACTCTTTATCATCGATGTGAGAAAATAAATATAATCTTTGTTTACTTCCAATACAAATTTTGATAGACTTATTGCCTGTTTTATCAATTCCCAAATTTCAAAAAGTGTCATTTTTGATGTCATTTTGGTATACGATTTTACATTTTTTCTCAAAAATTTCGACTCGCAAAAAAGTTCCACAAACCCTTTTAGCATAAGGGTTTATTGCACTTATTCATAGGGTGTTCAACTGGGGTTGACTCACTCCGACCACGCGTCTCTAATTCGAACCACCGTGATTATAGTGCCGAATTGGAGATTTGAAAAAAGACTACTCAAATTGAGTAGTCTTTTTTCGTTTCTTAGATTTATATAAATACAATGTTGAAAGTTTTTTGTAAATATGATATTATAATTATGATTA
Source organism: Clostridia bacterium (assembly GCA_017501545.1). Lineage (GTDB taxonomy): Bacteria > Bacillota > Clostridia > Oscillospirales > CAG-272 > RGIG2000. The sequence continues at coordinate 6,987 of JAFVWS010000016.1, read as the reverse complement.
AGAAATCAATAGCATTGATAAAGGGGTATAAAATGATACAATCTCTTAACGGAATTTGGGATTACAGAATTGGGAAGGGTGCTTGGCTGAAAAAGCAAATACCCTTTTCTGAGCTTTGTGTTGGTCATTCAGAATGTAGAAAATATTTTGACTTAGAGCATTTTGATGACACAATTCTTTTAAAATTTGACGGCATTACCTATAATGCAAGTGTACATTTGAACGATCATTATTTGGGCAAAATGCTCCCTTACTGTGAATATACCTTTGATGTGACCAAAATCGTTCAAGATAAGAACAACTGTCTTTTTGTTGAAATAGAAGATATAGATGCAAGCTTTGGTCCAAGCGAGGGTTGGGAAAATTATGGCGGTATTATAAGAGATGTATCTATTCTTTACAAAAAAGCCTTTTACATAAATGATGTTTTTTTCGCACACTCGCTTATAAATGATTATAAGGATGCTGAATACTCTGTTACGGTTTCATCCTCTTTGGATAAATATCGTGTAACACTATCATTAGATGAGGAAATTATAGATACCTATACCGCTAACGAAGTCAACATAAGAACTATCAAAAATATTAAGCTGTGGTCGCCTGAAAGCCCTGTTTTATACACCTTAGAGGTTGAGCTTTTGGAAAACGAAAATGTGGTTGACACATATAAAACAAGGGTCGGTTTTCGTGAATTTAAATGCAACAAAAATCATTTCATGCTAAACGGACAAGACATTTTTATAAAAGGCGTTTGCAAGCACGAAATGTATGGCAAGAATAGCGGACACACTGTTGCCTACGATGATATTTACAACGACCTAAAAATGATTAAGGACTCTGGTTGCAATTTTGTGCGCTTGGTTCATTATCCGCATAATAAGGTAACTCTTGACATAGCTGATGAGTTAGGACTTTTATGCTGTGAGGAGCCCGGAATGTGGCAAGCGGATGTTACAGATTCACAATTAACAAGTGAGTGTCTTGAGGTTTTAAAAAGAACGATTTTACGCGACAGAAATCATCCAAGCATCGTTTTTTGGTTGGCCTTTAACGAATGTGATTTTGACGAGTCTTTCTTAAAAAGTGCCGTGCAACTTTGCCGTGAAAATGACGGGACTCGTTTAATTTCCGGTGCAAATAATATGTCAAACGAGGATACGAAAAAATATTACAATCTTTGCGGTCTTGATTTTTATACTACTCATCCGTATAGTGAAACCTTCGATATGGCAAGAAAAGCAAGCGAGGAGCTATGCGACAAGCCACTTATGTTTACGGAATGGGGCGGATACTATGTTTATGACAATCCACATTTACTAAGCGATTTCTTAATGTCTATGTACGAGCTTTACAAAAACAATGCACTTGCCGGAACCTGCCTTTGGTATTGGGCAGAAACCAACGACTATAACCGTGGTGGTGCTGCATGTGTTGACGGCACTTTAAAGGAAGCTCTTGTTGATTTTGACAGGAAGCCAAATTTAATTTATGATGCTTTTTGTCGCTCACTCAAAAAAATGGACAAGAACAGTACCCCGTACGATAGCTACGAAGCTATTGTTTTTAACAAGCTTTCAAAAGCACCTTTAAAATGCACGGATAAGTCAAGCTATGAAACGCTTTTGTCTATTGCGCGTATGCCGCTTAAAACAAGGCTTGCAAAAACAAGAAAAAAGAAAATAACCATTGGTCCCATATTGCAGAACGAGGAAATTTCGGGCATTTCAATAATCCCACATTTAGTAACGGAAAAGCCTCTTGTGTTTAAATGCAACGATTCAACCGACTGTATTTCCATATTGGGAATGACATCATTAAATTACGGTTATCCGATTTTAGGAGAATATGGCGAAGATGTGGCGCAAATCTCAATCCAATATAAAGACGGAAAAGTGCAAAATTATATTGCCAAAAATGGACTTGATGTTACAATCGCATATACCTCTGTCGGTTCTTCAAGAATCAATCCGGTAGCCCAAAATGCAAAAAGAGCTTTAATCTTTAGTTATGACAAAAATTTCGAGGAATACATAGTAAGCAAGCTCGAAATAAAGGTTGAGAAAAAACTAATTTCTCAAGTAGAAATCAAATCATTAAATACAAACTACCATGTTATGATATATGGCGTTTTCATTTAACGCGACCTTTCCAAACAAGCCCAACATGTCTTATACTATAAGGCTTTATCGCACTTTTTAAATGTGGTTCGAGTGTGGTGACGTCACTTCGACCATAAAAACGACTTACTCATTTGAGTGGGTCGTTTTTATTTTTGAAATAATGGAAGGATGAGAACCGAGGTTCGATAATGAGTTTCCAAGAACACGAGCCATAGGCAAAGTGCGATTGGCTAAAACGAATTATGCAATGAGCATAGCGAATTGTAATCCTATCATCTCGACCATAAAAATCCTAAATTGAACTTTATGTTCGGTTTAGGATTTTTTATTTTCACCCATGCTCTTAATTGACAACCTTTCATATTAATGATATAATTATCATATATTTGACGCTTGGAGGCGAAAGGATGCATACGCTTTTTACTAAGGATATAGAATTAAATATAGACACTGGGGCGGGAATAATTTCGTCGCTTAAGTTAGGTGGAGCTGTGCGCACGCATGGGGCTTGCCCTATTTTTCGCATTAGACTGCGTGACCTAAACGGCGAGTGCTATTATATTGATTCTACCAAGTCAAATTTAGTTAGTGCCAGCGCCAATGAATTTGTATATAACGGCTTTGGTGGAGATTTTAATTTCCTTACTGTAAGAGTTATTGTGCGTGCAGCTGGCTTCATTTCTTGGCAAATTTCCATTGAAAATGTCCCAAACGAATATGCGCTTGAATGGGCTGAATTTCCCAAAATATGTCTACCAAGGCTTATAGATAACTGCCCAAACGGTGGTAGAATTTTATTTCCTTATGATGAGGGTATTTTATTAACAGATGAGTCCTCTTTGCCTCGCTACGAGCCTGAATTTCCTATGTCGGGCGCGCATTTCATATTTCCCAACAAGGTGTGTGCGCAGTTTATATCGTACCATTTTGACGATATCGGCTTTTATATTGGTGCGCACAACCCCAAAAGAGCATTTAAGGGGGTTGATTTTTACCCATCAAACGGTGGGGTTGAAATGCAGATTCGCTTATACTCTGGCGTAGGGTATGGCGAGGATTTTAAGACCGACTATCCAATTATTTGGCAGACGTGCACTAACAAGTGGGAAAGCGCAGCCGAAATTTACAGAGATTGGTTTGAAAAATGCTTGCCACCCAAGGTTGTGCCTATTTCTAAAAATAAATCCTTGCCAAGGTGGTATGAAGAGTCACCACTTATCGTGACTTATCCTGTGCGTGGCATACACGATATGGACGAAATGGAGCCAAACGCACTATTTCCATATACCAATGCACTGCCTATACTTAAAAGGATAAAAAACGACACTGGGTGCCATATTATGGCACTTTTGATGCACTGGGAGGGCACAGCCCCCTGGGCGCCTCCTTACGTTTGGCCTCCTTTTGGTGGTGAGGAATTGTTTAATGAGTTTAGAGATGCCTTGCACGCAGATGGTGACTATCTTGGTGTTTACTGCTCTGGCTTTGGCTACACTAAGCAAAGCACGCTAATTGACAGCTACAATTGTGAAAAAAGGATTGAGGACGAAAACGTTTTAGAGGGCGTTTGCCACTCTCCTAAAAACACACCGGAGCTTGGCATTACCTGCTCTCCATATCAGCGCTACGGCTATGATATTTGCCCAGCCTCCAAGCGTGGGCGCCAGATTCTTGACGAGGCTTATGCCCCACTATTCAAAAGTGGCGTTGACTACGTGCAAATACTTGACCAAAACCATGGTGGCGGACAATATATGTGCTATGGCAGAGACCATGGTCACCCACCTATGCCTGGCGAGTGGATGACAAGTAATATGCAAAGGCTTCTTGGCGAATGGAACGAGAACGCTAAGGGTATGATTTTTGGCTGTGAAAGCGCAGCATCTGAGCCTTTTATTGGGAATTTATTAATGAGTGATAACAGGTTTGAATTAAACTACCCATTTGGCACACCTACCCCTGTTTATGCATTTATTTACCACGAGTATCTACGTAATTTTATGGGAAATCAATGTGGATGCCCATTTGAGCCAAGCGTTGACACATTGCGCTATCGTCTTGCGTACTCTTTTTCAATCGGTGATATTATGACGCTTGTTATTATGCCAAATGGCAAGCTTATGACCCACTGGAGCACGCGTGATTTTGAAAACACACCAAATATGGAAAAATCACTTCTTTTCATCAAAAATATGATGGAGTTTTATAACGCCGGTGCTAAGAAATATCTATACTCTGGCAGAATGAAAAACGCCAGCAAAATTGAATGTGAAAAGATTAGAATTCCTATGTGCCGTGGACGCGAGTTTGCGACACTCCCCCGTCTGCTTTTCTCATCTTGGGAGGCTGAAAACGGCAAAACTGCCTATATAATTGTTAACCCTGATGATGAAAAGGTTGAATTTACACTCGATGGCAAGACTCACACAGTGGATGCACTAAATGCTATACTTATAATAAAATAACAAAACGGTGTACGCTTGGTACACCGTTTTATTTTAATACTTTAGTGGGATATCATACACTGAAATTATGCTAATTTCATTTAACAATTCCTTCGCGCTAAGGCTTGTTTTCGCAATAACCTTATATGGCTCATTGTTTGTTAGGTCAAAGTAGTTATCACTTAAAACAATATCGTGATTTTTAAAGGAAATTTCTACATTCTTTGCAAAAGCATCACTTGAAATATTGATGCATACGCCATCATCGCACCTCTCTGCCTCTATTTTAATAGCCGGCTTCAAGAAATTAAAATGCTTCGGCTTAGTGCCAAGCTCTGTATTTCTTGCAAGAAGTGTGCCGTTTTCATCGTAAAGCTCTGCGTAAAAATATGCGTCCCTGTGTCCGAAAAAGGCAGAATTTTCACTTGTGTAAACGTCTTTTGAGGAAAGCTGGTCAACGCTTATTTTCTTTTCTAATTGGGAAATAATCGTAAAGTCGTTTTTCGCAACACCAGCTTTTATATAGCCCTTAAATTCTTTCCTTGTTTCATTTGCAACGTTTACTGTAATTTCGCCATTTTCATTGAAAAGACCGAGGGAAACACCCTGATAAAACTTTTTTGCAAAATAGTGAAGCGCCTTGTATCTACCATAGTAGTCAACGCTTGACCATGAGGCAACCGGCCATGGGTCATTAAACTGCCAGTAGATCGAGCCCATTGTGTACCCACGACACCTGCGAAAATGCTCTACCCCATACTTAATGGCGTTTGCTTGATTTAGCTGTGAGGCATATACTGTAGTTTCTAAATCCTTTGGCATCTTGTACGCCTCAGCCAAGTATTTTAGAAGCTTTACGTTGCCGTGCCAGTGCTTTTGGTGGCTTTCCATTGTATATGAGAGCAAATTGCGCTCATCCTTTGGGCAAAAATCATCTATTGTTTTAATTGAAGGCAAGCTTTCAAAGCCGTATTCTGAGCAAAAACGGAATTTGTGCTTTCTATATTCATCAAAGTCGCAGTTGCCATTCCAAACGTCCCAAAAATGAACGTCTCCACGAGTGAAGTCCTTAGGATTATCAAAGCCTCCACCTGAGGTTGGGCTTGATGGCGTATATGAAATATACGGTGCATATTTTTGGCACACGCTTGGCAAAATTTCCTCATAGAGCTTTAGGTAGTCACGGCGCACCTTTGGGTCGTTTCCATTTGCACATTCCCAGTAGCAAATTGCCTCCTCCATTTCATTGTTACCACATAGCAAGCCAAGACATGCATGGTGCCTTATTCTCTTTACATTGTAGGTTGACTCCTTAACAAATTCGTCTGCCATTTCATCAGTTAGCCAAATATTCGCACAAGCAACCATAAAGTCCTGCCAAACGATTAGTCCGTATTTATCGCAAAGGTCGTAAAAATAGTCCTCTGGGTAGTATGCTCCACCCCAAACTCTTATTGCGTTGAAGTTGGCAAAAACTGCATCCTTTATTATTCTTTCGGTCCTTTCCTCATTTACACGTGACAAGAGGCTGTCGATTGGGACGTAATTTGCACCCATTGCAAAAATCTTGATACCGTTTATCTTGAAGCAAAATTCGCTTCCATTTTTGTCCTTTTCTTGGCTTAAAACGAGTGTGCGCAAGCCGATTTTCTTTTTATCGACATCTATTAGCAAGTCTCCCTCGTATAAATTAAAGGTAACGTCATACAATTCTTGCTCACCATAGCCGTTTGGCCACCATAGTCTTGGGCTTTCAATTGTAATTTCGCCTCTGCCATTTTCAAGTAAAGTGGTCTTACCGTCAATTTCACATTCAATTCTGACATTTTTTGAATTATGCTTAGTCTTGGCAAAAAGCTCAAGCCTTACCTTGCCGTTTTCGTGATGCTGAACGATTTCAGTATCATCTAATTTGTCAGTATTATACGCATTAATCATCACTGGACGGAAAATGCCCATACCTGGAAGCGTTGGTGCCCAATCCCAGCCCGACATATAAAGCGCCTTTCTCAAATGTGCTGCGCCCTTAATGGTATCACTATCGTTTGTGTAGAGATGGTGAACCTTTTCCATTTTTTCAAAATATTCAACTGGTGACTTTATATGAAGTCTAATTTCGTTTTTTGGTTTTGCTAAGCCCTTTATGTCGTATTCATATTTTCTGTGCATATTTTTGACGCTATCAAGCAAAGCTCCGTTAAAATAGATGTCACAAAGCGTGTCAATGCCAAAAAACGTAAGCTCGATGTTTTCTGAATTAAGCTCATTTTCGCCAAGGACAAGCTCGGTATAAAACTGTGCATCCTTTTTAGAAAGGTCGCTAAGCGTTTTCTCATTTGTGCCATAATATGGGTCGCTTATTATTTTGTGCTCAAGTAAAACGCTATATAAATCGCAAGGAACTTTACAGCTAAGCCCCTTAT
>JAFVWS010000005.1 GCA_017501545.1 Clostridia bacterium | reverse complement strand
TTAAATCCCTTCAAAATATTTTCATAGTTATCAAACATTGTATCAAAGTTGTTTGCCCCTATGAGCATTACTGCCACTTTAGGCTTTAAATCATAAACCGATACCTTAAGACGTTTTTCAAGACCAAAGGTCGTTTCACCAGCAATTCCGCGATTAAGAACAAGATACTCGGGAAAGTATTTTTCAAGATCGTATCCGTCGGTAAGGCTGTCGCCAAGGAATGCAACGTCCACCTCATAGTCATCATATTTCTCGTTTTGTGCTGTATACATAGCAAGCTTTGCGTCATAATACTCCTGTGCCGCTTTTAATAATTGCTCCTTTTCTCGCTTTTGCGGCAATGCCACAGCAAAAATATATATAAGACTTGCCACTATAGCCAATAAAATAGAAAACGCTACCGTTGCAAGAATAATCTTCGTCTTTTTAGTCATAAAGATCCCCTCCTAATTTGTTAATCATCTTAAAAATGGCCTTCAAATTCTTATTTATCTGTTTTATCCATACCGCAGGAGTAGCACCTATTAGATAGCAATTCCTCGTTTTTAATACTGCTATATAGTCTAAAGCCACCTGCGAAATTGTAGGCATCAAAGCCGTTTTGCATTAAAATTCGTGTTGCCAAATAGCTACGGAGTCCACTTTGGCACATAACGTAGATTTTTTTAGATTTATCAAGCTCGCCTATGCGCTCCCTTAAATCATCAAGTGGAATACTAATAAAGCCGTCAGCACGACCTCGCATATATTCAAACGGAGTGCGAGTGTCAAGCAAAATTACATCCTCTCTTTCACGCAAGGCGGAAATATCCTCATAATAAAACTGCTTTACCACACCGTTTTTGATATTTTCAGCGACAAAGCCTGCCATATTAACAGGGTCCTTCGCCGAGGAGTATGGTGGTGCGTATGCCAAATCTAAATCCTTTAGACAATCAGCCCTCAAGCCTGCGCGAATTGCTGTTGCAATTACATCTATGCGCTTATCTACGCCATCGTAGCCGACAATTTGTGCGCCTAAAATTTTAAGGCTCTTCCTTTCAAAAATCAGCTTTAGAGTCATTGTCTTTGCGCCGGGGTAATATCCTGCGTGGGAATTTTGGGTTAAAATAACCTTTTCGTATTCGTAGCCGTTTGATTTTGCTTGCTGTTCGTTAATTCCCGTCGTTGCCACTGTCATATCAAATAGCTTTATAATAGATGAGCCCTGTGAGCCCTTATATTCGCTTTCAAGTCCACAAATATTGTCAGCAGCGACACGTCCCTGCTTGTTTGCAGGTCCTGCTAAGGAAATTACTGCATCCTGCTCGGTTACAAAATGCTTTACCTGCACGGCATCACCCACTGCATAGATATCGGGGACAGAGGCTTCCATTTTGCTATTTACCTTGATTGTGCCCTTTAAGCCAAGCTCCAAGCCTGCCTTTTTCGCAAGTGTATTTTCAGGAGTAACGCCAACTGCAAGCACGACCATATCGGCGCTGATCCTCTCTCCACCGTCAAGCTCAAGCTGAACCTTATTATCTGTAATGCTCATTTTACTTGCGCTACTGTTAAGTAGTAGCTCTACTCCGTGGTAACGGAAGCTTGCGTGAATAAACGATGCCATATCGCAGTCAACGGGTGGCAAAAGATGGTTGCCACGCTGAACTATGGTTGTTTTTATTCCAAGCTCAGCAAGGTTTTCCGCCATTTCAAGACCGATAAAGCCACCGCCGATAATAACTGCCGTTTTAGGCTGATTTTGCTCAACAAAAGCACGGATTTTTAGCGTATCCTCTACTGTTCGAAGTGTGAAGGTTCTTTCATTTTCAGTATAGAAATCGGGCAAAATAGGCTTTGCGCCTGGGGATAAAATCAGCTTGTCATAGCTTTCCGTGAAGCCCTCTCCTGTTTTTAGGTCGGTCACGAAAACGGTCTTGTTTTTTGTGTCAATATCGGTTACCTCGTGGTTTACCTTGGCTTTGATTCTAAATCGCCTATAAAAACCCTCGGGCGTTTGAAGCGTCAAATCCTCTTTGTCCTCGATAACGCCACCGATATAATATGGCAAGCCACAGTTTGCATATGAAATATAACCCGAGCGCTCAAAAATGATAATCTCCGCATTCTCGTCCAATCTTCTTATTCTTGCCGCAGCAGTTGCTCCACCAGCAACTCCACCAATAATTACAACCTTCATAGACTCTCCTTTTTAAATAGTTTTAAAAATATATCATGCAAGTATTACTTTAAATCTATTGTATCATAATGTTTGCATTCTTTCAACATAATAAGGCAAAAACGAGTGCCGAAGCACTCGTTTTTAGGAGGTATTAACTCAAAGATTCTATAATTTCTTTGAATTCTTTTGTTTCTCTTATACTTGAAAAGTCCTTTTCTTGTAGCCATTTATCCCTCATTCTTATCCTTAGTGGGCGTGGGTCGTTTGTTTCATAGTTGCTCTTAGTCCAACTCTTTTTACCAAGTAAAAGACTTTCGTATTCTCCGTGGTCGTTTGTATCAAACAACAAAGCATGCTCGACAGCAATTTTCAAATGCTCAATTGCCTTTTCTTTATTTCCTAACCTTGCGTACTTTTCTGCAATACAGCAATGGTCATTAGCGTTTCCATAGCAATCATCAGGCGGAACTCCATCATATACAAGATTATCAAGCTGTGTTTGCTTTTCATAAAGCTTCAAAAGCTCTTCATCACTTATGTCTCTTACACCAGTCATTTTATTTATTCCGCCACTGAGAATTTCATAGCCTGCAATTATTTGATTTCTTGCGTGTTCTAATTTCTCACCATCTTCTAATGCCCAATAAATGTTGAACTCTCGGCAATGCTCCCATGAAGGTAGTGCTTCATATATTCTTCTGCCTTCCTTTTTTCTGCCCTGCTCGCAATGGTTAAAAGCTAATCGTATAGTTGCTTCAAGCCTTATATCTTGGTCGGTGCAATATTTCATAATGCGTTCACCAAGCTCGGTGATTTCAGCATCATATTTTTGCATATTTTCTTTCCATTCGCTAATTCCACCATCGCTGTCGCCCGATATGAAGAGCGCATCCATTAGCTTGTTAAGCAATTCATAGTTGTTGGGAAATTCTTTTATGCCCTCTCGTGCTATGCGAATGCACTCATATACATCACCACGACTAATAGCAAGCTTGTAGTCAGAAAGATATTTATCAACCTTATTTCTTACTAACATTTCATCTGTTCCCATTAGCTTATCAACCGTAGTGTTGAAAAAGTCGGCAATAACAGGAAGCATTTCAATATCGGGATAGCTTGAATCTGTTTCCCAACGAGAAATGGTTTGACAAGAAACATTAAATATTTCTGCAAGCTGCTCTTGCGTAATATCTCTTTCTCTGCGTAATCTCTTTATATTTTCGCCAATACTTAATCTCATAAAATTCTCCTTGTGAAAAAATTGTATTCAGATCTGTTTACAATTCGATTATAGCAGAGATTTTATAGCAATGCAACAACACATAACGAGAGTTTTTTTCAACCACTGCGTGAATTTTGAAAGCGAGTGCCGTTTTGAGGCACTCGCTTTTTGATAATTAATTCTATGGGGTTATTCGCAGATTTCGATTGTGTTATGGATGTCGATGCGGTTGATTGTGGTTGAGATTTTGCCGTTTTTGTCCTTTGTAAGCGGGAGCTGTCTTCCCTCGGGTTGAAGTATTAATTTTTTGGCATTTGGTGCGTCGATTGAGAGCTTTATATCAAGCACAGGTGGGATATAGTCGTCTGTGGCGCTTGCGCTATCTGCGTGGGTGCCTCCTGCGTTGACGAGCTGTATCATTTTCTTGCCGTCCTTTTCTGTGGCTATTATTTCAAGTCTGCCAAGGACGGATTCTATTTTCACCATTGGTTCATAGAGGCTTGAAATTTTCTTCATTAGCTCTCTATGTAGGTATTGTGCGCCTTTTAAGTATTGAGAGCCTATATCAAAGCCTATTGGGGTGATTGTTCCATCTCCGTATTTAATTGTTGAGGACAAAATAGCGGGGGACGTGGATGCTTTTTCGCTAAAAATAGCATTTTGCGTGCCGTCTGATATAATCTCACACGGAGAGAATAATGCACCATATTTTTGGTTATCCATTGTAAAAATATATGGCACGTATTTATTTGACGTTTTGTTATTATGTCCGTCCTCTGAGCCCTTTGTTGCTTCCTCTAAAAATTCAGCGTGTTGCTTGCACTCAAAGGGTGCGCCCTCACTTGCAAAAATTGAGCAGGTGTTTTTGCCTACAAGCACTAAGTTGCCACCATTTTTAGCATAGTCTAAAAGACTCTTTATTGTGTCCTTTTCAAGTCCACTATAAAGCTCTGGTACAACGAGCATTTTATACTCGCTTATATGCTTATTTAACGTATGCTCACATACGATTTCAAGGGAGTCTCCTACGTCGCAAAGAAGAGCTGACATTCCCATTGTCCTTTCGTAGCCTGTGCGTGAATACAGATGCTCTGACTCTTGATAACGGTCATAGGTGGAAAGCAAAAGCGCCACCTCGTGAATTGGCTTTACTCTATGGCAAAACGCCTTGCGCTCAAGGACAAAGCTTGATAGCTCCTTTAGTGACTCAACCTCGTTCATTTTGGGTGAGCCATCTCTGTTTTGTGCCACGTAGTCTTGGAATGCACCACCCATAGAAATTACGGCTGCTGCCTCCTGCTTTAGCTGATTTACGTGCTTAGGCACGTAGGCTGCACGACCTATAACGTTGCTTCTAAAGCTCCACGACATTAAATCCCACACGTGACCCTCTTGCTGAGCAAGTGCGCGGGCTACGTAGCGTGCAGAGTTAAATGAGTTAAGTGGGTTTAAATCACCCGATAAAAAATCTACGTTTACAGACACGTCCTCGGGCATATGGTCACTAAATGCCCAGTTTGAGCAAATTTCAAAATCCGGATATTTTTCGTGAACTGCATCTACGTAATGGCTTAAATATTTTTTGAAAAGCGCACGATTATATTCTCTATACTCGTGAAAATATTCGTCTTCTCTATCCCTTGGAATTTTGCCATTTAGCTTTATACCTGTTTCCCTCTCAAAGCCTTCAAGCGTTTCGTTTGAAAAGTCGGCAAGTGCCATCCAGCACTCACCGTCAACCCATACGCCATCAACCTCGTATTCACCTGCTAACTCCATTAGCTGTGGTATAAGCAAGTCATCAGAGTATCTACCATTTAGCTTAGTTGAGCCGAAATGATAGTAGCCGTTTGCCATTAACGTCTTTTCCTCTGGATGCTCAGAGCAATATTTTACGTCATATACGCCTGAATAGTGCATATAGAGCGCTACGTTTTCTTCTCTTGTGACCTTGCGCCAAAGCTTTAGTGTGTCCTTTTCAAACTCGGGCACTGCGTTTCCAAGCCTTGAGGGATATGAGGTATAGCCCGGATGACCCTTGCAGTCAATTTGAATAAAGTCTGGCTTTAATAGGCGACATATTTTTCTTATGTCCTCTTCATTTAAGGTCTTTCCTTGTATTCCGTCGCTTGGGGTTGCATGAAAATCAAAATGCAAGCCCCAAAAGCTTTCTTTTCTTTTCTTCATAATATGCTCCTTTACAGGGTTAGTCGCAGTATACCCAGTCGAACTCGATTTGGAGCGATAAATAACGATGTATACTGCAACAAAAAAGCTTGTAAATTGTTTAATTGACTGCACTTTTTTGATTTTGCCTACAACCTTATTTATTCGCTCGAAATTTGCTCGCAATCTGTTAACGCATAATAGGCGAGCGGGTTTCAATTGAGAAAGATGCAGACATATAAACATATTTCAAGTCTTTATCCGTTGGAAGACGCCGTCTATTATGTGTTACAGACGGGTTCGATTGGGTATACTGCGACTAACTTCATATTTTCATTGTAACATTTGACATATTAAAAGTCAATTATGGATTGCATTTTATTTTTATCTATGATAAAATAAGATTGTTATAGCAATTGTTCTTTAAGGAGATTAAAATGAAGGCTACGCTTACTATTGATAAAGACCACCAAATTGGCAATATAGACAGACGCATTTATGGCTCTTTTATTGAGCATCTTGGTCGTGCTGTTTATGGTGGAATTTACGAGCCAACGAATAACAACGCCGACGAGTGTGGCTTTAGACGCGACGTTTTAGATATGGTGCGCGAGCTAAACGTGCCTATTGTACGCTATCCCGGTGGAAACTTTGTTTCTGGCTACAATTGGGAGGACGGCATTGGTGACAAGTCAAAGCGTCCAAGGAAGATGGAGCTTGCCTGGCTATCGGTTGAGACCAACGAGGTTGGTGTTGACGAATTTCAAGAGTGGGCTAAGCGCGTGGGCAGTGAGGTTATGATGGCGGTCAACCTTGGCACTCGTGGGCCTGACGAGGCGCGAAATTTGATTGAATACTGCAACAGCGACACAGATACCTATTATGCTAATCTTCGTAGAAAAAACGGCTTTGAAAAGCCATTTGGCTTCAAGCTATGGTGCCTTGGCAATGAGATGGACGGGGACTGGCAAATTTGCCATAAGACTGCTGATGAATACGGCAGGGTTGCAACTGAAGCAGCAAAGGTGCTTAAGTGGGTTGACCCATCGATTGAGCTTGTTGCGTGCGGTAGCTCTGACCCTAATATGCCAACGTATGGCGAGTGGGAGCGCACTGTGCTTGACCACACCTACGACTATGTTGATTACCTTTCTCTGCACTGCTATTACGGCAACAAGGCAAAAAACACCCCCGACTTTTTAGCAAGAGCCGAGGATATGGACAAATTCATTAAAAATACCGCTAAGATTTGCGATGAAATCAAGGCAAAAAAGAATAGTGACAAGACCTTGATGCTTTCCTTTGACGAATGGAACGTTTGGTACAGAACCAAGGACGAGGAGAAAACAGCACAAAGATGGCAAATTGCACCTCATTTGCTTGAGGAAAAATACACCTTTGAGGACGCACTTTTAGTTGGCTGTATGCTAATGACACTACAAAACAATTCTGATAGAGTTAAGGTTGCTTGCCTTGCACAGCTTGTAAACGTTATTGCGCCTATTATGACAGAAAATGATGGTGGCGCATGGCGACAAAGCATTTTCTACCCTTATATGTACGCATCTCTTTATGGAAATGGTGTCGCGCTTAACACAAGCTGCGAGGTAAATAGCTATAAATCAAGTGAGGGCTGGGATATTCCATATCTTTATACCTCAAGCATTTACAATAGCGAAAATGACGAGATTGTTGTTTTTGCAGTTAATCGCTCTCTTGATGAAAAAATAGAGCTTGATATTAAGCTTGAGGGTTATGAGCTTTGTTCACATATAGAGTTATATTCGAGTGAGCTTGATGCTTCTAACGAGATGGGAAATGAAAGAATAAAGCCAGAGGAGCGCAAGGTGTCACGTGGCGAAATAGCACTCAAGGAGCACTCTTGGAATATGCTTATATTTAAGCGATAATTATTGATTTTAAAGCTACCTTGTGGTATAATATAACAAATTCAATTTGCGAGGAAATAAAATATGAAAAGATTATTCGTGTCACACGAAAAAAGAAGCGTAACCGATTTAGGTGGAGCGTGGAAATTTTCGCTGGACCCCAAAAAAACGGGCATAGAAAACGGTTGGCAAAACGGCTTGCCCACCGGTGAAACAGTTATTGTCCCTTCGGTTTGGAACACTGAATTAAGGAATTTAATGTACGAGGGCTGGGGCTGGTACGAGAAGAAATTTAAGACACAGGGTGGCACATTATACTTCGAATTTGAAGCTGTAATGACTGAGGCTACTGTTTGGCTTGACGGCAAGGAGATTAAAAAGCACTATGGTGCGTTTACTCCGTTTGAAATTATAGTTAATGACGTTTTGGAGGGTGAGCATACCTTAGTTGTGCTTGCCGACAGCACAATTGATAAAAACTCCTTCCCACAAAGGTATACCGACTGGTTTAACTATGGTGGAATTGCACGTGACGTAAGCGTTTCTAACCTTAAGGGCGTTTCAATTCTTTTAAACCACGTTAAATATGAATTATCAAGTGACCTTGGCTCTGCCAGCGTATGGTGTACGCTTGAGCTTTACAACGCATCAAATGAAAAAACAAGCGCACCTGTGTCTATAAAGATAGGCGATGAGGTTATTTATTGCGAGCAAATAGCGCTTGACGCATACCAAGCTATGACTATAAATACACCAAAGGTTAAGCTTGAAAATATTGAGCTTTGGAATATGGACTCACCTAAGCTATATACTGTTATCGCTTCAACTGACACTGATGATTTAATTGACAAAATTGGCTTTAGAAAAATTGAGGTTAAAAGCCTTGACATTCTTTTAAACGGAAAGAGAGTTGAGCTTCTTGGCGTAAATAGACATGAGGAGCATCCTGACTGGGGCTTTGCCTTCCCTGCTAAGCTTATGAAAAAGGATATTGACTTAATAGTTGATATGGGCTGTAACACAATTCGTGGCTCACACTATCCTAACTCTAAGATTTTTGTTGATATGCTTGATGAGCGTGGAATTTTATTCTGGAGTGAAATTCCTATGTGGGGCTGTGGCTTTAGTGAGCAATCACTTGCTGACCCTATTATCAAGGAGCGTGGGCTTAATATGCAGAAGGAAATGGTTAAGTACTACTATAACCATCCTTCAATTGTAATTTGGGGCATGCACAACGAGATTGCTACATACCACGAGAACTCATATGAGCTTTCAAGAGAGTGGAGCGCATACCTACGCGAAAATGGTGGTAACCGTTTGATTACACACGCTTCAAACCACCCACTTAAGGACAGGGATATGGGCTTTGACGATATTATTTGCATCAACATTTATCACGGCTGGTATAGATATGGTGGCTATGAGGGCAAGCTTTCTGACTGGGACAAGATGATTGAAGAATTCAGGCAAAGACGCATTGAAAACGGCTGGGAGGATAAGCCGGTTATAATGAGTGAGTTTGGCGCAGGTGCCTTGGCTGGCTTCCACTCTCATTTTGACACAGTACGTTGGAGCGAGGAATATCAAAGAGACCTTATGGAATACTGCCTTGAGCTTTTCCACAAGACAGACTATATGAGAGGCACTTACCTATGGCAATTCTGCAACATTAGAACCTCTCCATCTATGGATATGAACCGTGTGCGCTACTTCAACAACAAGGGTATTCTTGATGAGTACAGAAACCCTAAGGCTGCTTACTTTAAGGTTAAGGAGCTTTACACAAAATACGCAAACGAAATGAAAAAATAAACACTGGGTCCTTTCAAATATGCTGGTATTTCATTTTTGAGCATTACGGACTAAATTTTTCAGATAATTTAAAATCCACCCATTTTAGGGTGGATTTTCTTAAGCTTAAAACAAAAAAAGCACCTCGCTTGAGGTGCTTTTTATTATTCCTTTATGCTTGCAATTATTTCTTCATATGTTGTGAAAACTGGAACCTTTGAGTCTGTGCTGTTTAATTGAACGAATGATATCTCATCATTAACTATTGTGTATGCACCAATTGCAAATGGACTTGCTTGCTTTTCTTCATTATCAAAGCCGTGAAGCTTTAAGCCCACATATGCAAAATAGTTCTGTGGCATTTCTGCCTTTAATACACCTTCTACATTATCATCCTTTAAGTTAACTGTTCCGTTATTGTCATCAAGTGTGGATTCAAGCGCTACAAAAAGTCCAAAGGTTACTGTCTTTTGGGTTATTGCCTCATATTTTTCTATTGCCTCTTTATTTACACTGAAATCTATTACTATACCGTTTGCATTTACGTTATCCTTTGAATAGCCCTTGCTTGTAAAGAGTGCATCCATAGTCTCTTCCTTTGTGTACAAGCAACCTTCCATATGACAAGCTGTCACCTTTTTGCCGTCTGATAAATAGCTATCAAATTCAGCACTTACTGTAATGCTATCGTTATCAACGTGGTTAACTGTTTTTTCGCCACAAAGAGTGCATTGACTTACACAAACGTTAATTGCCTCATCAAGGTGCCCGAGTGCGAAGCACTCAGGTGTTTCATAAACGAGGTACTTGCCTGCTTGCTTCTGTTCTTCGGTAAGCTTAGAATATTCTTCGAATGAAATTTGAGTCAAGTTAAAGTATGCGCCATTACTGGTTTCAGCAACAGTGATACTATCAAGCTGTGCTTTTGTGCCTAACCAATAAATTCTTCTTAAAGAATTGGCACCGTTGAATGTATAACCTTGAATGGTGATATTCTCAATTCCTGCACCGAAAATAATTGTTTCAAGCTTTGAGCAACTATTGAATTGGTCATTGCCATTAAAGGTTGAACCACCAGGAATATATACTTCCGTAATTTTTGCACTATGGAAAGTTCCTCTTGATATTGTAAGTGGACCATGGTGTCTGTCAATATCAAAAACTCGTACGGAAGAAGGTGGATAAGCTCCTACGCTTGTCGCAGAAAGTGGCATATAAACCGCCTCAAGCTTAGTAAAGCCTGGATAACCGCTTTTTGACCATTCAAATGTTTTAATAGTAACATTTGTACCTTTACTTGTTCCGTTTGAATTCATTGTATTTGACATTACACCACTACGGAGATTAAGCAATACCGCATGGCTTGAATTAAGAACCATTGCGTTGCCGTTTTCGTCTGTATATTCATAATACACACCGTTAAATCTGCCTTGGCTGTATACCTCAGAATAACAAGTAACATCCTCAAAATAAGCCTTTACATATTTTGTTTCAACTACGGTTGTACCGTCCTCACCAAGCACGTCGTATGCAAACCATGCAAGTGGATAGTAGGTGTCGCCTACTTTTTCGTAAAGAGGCAAGGTCTTTTCACCGTTAGCTGTAACGTACACCTTTTCGTAATATGCCTCATCAGCCTCAGCTTGTGTGATTGCATTTACTCCGATAGCAAAAATGCAAGCAAAAAGTGAAACCATAAGTAAAGCTAAAAATAATTTCTTTTTCATATTTTTCTCCTTATAAAACAATTTTTGTATATAAAAAACCTTTTGATAAACGGGTGTAAAAAGCCACATCATCAAATGGCAAATTTAACTATTTTATTGTACGCAAAAATACAGAGTTAAGCTCCGTCTATCTGTAAGAGATTGTCGCATTTTTATTCATTTGTGTCAACCTCTTTTGAATAAATTATTATTTATTATACTATATCATAGAATGACATAAAATTCAAGTGATAATATATGATTTTATAAAAACTTTTATATGCACAACATATTTCGTCAAAATAAAAGAGGAACAGGCAATTTGAGTGCCCGTTCCTTTTTTTGATTTTTATGCGATAATTTCGTTTATAATTTCAGAATAATAGCTGTCTGGTTGATTTTTTACTACGTAGGTGTGAGTTCCATTTGGGTCAATTGTAAAGTGGTTTTTACCTGTGTCAGCTTCAAGTGATGCCTTGCCAGTAACCGTGTCGTAGCCTGCCTTTTCGGGGTCACCCGTTAAAGCGAGCATAATGAGCATTGGGTCCCAAGAGGAGCGTCCGTTTGTATAGCCGTGGTCTGCCATTGCCTGCCATAAATAGTCATCGTGGCTTAGCTTGTCACCTGTAATTACGCTATCGCCAACCTCCCAGCCAAGGAGCGTAATTGGCACTGGGCAATTATCAAAAACGTAGCTTGATGATTCACGGGTAAGTGGTGTCCAGGCGATGTTAAACTCACGCCCACAGTCAACGTCCCACCTGCCAGCCATTGACCAAATTTTCTCAACCTTTTCACGGCAAAGCTCCATTCCTGTTTTCGGTGAAATATCATCCCCCTGACTCCTTAAAAAGTCGCCTAAAACCTGCAAAAAGCCAATTTCCATAATTTCCACCTTGCCCTGCGCCTCGGCAATTGCACGGCGATATACTCTAACTGCGCTTTCAGCATCATCATTTGAAAGCTTTGGTTCAAGCTTAGCAAGCCTTGGTTGGTAATTCTCTGTCCACGTCCAGCCGTCTGTTTCGTGGCTACGTGGGTCAATGCCAACAGGGACGTCAATTCCCTCGAGATTTAAAAACGCCTTCATTGAAGCATATGCGTGCTCCTTGACGCAGTTAATTCCTATGCCAAGTAAGTTTGCCTTACCCGCCTTTACCGCTTTTGCAAGGACACGGACTGCAACACAGTCATCACAGTCGGAGCCCCAGTCTGTGCCTAAAATGAAATTTCTAACCATAATATCCTCCAAAGAATGCTACTAATTATATAGTATCACATTTTGTTTTTAATTTCAACATATATCTATTGAAATATTTGGCATCCTATGCTACAATGGATTTAGATTAAATTTATAGATAAATTTAGGAGAATTATTTATGACCTTTTACGAACGTGCTAAAGAATTAGTTTCAAAGATGACTATTGAGGAGAAAATGGCACAAATGCGCTATGATGCACCTGCTATTGAGCGTTTAGGAGTGCCAGCATATAACTGGTGGAATGAGTGTCTTCATGGGGTTGCCCGTCAAGGCTCGGCAACTGTTTTTCCACAAGCTATCGGTATGGCGGCAAGCTTTAACGAGGGGCTTATGCTTAAGGTGGCAACTGCTATTTCTGACGAGGCACGTGCTAAATATAACGAGTTTAAAAAGTTTGGCTCAACCGAGCAGTATCAAGGTCTTACATACTGGTCTCCAAATATCAACATTTTCCGTGACCCTCGCTGGGGACGCGGGCACGAAACGTATGGTGAGGACCCACTTTTAACTGGTAAAATGGGCGTTGCCTTCATTAAGGGCTTACAGGGTGAAGGAAAATATAGAAAGCTTGATGCGACAATTAAGCATTATGCCGTGCACAGTGGCCCAGAATATGAGCGCCACGGCTTTGATGCTAAGGTTTCAAAAAAGGATTTATATGAAACTTATTTAAGCGCGTTTAAATACTGCATCGACAATGCAAAGCCATCTGCCGTTATGGGCGCTTACAACCGAGTAAATGGCGAGGTTTGCTGTGGCTCAAAAACCTTGCTTGGCGATATTTTGTTTGGCGAATTTGGTTTTGACGGATACGTTGTTTCAGACTGTGGTGCTATTCGCGACTTTCATACAGGTCACAAGGTGACAAGCACTGAGCCTGAAAGCGTTGCGCTTGCAGTTAATAACGGCTGTCACCTAAACTGTGGCGATGCGTACCTCTCTCTTTACGAGGCTTACGAGATGGATTTAATCACAGATGAGACAATTACCGAGGCTGTAACTAAGCTATTTGAGGCACGCTTCCGTCTTGGTATGTTTGATGACGACTGCGAATATGACAAAATTCCATTTGACGTTGTCGAGTGCGACGAGCATAAGAAATTAAATTTAAAAATGGCAGAGGAAAGCTTGGTTCTTTTAAAGAACAACGGCATTTTGCCTCTTGACAAATCAAAATATAAGACAATTGCTGTTGTCGGACCTAACAGTGACAGATACAGCACACTTATCGGTAACTATAACGGCAACCCATCAAAATACACCTCTCCACTTCGTGGAATTCAAGATGCGTTTGACGGAAAGGTAATTTACGCAGCAGGCTGTCACCCAACTGACGTTGTCTCTACTATGTGGAGTGGAAATCCATTTAGGGAGGGTATAATTGCGGCATCAAAGGCTGACCTTGTTGTAATGTGTATGGGGCTTAACCCAGGCATTGAGGGTGAGGAGGGCGACGCATACAATGGTGATATTGCCGGAGATAAAAAAAGCATTGAGCTCCCCGAGCCACAAAAGATACTTTATAACGAGATTATTAAGCTTGGTAAGCCTGTTGTATTTATAAATATTAGCGGTAGCTGTGTTTCCCTTGTAGAGCAAGACAAGGACTGTGACGCTGTTTTGCAGTGCTTTTACGGTGGTGCCGAATGTGGACACGCCCTTGCTAACGTTTTATTTGGCAAGGTCTCCCCAAGTGGACGCTTACCTGTTACCTTCTACAAAAGTGATGACGACCTACCCGATTTCCGTGATTATAGCATGGAAAACCGTACATATAAATTCTTTAGTGGTGAGCCACTTTACAAGTTTGGCTATGGTCTAACCTATGGAGATATTGAAGAAAATTGGATAAATGAAAACGAGGTCATCGTAACCAACCGAGGTGGCATGGACACTGACTACTCTGTTTTGAAGTTTAAATATGAGCCACACCCAGAATTGCTTGACTTTAAAAAGATATTTATTCGTGTTGGAGAAAGCGTAACTGTTAGGTTTTAATAATCCCTCCGTCGCACAAGTGCGACACCTCTTCTAACGCACGCCCTACGGGTGCCTTTGCAAAGGAGGCAAGGATTTAATTTAGATTTATTATGAGGTATATTATGTTTAACGAACCAAAAATTAATGAAAAAATTATAGATGGACACCTTCATATTGAGGCGTGGAAAAACGATGAAATTGGCTCATTTATTGACGCGTTTGAGCCATATCGCGAGGGTATGGAGCTAAACGGCATTAACCTTTGCGCACTTAATAACCATGCAAGTGGTGTTGCAAACAACATTATGATGGCGCTTTATAAATTAGCACACAAGGGCACGTTCGCGCACGGTTGCCTACACCACACAAGCTATCCTATATCTGAAATCGTACCTGAGGGAATGGACCTTGTAACACAGTACAAGGAAATGATGGAAATTGGCTTTGACGGAATTAAGCTAATCGAGGGCAAGCCTACCTGCTTAAAGCCTCTTGGTGGTACACTTTTGTTCCCAACGCTTGATGAGGTGTTTGCCGAGATGGAAAAGGATGGTACGCACATTGTATTCCACGTAAACGACCCTGACGAGTTTTGGGACGCTGACTTAGTGCCAGCTTGGGCAAAGGAAAGTGGCTGGTTCTACGGTGATGGCACTTACCCAGATTTCAAGGCTGTTGTTAATGAAATAGAGGCTATTTTAAATAAATATCCTAAGCTAAACGTTACCTTTGCACACTTTTTCTTCTACGCAAAGTATCCAGACAAATTAGAGGCTATGTTTGAAAAATACGAAAATATGGCAGTTGATATTACACCAGGTGGAGAAATGTACCTTGCCTTTGAAAGCAACCACGATTTTTACGTTGATTTCTTTAAAAAACATTCAAATAGAATTTTAGTTGGCACTGACGCAACCTTCCCTTGGGAGTCTTATACTCACGCATGGTGCATTGATAGGCTTTACCACTTCATCGCAACCGACAAGGTGCAAATGGCATATTGTGACAGAAATCTAACCGGTCTTAACCTATCGGGCAAGGACAAGGAGAATATTCTCTTTGCCAACTTTGAGCGCCGTGTAGGTAAAAAGCCAAAGGAAATAAATAAGGAAAAATTACTCGCTTATTTTGAAAAATACAAGTGTCTATTCAAGGACGGCGAGCTTGAAGAACTTGAGCCACTTGTAGATAAATATTTGAGATAATTATGAAAATACCATACATAAGTAGTGAGTGGCGCGTGCTTTTACGCCCACAAATAAACGGTAAATACATAAATGACCACTGTCTTTTCAAGGCGCATGACGGAAGATATCATCTTTTCGGCATTACAAGCTTTGAGGGTGGGGCGCCAAACGAAAGATATTTTGTGCACGGCACAACTGAGTCACTCGCAAGTGAAATGAAGGAGTGGCCCGAGCGCGCAATTAACCGCGGAACCCTTGCCTGGGCTCCCTGTGTTGTAAGAACCGAGGGCGATTATTACTATATGTTTTACGGTCCCTCCCCTACCTCCCTCTCCGTTTCCTTTGACCTTTGGGAGTGGTATAACCACACGGTCACCTTAAATAATGAGCCGCTTTTTTCGGCACACCGTGACCACTTTGTTTTAAAGCTTGATGACGGCTCATATCTTATGTATATAGTTGGCACAAAGGACAAAAAAAGCTGTATTTCACTCTTTAAGTCGGACAATTTATTAGAGTGGGATTTTGTCGGATATGCCATGACAAGTGGTGAAAACGCGCCTCTTAATCCACCGTGGGGTGCTATGGAATCGCCTTACGTAATAAAAAAGGACGATCTTTACTATCTTTTTGTAACGTACACTGACTGCAACATTGAAAACTATCACGACACGCTTGTTTTTGTATCAAGCGACCCATATAATTTTGGTGTTTATAATGGTGGTGAAGGTGGTTCAATACCCGTAACGACACTACGTGCGCATGCTCCCGAAATTATAGAAGAAAACGGAAAATATTATATAACCACATGCGGTTGGCTCAATTGTAATACACCAAACGAGGGCTGTGTTTCAATTGCTGAGCTTGGTTGGAAGGAGATTTAATTATGTTTTACATTGGTTCTGCATACTATCCAGAGCTTTGGGATAAGGAAGAAATTTTAAAGGATGTAAAAAGAATGAAGGACCTTGGCTTAAACACTGTGCGCATTGGCGAATTTGCCTGGAGCACGATGGAAAAGACCGAGGGAGTGTACGATTTTAGCCTTTTTAAGTACGCAATGGACGTTATGTACGAAAACGAAATTTACACAGTTTTATGTACTCCTTCCTGTACTCCACCACGTTGGGTATTTAAAAAATATCCTGATTTAATGAGGGTTGGCTACAATGGCTACAATAGGATTATAGCTGATGTGCACTCACGCTGTCACCCTTGCAAAACTCACAAGGGTATAAGAGAGCTTAACTATAAAATAGCCGAGGAAATGTCAAAGGCTCTTGGTAAGCACCCTGGACTTATCGGTTGGCAGATAGATAACGAAATTTACCCTTATGATTTTGGTTGCTTTTGTGAAAGATGCGTAAAGGAATTTCGTGTATATTTAAAAAATAAATATGGCACGATAGAAAATCTAAATAAAAAGTGGGTTATGAACCGTTGGTCACTTGATTTTGAGTCCTTTGACGAGGTTACAGCCCCTGCGCCACAGTCTTGGGAGCATCCATCTCACGCGGTTGAATGGTGGAGATTTCAATGTCAGCTTGTAAAAACATACGTTTGGGAGCAGGCTGAGGCAATTAAAAAGCATTCAAGCGTGCCTATTGGCACAGATATGATGATGGACAACGCCCTTAGCTACAATAATATGAACAAAAAGCTTGACGTTGTTCAGCATAACCACTATGATAGCTCAAATGAGCTATATAGAACCTTTATGAACTACGACTTTTATCGTACACTTAAGGAAAAGCCATTCTGGGTGACTGAAACTCAGCCAGGCTATAATGGCTCATATGCTGCGTATAATGGCTACCGCTCAAACGGACACAACTACATAAACTCACTTGCACCTATTGTTCAAGGTGGTGAAATGAACCTATATTGGCTATTTAGATGCCATCCAGCAGGACACGAAATAGGTCATGGCGCTGTTTATTCAAGCGCAGGAGTTCCCTCACCTATTGCGCCATCAGTAAAGAAAATTGCCGATACACTTGAAAAATGCAAGGACTTTTTAGAGGGCTCAAGGGTTAAGTCAAAAATTGCGCTTACATATTCCTCAACTGCGGTTAAAAACTTTATGTTTGCGCCTATTATTAATCATCTTGACGACCACGACCATTCATTTAGACCTGTGCTTGGCGATTACTTCTATGATGCGTTCAGACACTATAATATTGACGTTATTGAAACTGACAAGGACTTAGATGAGTACGAGGTTATAGTTGCGCCTCTTCTTTGTTGCTTTGAGGACAATGATTTTGGCACACGAATTAAAAAATGGGTTGAAAATGGTGGTACACTTATTGCTGGTCCATATAGTGATATTATGACTGACTATGCTGCTAAGCACACAAATAAAACCTACCCAACGCTTGAGTCCCTTGGTGGCGTAAGCGTTAAGCACCACTTACCTATTGAAGAGGATAGCTTTAAGGCAAAATGGACACAGGGTGGCGAAATTTTCAATATTTCCCTTGGCTGTGATGCATTTGAGTGCGTTGATAGTGAGTGTCTCGCAACCTATACAGGCTTTGATTTTGAAGGCTTATGTGCAATTTCCAAGCGTAAGGTTGGCAAGGGTACTGTAATTTTACTTGGCACAGCACCAGATAAGGAAGCGCTTTTGAAATTAGTTGATAAAAAGCCTATTTTGGAGGCGTCCAAGAACGTGTTCCTTACCAAGCGTGAGGGCAACGAAAACGGAATCATTGCTCTTGAGATTGAAAACAAGGCTGGCTATGCTTATCTTGACAAGGAATACTACGATATTCTTGGCAATAAAATTGTTAGCGGTAAGGTAGCTATTGCACCTTACGAGGCGCTTTTCTTAAAAGAGATATAAATAAAAAAACGCACACCCTGTGTGCGTTTTTTATTATTTTCTTGATACTTTTGTTTCTCTTGCAACCTTGACCACTGCCTCGGCAACGACCTTGGCAACACGCTTATCAAGTGCTGATGGAACTATATTTTCCTCGTTTAATTCCTCATCTGAAATTAAGCTTGCAAGTGCGTATGAGGTTGCGA
Organism: Clostridia bacterium; assembly: GCA_017501545.1. Classification (GTDB taxonomy): domain Bacteria; phylum Bacillota; class Clostridia; order Oscillospirales; family CAG-272; genus RGIG2000. Next base: position 10,353 of record JAFVWS010000005.1, on the reverse strand, counting down.
CCTTCATTTCCTCATTTATACACGTTGCACGACAGTCAAGCGCGCCACGGAATATTCCTGGAAATGCAAGGACGTTGTTTATTTGGTTTGGAAAATCGCTTCTTCCCGTGCCGACAATTCTTGCCCCTGCGCGCTTTGCAAGGTCTGGCATAATTTCTGGCGTTGGGTTTGCCATTGGGAAAACCACCGCATCCTTTGCCATTGATTTTATCATTTCCTCAGTTACAATATTTGGTGCGCTAACGCCGATAAAGACGTCTGCCCCACACATAGCGTCGGCTAATTTACCCTTCCTTTGAGCCTTATTTGTAAGCTCGGCAATTTCAGCCTGTGCCTTGTTTAATTCTGAGTCGCCCTTACAAACAATTCCACGCGAGTCAAGCATTGTGATATTTTCAGCACCTAAATTAAGTAGATGCTTGCAAATTGCAATACCTGCTGAGCCTGCGCCACAGATTACGATATTAACCTTGTCTATATCCTTTTTAACAACCTTAAGTGCGTTTATAAGTGCAGCACCTACAACAATTGCTGTGCCGTGCTGGTCATCGTGAAAGACAGGAATATCGCAAATTTCCTTAAGTCTTCTTTCTATTTCAAAGCATCGAGGAGCTGCAATATCCTCAAGATTTATGCCACCAAAGGAGCCTGAAAGAAGGTATATTGTACGAACAATTTCGTCCACATCCTTACTCTTTATACAAAGCGGGAAGGCATCAACGTCGGCAAACTCCTTAAAAAGAGTGCATTTACCCTCCATAACTGGCATACCAGCCTCGGGACCTATATCGCCAAGACCCAAAACTGCTGTGCCGTCTGTAATTACTGCAACAAGGTTTGAGCGCCTTGTTAGCTCCCAAGACTTGTCTAAATCCTTATTTATTTCCATACATGGCTCGGCAACGCCTGGGGTATATGCGAGGGATAAATCCTCTCTTGTGTTTATAGGTGCACGTGAGATTACCTCTATTTTGCCTTGCCATTCATAGTGCTTTTTTAGTGATTCTTCTCTTATACTCATACCATTTCTTCCGGTTTAAAATACTTATCAAATTCCTCGCCACTCAGGTAACCGAGACAGAGCGTTGCCTCCTTTAGAGTAAGCCCCTTTTCGTGTGCCAAGTGAACAACCTTAGCCGCGTTTTCGTAGCCTATGTGTGGGCTGAGAGCTGTTACAAGCATTAAGGAATTATTTAAATTTTCCTTCATCTTATCGCGATTTGCCTTGATGCCACTTACGCAGTTATCTGTAAACGAGGTAATCGCATCAGCAAGTAAATTTACTGACTCAAGAAAATTGTTTATAATTACCGGCATAAACACATTCAGCTCAAAGTTACCCTGTGAGGCAGCAATTCCAATAGCTGTATCATTGCCCATAACCTGTACTGCCACCATAGTAATTGCCTCACACTGGGTTGGGTTTACCTTACCTGGCATAATTGATGACCCCGGCTCATTTTCAGGAATTGTGATTTCTCCAAGACCTAAGCGTGGGCCACTTGCAAGCCATCTAATATCGTTTGCGATTTTAAGCAGGTCAGAGGCAAGTGCCTTTAGCGCACCATGACAAAAGACAATCTCGCCCTTTGAGGTAAGCGCGTGGAATTTATTATTCTCTGTTCTAAAATTAACGCCTGTTATACTTGCAATCTCCTTTGCAACAGCGACATCAAAGCCGTCTGGCGCATTCAAGCCAGTGCCAACTGCAGTTGCACCAAGCGCCAAATTCTTAAGTGGCTCCAACGATGCGTCTATCATTTCATAATCACGCTCAATTGATGCACGCCATCCACTAATTTCTTGACTGAAGGAAATAGGCGTTGCATCTTGTAGGTGAGTCCTACCACTTTTAATTACGCCCTCGTTTTCTCTTTCGAGCCTTCTAAATTCCCCTATTAGGTGCGAAAGTGGTGTATATAGCCTTTTGTATATAGTCATTACCGCTGCTATGTGCATAGCAGTTGGAAACGTGTCATTTGAGGACTGAGACATATTAATATCGTCGTTTGGATGAAGCAATTTTTTGCCTGCTATTTCATTTCCACGGTTTGCAAGCACCTCGTTTACATTCATATTAGACTGGGTGCCACTGCCCGTTTGATATACAACAAGTGGAAAGTTTCCATCGAGTGCGCCACAAAGAAGCTCATTTGCTGATTTTTCAATCACGTCAAGCTTTTCGCCCGTCATTCGATTAGGCACAAGGGTGGCATTTGCCTTAGCTGCTGCAAGCTTCAATATTCCAAAGGCGTTTATAATTTCCTTTGGCATTTTACCCTCGCCTATTTTAAAATTTTCAAGGCTACGCTGAGTTTGTGCGCCCCAATATTTGTTAGCTGGCACCCTTACCTCGCCCATTGAGTCATGCTCTATACGATATTCCATAACTGCCTCCTTGTGTGTGCAAAATTCTAACTATAATTTTAACATATAATATATGCATTTTCAAGGGAAATTTTTAATATAATATCTTCCAATTTGGTAATAATAGTGTTATAATAAATAAAAAAGGGGTGAATAATGTGAAAATCAAGCTAAATCCCGATGCCGAGGTTGTAAGGACAATCAAGGAGGGGCTTAAAAGAAAGGACGGTTATTGTCCTTGTAAGCTTGGCAAGCTACCCGAAAACAAATGCATGTGCGAGGAGTTTAAGGCGCAGGCTGCTGACCCTAATTTTGAGGGCTTCTGTCATTGTAAGCTCTACTATGTTTCGCGCGATTAGATTACATAAATCAAAAGAGGTGATTTTATGATTGTTACAAAAAGCAATTACGAAAATGAGGTTATAAAGCAAGAGGGGACTGTAATAGTTGACTTTTATGCCGACTGGTGTGGTCCTTGTAAAATGATTGCCCCTATTTTAGAGGAGATTGTAAATGAGAGTGAAGGCAAAATAAAGCTTTGCAAGGTTAACGTTGACAACGACGGTGAGCTTGCTATGGGCTTTGGCATTGCAAGCATTCCAACTATATTCATTTACAAAAATGGCGAAATTACAAATAGAGTTGTTGGTTATCGCACTAAGGATGAAATATTAAAATTAATTTAATATAAAATAAGGAGAAAAAAATGAAAAAATTCACATGTAAAATTTGCAAGGCGACATTTGAGGTAGAGGACGGAGTTATCGAGCCTGTATGTCCAGTTTGCAAGGCAACAGGTGGAGCTTTGGAGGTAGTTATGGAAGACAAAAAGACAAAGTACACAGGCACTAAGACAGAAAAAAATCTTGAGGCTGCATTTGCTGGTGAGAGCCAAGCAAGAAACAAATATACCTACTTTGCTTCAGTTGCAAAGAAGGAGGGATATGAGCAAATCTCTGCTCTTTTCCTAAAGACAGCTGACAACGAAAAGGAACACGCAAAATTGTGGTTTAAGGAGCTTGGTGGTCTTGGAAAGACAGCTGACAACCTTCTTTCCGCTGCTGAGGGTGAAAACTATGAGTGGACTGATATGTACGCTGAGTTTGCAAGGGTTGCAGACGAGGAGGGCTTTACTGAGCTTGCTGAAAAATTCCGTTTAGTTGCTGCAATTGAAAAGGAGCATGAGGAAAGATATCGCGCGCTTCTTAACAACGTAGAAACAAAGACTGTTTTCGAAAAGAGCGAGGTTAAGGTTTGGGAATGCCGTAACTGTGGCCACATTGTTGTTGGTACAAAGGCACCTGAAATTTGCCCAACCTGTGCACACCCACAGGCTTACTTCGAGGTAAGAGAAATTAACTATTAATAAAAGAAGGACACCTACTTGGTGTCCTTTTTCTTTTTTGGAATATATTTGCCAGTTAGGTAGTAAATCATAAACACGGCAAAGAGAGCAAGGTTATGTAAAATCATACATGCCCAGGCTGAAACTAAGCCATACTCAAAAAGCTGAGTTAAAATAAACGTGCCGAGTATTCTTACAAGCCACATTGTGATTATGTTCACGACGAATGGCATTTTGGTTTTGCCCATGCCCTGCATCATACCCTCAATTACAATTGAGACACCATAAAACGGCTCAGAAAGTGCCACCATACGAAGCACTGTTGTGCCAAGGGAGATTACCTCATCATCCTTTGAGAATATGCCAACTAAGGCTGGCGCAAATATGAAAAGAAATGTACCAGAAATTATCATAAGCACAGCCTCAATGAAAATTATCATACGAGAAAGCTGTTTTATTCTGTCCCTGTCGTTTGCACCAAGGGCATTGCCAGACAAGGTTGCCGAGGCGCTTTGCATACCATAGCCCGGCACGTAAAAGGCGCTTTCAACTGTGTTAGCAATTGTGTGTGCGGCAGTAGAAACACCACCGAGTGAGTTTATCATAGATGCAAAGGCAACGTAGCCACCTGACGTTCCAAAGCGTTGAAGTGCGTTTGGAAGTGCAACCTTAAAGCAAGGCTTGAGTATCTTAAAATCAGGCTTTATCGACACTCTCCTTGGTGAAATTTCCTTATGCCTAAAGAGTGCAATGGTGATTATCACCCCACCCACAGTAAAGGAAACGGCACTTGCAATACCAGCGCCAATAACGCCAAGACCAGCTCCTGGAATAAATAAAAAGAACTTGCCTATAACTAAAATTCTTGTTTTGTAAATCAGGAGAAAATTAAGTACAACATTGACGATATTTACTAAAATTCCGACACGCATCGGGGTTTTTGTGTCCCCTGCCGAGCGTAAAACTGTGCCAAAAATAATACTTGCAGTCCTAAAAAGCATAGGGGTATATAGGATAAAAAAGTAGATTGAGCTTGTTTTTCTAAGTGTGGCGTCAACCTGCATAAGTGCTGGGACAAACGGGCTTAAGGAAAGGGTAATTACTGTAAATATAATTCCGAGAACTAAAACTGACAAAACAGCCTGTCCGCTTGCACGACGTGCGTCCTCGTGCTTACCCGCGCCACGTGCTTGCGAAATAAACGCAAGAAAGCCAACGCCGATTGCAGAAATTGTGCTACCAACAAGCCAGTTTACCGTGGTTGTTGAGCCAACTGCTGCTGTTGCCTCAGTACCTAAGGAGCCAACCATTGCCGTATCTATGTACTGCACGGCAGTATGTAAAAGCTGTTCAAGCATTGTCGGCCACGCAAGTGCAAAGACCGTGCCAAAAAGCCCCCACGGCATATTTTTAAAGTATTTTATCATACGAGGGCTTCCTCTTTATTAAGTACAATTTCGCACTTAGCTTCCTTGTCGCTCATTATGATTTCATCGACACTGGGTGCGGTGATTCTGCCTGAGCTTGGGTTTTTAATGCTAATTACTGGAGTGGTTATGCTTGCCTCTACGTCACTTTTCTCAAATGCGAGATCACAAAGGTGCATTTCACAATTTATCAGCTTAAGCCCCTGCGCATAGCAAAGAGGCTGAGTGCCCGTTATAATACAGCTTTCAAGGGTTAGCTTTTTTGAATACCAGCCGAGATATTCTCCGTTTACTATCGAGTTTTTTACGTAAACGTTTTCTGCGTGCCAAAATGCATCCTTGGTATTTAAAGTGCAATTTTCAAACAAAGCATTTCTTATATATTGAAATGAATATTTTCCACTAAAGTCAACGTCCTTTATGGTGATATTCTCTGCCCTTAGCATAAAGTATTCGCCATGCGCCTTGACTCCTTTAAATTCTATGTTTTGACAGTTCCAGCCAAACTCACTTGAATTAATATCCGAATCGGTAATGCTTATTTCATTACATTCACGCAGTGCCTTCGGTGCTTGGAGACTTGTTTTATCCACAGTGATATTTTCGCTATACCAAAATGGTGCACGCGCGGTTTCTAACAAGCTACAATTTTTGACTAAAACGTTTTGGTCGTGCCAAAATGGGTATCTTAGCTTAAAGGTTGAATTATACGCCTCAATGTTTTTGCTTTCCTTCAGCGCACTTTCCCCATCTGCCTCGCCCTCAAAGGTGCAGTTTATTAGTTTTATTCCGTCACTTCCATAAAGTGCGCGCTCCATATCGAAGCTTTTATTCTCTATGATTTGCATTGCTTTTTCCCCCAAGGCTTGCTTTTTTACTTATAGAATTATATCACAAACCTTCTTCCTTTTCAACAAGAAAAGAACGATTATTGACTTATACGAGCTTTTATGATAGAATAATTTTATCAGTGATAAAAAAGAAGGTGGATTGGAATGTCAAAGCTAACCGAACGAGCATTAATTGAATCGTTTTTTACATTGCTGAAAAAACGATCACTAAAGAAAATTACCGTTTCTGACATAACAAACGAATGTGGAGTTAATCGTATGACGTTTTACTACCACTTTGAAAACATCAATGATTTAATTCAAAAGGCGTTTGAAAAGCGATTTCTCGGCGCAATAAGTGGTGAAATCAACGAAAATAACTGGCGAGATGCTTTTTTGGAGCTTTATCGCTCAATTTATCAATCAAAGGATTTTGTAAAAAAGCTTTATCCCGAGTTTGATATTAAGGAGCTTATTACTTTTATTACTCCTGTTGCACACAGCCTTGTCAAGTGCGCCATTGGTAATCGTGCCTCACAGCTTAATGCCGAAAGTAAAAATAAGATTTTTCAGTTTTATCAATGTAGCATCGTTGGTAGTTTTTTATATTGGCTTGAATCTGATTTGAACGAAAATCCCGACAAAATCTTTTCAAGCTTTGAAGAGCTTTTAGAGTCAAGCTTACCTGCTTTGATTGAAAAATGCGACGAAAATAAAAGAAATGCCACCTTTTAGGTGGTTTTTTTCTTTACAATGATAAAATTTTTATCAAAGCTTAAAATTTGATAATTGCAGTTATCACTATGAGAGTGATATAATATAAATGACAAATAAAAATTGGAGGTTTCAATATGAAAAGATTTTTTGTAGTTCTGTTGACAACATTGATGCTTCTTTCTACATTTGTTCTATTCTCCTGTGGCAAGGAAAATAACGATGCAGACGATGCAAATGCGACAAGAATGACAATTGACATTAACCCAAGCGTTGAATTGATGCTTGATACGGAAAACAAGGTTGTTTCGGTTACAGCCCTTAACGATGACGGTGCAATTTTGATTGCAGGCGAGGCTATCGTTGGTAAGAGCGCTGAGGAGGCAACTGAAATCATTATTCAGTTAGCAAGCGACACTGGCTACTTAGTTGATGGTGAGGAAAACGAGGTTAAGATCTCACTTTCTGGCGATGCTGATGCTCTTGAGGCTGAAATAAAGAATAAGATTAATGCAAAGCTTGATGAGCTTGATATTGAGGGCAAGGTTACTGCCCTTGAGGCTATGAAGCTTGAAGAGCTACGCGCGCTTGTTCTTGAAAGCTCAACCTATACTGAGGCTGAGGTTAAGGAAATGAGCGAGGGTGAGCTTTACGATGCACTTGCTCTGTCAAGAGTTGAGAGTGCGCTTTTGCTAACCGAGGATTTAAGAAATGCATATTTTAGCGCTAAGGAATATGATATTTCATTTACAGAGCGTGAGGAAACTGCGAAAATCATTGACGAAATGGGCACTCTTTATGAGGTATTAAATACTGGCTATAAGACACTTTTGAAGGCATATAGCGAGGCGCTTATTGCTATCGAAAATTATAGATACGACAATTTAATTGACCCAGAGTGCGAGTATCAAATGCTACTTACAAGAATGCGTGATGCTAAAATTGAATTAGTTCAAAAGAAAAATGAGCTTGCTGAAATGAGCAAGGACAGCGACGAATACGCTACTGAGCTTGAATCACTTGAGAAGCTTGAGGCAAATTATCAAGCATCAATCGAAGCATATGAATCCATCGGTCAAATGGTTAACAGCTACATTGATGGACTACTTACAGAGCTTAAGGCTATTGAGGCTGAGCTTATCAAGCTTGAAAATGAGTTTTCAGATGATATAAAGTCAGAGCTTGAAAGTAAGGCAAGTGAGCTTGAGGCTAAAATGAACGAGTACAAGGACAGCTACTTTGAGAAATTTAAGGCTGAGCACAGTGCTGATATTGAAGCAATTGAAAATGAGCTTTTAGCTAAAAAGCAAGCGCTTATCGAATCAAAAAATAGCGATAAGGCAGAATAAAATATTAAAGCCACTCCAAATTGGAGTGGCTTTTTGTTATTCAAAGATAACGTCCTTAATTTCTATTGTGCCCTCACCCTCGTAAATAAAGTACACAGGGTAGGTGCCGTCCTTTACTATAACGTCGGCAAGTGCCCAAGTCCAGTTAGCTTGGTCTGAAATCTTAATTTCTCCGATTGGAGCGCCATCGAGGTCGGTTTTAATATAAACTATGCCGTTTGGTGTACGCGCACCACTTTGATAGTTAATGCCTATCTTCTTAACGTCCTTAAACTCAAAATACTTATAGCCCATCATTGTGCCAGTATGAATATCAGTTGCAAGATAATCCTCGCCACGGCTTGTTAGATGTGGGCACTCGAAATCAAATGTTCCGTGTGGCAAATTGCCATCAGTTAGGTTGCAAGAGATATATGAGGAATAAACACCTTTTGCGACAAGGGGTCCGCCATTTAAGCCACAAGAGGTAATCTCAACCTGTGGGATAAAGCCATTTTCTAAAATCTCAATTTTCTCGGCACACGCTTGACGTGAAAACTCGTCCTTTCTTGTTTGACGATGATAGAAAACGTACCACTCACCATTTATGTTTTCAATGCTACCATGGGTGTTGCCCGTTCTTGCAAGTCTGTCCTTTGGAAGTCTGCCCTTATAGTAAACGTCTCCGTTTTGAACTATAACTCCGCCAAACTTAAAATCTCTGTCTGGGTAGTCACTTGTTGCATACGCAAGCTCTTGGTTTGTGCATGCGGAATAAACAAAGTAGTATTTGTCGCCGATTTTGCGCATTGAGCTACCCTCAAAGAATTGATGAACGCCAAATGACGTGCCAGCATAAGTAGCAGGGAAAATGCGCTTTGGCTTTGATTTAACTGTGAGCATATCGTTTTCAAGCTCTACACAAACAGGTCCCATAACGCCACCTGGAGTTTGAAGAATTTCCTCTCTTGTTTTTCTAAACGACTCCATTTGCTTCTTAATGCTTTCTTCTCTTGTGTATTTCGAGCTTTCGTCAAAATTAAACCAAAAACCGTAGTATAGGTAAATATGCCCACCGTCATTAAAAAGACCCGGGTCAAAAATCACGTAGTCCTGTAAAGGCGTGCCGTCCGGATTTTTAACTACGCCGAGATAATCAAATGGTCCCGCTGGGTTATCTGCCACTGCCACGCTGATAATAAAGCTTGCGCCATGGGTGTCAGCCATTGAATAATATAGATAGTATCTACCGTCGTTTCCCTTTACAACGTCAGGAGCGTACATATATCTATACTTGGAATATAGTGGGTCCTGTGATGCCTTATAAATTACGCCCTCATATCTCCAGTCCTTTAGGTTGTCAACTGGTGCTGAATACGTAACATAGTCAAGCATACAGAAAAAATCTCCACCCTCCTTGTCATGAGAGCCATAAACGTAAACTCTGTCACCAAAAACGTGTGGCTCACAATCTGGAATATACTCATTTATTGGTGTATATGGGTTAAATACCTGCTTCATTTTATCTCCTTTAGCCCTATATTTAGACACAGGGGTACGCTTTTATTTTAGAATTGCGTCGATTATGTATTTATAGTATTGTTCCCTTGCCTCATCGGTAAGGTCGCAATGCTCCTTGTCCTTTACGATGTCAAAGGTAATTTCTTTTCCCTCGTTTTTCATCGCCTCTACAAATTTATTGGAGTGCATATCAATATTCACAGCCGAGTCCTTTGTGCAGTGAAATAGGTGATACTCTATATTTGGCATTTTGCTTACAAGGTGCAAGGGCGAGGCGCTTTTCAAGGCGCTGTTTAAATCCATCTCCTCGTTATAAAACGCGCTATAAAGAGTCCTTGGTAAATCTACTCTTTCAGTAAAATGATAAGGAAGGTCACAAACCGGACAGTTAGCAACGCATGCAACTGGTGTCCTTTTTGCATATTTTGTATAAACCAAGGCGCTTTGCCCACCCATACTGCCACCACTTGAGACAATTGGCGTTTTTTCATCTAAATTATAATGGTCAAAAAGCACGTCTAAAATTTCGTCAGTGTAGCTTACCGCCTGCTTGTTCATCCACGCCCAAGGGTTATTATACGGAACAACAAATAAAATGCCGTGCTCTGCAAGCATTTTGCCCGTCTCGCCATCCTCCCAAAGCATGCTCTGTCCGCCAAGACCAAAAAAGTCAATAGCGATGCCATTTATCGGCTTTTTAACAATTTGATCGTTTACATACGTGAAATTTCGTAAATTTTCGTAGGTGATAATTTTTTCCATAACAACCTCACAATTAAGCCTATATGATAAGTATATCATATAAATTCTGCAAAATCAAC
>JAFVWS010000004.1 GCA_017501545.1 Clostridia bacterium | reverse complement strand
TTAAATAGTCCTCTGCAAGCGAGCCATAAAGGCCTTGCAAAGAGGCATACGGTCATACCCAAATAGCTCGTCAAGATAAGCACTTAGTCCTGCTGACGCACTTCTTAGGTATATTGGGTTTTGCATCTCAAGCTTTCTTAAGACCTTCTTTGATAATATGTCGTCAAGTGCCTCAAGCTCATCGCCTCCACACGCAACGTATACTGGTATATAGCTCTTGATTTGCTTCATTATACGGTTTCCAAATGTTATTTGAAAATGCTCTATGAGGTATTTATCAAGCTCCTCTATTCTATGTAGGTTTCTTGCACTTACCTCATATTCTCTCATTGCAGCTTCGGCTAATTCCTCAAACTGCTTTGCTGATATTCTTGTATTTGATGTTCTTGGTGCTACAAATGGCTCTGCCTTCATATCAAGGTTCATTATCATTGCACGGTCATATACCTTATCTGATATTGCAAACGTTGAGTCGTCATTATTAGCTGTTCCTACAAACCACATATTCGGTGGTAGCTTTATACATCCGTTTTCTAACTGTACTGGGTCATCTTCCCATACGTCTGATACTACTGTTAGTAGTCTTTCCTCTGCGTTTGGCAACTCAAGTAATGATAAAAACTCTGCAAAGTAGTATTCTACTCTTGCTATGTTCATTTCGTCCATTACTGTTACGTATATATCGTTACTGTAATTTGCCTCATACATCTTTTCAAGTAGCGTTGTTTCATTAAATCTTTTTGTAAATTCGTTATAGTAGCCTATTAGGTCAGTTCTTTCCTTCCACATTGGCTGTACTGGTATTACTGTTGACGGGTTGTCGACAAAATCTCCAAATGCGTGGGCAAGTGACGTCTTACCTGTTCCTGACATACCCTGTAATATTAGTATCTTACTTACTGCCATACCAGACACAAACCTTCTTATGTCTGATATATCGTAGTATAGCTTTAGCTTGCTTGCTGCGTAGTTTCTAAAGTTTTCACAAAATTGTCTTAGTGTGATATATTCGTCATAGCTTCCGCTTTCTATGCTTCCCTTCATTTGGTCTAAGTTGCATAGCTTGCAGAATCTTCCACTGCCCTCGTCCTCTAACTCCTTAAGCGCTTCTGCTTCGGTAGTGTCGTCATCTGAGGCTTTTGAAAGGTCGCCCGCTATTATAACGGATGATGATTTTGAATCCTTATTCATAAGCGAAATAACAATCCAAAGTAGGATTAATGCAAAAACAACTACGTAAATGGCAATTGCAACACCAGAGGATGCAATTTCCCAAATTCTTTGGAATATTTCCGAAGCTGTATTACTCAAAATCCTTTACCTCTCCTTCTTTTTCCTTTGCGACCGCATCTTCAACCTTTAGTTCTTCTTTCTTTGGTTCTTCAGTCTTTGGTTCCTCGGTCTTTGGTTCCTCGGTCTTTGGTTCCTCGGTCTTTGGTTCCTCAGTCTTTGGTTCCTCGGTCTTTAGTTCCTCAGTCTTTGGTTCTTCAGTCTATGGTTCTTCTGTCTTGGGCTCTTCTATGGCTTTCTCGTCTTCCTTGGCTTCGTTAGCCTTTTTATCTGCGAGAATTTCATCTAAACGAACCGTCTCTTTTTCTTCAAAAGAGTCTGCCTCTTTCTTTGTGCCTTCAATGTCCCACGCACCTATTGTTTTATCAAGGCTAAGTGGCTTTGGAATCTTTAGTGGCTCTGGGCGCTGTTCCTTTTTAGGCTCAATGCTTAGATGCTTTATTAGGTAAATACTCTTTGAAACATTTTCCTCACCGAAAATGCTTTCAATTGTTTGTGAGAAATCAACCTCTGCCATTTGTGGGTTGTCCTTAAGCATTGCAACTATTGCAGGAAGCAATCTTGATGCGAGCATTGAGTCAACGCCCTCACTAATTTCGCCCTTGGTAGCTTGATATACAGCCAAATAGCACTCAAGCTGTAAGAAAATTTTGTTTCCGATATGATATGGTGTACGCTCGTTAACAAACTCCTCAAGCGAGTCTATCATTTTCCAAGTGTGCTCATCTATTGTAGACGCCTTTTTAGCGCGATACGTAAGCGCCTCAAGCTGGTGAGTAGTAATTGTCTTAGCGCTAATATCCTGCGCGTCCTCTGATTTTTCCTTATACTCAAGGTCAATATCAATTACTGTTGCTACGTTTGAGATAAATGCTGGCAAATCTTCAATTGACTCACCATCATCGCCAACCATTGCAAACCACATATTATTTGGGAAATCAAGCTCTGTGCCGTTTTCACTAACCGCATAGCTTTCCTGTGGGTTTGTTAGATACTGAATATACGGCATCATAAATTCAGCAGTGTCAGCGTATTTTACTTCTGTCATTACGTAGAAGCACGCTTTTTCCTTTTCGTTTTCTGCGTAGTTAAATAAATTCACAAGCTCTGTTGGCTTCTTTTCATTTGAGAAGGTGTTTAGCGTATAAAGTAGGGTGTCTATTTCCCACTTTCTTTGGTCAAATGACTCAACAAAGGCGCTTGTACCCATAAAGCCCGCAAGCGATTTTAAAAACTCAACGGATTTTTGTGAGTCTGCATTTCTAACTATCAATAGTCGAGAGGACACAATTGATGAAATTGTTGCCCTTGCAAGTGACAAGGAAATTGAAAGTCCGTTCTTACTAAAGAACTCTTGCATATCACTTGATAGCGCCTCAAAATCCGTATCAACAGCCATATAAACGTAAATTGACTCGTCCTTGCCCTTAAAGGTTAGCTTGTTTTTGCTTGTCTCGGGCTTTTCGTCCTCATAATCAAACTCACTTACGAATAGCTTTTCAACTGTGCTTGCCTCTACCCTTTCGGCATTTCTAAATAGCTCTTTAGTTGCCTCTTGCTCTTTTATTCTCTGCTTTTTCTTTAAGCTTGCATTTACTATTAGGAAAATGATAAATAGTATAGCTGCTAAGGATAAGCTTAGCGCATTAAGGATTGCAAACGTGCCTAAATGCTCCTTGAATGGTAATGCAAAAAGCAAGCCACAAATACCGTAGATTATATCTGCAAAAATAGTTAGCGCAAAAATCCAAAGGCTAAACGATTTTAGTTTCGATGTTTTTTTCATAGGTTCACAATGTGCCTCCATAGTATAACTTTCCGACGTAATGTTTGACACCTCTTGTAGATAGCTTGTGATACTTTCATCCTGTGAGTCAAGTGATGGTCCAAGCAAACGGATTCTTTCCGTGAGGTAAATATCAGACGCTGATGAGCCTACATAAATTGTATACTCGCCACCATCAATTACAAATCTTTCGGAAGCTGGGTCATATATTTTAAGTTCATTTAAATTTACAGTGATGGTTTTGCTTTGGCGAGGCATTAAATACACCTTATAAATTGCCTTTAGCTCCTTAATGGGGCGAGGGCGTGATGAGGTATTACAGCCGATATACACCTGAGCAGTCTCAATGCCTGCTACGCTTCCGTCGTTTTGAACGGTAAAGCTTAGTGTGCTTGAGGTGTTCATATGTAAATTCGAATAGCTAAACTTAGTATAGGATAGTCCGTGTCCAAACGGATATTTTGCAGCTTGATTACAAATATCAGTATAGCGATATCCGATAAACTGTCCTATTTTTTGTTCTCCCCTTTGCTTGCGCCTTTGGGTGTCTCTAAATCTTGCATCTATCTTTCCATAGCCTGCATATGCAAGTCTTGCCGATGGGTTATATTTTCCTAACAAAACGTCACTAAGCGCGTTTGCAACACCGCGTCCCTCGTTTGGAATTAAAAGCGATGCATGCAAGCCGTCATCAAAGTCCATTTCTGGCAAGCGAGAGCCTGAAATTATAGCTATTATTCTTTTTCCCGTCCTTTTTAGTGCAGTTGCAAGTGCAACCTGATTTGCAGGAAGGGCAAGCCTTTTTGTAGCTTCAAGATTGTTTTCTCTTGCTCTGCCATGACCAAGGAATAACAAAACCACATCGGACTGATTTGCAAGCCTTAGAGCAGGAATAATTTGCTCTTGGCTTATATCTCTATCAAGTGAGTAGCCTGGCTCATAGCCGACAACATTAACCTGCTCACCTAAAAGGCTGTCCCTTAGCCTTTCGTAAAAATTAACAAAGCGTCCGTTTTCTGAGCTTGAAATAATATCGCCGATAATTGAAACCCTTGTACCTCTTTGTAGTGGCAAGGCTCCCATTTCATTTTTAAGTAGCACAATTGACCTTCTTGCGCTATCAACCGCCAGAGCTTCAACCTCGATGTTTGAATAGGTAAGCCTCTCGTTTTGACATTTATCAGCAAGAGTCATTTTATTATTTAGTGCGTTGTCAATTATTTCATCGCTAATTGCGGCACCATCGAGAATTGCCATTTCAAGCTCGTGCGCGCTTGCACCACCCTCCTCAAGTGAGTGGTAAATACGATTGTAGTTATCGTATGCAGCCTCAAGCGCAACGCTTGAGCCGTTAATTACCTGACCTCCCGCGTTTATCGCGGCAACGGTATTTTCACCCTCATCAAGCTCGGTAAGCAAAACTGCATCTTCGACCTTTGCGTACTGTAAGATTTTCTTGTTAATCTCTTGGTAGCTGTCCCTTGCGTCGCTTGGAGTAACTAAAATTGCTGGGCATTTTCCTGCCCTTTTTGCCATATCATATGGCCTAACTACTCTTTCATAAATCGCCGCTTCATCGGCAATTTTGTCCATTACCTTAGCATCGTTATCTCTCACCGCTGGCACCTGTAAGCATACTGGCGCACCAGAATTTGAAAGCACATTTACTGCGCCCGCATAAAGCGAGCCGACAAGATATGGGTCCTCGGAAATTCCTTTCCCGTAAACACTTGTGCCTGGATTTGTCTTTGGTAAAACAAAGAGGCTGTTTCCTGCTGATTTCATACACGCTACTTTGTAAGTAACCTCGCCAAAAAGCTGGTCATCCCAAGAGTTAGCAAGTGAATCAAAGGAAGGGAAAACCGGCTCACCATTTTGGTCAAGCACCTCTGACTCAAGACTTGTCACAGTAAATGAAGGAGCATTAATTTGCTTTAATTGCTCCTCACCTGCCTCGTGTGAATCGGTAAGTAATGCGATTTTTTGCTTTGTAGTTAGCTTTTCTATAATTTCGTTATTAGGTAACATTTTTTCTCCACGTTTTTATCGCATTTTAGTTGATTTTAATTTTAATGTCGTATGCGTATCCACAATCATCTCTCATGCTTACTGAGCCGTCCTTTACGTAGCTAAACGTTAATACATCGCCCGCATATAGAGTGATTGTTGCGCTTCTTGAGCTAACGTAACCTGAAACGTTATATAGCTCTATTCCGTTTTTGCTTATTGCAAAGTGGTCGCTTGACTCAGAGGAAACACCATAGGTTAATGTAATTTCCATCCTTGACTTTGCAACTATTGTAAATGATGAGCTTGAGTCATTCTCCTTGTTCAAAGAGGTCACCTTGCCCGCTTCATTTATATCAAAGTTGTATAAAATAACCTCAAAGGAATCCTTATTGTTATTCATATTTGCCGAGGTAAGAGTGATAAATTTAGTACCACAATAAATACATTTTTCGTTTACCACCTCGTGGTCAACCACTGGTAAATACTGTGACTCGTAATACGTACATCCACTGCACTTACACTTGCCCACCTTCATTCCTGCGCTTTGACAGGTTGGCTGAGTTTCAACTTTCCATTCAAGCTCACAATAATCAGTTGTGATTTCGCCTCTTGAATTATAAGTCCAGCTTCCGTAGTCGTGTACACAGCTTGAATAGCAATAAATTTGATAGTTATATATATAGCACTCTACCGATAACCATCTTGAATAGTTGCCAAGATAGTAAATAGTTTGAATATTTGCGCTATTATCATCATCGTACTCTATTAGCTTTACTGATTCTGGTAAAACAACAGAGCTTGCATTTGAGCCGTATAATGCGCCCTTCATAATAGTGATTTTTTCACTTGTGTTAGGAACAACTATAAGCTCTTGTGAATTTCCAATATAGTGATGCAAATAAAGCTCACCATTATATCTTACAAAGTAAAGACCATTTGTTATATATCTTTCAAGTCCAGAATCGTTTTGTGAGGTTAGAATTACCTTTGAGTAGTAACCCACGTAGCCGTTTGAATAGTCCTTACCAACAAAAATTGATGGTGAAAGGTCATATACCTCATATAATTGGTTACAGCCATAGAAGGCATCTGAGCCGATATATGTAAGTGACTGTGGCAAGGTTACTGAAAGAAGCTTTCCACAATACTCAAACGCTTCTCTGCCTATGCTTACAAGGTTAGCTGGCAAGGTAAGGCTTACCATTCTTTCACATTCGGAAAAGGCTTCCTTTTCGATTGTTTCTATTTTGCTATTTGCACCCATGCTTACGGTTCTAAGGAATATGCATGAGGCAAAGGCACCCTCGTGAATTTGCGTAACGTTATTGCCTATTATCAGGGATTCAAGCTCTGTTCTTGAGCTTGCTGCATTAGCTAAAATTCTAATTTCATCAAAGCTTGCACCATTATAGCTAATTGTTGCTGTATTAAGCTCCTTACAGGTGTAATCCAATTCAAGAAGCATCCACTCATTGCCATGCTTTCTAAAATCGCCAATGCCACTTACTGTCACTACTTCGGAAAGTGGTGCGTTAATGTCTGTATGAACAAACGCATTTCTTGCAATTCTACCATAGCTTTCACTTCCCTCTGTAATTGGAAGAGCGCTGAGGTTGTATACGTCATATAAAGCCTTACAGCCAGAGAATGCGCCTGTTCCAATCGTTTCTACCTTTTCATAAAGAACAATGCTTTCAAGAAGCTCACAGCCGTCAAATGCTGATTCTCCTATTTGCAAAAGCTCATTTGAAAGCGAGATGGATTTTAATTGGTAGCAGGATCTAAATGCGTTGTTGCCAATAATTTTTACGCTACTTGGCAAGATTAATTTTTCTACTGAGGTACAGCCTGCAAAGCAAGAAGCGCCTATTTCCTCAACGGTTGCGTCCTTATCAAAGATAATTTCCTTTATAAGTCCTGCTGAGTTAAAGGCTGACGTGCCAAGAGATGTCACTGCCTTTGGTAATGATATTTTTTCAATTTTATCGTCGTTTACAAACAAGTAATGCGGAATTTGATAAGCGCTTACTGTTTCAGTAATCTCCTCATCCTCTACCATATATGAATATGTAAACTCGTTTGGTAGAGATAGCTCTATAATTTCGTTTTCCCAGTTTGTAAAATACCAGCTATCGTTGTATTTTGAGAATGTGTATCCGTCAATCACTACGGTTGGTGCACAGCTTTCAATTGACGTGCTAACGTATAGTGAGTTTTGTCCTGCGCCCACGCCAGCGAGTATTTCAACTGTTTCCGACTGATTGCAAATGTCATAAAGCTTTGTGCAGTAATATGTAGAGCTTGGCTCAAAGCTTTCAAGTGTTTTCGGAAGAATAAGCTTTCTTAATTCATGACAAGAATCAAATGCTGAGCCAACAGTTATAATGCCCTCACAAAGGACAATTTCCTCAACTGAATAGCAACCGGCAAATGCTCCTGATTGAATGCCTACTGCTTTATTTATAGTAATTTTTGTGAGTGTATCTGGAATTGGGCTATAATCATAAAGTGATGAGAAATATTCCTCAATATAGGAAACGTCATAAAGTGGGACTGTTATCTCCTCGATGGAATTACAATCTGCCAAGATAGCCTCACCCAACGTTAAAATATCCGTTGGAATTTCGATTTTAATAAGTCCAGATTCGGCAAATGCATTGTCACCTATGATTATAGTATTGTATAGGTCAATGCTTGTTAAGGACTCACATCCGAAAAATGCATCCTTGCTAACCTCTAAAAGCCCCTCGTGCGTGGTGACAGATGCAAGCGAGGTACAGCCCTTAAAGGTGCCCTCAGAAATTACAGCCATTGACTCCGGAATCGTAATTGCACCGATAGAGGTATATGCAAATGCGTACTCTCCAATTGCCTCGATAGAGTCGCCAAGGTTTACGTCAACAAGTGATTTACAATCATAGAATGCGTGGTCGCCTATTACCTTAATTCCATTTGGCAAATTAACCGTTTTAAGCCCAGTACAGCCTGCAAAGGCATGGCTTGATAGCGCTTCCATTGCGCCAGAAATGGTTATTTCCTTAAGGCTTTTTGGAATTGAAAGTGAAAGGTTTTCCATATCGTTGCATCCAAAGATATAGCCAACGTATCCACCTGGCAAGTATGCAAGGTCAAGCTCTTCAATTGATTGACAGCCCTCAAGCATACCATATTCAATAATTAGCTTTTCGTTTGTAAACGAGAAGGTCTTAAGACCTGTGTTTTTAAATGCACCTGCACCTATTGATTTAACAGTACCAGGCAAAACTATTGACTCAAGCTTTACGCAGTTTGTAAATGCTCCTGTACCTATTGCATCAAGAGTATTGTTGCCTCCAAGATTGAAGCTTGAAAGCTCTGAGCAGTTATAAAATGCTTCGTCACCGATTGTTGATGCCTTGGTCGCATTAAAGCTCTTTATCTTTGTTCCAAAAAATGATTTTTTGCCGATAATTATAGCAGGCTCCTTTAGCTTTACGCTTGCAAGTGATTCACAGCCGTAAAACGCCTCGTTGCCTATCGTGGAAACCTCTGAGCCAGTAATTTCAAAGGACTCAAGGCTTGAAAGTCCCTTGCAAAATTCATTGTAAATTGAATCTATATTTTCAATTGCGATTTCCTTAAGCGCTATGTATGAGTTATAGTATGAAAATTCAGTAATAAGATTTGTAATTGTAGTTTCATATACAATCTCCTCCCTACCCTCAATTGTGTAGGCAAAGTTTTTAAGCTTTAGGGATTCAATCTTATAGTCGTTTTTGAATATTTCGTAGTTGTTTCTGTAAATTGCAAGCTGGTCAATTGTAACGCTCTTTAGTGCGGTACATTCAGCGAATGCATGCTTGCCTATATTTAATATCTCTTCTGAATCGCCTGCTTCGATAGTAAGGTTCTTAAGAGAATAGCAGTTTTCAAACGCCTTTGTTCCTATCTCGCTAACGCCCTCGATTTGAACCTCCTCAAGGCTATAGCAGTTTCTAAAGGTGTATTCACCGATGTCCACACCCTCGATGCGTACTGCGCGAAGCTTAGAGTTGCCCTCAAACGCACCATCATCGATGCCAACAACCTTATTGCCCTCGATTTCTGAAGGGATTAAAATGCTTGTGTATTTGCTTGAGCAACCAGTAATAACGACCTCGCCGTTTTCCTTATCCTCAGAAACGAACTCGTATTCTATACCATCAAGAGAAAACTCCCATTCGCTATCCTTAAATAGATATAGCTCGCCACCGACGATTGCAACTGCGATAGTTAAAACAAGGAGTGAAATTATTGCATAAATCCAAGGAAGCTTAAACGCACGCGCCTTAATCTTTCTTTCGCCAGTGCGTGGTGCGCGCTTTGGTGCTTTTGCCACGCTTGGCTCTTCTTCCTTATATTCAACAGATACAGCACCATTGTCGTTGTTATATTTATAGCTTCCGTAAGAAGCGCTTTCAACATCTAATTTAAAGCTTGTGCACTTCTCGCTTACAAAAATTGCCTCAGGGTGCGCATAGGCGCTTTTACCATCTATGCTTACATCCTTACATTCAAATCTTTCCTCGTCGATTACTCTACCTCTTGAGTCAAGAAAATGTATAACAAACGAGAGGCCTGTGCAGGTCTCGTTTCTTGTATTAAAGAAGCGGAGCAATAGCTTTTTATTGCCGTTTTCGTCACGGACGAAGAAATATTGCTTTACGGAAATTATACCCTCAGCCTGAGGAAAGGCATATTTGCCCTTTGAAATTATTGATTCCTTACGCATTTTTACAAAATGTCCCTTTTCCTTTTATTTAGCGTTTGCTGTAATGCTTAATACTGCAAATTACGATTATCATTCCCACAATTCCAGTTGCAATTGCCAAAAATATGCTTGCACCTGTGCCAGCAGATGAACGTACAAAGCTTTCTCTGAAGACGCCCCCAAAGGCATACGCACATCCGACCTTCAAGGCGAATGATTCAAGCACGGTAACAACTATTGAAAATATTGTGTAGAGTGTGATTTTTTCCTTTGGAATAAAGGCAAGCCTTTGCTTTTTGAATACCTCGCCGTCAACAGCACGTGGAATGATTTTTACATATGCTGTTTCATTTGGAAGCTCAACGCGTCTTGTATAGTCGCCTCCGATTAAGCTTTCCTTAACGTTGATTATTCTATTTACCTTGTTGTATCTGTCAAAAGCAACAACGTCGTACTCTAAGTATTTGATAGAATATGAGGTTTTGCACCTTAGGATTTTGCAATTATCTCCTTCAAGAAGAAGATATTGCTTTATGTATTTGGAAATTGAAGGGCCAGCCTCATAAATCACACAGCGCTTACCTTTATATTTACAGCGCTTTATGCCCCTATCCTCCACTTCTCCCACCGAGTAGTGAACCTTTAAGAACATTTTCGGCAAAATTAGAGTCATTAGCACCAAGAACAAAATTATGCTTGCTACTAATATGATAATTCCTTCTGTCATAGTTATCTTCTCCTTAATTCAAGCTTAGCCTATACTGCGATTATAGCACATTTTTCCATTGATTTCAATAAAAATAATATATTAATATAAATAATATAAAAAGAGGGCTGATTATGCCCTCTTTTATTCGAATAGCGAAAGTGCTGCCAAAACTATTTCCTTGCTTGGCTCATAATATTGCTTTGCATCAAAATGCTCACCCATATATTCTTGCCTATTTTGCTTGTTGTCCCTTTTACCACTTTCATAAAGATACGCTTGATAGTCATTTTCTATCTTTTCTTGATAAATTACAGCCTCATCGGAATACAAAAGATTTTTGTGTCCCTTGTCCTCGTACTCTATAAACTGTACTCTATCCTCGCCCAAAAAGGCTTGTTTGTAAATTTCGTAGCCTGAGCTAAATGGCACCCTTTGGTCATCCTTACTATGCACCACTAAAATCTCAGCATCAGTGCCTTCAATCCCTTCAACCGCTGTGATGCTTGCGTAATCCTTGCCAAACTTGACTCTTTCATAAAAGCTTACGTATGGCAAAAGCACCACGTCAACAAAGCCACCAAGCACCTTTCTTGGATAATAGCCCATCATTTCCTCTGACTCATTAAAGCCAGCAACCATAACAGCTGCCGAAACCTCAGGATGGTGGTTTAAGACGTTGCCGACTGAATAAGCACCCCAGGAGTGTCCAAAAAGCATAATGGGCAAGCCCTTATACTCCTCTATCTCCTTTGCGTGGTCAATTGCATTATCAAGGTCGATTATTCCTTGTGGAAAGCCTGATGACGACGAGCCACCACTATTATCCGTGCCCTGCGCATCGTATGTAAAAACGTAGTACCCGTTGGACGTAAACTCATCAATATAGCCCATAAATTTATTGTGTCCACCATCGCCAAGTCCGTGAGAAATTATGACAAGACCCTTTACCTCTTGATTTGGCTTTGAGTATTTATAGCCAGCTATCGTAACGTCTGATTTAAAGTCGCTTCTCTCAACCGTCAAGCCCTCGTAATCTGAAATTTCTTGCATTTGGTACGGCTGTGTTTCAAAGCGCATACTAAAAATCATTTCATACACAATAACAGTTGAGGCAGGCAAAATTACAAGCGGAACACTAAGAATTAAGCAAACTACTAATATAGAGATTTTAATTAATAGCTTTTTATTAAATTTCTTTTTTTCCATAAATACCTCTTAAATTGTCGTTTAAATAATTATATCAAAGGCACAATTAAATTTCAAGTGCTTTATTATTCCACTGCTACCAAGAATCGTTAAAATCATTAAATGCGACACAGGGTGGATAAAAATCAGCCTTTGCTTACCCAATCATCACTTAAGGTGAAATAATTCTTAATCATTTCGTGACTCTTTTAAGGATTATTCAAGGGCATTTCAATAAATTTTATTTATAGTAAAAAATACTCTTGACAAGTGCCATTTTTAAGAGTATAATAACTGTGTCATTCATTGGGGATTTGTGTAAAGGTAGCACAGCAGACTCTGACTCTGTATGTCTGGGTTCGAATCCTAGATCCCCAGCCAAAAAATTCGACAAGTTTCGACTTGTCGAATTTTTTTATCCATTGCGAAAGCAATGGGATATCATCACGCTTTAGCGTGCATCTCATCACCGAAGGTGCATATCATCAGCCGCAGGCTGTATCCTCTTTCGCAATGATGATATACAACGGCAAGCCGTTGGTGATATACAATGCTTCGCCTTGCTGATATACACGCCTTTGGCGTGGTTTGCACGACGGTCTTGAAATCTCTACGATTTTATGCTATACTAATTACAGAAAGGCGGTGGGGACATGAAAAAAATACTTGCTTTAACCATAACTTTGCTTTTGGCATTTAGCCTTTGCTCATGCGATCTTTTCTGTGGATGTGAAAAGGATATAGATTTTCCCGAGGAAAATTATTATGCACCCGAGAAAAATTCAATTGTAAAATATGAATTCAACAATGGTTATAAGCTCACATTACTATATACCGCTTCAAGCACATCAATGTATATATACGAGGATGCTTTGCTTTATGGTGAATTGCAGAAAGAAGGCAAAACAATTCGTGTATGCGCGTGGGAGGATCCCCGTGTTGATGCTTGCTGGCAGCACGGAAGAAACTTCGTAGGCTTTGATTTGATTATGTTTGAAATCGAAGGAGTGTTGATCTCTGGCGAGAATGACTACCCGAGTGTGGTTTATCCTGATGGCTTTGGCGCAAACTACGGAACAAGACTTGCCGCTTTCGATGCAGGAATTTTAAATTCCACAAAATTAATATTTAACCAAAGCGAAGAAGAATGGAACATCACAAATATTTCCGTTGAAAAATCTCCCCTTACATATTGGGATTGGAACGATCCAACTTGGTCAGATTTTAGTATTTATGGTGAAGAAACACATTATATCGCAAATGATATTGGACTTTCCTATCATCCGTGGCGAAATACAGGAGAAATGCAAATCGGCGAAGAAAAACGCCCCATAAAGCTTGTTTTTCACGAAGAAGCTATGACAATATCAGTTTACGATATGTCGAATAACGATAGTGTTTTTATTATGGGACTTACAGGTCATATGGATAAAGATAATGCGAATAAATTTATTATTGATACTGTTGAATATGCAAGAAATTTCCAACATGCTGACGATTTTTCAAATATTTCAGGCGTAACGATAATCAAAACAGAATTAAAAGATAAGTGATACATCATTTAAAACCTTATTGCAAAACGCAAAAAATATCTTTTTTCGTATCTCTTCACAAAAACGGCAATCTTCGATAGAAGGTTGTCGTTTTCTCTTTTCACTAAATCCTCTTGTCGTTTTTTGGCAAGTAATAAGTGATAGTGATAGTGAAAATGTTGTCAGCTTACTATCATAAGGCTTGAGAAAAAGCCTCGCCTTTGGCGAAAATCCTAAAATAATTCCCTATTCCGTGTAATCTTTTTTGCAAACCATATTGACATTAACATTTTGATAATGTTAAAATTAGCTTAGCTATAAACATATTTTGGAGGGTTTTATTATGGCTAAAAAAGATAGTATGAGCATTATGAATGAATTTAAAAATGCTCCTCAAAAGGAAAAAATCGAATCAGAAAGAAAGCTTAAGGTTGGAATTATCGGCACAGGCTGGATTGCTGATGCGCACATAAACAAGTATAAGGAAATGAACGACGTTGAGGTTGTTGCCCTTGCTGACCTTGTGCCGGGCAAGGCTGAAAAATTTGCCGAAAAGTGGGAAATTACAGGTGCAAGATGCTACCTTTCTCACAAGGACTTGCTTGATGCAGAGACAGACCTTGATGCAGTTTCTATTTGCACATATAACAGAACGCACGCAGAGTGCACAATTTATGCTCTAAAGAAGGGTGTAAACGTTCTTTGCGAAAAGCCTATGTCCGTTACTCTTGATGAGGCTATTGAGATGCGCCGTGCTGAAAAGGAAAGCGGAAAAATTCTTTCTATCGGCTTCCAACCAAGAATGGACCCAAATATGAAGAAAATCAAGGAAATTGTTGAGTCCGGTGTGCTTGGTGATATCTACTACATTCAAACAGGCGGTGGCCGTAGAAGAGGTATTCCAACACCATTTGGCACAACGTTTATTGAGGACAAAACAGCGGGAATTGGTGCAATGGGAGACATCGGCTGCTACTCTCTTGATATGGTGCTTAACGCTATCGGTTATCCAAAGCCACTTACAGTAAGCGGTTATAAATCCGATTTCTTTGGCAAGGACCCAAAAAACTATCCTTGGAACCCAGAATACGCAGAGAAATTTGGAGTTGAGGACTTTGCGGCAGGCTTTATCCGTCTTGAGGGTGGAATAATTCTTGACTTCCGTATTGCGTGGGCGATGAACCTTGACACCCCTGGTGACACAATCATTATGGGCAAGAAGGGCTCTCTTAGAATTCCTTCAACCGAGTGCTGGAACGGCTCTGTCGGTGGACCTATGAAGGTTTATAGCGAAATGGCAGGCTCACAGGTTTGCACAGAAATTCCTATTATTAAGTCCCCTGACCTTTTCTATGAAAAAATACGCTCTTTCCTTGATGCTATAATCACAGGTGGTAAGGCACCTGTACCAACCGAGCAGATTGTTATAAATCAAGCTATTATTGATGGCATTATTAAATCTGCAAATCTCGGCAAGGAAATTGAAATTACTATTCCTGAGGTTTAAAAACAAAATCGGTGCTTCGGCACCGATTTTTCTTTATTAAAAAAACCGACCACATGGTCGGCTTTTTTGTTTTTTCATTTAAAATCTTCCCCTGTATTCATAGCAAAGAATTTCACACATTTTTTCAGGCGTTTCCTTACATCCATTCTCTATCCATTTTTTTATAATTGCGTTAAATCCACCTCTAAAAAACTCTATTCGGTAATCTATATTTGGCTCAATGCTTGCATACTGCTCCACAAAAAAGTGGGTAAACGTCCACTTTTTGTTTTCATAGCCCAACGCGAAATAATAACCATAGATTTCCTTGTTTTCCTTTACGTGAGTCAACAAACTCAAAAACGCTTTTTCGTCAAGCGACGATTGCTTTGAGGTATCAAAAAGAGATTCTACCTCCTTGCTTAACTCCGCAAATATTTTATCCGCAAGGTCGAAAACGTCAAGATAGTTTGCATAAAAGGTGCTTCTGTTAATTTCAGCCATTTGGCAAATTTCAGACACCTTGATTTTATTCAGCTCCTTCTTTTTAAGTAGCTCAAAGAAGGTGTTTTTTATTTTCATTTGCGAATCTTTTTTTCTTTTATTATTCTTTACGTTCATATTTTCTCCATTATTCCAACAGTTGTTCAATTATTGATGGTTGATTTTTGCTCATATCACAATTATACTATAATTGAATTAAAAATACAAGTGTTGGAATAATGGAGGGATTATGGTAAAAAATTTTATCTTCAAGGGAGTTGGATACCTTATTGGTGCGCTTAGTGCGCTTCTTATAATTATTGGTGTTCTTGAAATTTGCTTGCCAAAGCAATTTTCTCTAATCGCAGGAATTGTTATTATTGTAGTTTCGGTTGCATCTGGTCTAATCTGTCCTAACCCTATTAGCGTGGTTGGACTGTTTATTGGCATATTTATGTGCTTTGTTCCAAAAACAATTATGGGGATTATCGTAATTGTTATTGGCGTAATCGGCTGTGCAATTGTGCCACCTATCACTATAAAGGTACTTAAATTTATAAATTCCAAGCCTAAAAAGCAAAAGAAAAGCTTTCAAGTTTTTTATGCAAAGGACAGACAAAAATAACAAAAAGCCGACCACGTGGTCGGCTTTTTTCTTTTGTTTTTAGACACAGGGTGCGTCTTTTTTATTTTTGGACTATCACTGAAACGCCGTCCGGAATGGCAACTATACTAAGCTCTTTTTTGTTTAAAATTTTACGCGCCATTATAAGTGCCTCATCAAGGCTTCCCGCAGGAATCATATGCATACGTCTTATTGTATCACTG
The DNA here is from genome assembly GCA_017501545.1 of Clostridia bacterium. GTDB lineage: Bacteria > Bacillota > Clostridia > Oscillospirales > CAG-272 > RGIG2000. The sequence goes on along the minus strand of JAFVWS010000004.1, from coordinate 93,783 downwards.
TCCATATCGGATACATAGATTACGGTTGCATGCATAAGAACTCTTAATAAAATTTGAGTTTGCCATTGGTCTGGCACGGTTTGTCCTCTGCCCCTTGACAAAAACGTATTCATTGTCTTATTAATGTCCGGCTCATCTGCAAGCTGATGGTAAAAATGGTCTCCACCTATGCCATCGTTTGACTTTGCAAGCATAATGATTACTCCACCCTTTTTTACGGTTGCTTCAGCCGCGGTCATTCCCTTTACGGCTTGATACACGTTTTGGTCAAGTGGGTAGCCACCATTTGTTGATATTACAATGTCAGCCGCCTTTGCTTTTACCCCACAGCTTTCTGACAAGAAATCTGTGCCCTTTTTATGTGCAAGCTCACAGTCGCCTGCTACTGCATAAATTACCTCTTTTTTAGAGTTTAAAACTACGTTTACTATGTAAGCAAGATTAGCCTTTTTTGCTGCCCAAAGCATATCCTTGTGCATTGGGTTATCCTTTAAAACGCCAGTTCTTGCATTTTCGTGTGCAATAAACTCTGAGCAATGGTTGGCAAGCACTGTTTCTCTTGCCGAGACGCCTGGCAAAACGCTTTTTCGTCCACCAGAGTAGCCTGCAAAAAAGTGTGGCTCAATAAAGCCCTCAGCAACGAGAAGGTCAGCCTCAGTAGCGATTTTATTAATCACACAGTCTCCACCCGAGGGAAGGGTGCCTATCGACACAAGCTTTTCTCTTTCATCACAGTCGTGAATGTATATTTCCTCGTTTTGTACAATTTCCTTGCCAAATTTGCTAATTAGCTCCTCCTTGGTTGTGCCACGGTGACAGCCTGTTGCAATTAAAATTGTAATTTTGGCGTGTGGACTTCCCTCTCTTATTTCCTTTAAGATAGGAGGAATTATCAGCTTGCTTGGCACTGGCCTTGTATGGTCACTTGCGATAATTACAATATTTTTCTTGCCTTTAGCAAGCTCGCTAAGCCTTTTTGTGCCAACTGGATTTTCCATAGCATCCAAAACAAGCGCGTCCTCTGTCATTTGTGGCTTGTACTCATTAATTGAGGACTCCAAAACTGCAGTTAATTCATTTTCATTAAAGGAATACTCTATTTCCTCTTTTCCGTATGGAAACGAAACGTTTATCATTTTGTCATCCTCCTTTTTTCGGTTTTAATTCTTGCTCTTTGGTAAATTGTCATTATTGCAGGAATTAACGCAAGCTGAACGATAATGCCAGGGATGGCATCGACAAAGCCACCTGCGATAAATGCACTAATTGTAAACGCTTTTCCACTAACACCAAGTAAAATAGCCTTGGCTATTCCCCATACTATTCGTCCAAGTATCATAGACGTAATTAGCGAAAAATATAATTTCTTAATCGTATGCTTCTTGGTGCGCGCATATAATATGCCTATAACCAAGCCATAGGTCGCAAGCTCAAGCGCCATCCAAACCGCATTTGGGTACAGTGGTGGCATACCAAAAACAAATGAGCGCAAGAATGGAAGCATAAGTCCAACAGCGCCACCATATTTGTAGCCACATATCAAGCCACAAAGCATAACTGGCAGATGCATTGGCAAAAGCGAATCGCCAATTTCCTTGATTTGCCCTGTAAAAAGTGGCAAAACCATACCTATCGCCAAAAAAAGCGCGGCATAAATAAGCTTTCTTAAGTTTTCTCTTTTCATAAAAATCCCACGTGTAGCAAATTATAATTAATTTAGTAAAATAATTATAGCACACACCACCGCTATGGTGCAAGTACATATCAAAACTTAGACGTATTTTAAAAGACATTTTTAAAAATTTTCAGTCTATTTAGGTCGCATTTTGTACTGTTTTATTACCAAATTGTGTCGTTTTTATGTATTTTTGGTGAAAAGTAACAAAGTGAAAAGTGCATCAAGGTATTGACAAACTGGCTTCATATTATTATAATATAAATTGTGTATTATTGTTTAAAAAACGCAACTTTTGTCGATTGCGAAAAACAACCGCACAAAATTTTTACAAACGAGAGGAAAAAGAAATGGAAAAATTTGTTATTCTACCAGACAGCACTGCTGACATTTCAGAGGAAGCAAGAAACGACATTGGATTAAATGCATACGTTCCTGGCCATGCAAGCTTTAACGATGGACGTGATATTTCAACAACACTTGATTGGAGCGTTGTTTCAAGAGAGGAATACTACAAGGCTCTCGGTAATAAAAAGGTAAAGGTTACAACATCACCACCATCACCTGCTGAATATTATGAAACTTTTGAAAAATACGTTAAGGATGGTTATGGCGTAATCGTAATTTGCTTGTCATCTACTATCAGTGGCTCACATAGATTCGCTACAAGCGCTGCCGAGGACATTAAAAAGAATTATCCAGATGCAAAAATATACTGCGTTGACTCATTCCGTATGACTGCTGGCGAAGGTCTTTTAGCTTACTACGCAGCTGAGCTTCAGAGCCAAGGCAAGAGCTTTGACGAGGTTGTTGAGTGGCTTGAGGCTAATAAGCGCAAGGTTCACCAAATGGGTCCTATCGACGACCTTATGTTTATTGCACGCCGTGGAAGAATTTCCAAGGGCAAGGCTATATTTGGCAATCTTGCAGGTGTTAAGCCAATGGGCGACTGCAACACAGAGGGCTACACTACTGTTATTACAAAGGCTAAGGGCATTAATAAGGCTCTTGATATCACAGTTAAGTACGTTGAAAAGACAGCAGTTGATATTGAAAATCAAACAATTTTCGTGGCTCACTCAGACAGAGAGCTTTATGCTAACAGCTTGAAGGAAAAGCTTAGCGCGCTCAATCCAAAGAAAATTTACATTACTGACATTTTCCCTGCTTGTGGTGCTAATATCGGCCCAGGCATGGTAGGTGTTTACTATCTTGGCGAAGAGGTTTCCGAGGACCTTATCAAGGAAAAGGAAATAATGAGCCAAATCACAGGAAAATAATTTAGAATAGGATTTTTTTATGACATACGTAATTAACGGACAAACATTTCGCGAGTTAATTGAATATGGTGCAAAAAACCTTGCGAGGAATCGTGATGAGATAAATGCCTTAAACGTCTTCCCTGTTCCTGACGGTGATACTGGCACTAACATGGTTTTGACGCTTCAAAACGGCGTTCAAGCCATGAAAAGCACAGAGCTTTCTCAAAACGCAAAAAGCTTTTCTCAAGCCATAGTTTATGGTGCAAGAGGCAACTCAGGCGTTATTCTTTCGCAATTCTTCAAGGGCTTTGCAGAATGCTTTGCAACCTTAGATGAGGCTGGTGCCTTTGCGTTTGCCATGGCTCTTAAAAGAGGCGTAAAATGTGCTTATGGTGCGGTTTCTAATCCTGCCGAGGGCACAATTCTTACCGTTTTAAGGGAAGCAAGCGAGCATGCTTGCAAAAGAATTGCTAAGGGCAAATATGAAACAATTGACGAAATTGTTGCTGGACTTTTAAAGAAAGCAAAAAGCTCTCTTGAAAAGACGCCTGACCTTTTGCCTATACTAAAATCTGCCGGCGTTGTTGACTCTGGTGGAGCTGGCGCAGTTTATATTTTCGAGGGTATGTATAAGTACCTTTGCGGTGAGGAGATTGAGGGGGCAGATATGTCAAATCAGTCCCAAGCGCCTACTATAGATTATACTGTGTATAACGAGGAATCAGTTTTTGAATACGGCTATTGTACTGAGCTTTTGCTTCAGCTACTAAGCTCTAAAAAGCGTTTTAATTACGATTCGTTTCTTGACAAGCTTTCAAAGCTTGGTGACTCAATTGTTACCTCACACAATGAAAGCAAGGTTAAGATTCACATTCACACAACAGAACCAGAAGAGGTTTTCGCCCTTGGTCATAAATATGGTGAGTTTTTGACCATTAAGGTTGAAAATATGAGCGTTCAGCATAACGAAATTTATGGAAGTAACGCTCAGGAAAAGCCACAGCAATCAGCAAGCATTTCTGTTTACACTGATGTCGCAAAGGGCTCCTTCTCTGTTCTTTGTGTAGCGCACGAAGCATCAATGAAGGATTACTTTATTGATATGGGCGCTGATATAGTTTTGCTTTGCGATAGGCTTTGTCCACCATCAGCCTCTGACTTTATTGAGCTATTTAAAAAGGCTGAGACAAAGACAATTTTCGTTTTTGCAAATAGTAAAAATACATATCTTTCGGCAGATCAGGCATCTAAGCTTTATGACGAGGCAAGGGTTATTGTTGTAAATACTAAATCCGACTCTGAGTGCTATGCCTGCTTGCCTATGATTGATTATGAGGAAGACGACCACGATGCGGTTCTTGAAGGTATAAACGAGGTTATTTCTAACATTCAAACCGTTACAGTTTCAGTGGCTTCTAAGGAATCTACCTTTGATGAGCAAAAGATTGAGGTTGGTGAGCTTTTTGCATTTACAGGAAGCAAGCTTCTTTCAGTTGGCAATTCATACGTAGACGTTACCTGTGAGGCAATTGAAAAGATTATGCAAGATGAGCCTAAGGACGTTATTTCTCTATTCATCAGTCCAAAAATCAAAGAGGATACGGTTGAAAAGATTTCATCCTTTGTTAGTGAAAAATATATGTACACTGAGCTTTCAGTTGTAGAAACTAAGGACGACTTTTTTGATATTGTACTTTCCTTTGAATAAAGGAGAATAGCATGTTTGATACCCCACTTGGGATTACCCTGTTTATAATTATTTGCGTTCTTGCCTTGATTCTTATCACGCTTTTAAACTTCTATTTGGTTGGCCACATTTTAAGGCTTGCGATTCTTACTCGCTCTCACAAGAATAAGTGGACAAGAGGCTGTCCTGTTAAGGAGCCACTTCAAATAGAAATGTATGATATCGGTCAAAAATGGCACGATGCAAACGTTGCTTCTAAAAAGGAGCTACATATAGAAAACGAAGGCTTCAACCTTTATGGTGAATACTTTGATTTCGGCTTTGATAGAGCATTAATTTTCGTTTCCGGAAGAACTGAGGCGCTTGGCTACGGCTACTATTTTGTTCAGCCTTATAAGGAGCTTGGATATAACGTTTTCGTTTTTGACCAGCGCGCACACGGACACAGTGACGGCAAGTACAACACCCTTGGCTTTGAGGAGCACAAGGACCTTATTAAATGGGCAGAGCTTCTGCACGACACATACGGAAACAAAAGCATTCTTTTGCATGGCATTTGTATTGGCTCATCCTGTTGCTTACAAGCGCTTGTTAGCGACAAGTGTCCAGACTACATCTGTGGTATGATTGCCGACGGAATGTACACTCGCTTCTATGATAGCTTTAAAAATCACTTAGTTAAATTTAAGCAACCAAAAAATTTGCTTGCTCCATTTGTAAACATGTCATTTAAGCTTGCAACCGGCCACACAATGAGGATTGGCAACATTGACTTTATTGACAAGCTTACAAAGCCTATTTTGTTTATCCACAGCAAAAAGGACAAATACTCTGTTCCGTCTATGGCTGAGGCACTTTACGCCAAGGTTTCACACGACAAGAAAAAGCTTGTTTGGTTTGAAGACGGTGCACACTCAAGGCTTCGTCCAGTTGATACTGAGCGTTATGATGGTGCAATCAAGGAGTTTTTAGCTGAGCATTTTGAAGAAGTAAAAGCATAATTAAAAGCAACGCATAATGCGTTGCTTTTTTTGTTACTATATGGTATAATTTAGTTATACTAATCAAAAAGAGGTTTTTATGCTTTTTCGACTAAAAATCAAGGAAAACGAATATTTTTGGGGCGGTGCCGTTGCTGATGGTGCCGATATGCCTATTACCATAGGCTCTACATATTCAAAGGATTATAGAAACGACGCAAGCAACCAGTTTATGCCACTTTTCCTATCCTCACTTGGTAGGTACGTATGGAGCGAGGGTTCATTCAAGGTATGGATAGAAGGCGATGAGCTTTGCTTTGAGGGCGACTCTGAATTTGTCCTTTACGAGGGCGGTGCCTGCTTGCGCGATGCTTATTTGCACGCAATGGAAAATCACTTTCCTTTTGACCAAACAAGAGTGGAAAACAAGACACTCCCCCGTGAATTTTTCAAATCTGCGCAGTTTAACAGCTGGATTGAATTTGCATACGACCCAACTCAAAAGGGTATTCTTGAATATGCACACGCAATTATAGATAATGGCTTTGAGCCTGGCATATTGATGATTGATGAGGGCTGGCACACAAGGTACGGACAATGGAAATTTGATTTTCACAAATTCCCAGACCCTAAGGCTATGATTGATGAGCTACACAGTCTTGGCTTTACCGTTATGCTATGGGTAACCCCTATGGTGACGGCTGACGGCGTTGATTTTTGCAAAGCCACAGGGGCTTTATTCAATCCCGAAGGCTACGATAAGCTATTTTTAAGAAACAAGGCTGGAAACGTTGCGCTAATTGAGTGGTGGAATGGCTACTCTGCTATTTTAGATTTAAGAAAAGAGTGCGACAAGGAATATCTAAAGGAAAAACTCGATTTTCTTATGAATAAATATGGCGTTGATGGATTTAAGTTTGATGGTGGCTCATTCTGTATGTACTCACCAATGAGTATGATAAATGGCGAGCCACGTGATGACCACGACCAAGCAGAATTAAACCTTGCGTGGAATGAGTTTGGCGCGCAATATAAATTTCACGAGTATAAGGATACCTTTAAGGGTGGTGGCAAGGCGAGTATTCAGCGCCTTTGCGACAAAGAACACTCTTGGACAGGATATGGCTTAAACACCTTAATTCCTTGCTCTATTTTACAGGGGCTTTTCGGACATCCATTTATTTGTCCTGATATGGTTGGTGGTGGAAGCTGGACTGATGATTATCTCCCCAACTTTAAAATTGACGAGGAGCTGTTTATTCGCATGGCACAATCCAGTGCGCTGTTTCCTATGATGCAGTTTTCTCGTGCCCCTTGGAAGTGCCTATCTAAGGAAGCATACGATATTGTCTTTGACGCATACAAGCTCCACTCAAAAATGTCAGATGAAATCATCTCTCTCGTTTCCGATGCAGAAAAAACAGGCGAGCCTATTTTAAGGAGTCTTGAATATAATGACCCACATAAGGGCTTTGCCTCTATTACTGATGAGTTTATGCTTGGAAATGATATTCTTGTTTGTCCTATTTTAAGCAAGGGAGTCTATAAAAAGGACATTATTTTCCCGAGTGGCAAATGGCAAGATGAGGCAGGATGCATTTACGAGGGCACAGTTAATATGACTGCCCCATTAAATAATCTTATTTGGTTTAGGCGTGTAAAATGATGAAAAGAATATTTTTAATAATTTTAGCTATTTTACTTCTTTCACTTTTTGGCTGTGGCATAGATTATGACACGTCAGTTAGTGGTGAGGGCGAAAAGGAATCGTATAAAAACGACACCTCTGGCTACGTTTACTACATTGTAAACACCTCCTCACGCACGTATCACTACCCATCTTGCTACTTAGTTGAAGGCATAAAGGATGAAAACCGTGTGGAAACAAACGACAAAGCGTTTCTTATAGAGCGCGAATATACACCCTGCAAGATTTGTATAGATAAATAAAAAAGCGTGATTACTCACGCTTTTTATTTTATTCTCTAATACCGAAAAGTAGTTCGCCATAGTCTGGCATTGGCCAGTACTCACGTGCGGTTAGCTTCTCCGCCTCGTCAGCTGCCTTGCGAAGCTTATTCATAGTTGCAAGAACGACGTCCTCATATGCCTTTGCTTTTTCATAAGCTCCCTTAATTTTAGACACGTCCTTACGTTTTTCTTCAAGCTCAAGGGTTAATTTGTATGCTTCTGTGCAAAGGGCTGAAAGCTTTCTGCCAACCTCTAATTCATATCCCGTATCAAAACCAAGCTCGCTCTTTTCATTTACTGTGCGTGCCAAAACCTTGGTATATTTTGATATAGCAGGAACGATTAGCTTCTTTGCCATATCAATCATTGTAAGTGCCTCAATGTTGATAATCTTTGAGTAGCTTTCAAGCAGGATTTCATATCTTGAGCGCAGCTCCTTTTCGCTGAATACCTTGTTCTTTGTATAAAGCTCAATATTCTTTTGGTCAAGAAGATGAGAAAGCGCGTCAGGTGTCGACTTAAGATTTGAAAGTCCTCTCTTTTCAGCCTCCCTAATCCACGCATCATCATATCCGTTTCCGTTGAAGAAAATGCGCTTATGGTTTTTGATTGTATTTTTAATCAAATCGTGTAAGGTTGCATTGAAGTCCTTTGCGTCAACCAAAACGTCGTAAAACTCGTTAAGAATTTCGGTAACTGCTGTATTGATTGCTGTGTTTGTGTCAGCGATTGAAGCGTTTGAGCCGAGCATACGGAACTCAAATTTATTACCTGTAAATGCAAATGGTGATGTACGGTTTCTGTCCGAGGTATCTCTTGGGAACTTAGGAAGAATATGTACGCCTACCCTTAATTGCTCCTTCTCCTTTGAGCCAACCTTTTGATCCTTCTCAATAGCATCAAGGATTTCCGTAAGCTCCTCACCAAGGAAGATTGAAATTACAGCAGGTGGTGCCTCATTTGCGCCCAAGCGGTGGTCATTTCCTGCGCTGGCAACGGAAATACGAAGTGCGTCCTGATATACGTCAACTGCCTTGATAACTGCGCAGAGGAAAAGCAAGAATTGTGCATTGTCGCTTGGTGTTTCACCAGGCTCTAAAAGGTTGATTCCTGTGCTTGTAGAAAGTGACCAGTTATTATGCTTGCCACTACCATTTACGCCATCAAAGGGCTTTTCGTGAAGCAAGCAAACAAGTCCGTGCTTTCTTGCAACCTTTTGCATAAGCTCCATTGTGAGCTGGTTATGGTCGGTTGCTAAGTTTGTTGTTGTAAAAATAGGGGCAAGCTCATGCTGGGCAGGTGCTGCCTCATTATGCTCAGTCTTTGCAAATACGCCAAGTGACCAAAGCTCATAGTCAAGGTCCTTCATAAACGACTTAACCTGTGGCTTAATTGTACCAAAATAGTGGTCGTCAAGCTCCTGTCCCTTTGGTGGCATTGAGCCGAAAAGGGTTCTACCTGTGTAAACTAAATCTGGACGCTTGTTGTAGGTTTCCTTATCTACTAAGAAATATTCCTGCTCAGGTCCAACGGTTGGCTTAACGGATGTAACACCCTCGTGTCCGAATAGCTTTAAAATCTTAAGCGCTGATTTATTAAGTGCTTCCATTGAGCGAAGAAGTGGTGTTTTTTTGTCAAGTGCCTCTCCACCGTATGAGCAGAATGCAGTAGGTATGCAAAGTGCGCCATCCTTAATAAATGCATATGAGGTTGGGTCCCATGCAGTATAGCCTCTTGCCTCAAAGGTTGCGCGTAGTCCACCTGATGGGAAGGATGAAGCGTCACTTTCTCCCTTGACAAGCTCCTTACCACCAAACTCCATTATAGCTGTGGAGTTATCCTTTGGGGAAATAAAGCTGTCGTGCTTTTCGGCAGTAATGCCAGTCATTGGCTGAAACCAGTGTGTATAGTGAGTTGCTCCCTTTTCAATTGCCCAATCCTTCATTGCACCTGCAATTCGGTTGGCGAGAGACAAATCAAGGCGTTTTCCGTTTTGAATAGTGTTTTGAATTGCGTCATAAACGTCCTGTGGAAGACGTTTTTTCATAACCTCATCGTTAAACACCATTGTGCCAAAAAAGTCAGTCACACTCTTCATAAAATTCTCCTTTTCGGGTGTATAAAAAGCTATACAAAAATAATATACGAAAATTATACTATTTTTTATTATATTTGTCAAGTAGCATATGTTCACAAATTGAGCTCTATTTTTTTCAATATTTTGTGTTTTTGTTGTAATAAAGGGTTGAAAAACACCTCTTTTTGTGTTATACTATAATATATTTTAGCTCGCGCGCGAGCTGACGAATTTTAACAATCACGAGGTACCCATATGAGATGTCCACACTGCGGATTTGAGGATAGCAAGGTTATCGACTCACGCCCTGTTGATGAAAATGCAAGCATTAAAAGACGTAGAGAATGTCTTAGCTGTGGCGCGCGCTTTACCACCTTTGAAATTGTAGAAACAATTCAACCTATGGTAATTAAAAAGGACGGATCACGTGAATATTTTGACAAGAGCAAGCTTCTCGTTGGTATTATCAAGGCTTGTCAAAAGCGCCCTGTTAATGCGACCCAAATTGCTAACAAGGTTGAGGCAGAGATTTTAAACTCTCTCCGCACAGAGATTACCTCAACTGAAATTGGCGAAATCACAATGAACGAATTAATTAAAGCTGACGACGTTGCTTACATCCGATTCGCTTCTATATATAGAGATTTCTCAGATGTTGAAACATTTTTAGAGGAGCTTAAAAAAATTTCGGATAAATCTCAAGGCAAATAGTCAAGTAGCACCTTAAAAGGGTGCTATTTCTTACCAAAAGACTTAAAACCGATGAAAGGAGCCACAGTAGGATCTTATGAACGTATATGATTTTGATAGAACACTTTTTCCAGGCGATTCATCAATGCACTTTTGGGCGTACTGCAAAAAAAGATATCCACTGATTTGGCTACACTTTCCTGCTGGAATTACCAAAATGGCTCTCTATAAGCTTGGTATTTTTCATTGGGCGCAGGTAATGGAAAAGTTTTTCTCATTTATGAAATATCTTCCCGACAAGGAAAAGATTATTGAGGAATTTTGGGACGAAAAGGTTACTAAGATTTATCCTTGGTATAAGGACCTACACAAGGAAGACGACATTATAATTTCAGCCACTCCTTACTTTATTATCAACCCAATTGCAAAGCGACTTGGAATCAAGCACGTAATTGCCACCGATATGGATATTAACACATATAAAATCAAGGGGCTTGACTGTGCGGGAATTGAAAAGGTTAATCGCTTCAGAGAAGAATATGGGGACGCTAAAATTGATAATTTCTACTCTGACTCCTACTCTGATATGCCACTTGCAGAGATTGCTGATAATGCTTTTATGATTGACAAGCACGGCGAAATTAGCAACTGGGATTTTAACAACAAGCGTGGTCAAAGAAAGAATGACAGGCTTATAAAAAGATACAGAAAGCTTTCGTTTGTCAGAGCAAAAATTGAAATTAGACGCGCGCAAAGGAAGCTAAGGCGTGAGGAAAGAAGAAAAAATCATCTTGAAAAAGCTAAAAACGATTAAAAAAGTCGACCACGTGGTCGACTTTTTGTTTTATAGGTGTATTTTTGCAAGCTCCTCAATTTTAGCAAGCAAAGCCTTATCTACAATTAAGTGCTTATATTTTTCAATGTAGCGCTTAAGTGCATTCTTATTAATTTCTCTCGGCTTGCCACCAAAGATTTTTAAAAGATTGTCGGAAAATATTTTTTGCAAATCCTTTCTTGGAATTTCAATACCTGTTAGGTGGTGGTCGTCAAACGACGGCAAGGTTTCATTTGTAGCAAGAAAGCGATATTCTCTGTCACAAAGCCACTTGCCCGCCTCAAGATGAACTGGAAAATCCATATCCGTGCCAAAGATAATTCTGTCAGAATACTTAGTAAAGAAGCCTTTAAAATACTCAGGGCGCTTGTCAAAATCAATGTACATTTCACCACCCGGAGTTATATCAACCATTAAATTAGGGTATTTTTCAAGCATCTTTGCAAGCTTTTCCGGTGTTTCGGACATAAAGAAGAAATGTGCCAAGCAAAGCTTTAGCCTTGGATATTTATTAAGCACGTTTTCAACCTGTATAAGTAGCTCCTCAAAGGTTGGGTATGTGCCATCTCCATAATACCATTTTTTGGCTATTCTCTCCTCTGTTGGCTCAGTCCAAAAGCAATGTGGGTCACGCGCGTGCATAAGTATGTACGTGCCGTTTTTTTCCATCTCCTCAAACGCCTCGTCAAAAAGCTCACCATCGAGTGGTGCGCCGATGCGCTTATAAAGGTTTGGCTTGCCCTCAAGCATTTTTATTCCGTCAAAGCCAATTTCCATTAGCTCACCATATTGGGTTTTCAGCTCCATACCCACCATATCCTCTTTTTTTACTGGATAGCTTGGGTAAATATAGCCACCATAGGAAAAGGTGTCCTTATTTAAGATTTTATAAAATGCACAGATTATGTTATTGCTTACATCGCGTGAAACAGGAATTGCATTACCCGATGGAAGCGGTGCAAGGGTAATATATTTTAGTCCGCACTCACGCCTATACTCCTCTAAGCCATGTGTAAAATCAATGCTATTATTTTCGTCATACCATTTATGAATATGAATATGGCCATCTATTGGATCCTTAATATTCGGAAATGGTTTTATGTAATCTGACATTTTGTTTCCTCGCTTTAATTGTTTACAATTAAATTTTATCACCGAGCGCTAAAAAATGCAAGAGATTATTGACATTAAGATGATAAAGATTTATAATAAAAACGAAATATAGACGTGGAGCGTGGGAAAGCGCGGTGAAATTCCGCCACAGCAGTCACTACGGTTAAAGCCCGAATGCCACCCCATCGTTTTGGTGAAATTCCAATGGTAAAATCGGTTTTGGGCATATGAAAACCGAGAGCCAAAGAGTTCATTTTTCGGATTTTAGCCGAGGAGTGTATGAATTTTGCTCTTTGTCCTGCCCTTTCGGGTGGGATTTTTATCTTATATTTCAGAATGCCACAATGGGCTCAAACCATTGTGCATTAAAAACCAAATGAACGGCTATTTTCATAGTTTTCGCCATTGTCTTACGTCAGTAAGCCTGCTACCGAAACCTACAAAACTATCTCGCCCATTTAATTTTGAATGTGCGAAGCAGTTTTAGGTAAGAAAATGCTTCGTATAGCAAAAAAACGAGTGTAGGCAATATTGGCATATTGCCAAGCGAGATTTTGAAGATAGACGGAATATTTACTAAATAAAACCACATTGGTTTGAGCCCATTGTGGCATAAGAAAGGAGAAATATTATGAAAAGGGTATTATCACTTACAGTCGTTTGCTTGCTTTTGCTGACCTCTATTTTCTTTGTAGCCTCCTGTGGCGAAAAGGAAAGCGATACTGAGCTTTCATTCACATTTGAGGTAGTTCACCTTGATGGCACAGAAAAAACCTTTGAGGTAAAGACGTACAAAACAATTTTAGCTGATGCGCTTACTGAAAAGGGCTATATCTCTGGCTATCAAAGTCAGTATGGCTTAACTGTTGAAACCGTTGACGGCGAAACACTTGACTGGGAAGAAAGCGGTGCTTACTGGGCGCTTTACATAAATGGCGAGTACGCAATGACTGGCGTTAGCTCAACAAATGTGGAAGACGGTGCAACATACACCTTCAAGGCAGAAAAAATGTAACAATGCGGGAGGGATAGCCCCTCCCCTACACAAAAAGGGACTCAAATGAGTCCCTTTTATTCGTTCCACATAAAAGATATGGGAGGAGCAAGCCCCTCCCCTACATATTAGTTTTGCTTATAGTGTGATTTCGGTTTTGTGCGTATCTGACAACCTCTAATTATCTGTTGTTGATAAGCTTTGTAAGCTCAACAGGGTTAACAATTACGCCGTCCTTGTATACACGCATATTGCCTGATGCAATCTCGTCGATAAGAACAACCTGACCGTTGTTGTAGCCAAACTCAAACTTGATATCCCAAAGGTCAAGTCCGATTGTCTTTAAGTCATCAGCAACAATCTTTGTAATCTTAAGTGTTTGCTCCTTTAGGCTTTCAAACATTTCCTTTGTCATAACCTTAAGTGCAACAAGTCCCTCTCCTGTTACGAGTGGGTCGCCCTTTGCGTCATTTTTAAAGGTGCACTCTACATAGCCACCCTCAAGAGGTGTTCCGTCCTTAATGTACTCGCCATATCTACGAATGAAGCTACCTGTAGCAACTAAACGGCAGATAACCTCAAGTCCGCCACCGCCAAGGTCCTTGCCAAAGCACTCAGCTGGTAAAACCTCCATAGTTGCGTTTTCTATATCAGCAGAAATATAGTGTGTCTTTATGCCTGCCTTCTTAAGCATTTCAAAATAATAAACAGATGTTTCAAGGTTTGCCTTGCCGATACCATCAATTGTAAGACCAACTGAGTTTTCGCCTGGATCAAATACGCCGTCCTTGCCTGTGCAGTCGTCCTTGAACTTTAGAAGAACGTTGCCATTTTCAAGTGCGTATACATCTTTTGTTTTACCTGTATAAAGCTTTTTCATATTTTTATCTCCTTTAATGCTTTAGCATTCTTACAGAAATATTATAAATGCTACTTTTTAATTTTTCAATAGTTTTTATCAAAAAAAATGATATTTTTTGTCAAAAAATTTTTCTTTTATTTTCTGTTTCTTTTCTTAACTTTTATAATTTAACAGGGGGGGAGGGTATAAGCCCTCCCCCTAATATTATTTAACCAAGAATCTCTTGATTTTACGAGATGGTGTTTTTTCAAATGGCTCATGGCGAAGCTCGACAACACTAACGTGCTTAAATGATTCAAGCTTTTGGTTCATGTCGTGAACTGCATGGTTAATTGCCTCGTAGATTGTTTCGTCGTCATGGAGACCATGCTCATCACACTCTTCCCTGTTAGGAACAACAACCGCGGCAATAACCGTGTCACCTGTCTTATCGTTTTCTCTGCCGACAACGACAACCTCCTCAACATAAGGAATTTGCTCAATATACTCCTCGATTTCCTCTGGGAATACGTTTTTACCATTTGATGCTATAATAATGTTTTTCTTTCTACCAGTAATATAGATATAATCGCCCTTGCCAATATATCCATAGTCACCAGTTCTGAACCAGCCGTCCTCAGTCATAACCTCTGCGGTCAGGTCAGGACGATTATAGTAGCCAAGCATTACGTTGTCGCCAGTAACAACAATTTCGCCATAGCTATCCTCTTCTCTTTCCTTCTCGATTCTAACCTTAACGCCATTCATTGGATTACCGCAGGATGAGGCGTTATATTTATCAAGTGGAACAACAGAAATAAGTGGTGCGCACTCGGTAATGCCGTAGCCCTGTGACATTTGAATTCCGATATTGTGGAAGAAGGTAACAATTTCTGGGTTCAAGGCTGCGCCACCAACAACGAGGAAGCGTAGTCTGCCACCAAGCACCTCATGTAAATCCTTAAAGAGCTTCTTGCGCTTATCAATGCCAAATGCCATTAAGAATTTGCTTAGCTTAATACCAGTTTTTAATTTCTTTGTCTTGCCCTGCTTGTCTACGTTCTTTAAAATAGTTTTATAGAAGGTTGAGGCAAATAGAGGAACAAGTGTCATAATTGTAGGCTTAAACTGCTTAATGTTTCTAACAACATATTTTAAGCCATCACTAATTGCAACGGTTGCGCCGAACATAAGAGGGGCAAGCTGTGTTGTCGCAAGCTCATAGGTGTGATGTGGTGGCAAAACCGAAAGAATTAGGTCATCTGTTGTGAGTGGAGAGAAAACAGGGTAAATATCCTTCAATACTGAAACAATGTTCTTTTGGCTGAGCATAACGCCCTTGCTTGTACCTGTTGTGCCTGATGTGAATAGTAATACTGAAAGCTTTTCGATATCTTGGTCAAAGAAATCAAACTTGTTTTCATCAGTTGACTCGTTATATTCCTTGTAAAGCTTGTCGCCAAGAGTTAACAAGCTTCTATATGAAATGAATTTTTCATCTATATATTCATCCTCTGGTGTGAGTGTAAATAGTGACTTGTTTGTCATAATAAACTTTTCAACTGTTGGTAAATTTGCTTCCTGCTCCTTAAATAGATTTTCAAAGGAGCTTGAATATACAACAGCCTTAGCCTCGGCAAGGTTTATGAAGTTTACCATTTCATCTGGCAAAAGACCTGGGTCAAGCGGAACGATAACGCCACCTGCAAAAACCGTTGCCATATAAGTTGCAATCCATTGCACGCTTGTCTCGCCAGTTAAAATTACCTTTTGATCCTTAACGCCAAGCTCTCTCATTGCAAGAGTAAGCTTTCTTACGTAATGATAATACTCCGAATAGGTTACGGTTGTTTCCTCTTCCTTTGTTTGGTTAAATCGATAGAGTGTATATTCGCCAAATAGACGATTTGACCTATCGACCATATCATATAGTGATTTTATATCTATACTTAAATCCTTTTTCATTTCTTCTCCTCGTTCGCTATTTTAGAGATTTCCAAATCGAACTCATTTAAAACCTCATAAAATCGCTCAATGTCGCGTTTTGAAACGTTTTTGTTTACTGAATAGACGTAATTGTTTACAATTTCCATCATTTTTTTATTTATTTCATTTCCGGTTTCGGTTAAGTAAAAGCTTGTTTTATATTTTTTGGTTGGGACTTCCTCCTTGTAGATATAGCCCTTCTCCAAAAGCTCATTGGTAATGCGCGAAATGAATGCCTTGTCAACCCCACACGCCTCTGCAAGCGCCGATGAGGAAAGCCCGTTTTCTGTTTTTGAAAGCTGAAGCATACACATAACGTGTGCTGAGCGCAAGCCGTATGGCTCCATTTCCTTGTCCGCAATTCGTTTGATATTTTTAGAAATTCGCTCAATTAGTAAAACGAATGGCGTAAATCTTTCGTTGCCCATTATCCCTCCTAAATTTTCCTTATTGTTGTTGACTGCTCAACATTTTAATTATACAACATATATTCGTATTTGTCAAGTTTTTTGTGCTTTTCCTAAAAATTGCGCTAATTTTTTTATAAAAAATCAAAATTTATGTTTTTTCATTTGAATTAGGTGCGCATGTGTGGTATAATTATATTAAATAAATATTAAAGGAGATTTTCCCATGGCAAACAGATTTATATTAAATGAAACTTCCTACTTTGGTACAGGCTCACGTGAGGTTTTGGCTGACGAAATTGCAAAAAGAGGCTTTCAAAAGGCTTTTATCGTAGCTGACGCTGACCTTATTAGCTTTGGCGTTGTTGGTCTTGTTACTGACGTTTTGGCTGAATTCCCTTACGACATTTTCTCTGATTTCAAGGCTAATCCAACTGTATCTAACGTAAAGGCTGGCGTTTTGGCTTATCAATCTTCAGGCGCTGACTTTATTATTGCTATTGGTGGTGGCTCTGCAATTGACACTGCAAAGGCTATCGCTATTATCATTAACAACCCAGAATTTGGCGACGTTGTTTCACTTGAGGGCGTTGCTGACACAAAGAATAAGTGCGTTCCTATTATCGCACTTCCAACAACTGCGGGCACAGCTGCTGAGGTTACAATTAACTACGTAATCACAGATGAGGAATCTGGCAGAAAGATGGTATGCGTTGACCCTAACGATATTCCTGTACTTTCAATTATTGATGCAAGACTTATGTCTACAATGCCACCATCTCTTACTGCTGCAACTGGTATGGATGCCCTTACACACGCAATTGAGGGCTACATTACAAAGGGCGCTTGGCACCTTTCAAACATTCTTGAAATCAACGCTATTAAGATTATTGCTGATAACCTAAGAGATGCTACCTTTGACGGCTCAAATATGAAGGCAAGAGAGCAAATGGCACTTGGTCAATACGTTGCAGGTATGGCTTTCTCAAACGTTGGTCTTGGCTGTGTACACTCAATGGCACACCCACTTGGTGCAAGATATGATATTCCTCACGGTGTTGCAAATGCACTTCTTCTCCCAATAGTAATGGAATTCAATATGCCTTCTTCAATTGTTAAGTATGGCAGAATTGCAAGAGCTATGGGCGTTGATACAACCGGTATGACAGACGAGGAGGCAGCAGTAGCTGCTGTTGAGGCTGTAAAACAGCTTTCTATTGACCTTAGCATCCCACAAACACTTCGTGAAATCGGCATTCCTTATGAAGCACTTCCACAGCTTGCAAACGACGCATTCAATGACGTTTGCACAGGTGGCAATCCACAGCCTATCACAGAAGAAGACATTCTTGAGCTTTACAAGAAGGTATATTAAAAAAGCTTATGCCACAATGGGGTACGCCCATTGTGGCATTTTGTTTTGCTAATGTGACGTTAGGACACACCAACGTCCACTGCCTTATATTTTTTATTGCTTTTCCTCTAATTTTATTGTAGCAAATGATATAAATCTTGTTAACTTTTCAATTACTTAGCTTTTTTCTTATTATTATTGAAATGAGTATTAAAATTTGTTATAATATAAGATATGAGTAATATTTTAAATGAACTTTTAGAAAACAGTGACCCTGCGTATAAGGAATTTCACAAAAAGCTTATTCCTACAATAGACGAGGGGACTATACTTGGCGTGCGCTCACCCTGTGCGCAGGCAATTGCGAAAAAATATACTGGGACAAGCCAAGGGGAAAAGTTTCTTTTAGCCCTGCCCCACTCCTACTATGACGAAAATATTGTTCACGCATTTATGCTTGGCAATTTGCGCCTTTCAAGGGAGGAAATTTGGGAAAGAGTTGTTGCTTTTTTGCCATACGTTGACAACTGGGCTGTGTGT
Organism: Clostridia bacterium; assembly: GCA_017501545.1. Lineage (GTDB taxonomy): Bacteria > Bacillota > Clostridia > Oscillospirales > CAG-272 > RGIG2000. The sequence continues at coordinate 75,371 of JAFVWS010000004.1, read as the reverse complement.
GACGGCTTAGCCTCGCACCTAAAATATCTTTTTAGGGATAAGGACATCTTGTTTCCTTTAGTTATTTCTTTGCTTGAGGGTGAAGCATACACTATTCGCTTTGGGCTTGTGTGCCTGCTTAACTACTATATTACTGATGAATATATTGATACGCTTTTAGAAATTTGCGTTAAGACAAAAAGCGACGAATACTATATAAATATGGCGCTTGCGTGGCTAATTTCCTTTATGCTAATAAAGGAATATGATAAGTCCGTTTCGCTTTTAGAGAGTGGTGTGCTTGACAAATGGGTGCATAATAAATCTATACAAAAGGCGCGCGAGAGCTATCGAATTTCAGAAAATCAAAAGTCTTATCTTAAGACCTTAAGGAGATAATATGAGGGTAAACATTAAAAAGCTAAATGAAAATGCTATCATACCTACCTACGGCTCTGAATACGCGGCAGGTGCTGACCTTTACGCCTGCATCGACGAGGACGTAGTGATTTTGCCAAATGAAACCAAGCTAATTAAGACTGGCATAGCTATTGAATTGCCTATTGGCTACGCTGCTTTTATTTATGCAAGAAGCGGACTTGCCTCCAAGCGTGGACTTGCCCCTGCAAATAAGGTTGGCGTTGTTGACTGCGACTATCGTGGTGAAATTATGGTGGCACTACACAACCACTCAAAAATTGAGCAGTCAATTTCCAAGGGCGAAAGAATTGCACAAATGGTAATTGCGCCATATATTACTGCAGAATTTGACGTAGTTGATGAGCTTTCTGAGACGGTACGTGGCGCAGGTGGATTTGGCTCAACCGGTACTAAATAATAAAACGAAGGTGTTATTTTGAAAAACAAGGGATACGTATTTTTTATGCGCCACGGTCAGACTGACTGGAACGTTAAAAAGCTGATGCAAGGGCGCGATGAAATTCCACTTAACGAAGCAGGCATTGAGCAAGCAACGTGGGCAGCTTCCTCATTAAAAAAGGCTTTAGATAAAAGTGGTATTAAATTTGCTAAGATAATTACCAGCCCTCTCTCTCGTGCCTACGTTACTGGCAAAATTATTGCCGAGGCGGTTGGTTGCGAGGATTTATCAACCGACCAAAGGCTAATAGAGCGCGATTTTGGTGAGCTTTCGGGCAAGCCGTACGATTTTAACTCTCCATTTATAACTGGTAACGACGACTCTATAAAGGGGCTTGAAAGAGTTGAGGACGTTTATTTAAGAATTGCCGAGTTTGTAAAGGAAAACGCGCAAAATAACGAATGTGTGCTTGCAATCTCCCACGGCTCAGCAACTGGGGTTTTCTCCGCGGTTACTAAAAAAGCGCCAGGGGTTGATGACTCAGCAAGGGTTTTGCACAACTGCCACATGGTTGTTTTCTCATACGACGGCAACGATATTTTTATGGAGGGATATGACATTTCCCCCGAAAATTTAGATAAATTGGAGCTTTAAATGAAAAAGGTTTTTGCTGTTATTTTAACAGTTGCGTTTTTGTCTATTTTCCTTGTTTCCTGTGGTGAGGAAAAATCAAAATATGAGGATGATTACGTTTACGACGGCACCTCACTTATCGGCACATGGCAGGAAAGCGACCAAAACGATGAATATTACCAAACCTACACCTTTACCAAGGATAAAATAACTCTGAGCTCTTATACCTTTGGTATAAAAATGCAGGAGCTTATCGCATCCTACAGGGTTGAGGGCGATAACACCTTGGTTGTTGAGTGGGGTAACGACGGCTACGTTGATAGAAACAAATTTTCAATAAATAAGGATTCCACTCTTGTTATTGCGCAGGTTTATGACTCTGAGACAAATGAAATGGAGCTTGTGCCATATAATCTTGACTGGAACAAGTCAAACTCTGACATAGTTGGCTCTTGGGTGAGTAAGGACTATGAGGGTGAGGTTTTCACCTTTAAATCAGGCTACACTCTGCTTGTTGAGGGTCTTACCGACACATACACAATGGAATACGCGATAAAGGGTGACAAGATTGCCTTTGGTGGTGAGTTTGTTGACGGCTTCAAGGAGGAGGTCACTGTAATGACCTACAAGATTGAGGGCGACACCTTGACTCTTACTGGACAAAACGAGGATGAAAGTATTATTATATTAACCTTTGAAAGGGAGAAATAATGGAGCTTTTTGAAAAGAAAATAAGTTCAAAGCAAATATTTGATGGAAAAATAGTTAAGCTTTTCGTTGACGAGGTAGAATTGCCAGACGGAAAGCGCGCCACACGTGAAATTGTGCGCCACCCTGGTGCTGTTTGCGTTGTGCCCTTGACAAACGAGGGTGAGGTTGTTATGGTAAGGCAATTCAGATACCCATTTTCCGAGGTGCTTCTTGAGGTGCCGGCAGGAAAATTAGAGCCTGGCGAGGACCCACTTGAGGCTGTTAAGCGTGAGCTTGAGGAGGAAAGTGGCGCTGTTGCTGGAAAAATCGAGCATATCGGTGAAATATATACAACCGTTGCTATTTTTGATGAAAAAATCCAGCTTTATCTCGCAACTGATTTGACGTTTAAGGACGCACACCCCGACAGTGATGAGTTTTTAGTAAGCGAGAAAATTCCACTTAGCAAACTTGTAGGTATGGTAATGAGTGGCGAAATTAAGGATTCAAAAACTCAAATTGCAATCCTTAAGGCGGAAAAATATATGTCGGGTAAAAAAGAATGAACAAAATTTTTAATATAAAACGAACGAAAATGGTTGACGAGGCAGCGTTCAACCACAAGCCAACGATGCTTGGAAGAAGTATTTTATGCTTTTTCCTTGTCTTCTCTATTGCAACCCTTGCCTCTAACCTTTTAACAAATATGCCGATAGTATATATGGCAATTAATTCTATTGAGGGAGAGGTAATTTCCACAGAGGAATTATTAAATGCGATTACAGAAATGTCCCTTGACTCTCTACCTTGGTGGATTTCACTGCTTACGCTCTTTTCTAAGGCATTTTTTATAGTAGCACCTATTATTTTCTCAATGAAGCTTGAAAAACGCTCTATTTTCTCAATGGGCATAAGAAAAAAGGGTGTGGCACTTGAAATTTTACTTGGACTTGGAATTGGTGGAGTGATGGTTGCATTAGCCTTCCTTGTAAACCTCTTAGTTGGCTCAATGAGCTTTGAATTCAAGGGCTTTTCACCTATTATTCTAATCTATTTCGTGGGCTTTATGGTTGCCTCACTCGGTGAGGAGCTTTTAGTACGTGGCTACTTTATGACCTCACTTGCAAGAGACGTGCGTCCATTTAGTGCCATTATTATAAGCTCACTTGTATTTGCACTGTTTAATCTTTCAACGGTATTTAATTTAGTAAGCTTTTTAAACACATTCTTATTTGGAATTTTCCTTGGAATTTTCGTTTTCAAGCGTGGTAGCATTTGGGGCTCATTTGCTATTAAGCTTGTCTGGGGCTTTGGCAGTGCTTGCATTTTAGGCGCGCCTGCTTACTATCTCACTATGCCATCACTCTTTAAGACCACTTACAACAACGTGCAAATTGTTAGTGGCAGTGACGTTTATGGCTTTGAGAGTGGAATTGTTTTAACTGTTATGTTAATTGCTTTAGTTGGAATTTCATTGCTATTAAAAACAAAGAAAAGCGAGGAGTCCGAAATTAATATTGACTATTTTAAGTAAAATTCTTGACTTTATCTTAATTTAGTATTAAAATCTATGTATATTTTCAAAGGAAAGGGGTTGAAACGTCTGTGAGATACGAAAAATCATGTGGCACTGTTGTCTTTCGCAAGGCAAGAGGAAAATATGCCGTGCTTTTAATCAAAAATAAATATACAGACTTTTGGTCCTTCCCTAAGGGTCATGTTGAGGCTGGTGAAAATGAATACCAAACCGCGATAAGAGAAACCAAGGAGGAAACCGGAATTGACGTTAAAATCGAAAACGGCTTCCGTATGGAATCAATTTATCTAATTGGTAAAAAGAAGAACACCGAGAAAAAGGTTGTTTACTTCACTGCCCTAACAACACGTGCCTACGTTGTTCCTCAGGCGGAGGAAATCTCGTCCTTTCACTGGTTCTTCGAGGATGAATTCCCATACGACCACACCTTTGACAACGATAAGCTAATCTTTGAGGAGGCGCTTAAGTTTATTAAGGAGCGCTTTGGTGAGGCAACAGAAAATACACTATTTAAAAAATAAGAAAAAGCTGTCGCGCTTGGCGACAGCTTTATTTTTCTTCATTTGTTGCCTCTACTATAATTTCAGTTGGCTCCTCACCCTTCACTCCACGCACGAGGTTAAGCGCGTTTTGTAGATATTCAAGGCATGCCTCGTCGGCTTCAATTATAACGCCCTCATATTTCCCCTTATTATTAAAAATAATAACGTGCTTTTTCGCACCGAAGAGGTTGTTTGTATAATTAAAGAAGAGGATTTTTTGGTATTCCCTTTCAAGCTTTCCCTTTGTGTCCTTTTCGTATGGAACTATTTTAATTACGTCCGACATTAAATAGTAGCAAACATAGCTTCCACGCTTGCCTGAGGACTTGTTTACGAAAAAGTCAAAATCGTTTTCCTTAGCGCTTAAAATATAGGAATAGGTCGTCAGCTCATAGCGCATTAGCAAAAATACTCCCGCAACAAGAGTACCCATTGCCACGCAAGTAAATACGGTCCTTTGTGTACCCTCAGCCCTAACTAACATTAGTATAAATGCAAGGGCAATAAGTCCACAATATAAGGCGCGTACAATACCATCCTTATGCTTTGGTGTATAATTCATTTTATTCTCCTAAAAACAAAGGGCTTACCAATTTTGTAAGCCCAAGTTTATTTATGCATTTTCCTTGTTTACGATTTGCTTATCTGCATAGTAGCCACAAGCTGAGCAAACGCGGTGAGCAAGATTGTACTCGCCACACTTTGAGCATTTAACCATTGTAGGAGCTGTAAGCTTGCTGTTGTTTGATCTTCTCTTATTTGTGCGTGCATGAGATTGTTTTCTCTTTGGTACTGCCATTTTAATAGCCTCCTTTTAGATAGTTAATCTTTTATTACTGTAACATTATACTACATAGATTCATCATTTTCAAGTAGTTTTTGTAAAATTGCAAGCCTTGGGTCAATTTCTTTTTTCTTCGGGCAATCACACTCACCGAAATTAAGGTTTTTACCGCATTTCGGACAAAGTCCTGCGCATTCCTCTTTACACAGAAGCTTGGTGGGAAACTCAAGGAGTAAATCATCTACTAACTCACGGTCGATGTCAAGTAATCCGTTTTTGACAATAACGTATTCGTCATTGTCCTCATCCTGTAGAGTGCCTTTTGTTGCCACAGTGCGATTGAAATTGAGGGTAAATGTGCCAAAAATATCCTCAAGACATCTTGCACAGCGCGAGGTATAATCTATCTCGGCTGTAAGTGATAGCGCCATATATCCTGCATTGTCAGTAACATAGCCCTTAACCCTTACAGGTGCTGTGAAAGAAACATCACTAGGTGGGAGAACATCTGTATCTTGTCCCTTTGTATCAATTTCATACTCAAAATCAATTTTTGAGCTTTTTCCATTGATTAAAGAGGTTATATCAAGAACCATAAAATAGCCTCCCCTTGCATTTTTTGCAGTTTGCCTAATTATTATAAAGAAATTTATATCTTTTGTCAAGTATTTTTTTTAAAAAACTTGCACGCGCAAAAAATATGTGCTACAATTAGTGTGGTCGCTGTATGCCAAATTGAGTTTGACCCGGTATGCTATGACTAAATTTAATTATTGTGGAGGTCGAAATGGAAGAAAAATCCAAGGGTCTTGGCATCTTTGTAAAAATTCTAACTGGTGCTTTTGCTACTGCGCTTCTTGCGTTTGTTATTTTCTTTAGCATTCAGCTTTATCGCTCTACTATTTTCGACCTTTATAAGGACGTATATCTTACCGACACATTTTATGAGGCGTATGATAATAACACCGACGTGCGCACACACTCCGTTGGTACTGAGGGCCTTTCTGAAAATGGCGTTATTAAGGTAACTGAGCTTATTTACATTGAGGAGCTTGGCGAAAACGGCGAAAAAACAGGCTATGGCTATATTCAGTTTGGAGTGCGTATAAACAAGCTTCACGTTGAGGAGCTACAAGAAAGCTGTCCTGGCGTTGACTATGACGACGTTGAATTCTACCTTGTGGCGCAAACTGCCGAGGGCAAAACGGAATACAACCTAATGCCAAGCCTGCTTGACTCTGGCGAAAAGTATCAGTATAAATACTACAAGGTTGAAATGGATGGCGTGCATCTTGGTGCTGACACGCTAACGCTTGAAATGCGCATAAACGGAATTACGGTTCTCGAAGAGGATGGAGATAAAATTATTACTGAGCAGGATGGTGCAGTGCACACAGCAGACTCCTCAGTTGTACACAAAAAGGACCGTACCTCTATTGAATACAAGTTTTCACGCAAGGAAAAGAATAAAATAGAAGAAAGGGAGCAGTAATTTTGCTCCCTTTTATATTGCAGTATTCTCCCCTGACGTGCCCTGTGCTTGGTCTGTCGTTGCAAGACCAAAGGACACCGTTATTGCGCTGTTAACCTCATTCATTGTAACCTCGTCAAGGTGACCCATTTTTTCCTTAAGACGGGTTTTATCAAGAGTTCTTATTTGCTCTAAAAGGATTACCGAGTCCTTATTTAGTCCTACATCCTTTGCCAAAACGCCGATATGGGTAGGTAGCCTTGCCTTTGTCATTTTACTTGTTATCGCTGCGGCAATTACTGTTGGGCTATACTTGTTTCCAACGTCGTTTTGAACTATCAAAACAGGACGCAACCCACCTTGCTCTGAGCCGACAACGGGACTTAAGTCAGCATAGAAAATATCTCCTCGTTTTATATTCAAATTTATCACTCCCAATTATTTCTCTCTCGTTAGTATTATTGACAAAAAACAGAGGTTTAAACCTCTTACTTACATTTTATGCAATCTTGTTTTTTGGGCCATATTTTTTGTCTTTTTTTGTCTAATATCTTGATTTACTATATAAAAGATGTTAAAATGGCTTTGTTATTTTAATTATTATTTGCGAGGGAAATTATGAAGTGGGTTGAAAAATACAAGGTAAAATTTCACGATACAAACTCAAATGAAATTCTTAGCGCATCTGGTGTTTTAAAGCTTATGCAGGAAACAGGCATGCTTCACATGAGTGGCGTGCGCCCATCATATAGAGACCTATTAAACCAAGACAAGGCGCTTATTTTAAGTAGCATAAGAATTAATATATACTCCCCTATTTGCTCGTACGATGAGGTTAGCGTTTCCACCTGGGCAACTGGCTCACGTGGGTTTACAACCTATCGTTCTTTCCAGGTTTTCAAGGGAGAGGAGCTAATGGCTGAGGCAAACAGCGTTTGGGCGCTTGTTTCGGTTAGCGAAAGGAAGCTTGTTAAAATCAGCGAGGTTGATTTTTCTAATTTTGAGCAAGAGCCACAGCTTGAGCTTGATTCACCCTCAAAGGTGCGTATTCCAAGTGAGCTTAAGCTTAGCTTAGTTGGTGAATATACAGTCAGATATTCTGACACTGATATTAATCATCATATTAACAATACAAACTATCCTGATATGTTCTTCAACTACTTGCCAGCACCAGAGGGCAAGCTTGTAAAAAGCATTGCTATTTCATATATTAATGATGCCAAGCCTGGTGACAATTTGAAATTCTATATGGCAAAAACTGATGGAAAATACTTTATGCGCTCAATTCACGAGGATGGCAGAGTAAACGCCGAGGTTGAATTTGTAATTGAAAATTTATAATAGAAATTTATCGAATTTTTGGTTATAATTACACCCTTTAAAAGTATTGACAAACAGCCTACATTATGTTATTATTTTTGTGATAAAAAAATTAAAGGAGATTTAGTTATGAAAAGGTTATTTGCAAAAAGACTTATGATACAGAAGCAAGTGAAATTGTAAAGAAGTTTGTTTGTGGCACGTTTGGTGACCCAAAGGGCTATGAGGAGACTCTATACAAAACACAGGACGGATTTTATTTCGTTTATGAAAATGGTGGTGTTGAATCAATTCACCCACAGGAAAACATCAAAAGAATTGCTAAGTCAGCAGTTAACGAATGGATTGAAAACCACTAATTATAAGAAAAAAGCGACCCAGGGGTCGCTTTTTTTATTTTATTTCATATAGAAGCGCTTCGTCCCCTGCATAGCATTCGCCACTTTTTATTTCAACGCTATGAAGCCTTTCTGAGTTTGAAACAACAACCACGCAAACTGGGTCAAAGCCCTTTTCAAGGATTTTGTTAATATCGGCATATGCAAGCGCTTGACCCTTTTTTATATAGTCGCCTGCACTTACTCTTTTATCAAAAAATTCACCGTCAAGTTCAACTGTGTCAATTCCTATATGAACCAAAACATCTAAGCCGTCCTCGGTTGTTATTGAATATGCATGACCTGTTTTATATGCATTTTCCACCTTGCCACTAACAGGGGCAAAAAAGTGCTTTGAGCTTGGCAAAACCGCAAAGCCCTCTCCCATAATCCCAGAGGAAAACACCTCGTCGCTTACTGCCTCAAGTGGAATAATTTCGCCATCACAGGGGGATAAAATTTTTTGTTTTTCCTTCATATCTTCTCCTTTATTTTGAGTCTGTCACCTTGCCACGCACGCCTAAAAGATAGGGCGCAGAAACCGACAGCTCATCTACTCCTATATCAACAAACGCCTGTGTCAAGGAAAGGTCTGCTGCCATCTCGCCACAAACGCCAATCCATCCACCCACCTCGTGGATATTATCAGTTGCCATTTTAATTAAGCGCATTACTGCCTCGGTGTCGGCACATATTCCCGAGACACGACTGTTTTGCCTGTCAACTGCTAAGGTGTACTGCGTTAAGTCATTTGTGCCGACTGAAAAGAAGCTTACCTCTTTTGCAAGCTTATCGCTGATAATTGCCGAGGCAGGGGTTTCTATCATTATTCCTATTTCTATTTTTTCATCGTACATCACGCTTTCCTTATCAAGCTCCTTCATCGCTTCAAAAAGTAGCTCCTTTGCGCGTTTTAGCTCACCCAGTGTCGCAATCATAGGCATCATAATTCCCACCTTACCATAGTGAGAGGCGCGCAAAATTGCCCTTAGCTGTATTTTAAAAAGCTCTCTTCTATCAAGGCAAATTCTTATTCCTCGATAGCCAAGGGCAGGGTTTTGCTCCTTTTCAAGATTAAAGTATGGTATTTGCTTGTCTGCGCCTACGTCAAGAGTTCTTATTATTACTCGCTTGCCCTGCATCTTTTCAGCAATTCTTTTATATGATGAAAAAAGCTCTGTCTCACTTGGGTAGGTATCTCTTTCAAAATACATAAACTCACTTCTTAAAAGTCCTATTCCCTCAGCACCATTTAATAGCGCACCGTCAACCTCCCCCTCGTTTCCTACATTTGCGTATATTAAAACCCTGTGCCCACTTCTTGTTACTGCAGGTGTGCTTATAAGTGAGCGCATATATCTTTCATGCTCGCTTGCAATTTTGCTTTCGTAGCGATATTCAGCCAAAAACCTTTCTCTTTCCTCATCACTTGGGCAAGCTATAAGCCTTCCTCTTTTCGCGTCAAGAAGCGCCTCGGTGCCGATTATGCTATTTGGCAATTCACCTACGCCGACAATTGCAGGAATGCCCATTGCGCGTGCAAGAATTGACGTGTGAGATGAGGGCGTGCCCTCATAGGTAACAAAGCCAAGTATTTTTGATTTATCAAGCTTTACAGTTTGTGATGGAGTCAAGTCACGAGCGACCAAAATATAAGGCTCCTCCTCGCTGTCACCTTTTTCGGTTTTGGCGCTTAGAGTGTCGATAATTCCACTACAAATATCCTTTATATCTGATGCGCGTGCTGAAAGATATTCATCACCTATTGCACGCAAAATGCTTGTGTATTTTTGGGCGCTTGACGTCACTGCCTCCTCTGCGCTTTTGCCCTTGGAAATTTCGCCAAGCGCAGAGCCTATAAAGTCCTCGTCATCAAGAAGCATTGCGTGAATTTCAAAAATTTGCGCCTCACTTTCTCCTAAGCTCTCCTTGGCGCGCTTGGCTATCTCGTTTGTGCGCTCTATTGTTCTTTTTACGGCATCTAAAAAGCGCTTTTTTTCGTCATCCTTATTAAGACTTGTGCCTTTATTTTGAACCACGCCCTCATTTGTAGAAATAAGCCTTAGTCGTCCGCTTGCCTTTTTGCTTGTGATGCCTATTCCTGTAAAAATCCTTTGACCCTTGTACGATTTTTCCATTATTTCCCCAGCTTTTCGTTTAATATCATTTCTATTGCCAAGTATGCCTTGTCCTCATCCTCACCATCAAATTTAAAGGTCAAAACCTTGCCACTTGTTGCTCCCAATGACATTAGCGACAAAAGGCGCTTTGCATCTGCCATCTTGCCCTCGCACTCAACCTCTATGTTACATTTAAAGCATTTAGCCCCTGCTGAAATTGCGCCTGCCGGGCGCGCGTGCAAGCCAACCTTGTCTAAAATTTTAAATTTCAGCTCTTTCATATTTACCTCCAGTAGTGCTTTTTATGTCTATTCTTCCAAAAAAAACTTTTTTTATGCAAAAAAGAAAAGAGCCCTATAAAAGAGCTCTTTTATTTTTAATTATTCGTCATCGCTTGTAACAGGTAATGCCACAACTTGAATCGACTCGTAATACTCGTTTAGCTCGTTAACCTCTCGATAGGTTACGCCACTTGGGTTTTTAACGTTTTCAGTGTCCTGAATGTACGTAATCTCCCCGTCTGCAATTATGTATAAGCTCATTACGTAGCTTACGTTCTTGCTTGCATCTTGAATGTTAGTAAGCTTAATTGAGTTTGAGGTGTAGCCTTGATTTGAGGTGTTAACCTTAATTACACCACTTCTTGCATTTCCATTTTCGTCAAGAGGTGTTTTTCCATTTAGTAATTCCTTTATTGCAACCACTGAGCCGTATTGTATCTTCTTTCCAAGCGCCTTCTCGTACATAGCAAGCGCGTCGCTATTAACTATGTACTTAACGCTCATTGAAGAGGTCTTTCCATAAACGGAATAGCCGACTGCTGTAATAAGTGGTGGACAGGATGGAGAATCCTCAGGAATTACGCCCTTACACATATCGCATTTATACGCATAGTAGCCCTGTCGTGTATAGCCATTTACATATGCAATGTTTCCAACAGTTGAAAAGTCATGTGGAAGCTTTTCCTTAATCTTGTTTGTGTAGTCCTCAATTGTATAATTTGAGCTTGATGTAACATTGTTTTTAAATACCTTATGTGATGTACCTTCATTTTCACCACATGGACAGGTTGTAATATAGGTTACGCTTCCCTCCTCTGTACAGGTTGGCTCCTTTTCAACTCTATCATACGCGTGCGTAATACCATAGTGGATTGTGTATGAATTACATGAGTTGAAGCCTTGTGTAATAGGAGCTGTTGTATAAATTGTAATACCATGGCTTTGGTAGAATGTATTTCCACCAAGCTCAAGTGATGATGCGTGGTGATATACAACCGGAGCTTTTGCGCCTTTATTCATGCAGCAGAATGTATAGTCGGTTGAAAGCTTTGTAACGTCCATTAATATAATGGTCTGGAGATAATATGTGCAGTCAAATGGCTTATTTGCAAGTGTTGTAATGCCCTTGCCAACATAAAGGTATTCAAGCTTTGAGGCATAAAACGCTTGCTCTCCCTTAAAGTCAACCTTACAGTTGTCAACAAAGTTAAGTGATTTAACTCCTGACTCTTTGAATGATTGCTTTCCAAATACATATGTTGAGCCTGAGGAGAATGTCATTTCCGTTAGATTTGTATATCCTAAGAATGCACCCTCTGCGTATTCAACGTTTGCACCAGAAATATCGGATTTAATTGACTTCACGGTCTTTGGTGCACATTCCCTCTTAAACTCAAGGTCAGCAACGTTTTCAATAACGATTCTTTCAAGTGAGGTCAAGCCCTTTAGGCTTGTAACTGTACCAACCAAGCCTGTGCCGAATGTAATTTGTTTTACACTTGCATTTGTATTATTGGTAGTAATATTAACATTTGCAATACCTACTGGTATCGTAATACCAACTATATCAGTAAGGCTATAATCGCCAAACGCCTTAACGCCAGTAATTGTGTAGTTAGAGTCAACTATAAATACATCCTTAACGATCGCTTCAACACTCTTTTCGCCCGACCCTGTGTTTACAATTACTACTACCTTATCATTTTTTGGGTCATAGTAAATATAGCTTAGCTTGATGCTTGAGCAGCCACTACACATATACTTATCCCAACCCACGGTTGTCTTCGTTGGGTCAAGATGTGCAATTGGCGTTTCCGAATAGCTATGGTCGCCCTTTTCGCCATATGCGATGTGAATTACTGTTTCGCACTTTTTACAAACGAATGCGTCCTTCGCACAGCTTTGACAGCTTGCCTGATAGGTTGTATTTAACTCATATTCATGCGCGCACGTTGCGGTGCTTATTACTGTTTTATAAGTTTTTCCATTACTGGATTTTAAGTCGATTGTAATTAGTCTTGTGTCAGCAGTTGCGGCAATAGTCTCATTAAGAATTGCATAATCACCTGATGATGCAAACTCGAATGAACCACCAGTGATTGTGAAAACCGCAGACCCGTCAGCAAAGAAGCTTGTTGAGCCTGTTGTCTTAATGTTTCCACCAAGAATGTTTACGCGCACTGTATTACCAGGGGTTGAGTGCTTAATAAGCACGTCACTAACTCTAAGCTGTGCACCATCATAAACCTCAATACGTGGGTTTCTGTTGCCTGCATTTTGCATATTTAAAACTGTTTTACAGTTTACTATACCGAAAATTTGAATCCAAGGATAGCCTTGAACGTATGAGCCATCACCATCACGGCCAAGAGTTGCATTTGGTGCATCAAGTGTAACACCAGCTCCAACGAACAAACGACAGTTGTCACCACCCCAGCCATGTCCTTGTAGGTTCATAAATGTGCCAGAACCAGCGTATTTAATGGTTCCTGTACCATAAAAATATGTTCCTGCGCGTTGTCCACCCCAAGCATCGCCAAGTGACGAATTAATTTCAAGTGTTTTACCATTCATAAGAACAGTACAAGAGCCTGGCCATGGGAAATTAGGTTTTTTATCAAGATATATATCGTTTAGAAGTCTTACCTTTGCGCCATTTGGCATATGTGTATACATTTCCTCAGCTGTGGAAATATCAAAAGCCTCTACTGGGTAAAGCTTAGTGCTTTCGTAAAAGACAACGGTTGTGCCACCCTCCCAAGCGCGACCATCCTCACTACGCCAGTTGTAGGATTTGCCAGCTGCAACGTTTTTGGTTGGAAGCTTAACCGACTGTCCACCCTTTATGTCAATTACGCCCTTAACAATGCCGTTAGTTGTAATTGAGCCGTCAACGTTGTTTCCGTTGCTGTCATAAAATTGAATTCTTATATCTGCCCCCTCAATCGCAAAAGCCGTCACTGCAAAAAGCACGCCTACAATTAAAGCGAGCATAAGGGTTAATATTATTTTTCCTCTTGCCTTTAGCATAAAAAGCACCTCAACTTAAAATATATATAAAAGAAAATAAATTTTCACACATTAATTATAACACTATATTATAGCTTTGTCAATATGGCAATATGCCCAAATTTGTGCATTATCAACAAGTTTTTGCGCTTTCCAGCCCTTTTTCAGTCAAAATTTACTATTAAAAAAAGCGCACACCACCTTGGGTGTGCGCAAAAAGTATTAGAAATTATTGAGCTGCCTCAACGATAATTGAGAAGTCCTTCGCCTTCAAGGATGCGCCGCCGATAAGACCACCGTCAACGTTTTCCTTTGCAAGAAGCTCAGCTGCGTTACCGGCATTCATTGAACCACCATATTGGATAATGATTTCCTCAGCTGCATCATTTCCATAAAGAGACTTGATTGTCTCGCGAATAACTCCGCAGGTTTCGTCTGCTTGCTCTGGTGTTGCTGTCAAGCCTGTTCCGATAGCCCAAACTGGCTCATATGCAATGATAACCTGTGAAAGCTGTTCCTTTGTGATGTCCTTAAGCGCGAGCTTTGTTTGCATTGCAACAACCTCGTTTGTAATTCCGTCAAGTCTTTCATCCTTAACCTCACCAAGGCAAAGAAGAACCTTCATGCCAGCGTTGATTGCTGCCTTTGTACGAAGGTTAACTGTTTGGTCGGTTTCGCCAAAGTATTGACGTCTTTCGCTGTGACCAACGATTACGTATTCAATTCCACACTCCTTGAGCATGCTTGCAGAAATTTCACCTGTGTAAGCGCCCTTTTCCTCAAAGTGTACGTTTTCAGCACCAATTTTAATGTTTGAGCCCTTAGCTGCCTCTTGTGCTGCATAGATATCTACAAATGGTACGCAGAAAATAATATCGCAATTGTCCTTACCAGCAACAAGTGGCTTTGTCTCCTCAATAAGAGCCTTAGCTTGTGATGGTGTCATATTCATTTTCCAGTTACCTGCAATTACTTTTCTTCTCATTGTTTTTCTCCTATATTTTCATATTCATTCATATGAACAAATGTTCAAATGTTATAAGTGTAATAATTTCAAGGGTGGTTTTCTTTTTTCAAAAAAGGCTTTGAACCCTTGTATTCATTGACTTTATAGCCATTTATCGGCAAAAGCCAAACGCTTTTTGAGCGTTTGGCTAATTACCATAATTATTTATCTTGGAGGCATGCAATGCCTGGAAGCTCAAGACCTTCGAGGAATTCAAGTGAAGCACCACCACCTGTTGAGATGTGTGTCATCTTGTCTGCAAAGCCAAGCTTTTCAACTGCTGCTGCTGAGTCACCGCCACCGATAATGGAGATAGCGCCACTTTCTGCAACTGCGTTTGCAACACATTCAGTTCCTGCTGCAAAGTTCTTCCACTCTGAAACGCCCATAGGACCATTCCATACAACTGTACCAGCGCCCTTAATTGCGTTTGCAAAGAGCTCTTGTGTCTTAGGACCAATGTCAAGGCCCATCCAGCCATCAGGAATATCGTTTGAGTTGCAGAACATTGATTCTGTATTCTCGTTGTATTCCTTACCAAGCTTGTTGTCAACTGGGATTAAGAACTTAACGCCCTTAGATTCAGCCTTAGCCATCATTTCCTTTGCAAGCTCAACCTTGTCGTCCTCGCAAAGTGATGTGCCTACGCTATAACCAAGTGCCTTAAAGAAGGTGTAAGCCATACCGCCACCGATGATAAGTGTGTCAACCTTTTCAATGAGGTTGTTTATAACGCCAATCTTGTCTGAAACCTTAGCACCACCTAAAATAGCAACGAATGGACGCTTTGGATCAGCCAATGCCTTACCCATAATGCCGATTTCCTTTTGAATTAGGTAACCACATACTGCAGGGAGATAATCAGCAACGCCAGCTGTTGTAGCATGTGCACGGTGAGCTGTACCGAATGCATCGTTTACGTAAATGTCAGCGTACTCGCTAAGTTCCTTCGCGAATTCTGGGTTGTTCTTTGTTTCTCTTGCGTCAAAACGAACGTTTTCAAGAAGAACTGCCTTGCCACACTCAAGTGCTGCAACCTTTGATTTTGCATCCTCTCCAACGATGTCCTCAGCAAATGTAACTACGCCACCAAGAAGCTCATTAAGTCTGTCAGCTACTGGCTTAAGTGTGAACTTTTGCTTATCGCCAAGAGCCTTCTTTAAAAGCTCAGCTGTTGCAGCTGCTCTTTCATTTTCAGGAAGCTCCTCAACCTTTTTCTTTTCCTTCTTATTAAGGCCAAAGCCCTCTGTTAAGATGCTGTGTGGCTTGCCCATATGTGAGCAAAGTACAACCTTAGCACCCTTATCAAGAAGGTACTTAATTGTAGGAAGTGCGCCTATAATTCTTTTGTCACTTGTGATAACGCCGTCCTTGAGTGGAACGTTAAAGTCACATCTAACGAGGACTCTTTTTCCTTCAACGTTAACGTCTTCAATAGTTTTCTTGTTGTAGGTCATTTTTTATTTCTCCTGTATATAAATTTTAACGAAATTAGTGGAAAAATTTAGTATTAAAATTTTTCGCTTGTATTATATCACAAACTATTTTAATTATCAATAGTTTTTTTATTTAAATATAAAATAATACGCGAGCAAGATAATGCCAAAGGCAATTCTGTACCAGCCAAATGCGCTAAAGGTATGCTTTTTTACAAAATCCATAAGTAGCTTTATCACCGCAAGCGACACCAAAAATGCAGTTAGCGTACCAACAAAGATGATTAAAATCTCCTGTGCATTTAAGCTTATATCATCTATCAAAAACGCCTTTGCCACCTTAAGTAGGGTTGCACCTGCCATTACTGGAATTGCAAGGAAGAATGAAAATTCAGCAGCAACGGGTCTTGACACGCCCAAAACTGAAGCGCCAAGAATTGTCGAGCCTGAGCGTGAGGTGCCAGGTATTAACGAAAGCACCTGAAAGCAACCAATCTCAAACGAGGTTCTTTTGTTTATGCCTCCAATGTCGTTATACTTGAATTTTCTTTTTTTATTTATTTTTTCGATAACAATAAATAATATTCCATAAACGATTAGAGCAATCGCCACGGTTATGAAATTATAAAAATGCGCATCAAGAAAATCATCAAGCAATACGCCAAGCACACCAGCCGGTATAACTGCAATTATAACCTTTATCCAAAGGGAAACGGTTTCTTTTTTCACGCCTATGCCTATTCCGCCCTTGTTTTTTTTAAATGGGTTTAATTTGTCAAAGAACAAAATAATTACTGCCAAAATCGAGCCAAGCTGTGTTACAACCTCGAAAATTTCCCACGCGCCATCGCTAATATTCAGCTTAACAAATTCGTTGGCAATTATCATGTGTCCCGTGCTTGAGACAGGAAGCCATTCGGTTATTCCTTGAATAACTCCTATAAATATTGCCTTGCAAATTTCAACGAAAAGCATATTTTGCTCCTTTCAAAAATTATTCCTCGCTTGAGCGTACGATATCTCCCTCTTTTACCTCAAACGGAACCCTCATCTTAAACTCCATTGATGGGTGTGGTGCCGAGTCTATTTTTTCACCATTTGGAAGCCTTAAATCGGTGGCTACAAATTTTCTGCCAACCTTACCAGGGGTGATAATTTCGCACACGTCCCCCTCTTTTATTTTGTTTCTTTGGGTGAAATACAGATACTCCCCGTCACCTTTTCCAGTTGCAACACACAAATATGCCTTTTCGCGAAGGTATCCATTTTGCGTTACAACCTGTGGGTTATTCATAGGGTTGTCAAAATAAAAGCCTGTTGCGTATTCACGGTGGCTAACGCTTTCAAGCTCTCTTAGCCAGAGTGGATTATATTTATATTCAGATGGAGACCTTAAATATTCATTCATAGCCATTTTGTAGGTATTGGCGCAGATTGCTGTATAGTATGCACTCTTCATACGGCCTTCAATTTTAAAGCTATCTATACCGCTTTCCATGAGGCTGTCAATATGCTCAATCATACACATATCCTTAGAGGACATCACAAACGAGCCCTCCTTATATTCCTCAATGTTAAGCTTGTCAAGGAGGCGCTTTTCCTCGGCAAATTCAATTGGGGATGCATTTTTATAGCTCCATCTGCATGGCTGTGCGCATGCGCCACGGTTCGCATCCCTGCCCGTGTAGTAGTTGGAAAGCAGACACCTGCCACTATATGATATGCACATTGAGCCGTGAATAAAGCACTCAAGCTCTAATTCCTTTGGGGTGTTTCTTCTAATTTCATTTATCTCATCAAGAGATAGCTCCCTTGCCAAAACAACACGCTTTGCGCCCATTTTGTGCCAAGCAGTAGCTGCAGCGGCTGAAACAATGCTTGCCTGTGTAGAAATATGAATTTCCATATTTGGAATTGTCTCTCTTGCAAGCATAAAAACGCCAAGGTCGGAAATTATAAGGGCGTCAACCCCTATTCTATCATACTCCAAAAGGTATTTTTTTAGTCTTTCATATTCGTTTGTGTGAGGCATAGTATTTACCGTCACATATAGCTTTACCCCGTGGGAGTGTGCGTATTTGGTAGCTTCCTCAAGCTCCTCAAGCGTGAAATTGTCGGCTGCCGCACGCATGCCAAACATATCAGAAGCCAAATAAACCGCATCTGCACCATATAGAATAGCTGCCTTCATTTTTTCAAAATTTCCAGCAGGACAAAGTAGCTCTTTCATATTTTGTACCATCTTTTTTAGTTTAATTATACGCCTCCAAAGGGCGCTCTTATATTATTTTAACATATTTAATATTTAGTGTCAATGATAATTGACTTTAGTTTTAGTTAGTGATATAATAATTAAAAAAGAAGGAGGGGTAATATGGACGAAAATCAAAACGAAAAAGATACCGTTTTGCCAAGCGAAAGCGAGCAAAGCCAAGTGTCAGAGCCTTCTTTTGAGAAAACAAAGCAAGAAACGAGATATCCCATCAGTATGGATGAGGAGGATGGTGACGACGAGGAGCGTGAGTCTGTTGCAGCAAGACGTATGCGCTTGCTTGGCATCGAAAACGATAGTAAAATTCACGACTCTACCGCCGAAATTACCAAGGGCAACTTTTTTAAAAACCTATGGTACAAGCGCAAATGGGTGATTATACTTTCGGTATTTTTCCTTTTAGTTATTGGTGGACTTATTTTTACGTGCGCTATCAAGGAAAAAACCGACATCAGTATTGCTTACAACGGTCCACGAGAGCTATCCAGCAGTCAGCTTGAAACATTAAATAAAGCATTTTCCGATGTTGTGCCTGACTACGACAAGGATGGGAAAACCGACATCAAATGGACAAACAACCTATATCGTAGCTTCGACCAGCAGGTTGAATACAATGGTGGCGTTGTGCCAAGCGTGCAACAGCAAACTGCAAACAACGAGGCGCTTGAGCAAATAAACTATTTAGTTATTTCTGGTCAATTTAACTTTATGCTTCTTGATAAGGCTGTTTTTGAGGAAATGTCAACTGGATTTTATAAAATCAGTGATTTGGTTGAGGGCGACTACTCCTCTATTACCTACGAGGGGCGTGCTGTTTATTTTCACGCAACCGCTTTTGCAAAATCGCATCCAGAGCTTGCCTCTATCTTGCCAAAGGACACACTCATTTGCATTTGTGAGCGCGATATGAAAATGAACAAGAATCTTGACAAGGAAATCGCGTTGCTTAAAGCCATCTTGGAATATAACCCAAACGAGGAATAATCAAAAAACGGACACCCCTGTGTCCGTTTTTTAGTTTTATCGTGCAAAAATGCTATGCTTGCGTGCGGTTGTTCGAAGAACACGAAAAAACCAATTACAAGAAAAGCACCAAGCTTTAGGCTCGGTTTTTCCATATTAAGTGAACTAAATCTATAAGCTGATTTCGAGAGCAAAAACAATTGAGTATTGTTTTTGCCGAAGAAATTCACGTAAGGCAAGGAGAGTGGCAAGTCTGTCGCTTGGACAGACGAAGACAATCGACTATGCTTGCGTGCGGTTTTTCAAGAGCAAAACAATTGAGTATTGTTTTTGCCGAAGAAATTCGCGCAAGGCAAGGAGAGTGGCAAGTCTGTCGCTTGGATAGACGAAGACAATCGACTATGCTTGCGTGCGGTTGTTCGAAGAACACGGGAGAAATTTTCAAAAGAAAAAACCAAGCTTTAGGCTCGGTTTTTCCATATTAAGTGAACTAAATCTATAAGCCGTGTTCTGTATTCGACGGTCATCTATCTTTGCCTTGTGTCACCACAAGGCTCCGCAATAATGCGTGCCACCCATGGAAACGGCAAAAGCCTTATCGGGCAAATAAAATTTCCATACACGGTGTTGCTTCAGATAGGGTTTACACCTACTCTATGTTACCATAGAATATCGTGAGCTCTTACCTCGCGTTTTCATCCTTACCATTAGCTATAAGCCAAGGGCGGTAATTTTCTGTTGCACTTTCCCGAGAGTCGCCTCTGGCTGACGTTATCAGCTATCCTGCCCTGTGAAGCACGGACTTTCCTCACACTGCTACCTTTCGGCGTGACAATGCGCGACCATCCAACTTAGTTCGATAGTATTATAATAAATTTTTTCATTTTTGTCAAGAGGTGAAATTTTTACCACTTATATTAATCCTTGCATATGATAAAAATAGTATTAAATTCATACACAGGGTGGACAAAATGGAACAAAATAACCAAATGCCGATTACCTTTCAAATGGCGCTTTCTCACAATGCGCCTGCTTTGCAGGCGTTTTTAAAAATGGACGAAAACAAGCAAGATAATATAATAAATGAAGCGAAAAAAGTAAAGGGTGTACGAGAAATGAATATTTTTGTATCAAATATAGGTAAAAAATGTTGAAAATGTGATTGTTTTGTGATAAAATATGATTAAAGGTCGGTATACTAAAAATTTATTGCCGACGGAAAGGATTTTTTCATGAGTAAAAAAACAGATGTTAAAGTTGAAGCTGTTCAAGAGAAAAAGGTTAGCAAGTTTGACCGTTTTTTCAAAATCAGCGAGCGTGGCTCTAACGTAAAGACAGAAATTATTGCAGGTCTTACAACATTCTTCGCTATGGCGTACATAGTTGTGACCAACCCAAACCAAATAGCGGGTGATTCGTTTGACAAGCTTTCGGGCGACCTAAAAATCATTTGGTATTCGGTTTACGTTGCATCAATTCTTGCAGCGGTAGTTGGTACTCTTCTCTATGCATTCTATGCAAAGATGCCTTTTGCGCAGGCATGCGGCATGGGTCTTAACTCATTCTTCTTCGTATCATTCATTCTTCCTGAATTATTAAAGGAGGACGGCACAACAGACGTAATCAAGGGCTATAAAGAGGGTCTATCTGTAATTCTTCTTTCAGGCTTACTCTTTATGATTCTTTCATTCACTGGACTTAGAACAATGATTGCAAAATCACTACCAGACAACCTAAAGAAGGCTATTCCAGCTGGTATTGGTCTATTCATTGCATTCCTCGGCTTCCAAAACGTTGGTATCATTCAACCAAACCAGTACACACTTGTACAATTCTTTGATTTCCATGGTGCATGGAAAAATGCCGCAACTCCATTTGAGGGCTGGAAGGCAATTGCTCCTATATTAATTGCAATACTTGGCCTAATTATTATGGGCGTGCTTTCTAAATTCAAGGTTAAGGGCTCTGTAATCATTTCAATTCTTGGTTCAACAGTTCTTTACTACATTGCAACTTGGACGCTTCCAAGCTTCAGCTTCACAAGCATTGGTAGCTCATTCTACCATTTTGGAAAAGAAGGCTTGTTTGGCGCATTTGAGGGCTTTAAGACACTCTTTACAACCGGCGGACAATTTACTTGGGGAACACTCTTCTCTGTAATTGCACTTACAATTACATTCTGCCTCGTTGATATGTTCGACACAATGGGCACACTTTACGGCGCTGCATCACAAGCTAATATGCTTGATGAAAACGGTGACCCAATCAACATGAAGCAGTCAATGAATGCTGACTCCGTTGCAACACTTTCTGGCTCACTTCTCGGTACATCAACATGTACAACATTCGTTGAGTCAAGTGCAGGCGTTGGTGTTGGTGGACGTACAGGCTTTGCCTCAGTCATCACATCCGTTTGCTTTATAGCTTGCCTATTCTTAACACCTCTTGCAACAATCATTCCAGCATGTGCAACTGCACCAGCACTTATCTACATTGGCGTATTAATGCTCAAGGGCTTTGCAAAGGTTGACATGGAGGATATCACAAGCGCAATTCCTGCATTCTTAGCACTTGTTATGATGCCACTTACCTACTCAATTTCAAACGGTATCGCAATTGGCGCAATCTCATACGTGCTTCTAAGACTATTCACAGGTAAATATCAAAAGAAGGATATTGTTATCACAGTAGTTGCAGTTCTATTTGCTCTTAGATTTGCTCTCGTTACAATGTAACATAAAACAATAAAAAACAGCCACATCTGTGGCTGTTTTTCTTATTTTTTAATTAATTCCTTCTCTTTTTCTTCCTCTTTTTCAGGGATTTGCTTTGGAATTGGAAGGTTCCATTTAAACTTGTATGCAAGGATTCTAATTGCTATTATAAACACTATCGCAACAATTATTGCCACCGCCTCTAACTTATCGTAAACCAGTGCAAAGAATATTGATGCAACAATTACTGGAATTAGGTAAATGTGCTTTCTGAACACTGACGGAATTTGTGCCGAGCAAATATCGCGAAGAATTCCACCACCGACGCCAGTTATACAGCCTGCAAATACGATAATTAAAAAGCTCTGCTTTGTGCCCTCTGGCGCGTATGAAATTGCAGTTTCCATACCCGAAACAACAAACGAGGCAAGACCTATTGCATCGGTAAATTCAATTATAAAGCTATGCTCGTGCTTACCGATAAAGCCTCTGATTTTCTTGATAAATGCAAGGTGGTAAATTACCAAGCATACAAGAACCGAGGCAAGCGCCAAGTATAAGTAGCCCTTGTCAACTAATATGTTGGGTGGAAACTTGCCGAGAATTAAATCCCTCATTAATCCTCCACCAAAGCAGGTGAGTAAGGAAAACACAAGTGCGCCAACTATGTCAGCACGCTTATGAATTGCGTATATCGTTGCTGAAATTGTAAAGGAAATTGCGCCGACATACTGAATTATAATAAGAAAAATATCCAAGGAAAATCTCCTTTGTAGAGTCGTTAAATTTTGTGAATTAGAAGTCCACTGCGAAGCTTAGGCTCAAACCAAGTAGACTTAGGTGGCATAACGTCGCCTGCGTCCGCAACTGCCATTAAATCATCAAGCGAGGTTGGGTACATTGAAATTGCCATTTGCATATCAATATGGCATCTTTCTTCAAGGTATTTAAGACCTCTTATTCCTCCTGCAAAGTCGATGCGCTTATCTGTGCGTGGGTCGTCAATGCCGAGAATATCAGATATTAAATATTTTTGCAAAATTGCGCAGTCAAGACGGTCAACTGCACGCTCAGCCGAGCAAATTTCGGGATGGAAGGTAACCTTATACCAGCTTTCGCCCACATAAATTCCAACTGTGTGCTTTTTTTCTGGGCGATACGCACCCTCACCCTCGTATTTTTGGGCGGTGCCAAGCTTTTGTTCAACAATTTTTAGAAAATCCTCTACCCCGTGTCCGTTTAAGTCCTTTAAAAGACGATTGTAGTCAAGGATTTTAAGTGTCTTTGAAGGGAAAATTACAGAGAGAAAGAAGTTAAATTCCTCATTTCCTGTGTAATTTGGATTTTCACCTCTGCGCTTTGTGCCAACCTTAACGGCAGAAGCACAGCGATGGTGTCCGTCTGCTATATATAATGCATCAAGTCCCTTAAATGCGCACTCAATTTCATTATCAACCGCTTCACCATCTGTTGTCCAAACCGTATGGCGCACGCCGTCCTCACTTACAAAATCGTAAAGTGGTTCTTTTTCGGTTTGCTTGCATATAATATTATCAAGTGTTTCGCTATCCTTGTAAGCCAAGAAAATAGGGCCTGTCTGTGCTGAACAGGTGTCAACGTGCTTTATACGGTCAATTTCCTTGTCTGCCCTTGTAAACTCGTGCTTTTTAATTCTGTTTTCTAAGTAGTCATCAATTGAGGCACAGCCAACTATACCAGTTTGTGACTGACTACCCATAATCTGACGATAGAAATAATATCTTTTTTGTGTGTCGCTTACATAAACACCGTCTTTTTCAAATTTTTCAAGCATTTCCTTGGCGGTATTGTAAACACGGTCGCTATAAATATCAACGCCCTTTTCGAGGTTTACCTCTGCCCTGTCAATGCGTAAAAAAGTATATTCGTTGCCCTTTACCATTTCCCTCGCCTCATCGCTTGACATAACGTCATATGGAAGCGCTGCACATTTATCAGCAAGGCTTGGTGTAGGTCTTAATGCGTTAAATGGTTTAACTGTAATCATAACTACCTCTTTTGATTTTGATATACTAAGTATATCACGATATTAAATCATTGTCAACAAAAGAAAATAATAGATTTTTTATATTATTTTGGAAAAAAATATTGAAATCGCATTTCTCATTTGATATAATACTTTTTGTTGAGAATATCATCTCGACACAATCACTTTTGTTTATTTTTGAAAGGAGGATATACTATGAATTTTTTGAGAAAGCTTTACAAAGGGCCTTTTAATCTTGAGAAAAAGGTAGTTAAGCCATTTGTTATTAGACTTGTTGTTTACGTAATCCTTAATCTTGTAATTGGTTCTATTTGGGGCGCACTTGAAATTGGAATTCTTGTTTTAACTGGCGCTATGGATACATTAGCAGTTGATATCGTTTGCTATGTCGTTATCATGCTTCTTGCATTGGTGTATACTGTAATCGGCGCATACCTACTCGGTGGTGTTGTTATTTCAATACTTAAGTTTGTGGGTGTAATCAAGGACAACGCAGGACTTGAAGAAGGCGAACCCAACACTGCAGTTGAAACCGCAGGCAAGGTTGGTGGTTTTTTCGACAAGGTTGTTGACAAGACAACTGGAGTCGTAAGCAATGTCGTTGACAAGGTTACTGACAAAAAGGATGATTCTGAGGACTCCAGCGAAGATGTAGCTACTGTAGAAGAAGTAGCAAATGACGCTGAATAAAATTATTCCAACAAAAAAACGGACATTTTGTCCGTTTTTATTATATTAAATTTTCAAAAATATATTGAAATCGTATTTCTCATTTGATATAATACTTTTTGTTGAGAATATCATCTCGACACAATCACTTTTGTTTATTTTTGAAAGGAGGATATACTATGAATTTTTTGAGAAAGCTTTATAGTGGCGCATTCAAGCTTGAAAAGAAGGTTACAAAGCCTTTTGTTATTAAGCTTGTAGTTTACGCAATCATCTATCTCGTAGTTTCCGTTATTATCGGCGGTATTATGGGTGGCATGGGCGTTTTGGCTGCATTTACTGAACCTTTGTTCATCGACATCATCGCATATATTGTAATTGCTCTTCTCGGTCTTATCGAGTTCTTATTCTGCATCTACATAGTTGGTGGTATTGTTATTTCAATACTTAAGTTTGTAGGCGTAATTAAGGACGATGCTGGAAACGGCGAAAAGGGCGAGTTTGGCGAGGCTGCTGACAAGGTTGGTGGCAAGGTTGGCGGTTTCTTTGACAAGGTTGTTGACAAGACTACTGGTATTGTAAACAACGTTGTTGACAAGGTAACTGACAAAAAGGATGACGAAGAAGCTACCGAAGAGGCAGTAGAGGAAACTACCGAAGAGGCAGTAGAGGAAGCATCAAACGAAGAAGAATCAAACGACGCTGAATAATAAATAAAAACAGACCCAATCGGGTCTGTTTTTATTTGCCACCCATATGGGTGGCTTTTTATTATAATACTGCATTTAAGAACTGCTTTGTTCTTGGATTTTTAGGTGTATCAAACACCTCGCTTGGAGTGCCCTGCTCTGCGATAACTCCCTCGTCCATAAATATAACGCGTGTGCCAACCTCGCGTGCAAAGCCCATTTCGTGGGTAACAATAACCATTGTCATTCCTTCATCGGCAACCTCTTTAATAAGGTTTAATACCTCGCCTACCATTTCTGGGTCGAGTGCTGATGTTGGCTCGTCAAAAAGCATTACCTTTGGATTCATTGCAAGCGCCCTAACTATAGCGACTCTTTGCTTTTGTCCACCTGACAAGGTTGAAGGGTATGCCTTTGCCTTATCCTCAAGACCGATACGGCGAAGAAGCTCCATTGCCTTTTCCTTGCAAATTTGTCTATAGCTTACACGATTTCTTTGGCTAATTCTTTCAAGGATGCTTTGGTATTTTTCAAGGTTTCCAGCCTCACGTGCCTCTTTTAGAAGCTTTTTGTCAGCCTTATTTTGTGATTTTCTTTCCTTCTTGAATTTTTTGCCGTGAATTAAGTAAGGTGCAAGCATAATGTTTTCGAGCACAGTTTTATTATTGAATAAATTAAACTGTTGGAACACCATACCCATATTTTGGCGATGAACGTTGATGTTAACACGACGATCAGCAATATCAACGTCGTCAAATATAATTTGTCCACCAGTTGGATCCTCAAGGCAGTTTAGGCATCTTAAGAACGTACTTTTTCCAGAGCCAGATGCACCAACAATAACGACCTTTTCGCCCTTGTATATATCGGTTGATATATTCTTCAAAACTTCGTTTTGACCAAATTTCTTTTGAAGGTTTCTTACGGAAAGTATTGGTTTTTCTTGCATAATAACATTATCCATCACTTTTTACCTCCGTTTCTGTCGCTTTTTGAAAGTGCCTTCTCGATTTGCCGTAAAGCCAAGGTAAGTAGCATAACGAGTCCAAGATAAATTACTGCCGAGATTATAAGTGGTGGCAAATATTCAAAGGTTCTTGATTGAATCATACCAGGCACCTTGCCAAGGTCCATAATCCCAACGTAACCAACAATAGCAGTTTCCTTAATAAGCGTGATAAACTCGTTGAACAAAGGTGGCAATGAGTTTTTTAGCGCCTGTGGAATGATGATTTTACGCATTGTTTGCCATGTAGAAAGACCAAGACTGCGTCCTGCCTCTCTTTGGCCGTCGTCAACGCTTTCAAAGCCCGCTCTAATAATTTCAGCAACGTACGCGCTTGAGTTAATACCAAAGGTTATAGCGCCTATCATAATTCCGTTGTCCCACGATGCGAAAACAACGAAATATAAAATCATAAGCTGTAGTACAACTGGTGTTCCACGCACTATTGTAATATAGATGTTTACAATCGCAGACAAGAATTTTAGCTTACCCGTCTTCTTTTTTAGGTAGTTTATCATAGCAAATATAACGCCGACGATTACGCCGATAATTGCAGCTATTGTCGCTATGATAATTGTATTACCTAAGCCCTCAAGGTAAAGCTTCCATCTGCCTTGTACAAAAAACGCCTTGGAAAAGCTTTCTATAAAATCTAACATATTTTTTCCTTTTCGTTAAATAACTGAGGAGCAAAAGCCCCTCAGTTAAGAATTAAACCATTTATTAGCCAATTAGGTTAAGCATTGTAAGTGCAGGAAGCTTATCCATTACGATAGCGTCAATTCTACCGTTTTTGAGGTCTGCGAAAGCGAGTGAATATTGCTTATATCTGCTGATTTCAGCAATTTCAACCTTAATTGTAACCTCTTGGCCATCTTCATTTACATACTTGTGTCCGTCTGCCTTTGCATCAGTTGCGATAAGGTCGCCACTTGTACCCTCTTGTACGCCAACCTTAAGTCCCTTAAGGTCTGCAAGGCTATCATAGCTATTGTCCTTTAGAGAAACAATAACAAGTGTTGAGCTGTAATATACAGCTGAGAAATCTACTGCTGCAAGTCTTTCTTCGTTGATTGTAAGGCCTGCTGCACCAACTGCATCACCTGTTGAAGTTTGAACGCATGTAGGAATTGTGTCAAACAAAACGTCCTTAACTTCAATTGTCTTACCTTGACGCTCAGCAACCTCGCTCATAATAGCAATGTCAACGCCGATAATGTCATCACCACTCAAAAATTCGAATGGTGCAAAGCCTGACTCTGTGTAAACTGTGATTTTGCCGTTTGAACCAAAGTTCCAGCTTGTCTTAAGATCGCCTGCCTCTGGTGCTGTGTCCTTTGCGCCTGCCTCATAGTCAGCAAGGTCTGTGTAGTAATCAAGATACTTTTGCATTGTGCCGTTGGCAACCCACTCGTTAACAACCTCGTCAACTGCGGTTTTCATTGCTGTGTCGCCCTTCTTTATTGCGATACCAAAATCCTCCTTAAGAAGGTCTGATGCATCAACAGCAACGTATTCCTTGTCCTTGCCACATGAAGCGAAGCAGAAAACAAGAGCAACAAGCATTACTGCTACTAAGCTAAGTGAAATAATCTTTTTCATTTTCTTTTCTCCTTTAAAGATAAATTAATTTTTGTTTTATAATTATATACTTATATTTTATACTTGTCAACCTTTTTGTGAATATTTTTTCTGGTTTTTGATTTTTATTCACTTTTTTGTGAATATATTCACGTTTTTATTCACATTTTCAATTTTTATGCAAAAAAGCCACCCGATTTGGGTGGCTTTATATTACTGCGAAACGAAATTACTGTATTTAATAAATGCGTATTTTTCGCCCTCTTTTGGCTCGCCAATTTGGAGATAACTATACTCGCTTGCACCGTCATTTACTATTTCAACGTATGCACCGATAGTAAACTCTGCATCCTTTTTGTCGCCAAAGCCGAACATTTTAATGAATAGATTTGAGTATGCGCTATTTTCAAAGCCTGCCTTTATTGCACCAGCTGAAGCGTTACCCTTTGAATCTATAATGTCATTGTCACCAAGAGTATCCTTAATGGCTGCATATAAGCCATATTTAACGGTATTTCCTGATAGCTCCTCATATCTTTCAATCGCTTTATGGTTCACAAAATACCCAAGTGCAACTGCACCGCCTTCATATTCAGGCGTTGAGTAGCCAAGGCATGTAAAGAGTGCCTCAAGCTTTTCAGCCGATCCATGCTCACAGCCCTCGTTAGTACAGCCAACGTAGTATTCGCCCTCTTTCATAAAGCTTGTATAGGTAAGTCTTTCACTGCTTATATGTGAAAGTGCCTCTCTTATCGTATATTCATTGCACATTGAGCAAATAAGAGCCGTTGTGCAATCGCCATCGTCACCCGGGTTTGTGTGGATACCGTCAAATGCAACATCGCAAAGGTTGCAGTCGTAAATTACCATAAACTTGTTATATGTGTAATTGTCATTTGTATAATCTTCATAGGTGTAGAATTTAGCTTGTGAAACACGAGTTGTGCTAGAGCAAACTGTCTTAATTCTATCAATATCCGTACCTGTATAGTAGGTTAAAAACGAGGTTTGAGATACGTTTGATAAAGCATCTTTACTTAGTGTTACAAAGTTTTCCGTTAATACTAACTCATTTACTGCTGAGCAGTTCATAAACATACCTTCGCCCAAAACAGAACCAAGCACTACTATCTTTTGTAGAGTTGTACTTGCCTGAAATACATACTTACCTATGTTAGTAAGAGTTGAAGGTAAAACAAGCTCAGTTATTTTAGCTCTGGTAAATGCATAGTTTCCTATTGTTGTTAAGCCCTCTGGCAAAACAAGCTCGGTTATGTTAAGTATTCCACCGTTAGGATTGTTGAAGCCCTGTTCTCTAATCTCAATTGTGTTTTCAAGAGTAATGCTGGTGAGCGAGTCACAATCATAGAACATACGATATCCAATTATAGGAGATTTAGAATCAACTGTTGTAATAGATTTGCATCCGTAGCATATATCATTTCCTACTGTTTCAAGAGTAGAAGGAAGATAAATAGTTGTTATGCCTGATTCCTTGAAGGCATAATTTGAAAGTGTTGTACATCCCTCAGGAATTACAATTCCCTCTGAAAGATTTGATGTTCTAAATGCAAGCTCTCCAATTGATGTAATTGTTGAAGGGAGCACCACTTTTTTCAGTGACGAGGTGTAGCTTGCCATTTCCTTCGGGATAGAGGTTACACCTTCAGGAATAACTAATTCCTCAAGAGCAGCACAGCGAACAAAAGCATATTGTCCTATGGTTTTCAAGGTGCTTGGCAAACTAACTGATACAAGTGCTGATGGCACGGAATCTGTTCCCTTAAACGTATACTCACCCAGTGTAGTAAAGCCCTCAGGTAATGAAACGGTTAAAAGTGATGTGTATCCGTTTTCCGTTTTTAATGCAGTTGATGGAGTTGAAATTACGCCGTTTGGCACCTCAAGCCTTACTACGTCTTTTGCAGCATAGGTTTTTCCTGATTTAGAAGATAAATCAGAATAACTAAAGCCTAAAGAGGTAGAGTTTTTGCAAATATAATATGCAGGGTATGTTATGCCATCGGACATTAAAACGCGTGAGGTTGCGCCCTTTGTTCCATCAGTGCCAAATAGGCTCTTATCTGGCATACCATCAACCTCGGTAATTTCCGTCCACTCAGGAATTTCTGCGGCAAAAATTGAAATTGCAAAGACGAGCATTAATAGGGCTGAAATTGCAAAAGCTAATAGTAGTTTTCTCTTCATAAAATCCTCCTTGAATTCAGATTGATGATTATATTTATATCATTATAGCATAAAGAAATAACATTTACAACTATTAAATTAAAAATGATACTTACCCTTTCCTACTGAATATTCCTTACCGTCAATTACAATCGTTGATTTGACGGGAGTTTCAATCTCATATTTGATTTTACCATTTTGATGGTACCACTTTGAGAAAATTTTGCCCCCACGAGTATAAACGGTGGCGCTTAGATAGTCAAGCTTGTCAGTTGGCTTCGGTGCGATTATTACCTCGCCAAAGGCTGGGGTCTTTGGCTTAATGCCACACGCCTCCTCGTATACCCAGTCAGCAACTGAGCCATAGGCATAGTGGTTAAACGAGTTCATATTCTTTGACCAAAACTCACCCTTTTCGTTTTTGCCATCCCAGTGCTCCCAAATGGTGGTTGCCCCCTGCTTAACTGAATATAGCCAAGATGGGAACTGTTCGCTGAGCAATAAATCATACGCTGTTTCGGTGTAGCCATTTTGTGAAAGCGCGTGTAGTAAAAACGGTGTGCCAACAAAGCCAGTTTGTAGCTTGGTGCCGTTTGCCTTTATCATATCATTTAAGTGCTTAGCTACTGCTTTTTTGTCCTCGGTGATATTAAAATACAAGGCGAGAGTGCACTCGGTTTGAGTTTTATACTCCTTAAAGGTTTTTCTTATCTTTTCAAGGATTTTAGTGGCTAACGTGTCGTATTTTGCCCTGTCCTTGCCTAAAATTTCAGACACGTCTGCGACAATTTTCACGGAATTATAGTAAAATACTGAGGCAATGAAATCCTCGTTTGAGGAGCCACGATAGCTGCCACTTGGTGCATCAAGCCCAAGCCAGTCACCAAACTGCTCACACCCATACCAAAGGTATCTTTTTTTGGTGCTTGCACCTATGTAGCGTAGGTATCTTTGCATTGTGGCATATAGCTTTTTAAGTATTTTTACGTTTCCATACATTTTATAAATTTGGTATGGGATTATAGTTGCGCTATCACCCCAAACAGCACCTGTGTTTTCCGTAGTTGACCAGTCCCAGCATACGGTTTGTGGAATTATGTTTGGTATGTTACCCTTCTTTCCTTGGTCAAGCTTTAAATCTGTTAGCCATTTTTCAAAGAAGATTTCAACGTCGTAGTTATAGGTGGCTGTTTTACAAAAGACGGTTGCATCGCCTGTCCAGCCCTGCCTTTCGTCCCTTTGTGGACAGTCGGTTGGCACGTCAAGGAAATTGCCCTTTTGTCCCCAAATAACATTTGAAAACAGCTTATTAAGTAGGTCACTTGAGCTGTCAAGATAGCCTGTGCGCCTAATGTCCGAGTGGACAACTATTGCTTTTATGTTTTCTTGCTTTATCTCGCACGGAAAGCTATCTACGCGAATATATCTAAAGCCCCAGAATGCAAGGCGTGGCTTGTAGGTGTTTTCCCCATTTTTGCAAATATATTCAAATCTTGCCTTGGCATCACGATAGTTCTCGTTATAAAAGTTGCCTTCCTTATCAAGCTCCTCGCAAACTGTAAATTCTACCTTGTCGCCCTCTTTGGCATTGACTGTAAACTCAAAATAGCCTGTTAGGTTTTGTCCGAAATCGACAATGGTGTCGCCATTTGGCGCTTTAAAAATAGACACAGGATCTAATATTTCTTGTTCAATTACATTTACGCCTTGTTGCTTTACTATTATTTTTTTGTCGTGGTCAAGGACACGTGCGCAAGTTGGTGTGTCCTTATAAAGTGCATCGTATATTTCGCCATCATATAGCTCGGCAAAGCGCAATTTGTCCTTGGTGGCTTGCCAGCTACCATCTGATACTATAGTTTCCTTTGTTTTGTCGGTATAGATAATATCAAGCTGACAAATAAGTGATTTTGGCACGTTGTTTGCAACTACAAAATTTATTTTTCCATTATACCAGCCATCACCCACTAAAATTTCAAGCTTGTTTTCGTCCCTTATCATTTTGGTTACGTCATATGATTGATATTGTACCCTTTTACGTGAGGTAAAGCCTGGGGCTAAGATAAAGCTGCCAACCCTTTCACCATTTAAGCTTGGGTAATAACAGCCGAGCGAGGTTATATTTAAGGTCGCCTTTTTTATCTGCTTTTTTGGGCTAAATTCCTTTAAAAAGCACACTGGCTCATATAATTTATTTTCCGGATGCACAATCCAGCTCGCATTTTCAAACATAGCTTTCCTCTTTTCTCGGCTAATACTTTAAAAAAATTATACCACTTATTAATTATAAAATCAATAGAAAAGGTAGGACACGCGTCCTACCTTTTTATATTAAGCTGTTTTTATAAAGTCACTATATTTGATAAACGAATATTTTGCGCCCTCGGCTGGAGCTTCCTCTTGTAAGTAAGAATAGCTCTTTCCTTCCTCACTTGATACCTCAACGTAAGCGCCGATTGCAAAGAGTGTATCCTTGTTATCTTCATTGAAGCCGAACATTTTAATAAACATATATGAATATTCACTGCCATCAAAGCCTGCTGTTATTGCACCAGCAACAGCCTTGCCGTCCTCGCCTATTACGTCATTTGCACCAAGACCAGCCTTTGTGCCTGCGAATACACCATATGAAACCTTGTCGCCTGTAAGCGTTTCGTAATTTTTAATTGCCTCATCATCTGAATAGAAGCCAATTGAAATTCCGTCATTACCGTTTTCCGCAAATGAGTAGCCAAGGCAGGTAAAGAGTGGAGCTAAGGTTTCAACTGTAGGATTTGTATTTAATGAGCATCCCTCGTTTAAGCATTTGGTTATTTTTTCTCCATTTGCCAAAAAGCTTTCATATGATATAGAGGTTGAAAGCTCTGCTTCATTGCTATGATTAATTGTCATATTTCCACATCTTGCGCAAATTTCAACGCAAGCATTTGACTTTTCTTGGTCCTTCGTGTGCTCACCATTATAAAAGGCATCACAAGGATTATAATTAAATACAACCTTGCCGTTTGCTTTTGCAGTTATGATATTTTCGCCAGAGTCAGTGCCTGTTGCGCCGTTTTTACCCTCTGAAATCTTTGCAACAAGAGCATCCCACGCTTCCTCTGTGCCACAATAATAAAAGGTTGCATCCGGGCAAAGGGTAAAGGTTTGATGCGCCGTTGATACATCAACGTTATCTGCATTAAAGGTTGCAGGGAGATATACCTTTACGTTTTTTGCACCTCTTACATAGAAGTTATCGCCAGTTGTACCATAAAAGCCCTTAAAGTTAGCACCCAAAACAAGCTTTTCAAGCTTAGCATTTGAATCAAATAGGGTAAGCTGAATTGCCCTATAGTGTATTTCTTCAACGGAGTTTGGCAAAACAAGCTCCTTTAGATTGTTACAGTTATAAAAGCATCTATATGGAATAACCGTTATTTGTGAGCCTTCCTCGAAGGTGATTTTTTCAAGCTTTGTATCTTGGAAAACGCCAACGTCGTCATGCTCTACAAATGCTGTAATATCGTTAGGAACGAAAAACTCCTTTAGGTTTGACTGTGCAACTGCGTGAACACCCATACGTGTAATAGGTGTGCCTGGCTCAATATCTGCAATAATTAGCTGAGTATTTTGGAACATTCTATCAATAATTTCAGTTGCTGTTTTTGGGAAATAAAAATACTGAATTGGAACATTCCTATTAGCGCCATAATAACCGAATTGGAAATTTGAATCAAATTTCTCAATTGTTGATAGACCATCAGAAACAAAATCATCTCTTAGGTTAACTACAATAACGCCCTTTTGCTGTGAGCCACCATAAAACTTAGACACGTCGTTAAACTTAGCCTTGTTATTTGTTACAGTAATAAGATTTACCGCCCTGTCGCTAACGAGCATATTATCGGTATTAAGATACCAAACGAGTGCATAGCCGTCCTCATCATAAAGATTTACTGTAGGGTTTGTAACGCTACCCTCTGCCACCATTGTAAAGCTACCATTTAAAGTCACAGTTGTGTCCGTATCAATTGCTGTTGCACTTATAGTAATGGCAAAAAGGCACATAACTACAGTAGCCACAAGCACGGACAAAATAAGCTTTCTTTTCATTGCTATTCTCCTAAAATTAATTTGTTGTTTTTTATCAATATCGTTTTTAAAGCAATCAACAATATTGACAACTCTGCACTTTTATTCTATAATATTTATAAGAAGTTGTAAATAGATTATTTTATCGAGTGTTTGTATTATTTTATTACAAATTCAAATAGAGGAGCTGGAAAATGAAGCTACACTATTATAGAAACAGTGAATTATTAAATGCAAAAAGCAAAATGTCACATGATGCGCCACTTGTTGTCAACCTTGTTAATGACTGCTTTACAAATCTTGAACCATTTGCGTATGATACGTATAACAGCATCGGGCGAGATGATTATTTTTTAATCTATGTCACGGATGGTGTTTTTAATACAAAAATAAATGATACTGTTTTTAATTTGAACAAGGGTGCCGTCGTTTTATACCCACCTAAGTATAAATATCACTATTGGGGAGAGCCACCCTCAAAATATTTATGCGTGCATTTTACCGGCTCGCACGCGAAAAAAATTCTAACCGATTTAGAATTTCCTTTAGAGCCATATATATTAGAAGGTGATTTTTCTCCTAAAATAAAATCATTATTTGACAAAATGGTTGAAAAGGATATAACAAAAGCCCCTTTCTTGCAATATTCATTAGCTTGTCTTTTGGAAGAAATTTTGCTTACAATAGCTGTTGAGCGTGTAAGAAATAGTGGCTATCGCACATTTAAAAATTCTATTAAATATATTCACGCAAACTACACCGAAAAAATAAAGATTCCTTATCTTGCACAGTTAGAGGGGCTTAGCAATTCAAGATACATAACACTGTTTTCAAAGGAGATGGGAAAAACGCCAAGTGAATATATTCTTGATTTAAGGCTTGGCAGGGCCTGCGACTTACTCTTGACCACTGATATGGAAATTAGTGCGGTTGGTGCGTCGTCCGGATATAATGACCCGTACTTTTTTAGCAAAATATTTAAAAAGCATATGGGACTCTCTCCTCAAGAGTATAGAAAAAATAACAAATAATAGCCAAACAGCCACAGGGTTAGCGTGATACTCTTAACGGAGTATTCACGCTAACTAAGTTTGCCCTTACGGGCAAGTGAAGTTATCTTCGATAGTGAAGTTCACTTTGTGAGTGAAGTTTCGCCTGATGGCGAAGTGATGGGCAAACTTAACTTCACTTGTGCGTAGCGCAAACTTCACTGCATAGCAACTTCACTTTCGCGGCAGCGAAAACTTCACTAACAGAAAAAAGAGAGGACATTTCGGCGATTAAACCGTTTTGTTCTCTCTTTCTGTTTGTAAATATGGGTTTGGGCTTAGCCCATAGAGTGTTTGAACTGTCAAATGCGATGCTCGCACTTAGAAGTGTTTTTTTAATTCTCCGCTAAGAACATCGCACACTGTTTTTATTGCTTTTATGCTTGTTTTACGAAGTCGCTATACCTGACAAACGAATATTTTTCATCGTCCTTTGGTGCGTCTGCTTGAAGGTAATGATACTCCTTTTTGTCAGCCGTTACTATTTTCACGTAAGCGCCGATTGCAAAGAGTGTATCCTTGTTATCTTCATTGAAGCCGAACATTTTAATGAACATATATGAATATTCACTGCCATCAAATCCTGCTGTTATTGCGCCAGCAACAGCCTTGCCGTTTTCGCCTATTACGTCATTTGTACCAAGACCAGCCTTTGTGCCTGCAAACAAGCCGTATGAAACCTCAACACCTGTTATTCTTTCATACTCTGAAATAGCATCCTTATTTACGTTATAGCCTATTGAAATTCCACCATTGCCGTTTTCTGCAAATGAGTAGCCTAGGCAAGTGAATAATACTGGGAAGGATGATGTTTCCTCCTCTATTACCTCGTGGCATACAGAGCACTCTCTTATATGTGTGCCCTTTTCATAATATCCATTTTTGAAGACTATATCCAAAACGATATCAAGCACGTGACCACTTAGGTCATAGCCTGTTGTAACATAAACCTCATCGCCACAGTCAAGGCAGGTATATTTTACTGTGCCTAACTCGCGACAGTTTGGAACCAATGTAAATACACCGCCATCATAGTTGTGTGGTAATGACTCAGAGGTTGAGGTTGCAAGCACAGTGCCACATAGGAAGCATGAACCAGTTTCTGTACCACCCTGTGTACAGGTTGCGCCCTCTACTGTAACCTCACCTACATGATAGAAATAATTTCCATCCTGTCTTTTGAAGGTGAGAGTTTCTGGGTCGGATGTGTAATTGTCAATAATAAATCTTCTTGTTTCGCTTTCTGAATATTCGTCACAAATATACCAACCGGATTTTGTAGCTCTGTCATTAATAGGTTGTGCATTTACAGATGCGGCAAAGAACTTAGCCTCGTCAAGAGTTTTGAAGAATATAAGCGCACCACTGGTTGGCAACACAGCCTGACCTGTTGCTTTTATGTAGCCCTTAACTAAAATTTCAAGTCCATTTGCATCTCCACTAAATAGCTCTTGAGTAATCTCCTTAGCTGTTTCAGCAGTTGCACCACCCTCAATGTATGCACGCTTTAAGCCGTTTGAACCATTGAAGCCGAATTTTTCGCTTAAATCACATTCATTTGTGATATAAACCTCTCTTAAAATATTTCCGCCATCTCTGTTGCTAACAGAAACATAAGCGCCTACATAGGTTAAGCGTGTATTAAACTGATAAGGAATACTACTTGAGGAAGCACATACACGTGCAAGAGAGCGTGTCTGTAGCTTTTCAATTGTGCCAGTAAATATAAACTCATCAAGATATACATTTTGATTGTTCATATTGAATACAGATGATTCAAGCTCACTAACGCCCTTACCAACAACAATATTTTTAAGATTATATACTCTTTCAAAGGCGTTACTTGCAATTCTTGTAACTGTATCTGGTATATAAATACTCTTTATTGATTTATCCTTAAAGCCCGAAATTGTCTTAATTTCAACTATGCTACCACCAATTTCAACATAAGATGGGAAGTAAATTACTGCGTTATCAAATGCTACGTTAGATGGTGTAACTGTTCCATCTGCCGAGATGCTTAGATACTCAAGCGTTGCATCAAAAATGCCGTAGCCCTCAATATAGCATTTGTTTATAAGTGTTGTTTCTGTGCGGCCACCGGGTGCGCCACAATACTTACAAATTGTGTCGTACGAAACATTAACTCCGTCAAGGACAATGTTTTCACCTAAGTAGCTGTGAGGAATAGTGTCTACCTTATCTGTGATTTTTGAATAATCACAACGCTTGCACACGTTGTTTGTATAACCAATACGTGAGCATGTTGGTGAAACTATTTCCTGTAGATAGTCATGACCCAAAGCAGGAATTACTTCCTCTCTTGTTTCCTTACAATAAACACACTCATAAACATCTACACCTGCTTCTATGCATTGTGGATCAGTATGGCTTTTGAAAACGTAGTTATGGGCGTTTTCGTCATACTCGTTACCTGTTTGCGTTAGATTAAAGTATACACCACAAACCTCACAAATATCACCGATACCTGCATATTGGTTACAGGTTGCTGGTGTTTCAACGCCTACGTTATAAATAGCTACGTGTGGTGGCTCAGTTACGTCTGATTTTGCGGTTAAAGTAAAGCTACTATTTGCTAAGAAGCAATAGCTATCATTGTATGGAGTACAGAAATACCACGTACCATTTGCTATTCTGTTGTGTTGATATTTCATAATTGAATCTGCAAAATATTTTGCAGTTTCATATGAGTCCATATAGATATTGAAGGCTCTGCCTGGTAAAACAGCCCAATCAGTAGCTAATACTCTACCTCTAATATAAATATTAGTTTTGTAGCCGCTTGTACCTGAGCTGAACATTTCCTTTGGAATCTCTTTAACCTCGTCCTCAGCACAAAGAATTATAGCTGTTTGGAGATTATCTGTACCATTAAAGGCGTACAAGCCAACAGTACAATATTCAGGAATTAAGATATATTCAAGGCTCTTAGAGGATGCAAAGCCTCTTTCACCGATAGACTCAAGCTTGTGGGAATCAATTCTCTTTAGTGACTTTGAGCCGTTATCAAATACTCTTGGTCCAATTATTCTCATATCGCTGGAGTCAAAGGTGATTTGACAGTCATCTGCAAAGTTAGCAGCGTTAAAGCAATATTCGCCAAGCTCCTGTACCTGACCAGCTACGTTAAATACCTTAACTGGTGAGCTCTTGCCGATGCTTGTAAATATAAAACGACCAAGAATCTTAATGCCTGTACCGATATAAACCTCACTAAGGTAAAAGCAGTTTGCAAAGGTACCATTGTCGTTTCCCCAGGTTTCGCCCTTCATTTCTACAACTGTGTCTGGCACATATGCCTTTGTAATTGATGTGCTTGCAAACACGCTTGGATTAGTCACAGTAACTGTATAGTCAACACCATCAATTTTAATTGTAGATGGAATTACAACAGCGCCTGTAAAACTATCTGTGCTACCGCGTGAGGAAAGCGCCACAGTTTTAGCCTCCTCATCAAGCACGGTATAGGACATGCCCTGTGTAACTGGCACATCTACCACCTCTCCATTAATTACACAATCTCCAAGCTCATCACTTGCTGGAGTTACAGTTGTTGCCGCGCTTACACAAAGCGCAAATACAAATGTCAAAAGAGTCGCAAAAAGAACAAATAATAATTTCTTTTTCATTTTTTATCTCCTTTCATTTTTGTGGTTTTTGCCAATTTAATAGCAAGCATTCCATATTGTTATTGACAATTCCATATTTATATTTTATAATAATTATGGTGTTATGTAAATAGATTATCTTTTTGAAAATTTGTATTATTATACTATTTTTGAATTACAAGGAGGTTTTTGATTGAACAAATTGCGATTTAGAAACAAGGAAATTTTAAACTCTAAAAGCAACCAGTCTAATGAATACCCCTTGATTGTCAATTATACATCCGATTGCTTTGAGAATGAGTTATATGCATATGATACTTATAACTGTTACGGTAGAGATGATTATTTTTTAATCTATGTCACAGATGGCATTTTTAATACAAAAATAAATGATGTCGTTTTTCACTTAAAAAAGGGCGCTGTTGTTCTTTATCCTCCAAAATATAAGTATCGCTATTGGGGAGAGCCACCCTCAAAATATTTATGTGCGCATTTTACTGGCTCACACGCAGAAAAGACCCTAACAGATTTAGGCTTTTCCTTGGAGCCATATGTATTTGAAAGCGAATTTTCTCCTAAAATTGAGGGCTTATTTTATAAAATGATTGAGCAATATATGACAAACGCTCCGTTTTTGCAATATTCATTAGCTTGTCTTTTGGAAGAGATTTTACTTACAATAGCCATTGAGCGCGCAAGAAATAGTGGCTATCGCACATTTAAAAAATCTATTAAATACATTCATGCAAATTACACTGAAAAAATACAAATACCTAATCTTGCAAAAATGGAAGGGCTTAGCATTTCAAGATACACAACGCTATTTTCCAAGGAAATGAAAAAATCGCCAAACAAGTATATTCTTGACTTAAGGCTTAGTAAGGCCTGCGACCTACTCTTGACCACCAATATGGAAATTAACGCAGTTGGCGCATCCTCAGGCTATAAGGACCAATACTTCTTTAGCAAAATCTTTAAAAAGCATATTGGCATCTCTCCACATGAATATAGAAAAAGGTATAAATAAACAAAAAAAGCCGACCAAGTGTCGGCTTTTTTATTTACTGCTTTGGCACTAAGATTTTGTCCATTACCTCAATGCGTTTTCTTGCATAGGTTAAAATTTGCTCTAAGTGGTCGATATTTTGTGTAGGAACTCCTGTCCACTTTTCCTTTTCTGCAACTCTTACTATATCAGGAATTGCATTAAAGAAATCGACAAAGTGATATGTTATGTTTTCTACTGTTAAAATATCCTGTCTTAATTCCCAGTATCTTTCAACAACGCGGTCATAGTAGTTTACATAAATTCTTTCCCATAAGAGGTTCAAATTAGAATGGTTTCTTTCCGGTGCCAGCCCCTTACCGTCTATAAGTGCGGATATTGGATGGGTATTCTCGTCGAACTCAATTTTTCCATTCCACCTCATACCCCACGTTCCATCCATATCGTACATACTGCTAAACCACACCTTGCCGTCAAGTGTGACCCAAAGTATGTTTTTACTTGTGTTGTCATCTGCGCAAATGAAGAAGGTGTACAGCATTGAGTCAATGCACTTATCAACATCGGCATACTGGTGGATACCGTTTTTAAAGTCCTCGCCATCGTTATAATAAACAAACTCAATTAAATCAAGCATGCTATCGTACGCCCACTGGGTGTTATTGTCAACTAAGCTATCCTCGTTTGATGCGTATTCGAGGACAAATCCACTTGTTGAAATCTCTCTAAAAGAAACTGCATTATTCCAAGTTTCTGTCATAAATATAGCCTGATTTTTCTCGTCGCTATCGTGCATATCAAACATCCATTTATCCTTTGGAATGTTCATAGTATAAACGCCCTGATACACGCCGTTATTGTAAACTAAAATTGGATAGCCATCAATCGCTCCACCATTTGGAGTATTTGCTAATTCATCATTTCTTGATTTTACAATTTCACCAAAAATCTTGCCTGATACTACGTTTCTTGACTGTGAGAAGTCAATATAGTTTGCCTTTAGGCAATATTTGTTTTCCTTGCCCCAGCCATCAACCAGCTCAACCTTGTTTTTGGTTCCGTCAGAATCAAATAGCTTTATGTTAAAGTTCTTCTTTGGCATTCCTGCACTTGATGCGCCTTGCACCTTTATTTCAGCCGTACAAACGAAGCTTTGCTCCTCTGATTCATACGTGAAATCAACCACGTTTGTATAACCCTTTGCGCTTGGCAGGCTTCCTCCCAAATTAACAACAGGCATACCAACATCCTTGTAGGTTATGGGCTTATATATATCCACGGTCGCTTCTAAGCTTGTAAAGATTCCACAGAATTCAACCGAATGCTCATTTTTTATCAGCACGGATTCAAGCGACATTTTGCTTGTGTCGTATTTCTCATTGCATTGAGTGCAAAGTCCATCAGCATTGCAAATGTGGTAGCCGTATATTGCCGCTTCGGTAAATTCATACCTTTTTTCATCGCATCTATCGCATGAGTACGTGTTTTTTCCGTCCTCACAAAGAGCCTCCCTTGATGAGGTCAACTCCCAATTATGTCCTAACGGTTCTCCGACCGTTTTTTTACATTTCACGCACGATTTAGCAAGCAAGCAGGTCGCCTCCTGCCACTTGTGCGCGGGTTCACCCTCGACCTTGCCACAAATTTGACAGTACTTCGCCCTTTCGCACGTTGCCTCTACCCATTTATGACCGTTCACAAAACCTTCCGTTTGAGAGCAAACGCTACACACTCTTTCAAGCTCGCATCCTTTAAACTCCCACTTGTGAGGTAAGCCTTCGGTTGATGTCTCATTGCATCTTTGACACACCTTGGGGTTTTTGCAAGAGGTTATGCTCCAATCGTGGCCCAATGCTTCTTTTTTTATTTCTTCACAATGTGTGCAATATTCGGGGGAAACGCAGGTGGCCTCCACCCAATTATGCTCAGTTTTTTCGCCTATAAAGTCGCACTCTACACAAAATTTGACCCTTCCACATTCGTTTGTGTTCCACACGTGCTCCTTTGCCTTCTCTATTTCGCCACAAACTCTGCACACCTTGTCATTAGTACAAAATGATGACGGCCAACTGTGCCCTGGAGCCTCGCCGTTGGTTGCACCGCATATCTCACAGGTGGTTGGTAATGAGCAGTTAGAGCTTTTCCACACGTGTGTCCCTATTTCGCCCTCTGTCTCTCCACAAAGCGTACATGTTTTTGGAGCCTTACAGGTTGCTTGGGAAAAATCATGACTACACTGTTTGCTTCCACACGAAATTAAAGCGCAGGAAAAAATAACAAGCATTGATAATAAAAATAATATCCTTTTCATTAAACGCTCCTTATAGTAATTTCTGTAGATAGTATAACATAATAAAATATAGTTTTCAAGAGAATTATAACTCTATAAAAGCATGTCAACTAAAGAAAATCTGGAATTGATTATTCAATTCAGGTATGGTATAATATGATAAATACCGGGTGCTTATTAACCCGTTTTTCATTAAAATTATTTTGAGGAGTTAAATATGAAAATCTTAGTAACCATCGTTGACGGTATGCGTCCTGACGCACTTATCAAAACAGAAAATGCCAAATATCTTTTGGAAAATTCAAAATACACTTTAAATGCAAGGACAGTAACTCCATCTGTTACTCTACCATGTCATATGTCTCTTTTCCACAGTGTAGACCCCTCTCGTCATGGAACAACAACCAACGTTTATACTCCTAACGTAAGACCAATAAACGGCTTGTGTGAGGTTTTGCTTAACTCAAGAAAAACCTCTGCCTTCTTTTACAACTGGGAGGAAATAAGAGATTTATCAAGGCCAAATTCTCTTGCCTTTTCATATTTTTGCAAGGGTAGACTATATGGCTACGATAAGGCTAACGACATAATAACAGACGCAGCAGTTGATTATCTTACAAAAAATGAAACGGATTTTACATTCCTTTATTTAGGATACACGGACATGGCAGGCCACAACTACGGTTGGATGAGTGAACAATATATGGCTGCTATGGAAAATAGCTTTGCTAACATCACAAAGCTATATGATAAGCTTCCCGAGGATTACGTGATTATAGTAACAGCAGACCACGGTGGGCACGATAGAACCCACGGCACGGAGCTTAACGAGGATATGATTATCCCTATTATGGTGTTAAGCAAAAATGAAAAAATCGAGATTGATTTTAAAGATGCAAGCATTAAGGATATCGCCCCAACAGTAACAAACCTTCTCGGCGTTTATCCTGATGCGGAATGGGAAGGCAAAAGCCTTTTAAAGTAAGCGAATAAAACCACCCTTATACCAATCAAGGTAAAGGGTGGTTTTTTTGAGTACCAAAAGAAAGCTGTCGCAAGTTGTACCAAACCAAGCCAAAAAATCAAGCTTTTTATAGCGATTTTTAGTATTAAAAGATTCTAAAGATTGTTTTGGGGTTGAAAGCAAAACCAACCACAATGGCTGGTTTTTTATGAATCTTTTTAGTCTTACGCTTTAATGTTCCATTATACAGTATAGAAGCGAAATAGTCACACAAGAAGAAAGAGACGTAACGAAGAATTAACCTCAATTTCCAAATTTTGCATATATTCTTCCATATATGCAAAATTTGGGTTGCCATCAATGTCAACAGGTAGCTTTATTTTTTCATCTTTTACTTTTGACCATCCAGCTTTATTTTCGTATCCATATTTTTGTTTTATTGTTTTTTGTATAATCGTTGCTAAAAACAGCAAACATTTTTCGCTCATTTTTGGATAATAACTTTTTATTAAATATGCATTATATAAAACACCAGTTTTTTGTGGTTGAGCATAAACATTGCCTGTTGATACCGCCCCATCACTCACAATATCTAAACACATTTCCTCAAACTCAAAATCTGACTCTCTACCATAATACATTATACCATTATTACCATCTTTTGCATTTACAAGAGGCAATGAAAACTCTTCAGTTTTTATAAGAGAAACGTCTGTTGCTTTATTAAATTCTTTTTTTGTTTTTAATTCTACTTTATAAAACAACTTTCCTATCTCAAACTCTTTCCACTGCGTCGTATCAATTTTGCTCATTATTTACCCCTTTTAATGTAATAACAATTTTTTCTTTCTCTTGTTTAACTTCGCTGTTATATAAAACTTTTTTCATTAAAGCTTCATTAAATTCTTTAACGTCAATGCCGTCTTTAAACATTAAGTAATCCATTATTGTTTTGGTAAAGTCTTCTTCTGAAATTTCAAAAGGAATTTCAGGCATTTGATAACTTAAATGTTCGCTTGGTTTTACCCACTGTATTGTTTCGTGTCCTGACTGTTTATGTATAACATCTATCCACAAATCTTCAATATCCTGCCATTTATCCTTAATATCTTGACGTCCTTGATTTTTTACGGTTTCCAACCCGTCATCTTCAATATAGCAAGCAAATATTTCTTTGTTGTTTTGTGGAACACCTGCTGTGAATATAAAAATTGAAGTTGTTACCCCTTCTGAAAATACTTTTTCAGGCAACTTTATAATCTTTTCAAGAGTGCTATGCTTTAATATTTTTTTACCCCTACTATCTTTCTCCAATTTTTTATCAGGTAAAATGAAAGCGCACTTTGTGTTTTGTGGCACATTTT
The DNA here is from genome assembly GCA_017501545.1 of Clostridia bacterium. Classification (GTDB taxonomy): domain Bacteria; phylum Bacillota; class Clostridia; order Oscillospirales; family CAG-272; genus RGIG2000. The sequence continues at coordinate 30,883 of JAFVWS010000004.1, read as the reverse complement.
TTAACACGTTATCAACAATAGTCAAACACCCATATTTTGTTTCAAACGGTGGATTCATAAGAACTTTTGTAATTTTCTTACTTCTAATCCATTCGCAAGCTTCTAAGGTTCTACTATCCAAATGCTCTAAATTCGTTTTTCCGTCTTTATGAATCAACATATTAGCACAAGCAAGAGCAAAAATTTCTCTATCAAATTCTATACCGAATAATTGTGATTCTTTTATTTGTCCAGCTTTTTTAGTTTTTACACCACCCGCTTCCTTCATCATATTGCACATCGCTTTAACAAGGAATGCGCCCGAGCCACAAGCAGCATCCAATACTTTATCATTTTGATTTACACCAATCAGGCGATACATAAAAGACGTAATATGGTCAGGGGTAAATACTTGTCCGGATTCCGACTTACCTTTATAACGGTTAAATTCATTGAAGAAAATACCCATTACGTCTTCGCCATTCCAATAATCTGAATTAACACACTCTGAAATTTCAGAAACCCAAACAATAAAATTATTTATTGCTTCTTGATTAGTCGTATTATTCATTTTAATTTCGGCATAAACTTCCGTCAATAAATCAAGTTTTAAGTTTTGTTTTCTACTTTCTTCCAATGATTTATTTAGGGTGCTTAAAATAGAATTTTTCATTAAAGAAAAACTCATATCTTTAATAAGCATAGCACCATATCTCTTTGCTACCAAAGCACACGCCGTAAAAATCATTCTATGATATAAATTTTTAATACCAAACTCTGTATGTAAACAATCATTTATTCTTTTTGTTAAATTGTAAATTTTTTGCTTGTCTATAGTGTTTTTTGTAAAAAGCTCAATATAGTAGCTTTTATCTTGTAATATATCAGAAAGTCCGTTTACTTCCACGTTGTCCTTAAAAACACGAATATCTATACCATTATATAAAATTCCTACTACATGCTCATATTTGGTTAAAACAATATTACAATTCTTATTTAACTCATCAACCCACTTTTGCAAAGAAATATCTTCATTTTCAGACTTTGTTTCTAAAATTATAGCAGGTAAGGTTTTATTTGCAGGCAAATACCAACCATCAGGCTTGTTGTTATTACCCTTAAATCCTAATTGATTAAACGTCGTTATCTGCCCAGTTCCTTGTTTTATATCTTTTTCTATTTTATCAAAACCTAACAAAATTTTAGCCGAATCTCTAACTTCGTCTTCCGTTCTTATTAAGATAGTCATTTGTTGCTCTCCTTTGAGTTAAAATCTAACTCTTGTTTATAATTATACGGCATTTTTAACTATTTTTCAATAGATTTAGTTAAATTGGCTATAATTATAGAAAAGGAAAGGAACTTGTTTTTATGCAAATGGGAGATAAAATTCGCAATGCTCGTGAGGATTTAGACCTATCGCAACGAGACATGTCAAAATTAATACCAATGAACCAGTCTAATTACTCAAAAATAGAACGAAACGTTCAAGAACCCAGCATTGAGCAGCTTCGCAGAATTTGTCAAATTTTAAAATTAGACCCAAGATACTTGCTTAACCTCGACAATTTCGAATACATTTCACAATCAGACTTAAAGTTGTTGCATAATGCGAAAGAATTTATTAAAAACAACAAGTAATAACACTCAAATTAATATACAAAAAGCAACCCATACGGAAATCACCATATGGGTTGTTTTTAAATTTCTTATTTATAACCTTATCCACCCTTTTTGAGGATGATTTTTCATTTCTACTTCCAATGCCTTTGTGAGTTTCCTTATTAGTTCGTTTTCGTCTTTGAAATATTGTGGTGTAGTCTTTTTAACTTCTTCCACAAATTTATCAAATTTATCTTTATTTGTATCCATATCGTTTCCAACAAGAGTTAATGTTCCATTATAAATGAAAGGAATAATTCGCATTTTTTTAGATTTGGCATATCGATATTCCATCATTGTATAGCTTATATTTTCGTCTTGTTCCGTGGATGTTCCAAATCTTTGCCCAATAATCAGAATATAATAGTCTGATTCGTCGATCACTTTCTTTATATACGTTTCCAAATCATCACCACATGCTGTAAAATCTTCCATGCCAGCTGGAAAATGTCCTCGAAAAGCAATTTCATCAGAAACCGCTCTACGATACTGGATTAAATCTTGATATGTAGAACTAATAAACACTTGATATTTTCTGTTTTTTGTACCAATACGTATATGATTTTTTAATCCATTTAATATTCCCACAAAATACGCGCAAGCACTCTCGCATGATATATTTTTATTTCCTACAATAGAAATGTAATTTTGCATACAAGTGCTACTTTCTCCACATATATCAAACACCAAATTTTTAATTTCATATACTACTTTTTTATAATCCCATTCACTTACATATGTATTAGAACACATCTCAATAAGTTCATCTATTCTTTTAATCGTATCCGTCATTTTTCCTCCTGTCTATTCTGTCTATGTGTAAATTTAATTAGCATTCATTACGGTTTGATTTATTTATTAATATTATTTTAACATATTACACACTTTTAATCAAGTAAAACAATACTAATTGTTATACAAAAAAACCCATACAGATTGAGGTCTGTTTGGGTTGATTTTTTATTTATTTTTCTGTGCGTTTTTGCCTGCAATTTGGCATACAGCTCGACATGCTGTGGGCGCTTTGGAAATTGATGAGGTAAGAAAAAGCCGACCACGTGGTCGGCTTTTTTTGTTTTAGTTATCGCTCAAGGGTTTCATTGTTGGGAACAAAAGAACGTCTCTGATGGATGCGCTATCGGTGAGGAGCATTACGAGGCGGTCGATGCCGAAGCCGAGGCCACCTGTTGGAGGCATACCGTATTCAAGGGCGTCGATGTAGTCATAGTCTACCTCTGCCTTGGAGTCTGGCTCTTCCTTTAATTTTTCTGCTACTTGTCCCTCAAATCTTTCCTTTTGGTCGATTGGGTCATTTAGCTCACTAAACGCGTTACCATATTCGGTTGCGTTTATAAAGTACTCAAAGCGCTCAGTAAACGCTGGGTTTTCTGGCTTTCTCTTTGCGAGAGGGCTGTTTTCAACTGGATAGTCATAGATAAAGGTTGGCTGAATTAGCTTTTCCTCTACGTATGCATCAAAGATTTCAATAAGAACTCTGCCCTTAGTTGCATCGTCTGCCACCTCAACGTGTAGCTTCTTTGCAACCTCGCGTGCTTCCTCGTCGCTTGCCCAGTCGTTATAATCAACGCCAGCATACTTCTTAACTGCCTCTGCCATAGTTAGTCTCTCCCAATTGCCCATATCAATTTCTGTGCCTTGATACGTAATTTTGGTTGAGCCACAAACCTTCTCGGCGAGCATTTTATACATTTCCTCAACGAGGTCCATCATACCGTGATAATCGGTAAATGCTTGGTATAATTCAATAGTTGTAAACTCTGGGTTGTGCTTTGGGTCCATACCCTCGTTTCTAAAGATACGACCTACCTCATAAACCTTATGCATACCGCCAACGATAAGACGCTTTAGATAAAGCTCTGTTTCGATACGGAGTGTCATATCAAGGTCAAGGGTGTTATGGTGTGTCTTAAATGGACGCGCGCTTGCGCCGATTTCCATAGGAACCAAAATTGGAGTGTCAACCTCTAAAAAGCCCTTATTATCAAGATAATTTCTTATCTCCTTAAGGATTTGTGAACGCTTATAGAAGGTGTCCTTAACCTCTGGGTTAACGATTAAGTCAACGTATCTTTGTCTATATCTTTGCTCAAGGTTAGTTAAGCCATGATACTTCTCTGGTAGTGGGCGAAGTGATTTTGAAAGAAGAACAGCGCTTTTTGCGTGGATAGAAACCTCACCGGTTCTTGTTCTGAAAAGAACGCCCTCAACGCCAATAATATCACCGATATCCCACTTTTTAAAGCCTGCATAGTCGTCCTCGCCAAGGTCATTCTTGGAAACGTAAAGCTGAACCTTGCCTGCCTCATCAAGTAGGTGTGCAAATGATGCCTTACCCATAATACGGCGTGACATCATTCTACCTGCAACACGTACAGTTATTTCCTCGCCCTCGCTAAGCGTTGGCTCCTTTTCTTCAAAGAGCTTAATTGCATCTTGGCTTAGGTGTGTTACATCATACTTTGTAATTTCAAAGGGGTTTTTGCCCACGTCCTGTAAGGCCTTTAGCTTTTCCCTTCTTATAATCATTTGCTCGCTTAAATCCTCTTCAAGCGCTACGTTTTCGTTATTTACTGCTTCTGCCATTTTTCCACCAATTATTTCTTTGTTCTTTCAAATGAAACTATCTTTGCGTCCTTTTCGCCTGCTGGAGTAACAATTGTTACAGTTTCGCCCTTCTTATGGCCAACAAGTGCTGAGCCGATAGGTGAAAGGTCGGAGATTTTCTTTTCTAAAGGTGCAACCTCGTTTGAGCTGACGATATGATAGGTAACCTCACGTCCGTCCTCATATTTGATTGTAACGGTTGAACCAATGCTTACTACGTTTTTATCAATGGTTTCCTCGGAAACAACCTCACCATTTTTGATAAGGAATTCAAGCTCAGCAATTCTGTGCTCTACTTGTGCCTGTTGATTCTTTGCCTCGTCATATTCACTGTTTTCTGACAAGTCACCAAAGCTTCTTGCTTCCTTTAAGAGCTCCTTAACCTCTTGACGGCGAGTGATTTTTAAATATTCAAGCTCGTCAATTAATTTTTGGTAGCCCTCTTGAGTATATTTTGTCTTTTGTTCTGCCATTTTTATATACCAACCTTTCGATTAATTACTTTCTTTGTTTATTAAATAAATATATGCTCTGTGGAGCTGATTATCCTCAGTATCTGTTAGCTCAAAGAGATTCTTTTCAGATGCTGGAGAATAAAGTGATGCTGTAATATCAGGTGAAATTCCTACGCCATCAAAGTTTGGTGACACAGGACCATTAAACATATTTGTCGTATATCTTAGTGCGCCACCACAAGGAAGCTCAAATACATTTTGCATACAGCCCTTGCCGTACGTTTTTGTACCAATTATTGTTGCCTTGTCGTAGTCCTTCAATGCACACGTAAACAGCTCTGCCGCTGAGGCTGTGTAGCCGTCGGTTAAAACAACCATAGGTAAATCAATTTCTGATTCATCAGAATAATAGGTGTCTTCAACGTTGCCCTCACTATCTGTGATATACGCAACTGGCCCCTCGGGAAGTAAGAAGTCTAAAACCTCAACGCAGGAGTCAAGCGTGCCACCACCATTTGAGCGCACGTCAAATACAAGCGACGTACAGCCCTCTGCAATTAACGCATTTACCGCGTCCTTAAACTGACTTGGCATTGAGTCTGTAAAATCAATAATTCTTATTACACCAATAGAATTGTTAAATGAATACTTGCGATAATATACAGACTGTGTTTCGTATTCACGACGGGTAAGCTCTACCTCGCGCACCTCTCCACTTGCATTTTCTACTGTAAGTGTAACGTCTGCGCCAATTTCACCAGAAATTCTGCTTACTGCCTCGTCATAGCCAAGGGTGGAAACCGAAACGCCATCCACCTTAGTTATATACTCGCCAGCTAAAATTCCAGCTGTTTCTGCAGGAGAATCCTTCATTGTGGCAAAGACCTTTATTCCACCATTTTCAAGCTCTCCCTTAATATAAACGCCAATTCCTACGCTAACCCCCTGAAAGCCACTAAATAGCTCGTCAACCATCTCGGGAGTATAGTACATGCCATACTTGTCGCCAACGTATGCAATATATGCGTTCATTAGGTAAAACTGCAAATCCTCATTATCAACCTCACCTACGTAGCCTGATTGATAAAAGTAATCAATATAGGCAAGCGTTTTAAAAAGCTCGGGATTTCGTTTGTCCTGTGGTAAATTTTCTTGAAGAGTATCTATTTCCTCACCAACTGAGTCCGCTGCCTTTACTGCCTTCACAATATCAGAAACTGTACCGCCAAGTGCAAAGACAACTGCCGTTATAAGGAACGTAACTAAAATAGCACATACAACTGAAATAATCAGTGTAGATAAGCTAACCTTTTTTTGCATAAAGCCCTCCTTTTTTTAGAGGCGTTATTAGAATTTTATCGGCTTTGATGTTAGGTAGCGCTTAACCATAAGTGCAACCTTAAATGTAATCGCATGGTCAAACTCACGAAGGTCAAGACCTGTTATCTTTCTGATTTTTTCAAGTCTATACACAAGAGTGTTTCTGTGCACAAATAGCTTTCTTGATGTCTCTGACACGTTTAGGTTGTTGTCAAAGAATACTTGAATTGTTTGAAGTGTTTCCTTATCAAGCGTTTCAAGTGAGCCGTGCTTAAATACCTCTGTTAAAAACATTTCGCAAAGGGTTGTTGGAAGCTGATAAATAAGACGACCAATGCCGAGGTTTTCGTAGCTGATAATTTCCTTTTCGCTTTCAAAAACCTTACCAACCTCAATTGCAATTTGTGCTTCCTTATATGAGCGTGCAAGGTCCTTAATATTTTCTACAATAGTACCGATACCGATACCTACCTTGCAGTAAAATTCTGAGCTGATTGTGTCGCAAATATTTTGTGCAAGCTGTTCAACGTCTTGGCTTGTCGTATCAGGCTCAAGTGATTTTACAATTACAATATCCTGCTCTGCAGTTGAGATGACAAAATCCTTGGATTTGTCTGGGAACATATTTTGAATTACGTCAAATGGTAATACGTCGCCTCTTGTGTAGAAGCGTGCGAGTAAAACCACCCTTGACTCGTTTCCGTCAAAATGAAGCTCCTTGCTCTTTGCATAGATATCGCTTGGCAAAATGTTGTCCATAATGATATTTTTGATAAATGAGCTCTTATCGCTCTTTTCATCATAAAAGTCCTTGATGTTTGCAAGAGAAATTGACAAAATTGCTGCATACTTTTCAGCAGACTTGTCCTCACCCTCAACAAAAACCATAAACTCGGGGCTTGCGCCATTGCCGATGTGCTGGTAGGTGTAGCCCTCCACCACAGTTGCGTCGGTTGTGTACGCCATTTCTTCCTTTGCCTGAGCGCGAACCTCTCCAATCATAGAAAGCTCACTGCAAGCAATTACGGAGCCAGCATCATTAATAACACCTATTACGCGATCAATAGCTGAGTGCATTTGATGTATTACGCCTTGGAATAATCTGTTTGACATATAAGACCTCCGATAAAGATTGTCAAAATTTCTTTGTGCAATATTGCATTTTTTGTGCAATTTGTGCACTGGTATTAATTATATTACACTATTTTATTGTGTTTTTCAATAGTTTTTTTGATATTTTTTTGTGAAAATTGCACATTTTTTCGGCAAAGTTAACAAAAATGCGATTTTTTGCTTGCCAAAAAGAAAAAGAGGACTGTGGCATCCTCTTTTGCTTTTTACATTTCGGTTTCATAAGAAATTATACTAAGGACGAAGGTTGGTGCAGTTTCACATCTTAGAATTCTTTTGCCAAGCGTTATGCTTTTTGCACCACAATTTTCGATATATTCAGCCTCTCTTTCGCTAAAGCCACCCTCCGAGCCAATTATTAGAGAAATTGATTTTGCCTTTGCTTCCTTAAGAACGCTTTTTAGGGTCACGTCCTTTTCTCTTTCGTTGCAGAAAATCACAAGCTCGCTTTCCAATGCCATTTTGATAGCCACCTTAAAATCAAGCACGCTATCTATCTTAGGGATAATGCCTCTGCCACATTGCTTAGCGGCGCTTTCTGAAATTTTTTGCCAGCGCTCTCTTTTCCTCTCTGCATCCTTGCCATCAAGCTTTACCACGCAAAACTCTGAGCGAAACGGTACGATTTTATAAACACCACATTCAACGCTTTTTTGAATGATTGTTTCCATCTTATCGCTCTTTGGAAGCGCTTGAAAAAGTGTAATTTGCACGCTTGGCTCACTGTCGCACGCCTCGGAGGAAACAGCCCTTGCAAGCACCTCGTTTTCGGTAAAGGCAGTTAATATACAGCTATAAACCACGCCGTTTTCATCACACACGTCAATTTTTTCGCCAACCGCCATACGCAGTGAGCGAGAGATATGGTGTGCGTCCTCACCCGTGATTTTTATATTAATTTCACCATTTTCATTTGTGATGCTTTCGTTGTTTAAGAAAAATCTTGGCATAATAACCTCTTTTTACGTCTTTTATTATATATTATCATTTCGCAGTTTTTTTGTCAAGAAAAGAATACACCTCGCCTTTAGCGCGTTGTCCTTAACAGAGAGAGAGCACGCATTACTTGCGAGGTGTATTAAAATTATTCAAAAATTATATTTTTGATTTTTGCTTTTATCATTCCTGTGTTATCAAGGCAATTCCAGCCCTTGTCAAATGGAAGCTTGTCCTTTTTGCCTCTGCCCACAAGTGTAACCTTAATGGCCCTGTCGCAACCGAGAAATGCGTTTTCTTCGATTTTTTCAACCGACTTAGGAACGCTGATGCTTGCAAGTCTTTTACAGCCACTAAACGCTTCCTTACCGATTTTTGTCAAGGTATCGGGAAGTGAAATTTCACTAATCCACTCGCAGCCCTTAAAGGTACATGCCTCAATTGACGATACACCACTTGGAAAATGGTTAAGCTTTAAAGACTTACAGCCACTAAATGCACCCTCTCCTATTGATACAGCTGCATCTGGCAATTCAATTTCGCTAAGCGATTTACAGCCACAAAATGCTTCCTTGCCAACTGTGACAACAGTTTCAGGCAGGCTAACTGACTCTAACGCCTCACAGCCGTAAAAGAGCTTATGGTTTACCATTGTCGCTCCGTGAGGCAACGTAAACGAGGTTAAGCTCTTACAAAAGGCAAATGCGTTTTGACCTATCATTGATAAATCAGCCGGTAAATTAAACGAGCGTATTCCGGAATTATAAAATGCGCCGTCATAAAGTGTCACCACCGTGTCAGGGACGTAAACGCACTCAAGGTTTGGTGTGTTTTCAAATGCTCTTTTGCCGATTATAGACACCCCTGCCGGAATTTCATATTGTCTTTTGGTCTTACCCGAAAAGCGAATAAGAGTTGACATTTCATAATCGAAAAGGCACCCGTCCACGCTTTTATAAAACGGGTTGGTCTTTTCCACCTCAATCTCACCTATTTTGGAAAGACGAAACGCATCTGGGCTTATTTCTCTTACTGTGTCAGAAATAACAAGCTTATCTATTTCACAGCCCGAAAATGCGCATTTTTCAAGCACCTCGACGCCCTGACCGATAACAATCATTATCTTACCGTTTGCGCCCGATTTTAAGCCTGCAAATGCGTTTTCCTTAATGGACTTTACTCCGTTTGGAATTTCTATTACAAATGGGTATTCGCCACGAGAAACTGGGTATGACTGCCACCAATGCTCATTTTTAAATTCAGTTTCGAAGCCGTAAAGCTCGTTTTTCTTTATTTTAAAGAACCTTTTCATTGAAGCGTCGTTGCTTTTCATTTTCTACCTCTTAATTTTTCATAAGACTGATAGCGCACCAGCCGTTTTCGTGAATTTCCTCGATGATTTTAAAGCCGTTTTTATTTATTGATGCATACACGTCCTCGCACCTTTCGTCGATTATACCAGAAATTACAAGTACTGTTTTTTCGTGCATAAATTTTCCGATGTCAGGTAACATTCTAATTATAATATCAGCAACAATGTTTGCAGTAATTACATCATATTTTTTAGGGGACACGCCCTTTAATAGGTCGGAAACCTCGCACTCAATATTGTCAACGTCATTGTCCCTTACGTTTTCGCGTGCTACTCTAACTGCAACCGGGTCAATATCGTATGCGTAGCACTCCTTTGCACCAAGCTTACTTGCACAAATTGCCAAGATTCCACTTCCTGTGCCAACGTCAAGCATAACGGAATTATTATCCACATAGTCCTCAAGGAGTGTAGCGCAAAGACGGGTTGTTTCGTGCGTGCCAGTGCCAAATGCCATGCCTGGGTCCATCTTTACAATAATTTCGCCATTTTTTGCATCATATTTTTCCCACATTGGGACAACAACAAGCCTTTTGCCTATCTTAATTGGCTTATAGTATTGCTTCCAGGAGTCCGCCCAGTCCTCCTCGCATAGTGAAATAAGCTCAAGGTTGTATTCCACGCCTAAGGAATTCAAGCGATCCTTTATGTATGCGGTATGGTCGATAACGGGCTTGTCGGCGCTTACGTATGCAGAAACTGACACTATCGTTTTGTCTGCGTTTAAAACGCTTTCGTCAATTAAATCTCCATATACGCCGTCAAGTATTCTGTCCTCAAGGTCTGAATAATCCTCAATTTGCAAGCCATTTGTAATCATACTCATAACTGCAATTAGTGAGTCCCTATTTTCAACCCCTGTTGTAACCTTGATTTGAATCCATTTATTGTTTTCCATACTGTGTCCCTTTAATTATTTTTTGAATTTCTTGAAAAATCCGCTTTTCTTTGAAAAATTCTTCTCTCCACAGGTCTTTGCAAATTCCTGCATAAGCTTCTTTTGCTCATTACTTAGGCTTTTTGGTGTTTCAACGATAACCTTAACGTAAAGGTTACCCTTTTTGCTTGAATTTACCATTGAAATGCCCTTTTGCTTAACTGTGAAGACTGTGCCCGTTTGGGTTCCATCTGGAATATCAATTTCAACGTCGCCCTCAAGGGTTGGGATTTTTATTTTAGCGCCAAGTGCTGCCTCGTAAAAGGTAATTGGCACATCGCAGTATAAATCATAGCCATCACGCTCAAAAACTGCGTGAGGACGTACTGTAACCTGAATAATAAGGTCGCCTGGGTAACCACCGTTTTTGCCCTCGTGGCCTTGACCACGAAGCACAACTCTTTGTCCGTCATCAATTCCTGCCGGGATTGAAACAGAAAGCTTTTTGTTTATTCTTACAAGTCCCTTGCCCTTACAGTTTTGACAAGGCTTTGTAATAACCTTACCAGTACCGCCACAATCAGGACATTGACGTGTGGTTTGGGTCATACCAAATATCGTCCTTTGCTGAGCGGTAATTGTACCTCTGCCACCACATCTTGAGCATTTATTTATAGGCGAGCCCTTTTCAGCACCAGAGCCACCACAATCGTCACATTTTTGGATTTTAGGGAAGGTGATTTCCTCCTTACAGCCAAAGGCTGCCTCCTCAAATGAAATTGACACCCTGACTACGATATCCTCGCCATCCTGTGGTGCATTTGCACGATTTGCACGTGAAGCGCCACCACCGAAAATTGAAGAAAAGATATCGCCCATATCAAAGCCAAAGCCATCAAAGCCACCAGCACCATAGCCGGCGCCACCGCCCTGCTCAAATGCTGCGTGTCCAAACTGGTCATACTGCGCCTTTTTCTGCTCGTCAGACAAAACAGCATACGCCTCGTTAACCTCTTTGAATTTTTTCTCAGCCTCTTGGTCTCCCGGGTTCATATCTGGGTGGTACTTTTTAGCCATAGAACGATATGCCTTTTTAATCTCGTCCTGATTTGCGCCACGGCCTATGCCCAGAGTTTCATAATAATCTTGTTTGTCAGCCATCTTAAACCTACTTTTAGTTTAAATTTTGTCGAAAATTAGACACTCCCCCACGGGAAATCTACTTTTCTATATACCCACGCAGGACTGCCGACAAAAATCAGCAGTCCCACCGTGTATTTGAAAGGATTTTATTATTTGCCTGTCTTATCCTCAAAGTCAGCGCCATAAACGTTGCCGTCAGCATCAGCTGTTGGACCGCCCTGTGCACCAGCATCGCCCTGTGCAGCTTGAGCCTCCTTGTAAAGCTTTTCGCTAATTGCGTAGAAGGATTTTTCAAGAGCCTCAGTATCAGCCTTGATAGCTTCCGTATCGTTGCCCTTTACTGTTTCCTTAAGCTTATCAATAGCCTTTTGAACCTCGCCCTTTTCATCCTCGGTAACCTTATCGCCAAGGTCAGCAAGTGTCTTTTCGCTTTGGAAAATCATATGCTCAGCATGGTTCTTAACCTCAACTGCCTCTTTAGCCTTCTTATCCTCCTCAGCAAACTTCTCAGCCTCCTTAACAGCACGCTCAATATCAGCCTCGCTCATATTTGTTGATGAGGTGATTGTGATGTGCTGCTCCTTGCCTGTACCCTTATCCTTAGCGCTTACGTTTACAATACCGTTTGCGTCAATGTCAAAGGTAACCTCAATTTGTGGAATTCCACGAGGTGCTGGAGCAATTCCGTCAAGTGAGAATAGTCCAAGGGTCTTGTTGCCTGCTGCCATCTCTCTTTCACCCTGCAAAACGTGAACCTGAACTGATGTCTGGCTGTCTGCTGCAGTTGAGAGTATCTGGCTCTTCTTTACTGGAATTGTTGTATTTCTGTCAATAATCTTTGTGCAAACACCACCAAGTGTTTCAATACCAAGTGAAAGTGGTGTTACGTCAAGGAGAAGAAGGTCCTTAACGTCTCCGCCAAGAACGCCACCTTGAATTGCAGCACCCATAGCTACGCACTCGTCAGGGTTGATGCCCTTGAATGGTTCCTTGCCGATAAATTTCTTAAGTGCCTCTTGAACTGCTGGAATTCTTGAAGAACCACCAACCAAGATAACCTTGTCAATTTGTGATGCTGAAAGTCCTGCGTCCTTAAGCGCTTGCTTTGTTGGAATCATTGTAGCCTCAACTAAGCTTGCTGTAAGCTCATCAAACTTTGCTCTTGTAAGAGTTGCGTCAAAGTGCTTAGGACCTGTAACGTCAGCTGTGATATATGGAAGGTTGATGTTTGAGGTTGTAACGCCTGAAAGCTCAATCTTAGCCTTTTCAGCAGCCTCCTTAAGTCTTTGGTGTGCCATATTGTCAAGACGGAGGTCAATGCCGTATTCAGCCTTGAACTGCTCTGCAATCCAGTCGATAATCTTCTTATCGAAGTCGTCACCACCAAGACGGTTGTTACCAGCTGTTGCCAAAACCTCAAATACGCCGTCTGAAATTTCAAGAATTGATACGTCGAACGTACCACCGCCAAGGTCAAATACCATTATCTTTTGGTTTTCTTCCTTATCCATACCAAATGCAAGTGCTGCTGCGGTTGGCTCGTTAATAATTCTCTTAACCTCAAGGCCTGCAATCTTACCTGCGTCCTTTGTTGCTTGTCTTTGTGCGTCACTGAAGTAAGCTGGAACTGTGATAACAGCCTCTGTTACCTTTGTGCCAAGATAAGCCTCAGCATCTGCCTTCAATTTTTGAAGAATCATTGCTGAAATCTCTTGAGGTGTGTATGTTTTTGAATCAATTGTTACCTTGTAGGATGAGCCCATTTCTCTCTTAATTGAGCTTACAGTCTTGTCTGGGTTTGTAATAGCTTGACGCTTTGCAACCTGACCTACAAGTCTTTCTCCTGTCTTAGTAAATGCAACAACTGATGGTGTTGTTCTTGATCCCTCTGGATTTGGTATTACAACGGGCTCACCACCCTCGTATACTGCCACGCAAGAGTTTGTTGTACCTAAGTCTATTCCTATAATCTTTCCCATTTTTATTTCCTCCATATGAGTTATTATTTTGCGCGTATCGCTAAGATGCGATGTGCGTATTTAACATTAATTATTTACGCTTTAGACCCGTCGGTCTTTTTTGTAGCTTCTATTGCTTTGCCACAGGATAACACCTTTGGTGTTAGTTTGCAACCTTTACCATTGCATATCTTATTACTCTATCGCCACAAGCGTATCCCTTTTGGAACACCTCAACGATTTCCCCCTCGCCCAGGCTTTCGTCATCAACGTGCATTACCGCATTGTGAAGGCTTGGATCAAAGGTCTTTGTTTCCACCTCGCTAACACCCATCTTTTCAAGCGTTTGATGAACAGCGGAAACTATCATTTCAATTCCCTTTTTATCATTTTCATCAACCGTGAATTTAAGTGCCATTTCTACGTTGTCCACAATTGGAAGAAGTGCGCTTACCGCATCTATATATGCGTCTTGATAAAGTGCTTCTCTTTCCTTTTGTGTGCGCTTGCGGAAATTGTCATACTCTGCAAGCACTCTTAAATACTTATCATTGGTTTCAGCCTTGTCAGCCTCAAGCCCCTTAATAATTTCATTAAGCTTATTTATTTCCTCATCCTTAGGGTCAACCTCAGCCTCGATGTCAACCTGAGCCTCGGCGGTTTGTGCCTCAAGCTCTTCCTTTTTCTCGTTTTTCTTCATTACTCGTAATCATCCTCTTCTGTTTTAGCGCTTGGCAATGAGCCTATATCGGAGAGCTTATTAATCTCCTCGGAAAGCTGGTCAATGGTGGAAAGCACCTTTGAGTAATCCATACGGCATGGACCAATAATTCCGATTGCTCCGATTGTTTTGCCATTAAGCTTTAGGTTTTTGTAAATCAAGGTTGAGTCATCCATTATTTTAACCATATTTTCCGAGCCGATAAATATCTTTGTATCGTCATCGCTTTGGTCAATTGTGCTGACTGCCTTAATAATATCCTCCTTGTTTTCAATTGTGGATATCATTTTTTGAAGCTTATCAAGGTTTTTATACTCGGGATATTCAAGAAGTCTGTTTACACCCTCAAATTTAATCTCCGAGCCAAGCTCATTCATTGTTTCGTAAATGCTCTTTACTGTTGCTGAAACAAGCTCCTCGCTAAGCTGCATATCAAGACCTATAAGCTCATTAAGCTGAGAATTCATAGACATCATCAAATGAATGTTAATTCCGTCCACGTTAACACCTGAAAGGTTTAGGTTTAAAACCTTGGAAAGTGCTGATATTTCCTCAGGGGTTATATCAAACGTAACGTTAACCTTTTTTGTCTTGACCGACTCAGTGCCTTGAGCAATCATAACAATTAAGTAAGAGCGCGTATCAAGATAAACTGCCTCATATTTTTTAATTGTAATGCTTGATGGTCTTGGTCTTAGCGAAAGCGCGGTGTAATTTGTCATGGCTGATGCCACCTTGGTTGCATTGTCAAGGATTTTATCAATCTCCGACATTTTAACCGAAAGCATTTTCTTAAGCTCGCTTGCCTCGCGCTTTTTTGTATCATATTGATTTACAAGAGTATCAACGTAAAACCTATATCCAAGCTCTGACGGGATACGTCCTGCCGAGGTATGTGGCTTATCAAGATATCCAAGCTCCTCAAGCTCTGCCATTTCGTTTCTTATTGTGGCAGAGGAATAAGGAATTTTAGCCTCTTGCATAAGATACTTTGAGCCCACAGGCTCACCAAGCTTAATATGCGCTTCGACTATTGCGCGAAGTATTAGCTTTTTCCTGTCGCTTAAAACGCTGTTATCAAAGCCCATTTTCAACCGCCCCTTTCTTTTAGCACTCTTTTGTGCCAAGTGCTAAACTCTATGAATAATATACCACCATTTTAATGCTTTGTCAATACTTTTTTAAAATATTTTTTCGACTTTTTTAGCAGTCATCGGCAAAAAGTGCTTAAATCAACAAATTCCAGTTTTTTTCTTCATTATTATATAATAATAGCAGTATTTTCGGGCTTGAAAAAAGAAAAGCACTCTCAGCTTGAGAGTGCTTTTTGTGTGTTTTTAATTATTCAACAACTACGTATACTGGGTTTTCGCTAACTGTTATAGTTACTGTGTTGTCAGTAATTTCAAGATTAGTTGAAACGCCGTCGGTATCCTTGTTCTTTGAATCTGTTTCTACAAGTGTTGCCTTTGTACCATCAATGTTAAGAACAAAGTCCTCAACTACAGTACCGTTAGATGTTGGGCACCATACAGCGTAGCCAACCTTACCGTTATCATTAGCAAACTCGTAAACCCAAACGTCTGGGTTGTCAGTTTTAATTTCCTTAACGAAGGCCATATCGCCAAGAGTCTTGTAAAGTGTGTACATATAGTAGTAGGCATCTTTTGCTTCCATCTTTGACGCTATACTAAATGTTGACTTGTCATTTTCGTCCTTCTTTACTCTTGGGTCGTTTACATAGAATAGCTCATCATTGTCAGTTCTATAGTAGGATTTAACGTCAACGTCCTCGCCCTTGTCGTTTTTCTCAACTACTATAACTTGATATACCTCAGCTTTAACTGATTCTCTCTTATCGTTGCCCTCTTCGTCCTTTACAATGTTACCGTTTTCATCTCTTACAACGTCAGTAATCGTTGCATCGAAGATTTGGTAGCGTGTCTCTGGCATTCTGGCAACTGCCCAAATACCACAAGTACCATACTTACCGATAGCTCCTACCTCGTCGTCAGCTGCATCCTCGCACATGTACATTGTAGCCTTGTCAACACCACAAGATGCGAGCAAGATATATGCACGAACGAGCCACATACCTTGGATTTCACGGCTTCTCATTACCATTTCATACTCAGAAATTTCACCGTCACCGTTTAGGTCCTTAGTATCGTATGCGTGTGCTGATGTCATTGTTTCATAGGATTGGTTAGTATCCCAACCAAACTCTGTTAACCATACCTCTACATCTGGGTAATACTTATCTCTGAACTGAACAAGGTTCGACATTGCGTCAACAAGACCATATTCCTCTGGGCTTACACCAACGCAAATTGACTGGTCATTCATATAGAAGTATTTACCGAAGTATGTGTGTACGTTGAAGGCGTCCATAGCAATGGAGCCGTCTGTTCTGTTTGCTCTCATCCAGTAAGACATTGTCATAATATATCTGTCCTGAATACCTGCAAAGCCTGCGGTTGCAACCTTGATATCAGGGTCAGCTGTCTTAGCACCGAATGGATATGTGAAGCTGTTTGGATTATAAATGTGTGAAAGAACTGTTCTTTGGTGTCCATCGTATGCTGCAGATTGAAGAGCTGCGCACTGATATGGTGTTGCACCAGCTGAGTCCTCACCATTTGGCTCGTTACCAAACTCAAGCCATTTGATTTGTCCACGACCAACCTCACAGTTTTCTGGAGTTGCGTCAGAGTGTGCAAGAATGTTTTCTACAAGGTAGCCCATCTTACTGCTACCATAACGAGCTGCATATTGATACATTACGTCTGCGTATGCTGCCCATGTTGATGGGAGATATTTTTCTTCCCAGCTTGCAATAGAGTTGGAGAACTTGCCCTCAAACTCATCATAGAGTCTTGCAGGCATAGACGACTCATTCCATTGTAGACAAGGAATTACAAGAAGTCCTGCCTCACTATAATCCTTATATGCTTTATCAAAGTTACCAACAACGGTTTGTACAAAGTTAGATGCCTTACCTGGGAATGAACCAAGTGAATAAGACCAACCAAGGTTGTGGTATTCACGTACTACGTATGAGCAAGCAAGCTGTTCAATTGTACAGTTACCGCCACCGCCAGCAACGAAGCCACATTGACCCATCATTTCGCCAATTGTTGGAAGCTTGTGCGTTGGCTCCTGAATGAGCATGTTTTCATCCTCACGAACCTGATAGCCGTATACGAGAACCTCGTTTGGAGCCTCGCCATCCTTAAACTCTACTTGTACATATCTTGCCTCAATGCCGATATCAACCTGCATAAAGGAGTAAGGAACTATCATTTCATAGTCAAGGCTTGTAACAGCCTCGTCTACAAGCAATCTGCTCTTGTATGGCTCAGAACCACGCTCAATACCGCAAGCCTTATCAGCTGCTGTAAATGCTGCTGCAGCATCAGTTTGAAGTGTTACCTTTGCTGCCTCATCAAGCTTTCTGTAGCCAGCGAATATTGCATCAAAATCAACTGTTTCGCCATTATATGCTGCATCAAGAGCTTCGCCAAATGTCTTTGTGCTTTCGTGTGCTTTTAGGGCTGTAGCAAGCGCCTCAAAGTACTGTCTTTGCGCTGCAACCTCAGCTGCAACCAAGGCTGTCAGCTGCGTTTCCTTTTCTTCATCAGAAATCTTACTGTTTTCCTTTATTTCCTCGTACTTGTCGCCAAGTCCAGCTCTAAAGTGGTTGTACTCTTTTACAGTAACGTCAATATTGCCGTTTGCGGTTTCTCTACCGTTACTATTGAGAACCTTTATGTAGCTTAAAATATCAGCTGTAATTTGATTATAGTTTCTCTTAAGCTGAATCTCTACGTCCCAAGCCTCAGGAGTGTTAAAGTTTGCAGCATCGTCAGATGCACGAATAATAACATCATATGTAGCATCCTGATAGAATACCATTACGTTATCTACGTAGTGAACGTACTCAAGGTCAATTATAGGAGCAAGCTGTGTACCAAAGCGCTCAGCAGTGGAGGTTGTTGTATGGTTCCAATAAACAGTACCTCTTTCGTCCCAGAATCTACCAATATTTGAAATAGGAAGGTCGTTATAATCCTTTCTATATGGGTCACCAACTATTGATTGCTCGTCAATAAGTGCAGTGAGGTTTCGGTTAGTCTCACCATTATAAAGCTGTTGTGGATTTTTATGGTCAAGCTCAATTAGGTATATACCACCAGCGCGAACAATATCAAAATCACTTGTAGCAACGTCGTTTGTCGCCTTTACTGTGATGTAGTAGCGATTATCCTTGTCAGCTGTGATACCCTCAACAACTGCTGTCTTAATTGCACCATCGCCAGTAACTGTACATTCTGCTACAGTTGCTTTATCATAGTTCTTTTCAGTGATTAGCTTTGTGCTATATCTAATTTCATAGCTTGCCGCCTCACCAACTAAGTTAAATTTAACAGTAACACTGTTATCACCAAGCTCAGCAATTCTTAGATATTTAACAACTGGCGCTGATTTCGACTCAAGAACTGAGGCATTGCCGTTGTTTTCAGTGTCACCAGTGTTGTCTCCCTCATTACCGCCATTACCAGAATCGGTACCTATATCGGTATTGTCAGACCCACTATCGGTGTTTGTGCTTGTGTCACCATTATTTTTTCCACAAGCCGCAACCAAAGGTAATACTAAGCAAATTGCAAGAACAACAAGTATTACCGTAAGCCATCTTTTTTTCATTTGTCTTCCTCCGAAAAAATATGTACTGTGTAAATTAAATCTATTATATAGAAATTTATACATATACATAATACAATAAAATGAAGTTTTTGTCAAGCAAGTTTATACTTATTTAACAAAAATTTTTAAAAAGAAAGACAACTTCTGTGCAACATTATGAAAAATAAACAAAATCTCGGTAATTTTACCCATTTAAAAATCGCAATTTTTGTGCATTTTGTACTGTTCTCATATTATATAGAATTTCAATGCTTAATTCTGGCTACTGAACAGCTTCGTTTTCAGATGGTGAAGTTAAAGATGCAGGCGCTGTTGGTGCCGATGGTGGTGGTTCTAACCTCTCTGGTGGTGTCGGCTCTGCTGGCGCTTGAGCTGGTGGTGGCGGTTCTAACCTCTCTGGTGGTGTCGGCTCTGTCGGCGCTTGAGCTGGTGGTGTTGGGGCTGAAGGCTCTTCTTGTGCCGGCTCGGACTCGCTTGGTGTTTCGCTCTGTGGCGTATTTTGAGGAAGCTCAACAGGAGGCGAATAAAGAGCCTCAAAGCAATCAATGACGTATCTTGTGTCGTAGCGCACCGCATCTATCCTTATAACTCGCAAGCTTGCATAATCATAGCTTGAAAGCGGACGGTCAAGTGCGTCGTTTGAGTTGGCGCAAATATATATTTCTCCATCTTCAACCTTGGTCACAACCAAGGTGTGATAAAAGCGTCCCTCGCTATTTTGAAGCTGTATTAAATCAGCCGGCTGCACCTCGCTTATGGTTATCACCCTGCCATATGGTCCAACGCCTTGATTCGTTGTCATGAAATCGAAGAAGTAGTCAACACCCGTCCACGAGGCGCTACGGCGATTTATTGAAAGATAATACCAGCCGTAAACTGCAGTATAATTCATTGTACAGCTACCTGCCAAAACGCATTGAGAGGCAAAGTTTGTGCAATTGCCACCTATGCCCTCAAAGGTGTAAAACAAGGGGTTTCTTGTAAGCGCATATTTTCTTGCATACAAAACTACCTCCTCGCGCATAAATTCTTTTTCAAGTATCATATCTATACCCCCCTTTTTAATACATTTTATGTAGCAAGATATGTTTTGTTAATTTGATTAAATCAGGGAGGAAACGAATGAATTTTTGGACAAATATCGACACTCCTTTGGACTTTTTTGTAGTTTTTCTTGCTATTTTCGTGGTATTCATAAACGGCTGGACGGATGCGCCAAACTCAATTTACTCTGTAGTTGCATCAAAAAGGCTAAAGCTTTGGCAGGGCGCCCTTTTGGGTGGTATTTTTAATTTTTTAGGTGTATTTTTGGGTGCATTCGTTACGTTTTCAGTAAGCAAAAGCATCTTTTCTCTTGCCTCGCCAAGTGGTGGCTATGAGGCAGGAATTATATGCCTAAGCTCATTTTTAACAGTCATAGTATTCGGCACTGTAAGCTGGCTTTTCGGAATGCCGTCAAGCGAAAGCCACGCGCTGATTTTCTCGCTTTTTGGTGCCTCGCTTTCGGTTTTAGGAGTTAAGACCGGCGCACTAATTTCGGCGATAAAAATCATTTTCTATATGGTCTTTTCTTGCATATTAGCATATTTTTTGACTCGCTTTATCACACTTTTATTAAGAAAAAGGCGCTTGCCATATGGGCGTCTGCTTACTATTTCGTGTGCGCTAAGCTCTCTTATGCATGGTGCGCAGGACGGGCAGAAATTCATTGCTGTGCTTTCTTTTTTGCTTATTGGTGAGGGCTCAAGCCACGCGCCAATTTTTCTTGTTTTACTTGTTTCAGTGGTGATGCTCACCTCAACGCTCTTGGGTGGCGGAAAAATCATAAAATCCCTTTCTAAAATCAGCCCAGATGCCAAGCCCTCAAGCACGTTTTTTTGCGACATTGGTTCATTTCTTGCCATGCTTATTTGCTCTATTCTTGGTATGCCAATCAGCACTGGAAATGTCAAGGCAGTTTCAATTTTTGCCTCTGCCAAGGCAGAGGGCGAGGCAACAAACAAAAGGATGATAAGTAAGATTATAGTAACCTCACTTATCACCCTGCCTGCTTCTTTTATTCTCGGTGTTATTTTTTCACGTCTTGCATTACTCGTTTTTTAAAAATGCGTCCCAAATGCCCCCACTTGGAAGCGAGATAAATATCATTTCATCACCAGTTTTTGGATGTCTAAATGAAATTTTTTCGCAATGAAGAGCGATTTTATCGTTGTCCTTGGCACCATATTTTCCGTCGCCATAAAGTGGATAGCCTCTTTTTGAAAGCTGAGCTCTGATTTGATGCGTCCTGCCCGTCAAAAGGTTAATTTCGACAAGGGATAGCTCCTTTTCTCCTAAATTGGTGACACCACGTGTCCAAAATTCGAGCCTTGCCTCCTTAACTCCATTTCTCTTTTTGTCAACTACAAAGCTCTTGTTTTTGAGCTTATCGTGGTACAATAAATCTATCATCTTACCACTTTCTTCAGGCACACCGTGACATACACAGAGGTATTTTTTAGAAAGCTCACCATTTTGAATTTGCGCTGAAAGGATGCCCGCGCCCTCCTTTGTCTTTGCATAAACCATCACCCCTGTTGTTTGGGTATCAAGTCTGTGCACGCAGTAAGCGCTTATCCCCTTTTCTAAAAGAAGTGAAAGCACGCTTGCACCATTACTCTCTTGTGAGGAAACGCCATATGGCTTTTCTAAAACAACTATATATTCGTCCTCGTAGTAAATTTTCATTTTAGGCGCCACCCCCTTTAAAATTACGAAAATATTATAACACAAAAGGGTTGATTTCTCAACCCTTTAATGATTATTTTACGTCAACAACTGACTCGTCCCACATCTCTGGGCTTTCATAGCCGAGGAAGTTTACGCACGTTGCGGCAACGTTTGATAGACCAAACGTACCGTTATCCTCTTTTACTGTATACTTATCAGAATAATAATTATCATAAATGATAAATGGAACTGGATTTAGTGTATGGCTTGTCTTTGCCTTGTAAGCGCCGTCCTTGCCCACCTTTGGCTGACCCTTTTTGTCAACCTCATACATCTCGTCAGCATTACCGTGGTCGGCAGTAATAAGAGCAACGCCCTTATACTTATCAACAACCTCCAAAATTCTCTTAAGCTGAAGGTCAAGCGCCTCCATTGAGCAACGAGTTGCCAAAAGGTTTCCAGTGTGGCCTACCATATCGCCATTTGGGAAGTTAACGCGTAGGCACTTGTATTTTCCACTTTCGATGCAAGCGATAAGCTCGTCAGTGATTTCTGCGCATTTCATCCAAGGTCTTTGCTCGAATGGAACAACGTCAGATGCGATTTCAATATAGGTTTCAAGCGCATCGCTGAATTTGCCACTCTTGTTTCCGTTCCAGAAATATGTTACGTGGCCATATTTTTGTGTTTCGGAGATTGCAAGCTGTGAAACGCCAGTGTCAGCAAGATACTCACCCATTGTATTAGTGATTTCCGGTGGGTTAACAAGATAATTTGATGGAATGTGAAGGTCACCATCATACTCAAGCATACCTGCATAAACAACATTTGGATAGCGAACTCTATCAAACTTTGTAAATTCCTTGTCGTCAAATGCCTTTGAAATTTCAATAGCACGGTCGCCACGGAAGTTGTAGAAGATTACGCTGTCGCCATCGTTTATTGTACCAACCGGCACGCCGTCCTTAGCGATAACAAATGGTGGAAGGTCCTGGTCAATAACCTTATATTCCTCACGGTAGGTTTCAACAGCCTTCTTAGCGCAACAGAATTGTCTGCCCTCACCAAGCACGTGTGTTTTCCAGCCAAGCTCAACCATCTTCCAATTAGCCTCGTATCTATCCATAGTGATAACCATACGTCCGCCACCTGATGCAATCATTACATCAAAGTCATCTGAGCGAAGGCTGTCAAGATACTCCTCAAATGGAACGATATATTCAAGTGCGCTTGTTTCGCCAACGTCACGTCCGTCAATAAGAATGTGAAGTCTTACCCTCTTAACGTTTTCCTTCTTAGCTTGGCTAATCATAGCCTTTAGGTGGTCAATGTGTGAGTGAACGTTTCCGTCTGAGAATAGTCCTATAAAGTGAAGTGTGCCATCATTGTCCATAACGTTTTTAACAACGCTTTGCCAAGTGCTGGAGGCAAACATTTTGCCGTTTTCAATTGATTCAGAAACTAACTTTGCACCCTGTGCGAAAACCTGACCTGAGCCAAGGGCATTATGTCCAACCTCAGAGTTACCCATGTCGTCATCAGTTGGAAGACCAACCGCTGTGCCGTGTGCCTTGAGCTTAACTGTTGGATATTTGCTCATAAGCATATCAAGAGTTGGCGTGTATGCAAGGCTTACTGCGTTGCCCGCTGTATCAGGTGCAATTCCAACGCCGTCCATTACAATTGTAAGAACTGGACCCTCAACACCTATTTTATTTTGAAGATTTTTAAGGATTTTAGCCATAATTTTTCCCCTTTTTTATATAATCTTAATTTTTATCGTATATAGTATAAACTATAAATGTGAATAAATCGTGAACGAGGGCAAAATAGTTGACAATTTTATATAATAATGGTAAAATAATCTCGTTAAACATATTTCAAGTCGTTATCCGTTGGAAGTCGCCGTCTATTATGTGTTACAGACGGGTTCGATTGGGTATACTGCGACCAAACGATACATTAGTTTTATAGGAGGCAGATATGAGCATCAGAGATGAAGCGACATTAGCGATTAGTGAGCTTTGTGATACTGCGAAATTAAAGGCAGGCGACATTTTAGTAATAGGCTGTTCTACAAGCGAGGTGATCGGAAGCAAAATTGGCACCAACTCAAGCGAGGAGGTTGCAGAGGAGCTTTACGATGCTATAACCTATGCCTTGGTTTCAAGAAGAATTTACCCAGCATTTCAGTGCTGTGAGCATTTGAATCGCGCTATTGTCATTGAGAGAGAGTGCATGCCCTCATACTGTGAGGAGGTAAACGTTGTGCCACAAAAAAAGGCAGGTGGCTCACTTGCTACGTTTGCATATAACTGCTTTAGTGACCCTGTGGTGGTTGAAGAAATAAAGGCTGATGCTGGAATTGATATTGGCTCAACCTTAATCGGTATGCACCTAAAAAGAGTTGCTGTACCAGTGCGTCTTTCTATTTCAAAAATTGGCGAGGCTAATATTACTTGTGCGCGTACACGTCCAAAATTCATCGGTGGAGAGCGTGCAATTTACAACGATAGCATTAAATAAAATCCTAAAAACAGACACGGGGTTGTCTGTTTTTCTTTTTTTACACAAAAAGCTCCGTGCCGAAGCACGGAGCTTTATTTTGCTTTAAGATAGGTATTATCTACCTCTCATTGATTCAAGAACGTCTTCATCAGACATTTCGTTCTTCTTCTTTGGCTTCTTCTTAATTACGAAGTTTCTGAATACAATGTCAAGAAGGAATAGCACCAAAGCTATTATAACAAGAATAATATCAATATTTCTTTCGTCGCTAATAGTTTTGTTGTCACCTGCTTGAATGCCAAATGCATCCTCAAGTCCGTTTTCAAGATTCAAGTTGCCATCCTGAAGTAGTCCGCCGTTATCTGTTGTGACAAGACCAATAAGTAGGTCCTTTCCTGCATTTGATTCGCTTCTTAGTATATCATACTCCTCAAGAGTTTTACCAACAACTGCAAGCGCTGTGGTATCACGAAGTGGGTCGTCACCACGTGTAGCGTAATCAACCTCTGGATATACCTTTTGACCTGAGCTTGTATAGCCGATTTCAGCTAAGTAAAGGTCAAGCACGATTACGTATGTTTCCTCGATTGAATCAGTTGGTATAACTACTCTATACTTGCAATCAGCAAGTGCAGATGCGTAGTAGTTACCATTTGCAACCCAAATTCTCTTTTCTTGATCGAATTTATATACTGATGCACGAATAACCTCTTCAAACGTTACTGTTTCACCATCGAAGTCATAGGTGCCTGCTCTTAATGCAAGATCTGAATATGTGTAAACAGTCAAGTCAATATTATCATCGTCTCTTGTTACAGTATATTCAAGACCCGTTGAGTCAACTCTTTTGTGAATTGGTGAAAGGAGAATGTTTTGAATCAAGCGAGTGTTGTTAATTTCGTCGCTATCGTCAAACATTTCACCTGTCCAGTCCTCGTTACCAAGGTCAGTCATAAGTGCGCAAACCTTACCAAGACCAAACTCCCATTCCGCATATAGTGGACGAAGGTTGTCTACGTAAATAACTCTTTCTGCGCCATCCTTAATTGTTGTACCATAGTAGCCGTGAATTTCATCGTACTCTGTTACGCCCTCGTGAACAATTGAGTTAAGTGAGTCACGCATTGGAAGAACTGTAATGTATTCGTTAAGTAGCTTACCTTGAATACTTTCAGTAATTGAGGTAAGGTCCTCCTCAAGGTCCTTAGCGCTATTAACGATAAATGTTTCGCCCTTACCTGCTACGGCAATCTTATCAAGCTCACCGATAGCTGTTGCCTCGCTCTTATCAATACCGATAGCGATAGCAGATGTAACAGTACCGCCCTTAGCCAAACGCTCAACAATACCAACGTATCCTGAGCCCTTATCGTTAGGCGCACCGTCTGACATGAATACTACCTGCTTAACCTCAATGCTTGTGATATTTGAGGCTCTTGCAAGCATAGCACTTGCCTCCTGAATTGGCCACTTGTAGGATGTACCACGGCTCTTGATGCAGTCGCCAGTAGCCTTATCGTTACCACCTACGTTGTGGTTTGTAGGTACTACATATTCTGGCTCCTTGCCATCTATCTTGTCAACATAAATGTTGCCGTAGCCAGGATTGCCATCCTTATTAAAGTTAATTCTTATCTCACTTTCTTGTCCAGCCATTGGACCGTCCTTGTAGACGTAGTGTGAGTAATAGTAATGCTCAAACTCATATTCCATCTGCTCAC
The DNA here is from genome assembly GCA_017501545.1 of Clostridia bacterium. Classification (GTDB taxonomy): domain Bacteria; phylum Bacillota; class Clostridia; order Oscillospirales; family CAG-272; genus RGIG2000. Next base: position 5,059 of record JAFVWS010000004.1, on the reverse strand, counting down.
AGATAGTTGCACGGTTGGTTTCATCACCAATTGGTTGAATTTCAAGTGCAACGTGGTAGTCCTGGTCGAATACAACTACGCCAATAAAGTCCTCTGGCTCAAATTCTGATTCCATAACAACCTTTTTAACGCTTTCAAGAACTACGTGATATCTTGTTGGGCTTGAATATGATGTTTCCTTTTCACACACATCGCAGTAGCCATTAGATGGCTTAGATGTGTATGCAGTGTTACAGTCCTTACAAATCACACCACTGTTAGGTACAAGCTCCTTCATTGAGGATGAAAGGTCAACAACAATTACCATTGCAACAGTTTCCTTTTCCTCATCAACCTTTAGGTCAACTGGCAAGATTTCATTGATTGGTGAGTCAACGAACGTACCTTGGTTAGATACCATATTTGCACAGATTGGGCAATAAAGCTTCTCAACAAGCTCATTAAGCTTGAAGGATTCATCACAATCCTTGCAATAATAAGCATCGCTATAGTTATAAATATTGCTACCTGCTGTAAACAGCAAGCCACGTCCAACCTCTTCTACATAACGCTTAATGTTTTCTGCCGCCTTTGTAGGATTTGCGGATAGACGGTTAAAGTTAACGTTCATAAGCACGATTTCATCGTAAACAAGCATCTTTTCAAGTGTGTCAGGGAAAGAGCTTGCATTACAGTAATCTACTGCATACGCTGAAAGGTCAATTGCTTCGTTATCCTTAATTTGTGAAAGCTGTTTGTCATCACCATAAACAACAAGTATTTGACCCTGTGTCTCAAATGTGTACCATGAGTGATATGTGTTGTTCAAAGGAAGAAGGTCGCCCTTTGAGGAAACCTCAACAGATATTGCTTGAACACCTGTCCTTGAAACAGCCTCTTGGCCCCTAAGCTCACTATTTGATTCATAGTCATCGTCGCTTACAGTGTATCTGCTTGGAGTAAAGGTTAGTAGGTGTGCGCTTTGTCCCTTAGGAATTACTACTCCTTCAGCGGATTCAAGCGTGTTTCCTGCTACGTCCTTTAGAGTGATTTTGGCATCGGTAATATGATAGGTACTATTAATAACAACCTGAACCTCAACCTCTTCACCAAGCTTAACAGTTCCGTTTGTGTCAAGTGAAATTACTTGAACTTCCTTGTATTGATTATCTCCAGGCGCATTTACAAAATCGAAGTACGCGCAGTCGAGATAAATGCTTTTTGACGCAAGAGCTGCAGCGGCATTATATGAGTTACCGCTTGTTTCTCTACCATCTGATAGTAAAATTACCTTTTTACCATATTCCTTATATGCGTTTGCAATAAGCGTGCCTTGTGCCTTTTCGATAGCAAGCTTTAGATTACTCTCGCTTCTTGGCGTTTCAAGTATGCTTGGGTTTTTATATTCAGATAAGAAATCGCTCTTTGTTAGGTCAAGCTCGCCAGGTAAAATGACATCCTTGCCCTCTGCGTTTTTGATGATTCCATTATTATCTGTGCCACCGAACACGATAAGACCAAACTTTGTCCTTTTATTTTCAGGAATTTCGTCTTCTCTCTCTGCTTTATCGGCTGCCGCGATAATATTATGCATATATTCGTTCATTTCCTCGCTTGTAGGTGCGCTACTATCTGACATATCGACAACAAACATAACAACCTTACCATTTGACTCGGTATAAGTGATAGTCCATGATACGCCTGCTACTACTACTGAAAGGAGAATTACAACAATCATATGAATGATAAATGGAATTAAATGCTTTGATGATGCCCTGCGCTTTTTATTAAGCCTTACAAATGGAATAATTCCAAGGGCAAGCGCTGGGATTGCAAGTAACGCTACAACCCACCATACACGGCTGGAAAGGTTCATACCTGCAAATAAAAGGGAGAAAGTATTAATATTCATCTCTGTAATACACCGCCCATTCAATAATTATAAATATCGCAAGCACAAGCACGAATACCCAAAGTATTGATCTTCCGTGTCTATCAATAGTAGCCTCATCACCTGGTGTTGGGGCATAAAGCCTTGGGCCCTTTTCTGTAATATCACTTTCAGAAAGAGGCATGTATGTGCTTATTGAATACGTATCTGGCTCGGATCTATTCTCGATTGTTCCACCATCGCCATCAATAACGATTTCCGGCTTATACTGAACAACGATATTGTATATTCCAAGCTTGTCAAGGACAACCTCAGGAAGCTCAGCTGTTGTGCCGTCCCATCTGTTAACCTCAACGCCGTTTGTTTTGTCACCCTTTGTTTCTTCCTCAAAGGTCTTATAGTAATATGTAATGGATTCAACACCCGCTGGAGCATTAAACTCAAGCTTATCACCAATTGTTGGTGTACGCTCAGGCAAAATCTCAGGCATTGAATACTCTATCATATTCTTCAAAAGAACTGGGAAGTCCGCAATAAATACAGGAAGTGATGACTGTGTAAAGTCAAACGTTGTAATAATTGTTCTTGTAGTACCAACAGTACCAACAAGCATTACAGGAGTTGTGATGGCAGGATATGATGTTGTGCCATCTTCGTTTGTAATCTTGCCATAGTATGTACAGCTGTAAACCTCTTCAAAGTTTTCAGGGATTTCATATGTAACCATACCTGTTTTTTCATCAACAACACCAATAACTCTATACTTGCTTACAGCGGCTTGAATGATTATCTCCTTGTCGTCTACAACAATCTGTACAGGGTCGTCAAAGTCAACGTTTTTATTAATTAACTGACCATTTGGTCCAAGAACTATATTTGACTTTGTAAACTCGTAACCGTTTGTGTTACCACCCGCAGCAGCATCCTTAACCACGTCGGAAATTTCGATGTTTGTTCCAACAGGGCTACTTGGCGCATTAATGTACCATACAGCACCATCCTCAGGCATTGAAACGGGCATAACTCCTTCATATATATATAAATCATAGCCAGTTGTTGGCGCAGATTTAACCTGTGATGAGTGATAAATATCTGTACTATTAATAACGTAACCGTTTGCACCTAAGCTACGTTGAAGTGTTGTTTGATATAAGAAGTCAACTCCACCACTGCTTGTTGCCCTTAGTGCACTGCTGACATATAAAATTCTAATATCAGCCTCTGGCACTGCGTATAGATAAGCTGTGTTATCGTCGCTAATTATATCTGTTTCTGTATTTATCTCGATTTTTGCATTTTCATAATTTTTGATGCTCTTAATCTTAATTGCATCACTGTTTTCAGTGGATCTTGGGCTAAACACAATTTGCTTTGTTTCGCTCTTACCCATTGTTATTTTCTTTGAAACAACACTTGAGCCATCAACAGTAAGTGAAACGATAAATTCAGCTTCCTTACCCTCATTGATGATATTCGCAGTAAACTCGTAACCAGCAGCAAGATTGTTGTCAGTAAACGTGGTTATACCTGCATTCCAGTCATTTTCTGAGTCTGCACAGTTAATGATATTTACAATATCAGGGTCGTCGTAAAGTCTATCTGTGTATAGATAAATCTTCGCTTCCTTGTTCATATCAACCGCTGTTTGCGCAAGCTCAAGCGCCGCATTGATATCAGTTGTTGTATTTGTACATTTTCCAACTAACTTTTGGTCAATTACTGCCATTACGTTGTCCTTGTTGTATTCGTACGGCGTTAGAACCTCTGTACCGTCCTCCTTGACAAGCTTACTTTGGGTAAGCACCTCAGGCACATCAGACGCAATGATAATAACCATAGCAGAGTTTTCACCAACCTTATCTGCCTCAACCCTTAGCTTTTCAAGTGCAACCTCGTAACGAGTTTTGTCACCGTTCATAGCCTTCATGCTTGAGGAGGCGTCAACAATTACGATTGACGCATCAGATTTTCTTGGCTCTGTTTTGATGTTCATTAGCGCTGTGGTTGCTGCCAAAACAACAAGAATTTGCACAATGAGTAGTAATGACATTATAAATTTGATTGGCACACGGCGCTTCATATATTTCAAGCTTCGTTGCCAAATAAAGGTACTGGAGACAGTTTTAGGCACATATTTTGATTTGATAAGATATATCAAAACAACAATTGGCACTGCGACAAGTCCCAGTAAACCCAACCATGAACCTACACTCATTTGATTATCTCCGTTTCGTATCCTTTTCCAAAAATTATCTTTTCAATCGGCTCATCCGATGATACTGTAAAGAACGTAACGTTTCTTGACGCGCAGAAGTCAACAAGCTCCTGCTCGTATGCATCGAGTGCCTTTTGATAAGCGTTTACCATTTTCTTTGTCATGATAAGACGCATATTTCTTCCTTCAGCTACATCTACAGCCTCGGAGTCCATCATATGAATTCTACCGTCCAAGTCCGGATAAAGCTCATCCGGAGATAGAACCTGTATCATAAGCACTTCCCTACGTTGATATATAAGGAAGTCTATAGCTTTCTTCCAGTCGCTTTCGGTAAGAAAGTCTGAGATGATTATTGTAAGACCATCATCGCTTCCCGGCTTCTCCATATTGATAACCGCCTTTTCAAGGTCTGTTTCACCATCAAAGTCGGTTGTCTCGAGCTTTTGTGCAGCACGATAGAAGGAGTCCTTGTTTGTGATAGTAATTCCCAAGCCCTCGGACTTATTGCCCTTCATAAGCTCAAAGGAAACTCTATCCATAGACTTTACCGATAGATACCCGAATGCCGCTGCTATTCTAAGCGCTGCAGTTGCCTTTTCCGGTTCACCACACGCCATTGAGGCTGAGCAGTCAATCATAATACGGTTGTGCATTTGACGTTCATCTGTAAACAATTTAATGAAGTATTTTTCACTTCTTGCATATACGTTCCAGTCAATTCTTCTGATATCATCGCCTGGTGCATATTCACGGAAGTCTGCAAATTCAACTGTATTACCGTATGAACGGGCTTTTCTGGAGCCTCCAAAGTAGCCCGTCATAGCAGTTTTCAAGACAAGTGTAGCGGCATCGAGACGGTCGAGAAAATCACCGTCTAATATTCTACGTTTCATGTTTACCGCCTAATTTTTTATTTTTTCTTTTTCTTATCCTGCTTCGTTGGTGCTGGAGCTGGAGCTGGAGCTGGTGCT
>JAFVWS010000003.1 GCA_017501545.1 Clostridia bacterium | reverse complement strand
AGTCCTGTATTTTCATCTGGAACGTTTGTAATCTTTGCTTGAATATGTGAGTAATCTGTACCATCAAAGCCTACTACTATTGCATCACCACTTGATGTACCTTGCGCATTTACTGGTGTGCCAGATGCTGTTGCCTTGCCTACTACTACGCCATACTTAATCGCATTGCTTTCGCCAAGGTATGCGTTATAGTCCTCAATTGCTTTATTGTTTACTGTAATTGCGTGGCAAATTGCAGGTTGCTCACTATTTTCAGGAGCGGTAAAGCCCTTCTTTGTAAAGAGTGCTGAGTTTGCAATCTCGCTCTTTATTGCTTCTTCACAACGCTTGCAGGTGTACTCTGAGGTTGCATTTTCAAAGTAATTATTGTTTGCAAAATACATAATTACCACTGCGTCCGTGTCATCATGGCCGAGTGCTGTATTTTCATTAACTACTGAGCCTATTTTAAAGCCACAGAAGCAATATGTATTTGATACTGAATTTTCTGTACAGGTTGGATCTGTTGTTTTATCCTTATTCTTATCGCGTACGTGGCAAGACTCGTCAGCTACGCCTGTTGCGTGGATTGCTGCGATTGTTGCATTAATTTTAGCAATGTTTTCTTCAGTTGTTGGGTCTGTATCAGATCCCTGTCTGCCAGAAATTGCAAGATCATATCTCATACCTGTTGAGCAGAAGTACGCACTTGAACCCTTTTCGTTCGAGTTGCCTGTGGTTCTTATAATGCCAAGGTCATCAAAATCCGTATCATTTGCGTTTGCAAATACATAAGTAATGTATCTTGATTGATGAGGAAGTGTCATCTGAGTCATATCGCCAAGGAACACAATTGTCTTTGGTGATGTTTCTGTACCCATGCCCTCAAATGGTCTCATAGTTACCATTACTGTAAAGCTTTCAGGGAATACTAAAACATTATTTAAGCTTGTGCAATTTTTAAATATTGTTGCATTTGACCAAGTATCGTTTGAATATATATGACCTGTAAATGTTGTTAGAGAGGTTGGCATATAATAAATTTCTGGCTTTTCTGGTAAAACAAGCTTGCTTGTGTCAACCACGCCATCAACTAAGCATTGGCTTACTGTAAAGCTTTGTTGTACAAAGTACATTTTTTTAGAGTCACAGAATGAACCTTGACCACCACCATTACTTGATAACCTTTGAATTGAGTTTGGCATATAGAAGGCTGTTAGGTTATCACAGCTTGCAAATGCGCGGTTGTTAACCTCAACCATACCCTCAGGTAGGCAAACAGCAACAAGGTTATCCATATCTCTAAAGTGACCACAGTTACCAAGAGATAATGTGCCTGTTATCTTTCCAAAATCAATAAGCTTAACATTGCTCATATATGAAAAGCCCTGTTGATTTACAGTAGTCAATGTTGATGGAAGGTCAATATATGTAACAGCTTGGCAATATGAAAACGCAAATGCATTAACAGTTTGAACGCCCTCCGGAATTGTCAAAATACCATTTTCAATAAGTCCGTCAACTTGCTTTAGCTTTTTGCAATTGCGGAAAGCTTCATAACCAATGTTAGTATGCTTATTTGCCTCGAATGCCTTGGCAGTACCTGTTACTGTTTCAAGGTTTTCACAGTTTCTAAATGTAGCATATGCCCCATTTGCAATGGTTGTAACCTCGCCAAGGAAGGTAATTTTTGTCACGTATTTACAGTCCTTAAAGGTTTCTTGTCCTAAGGATGTAAAGGTGGTTGGGAATACAAATTCGGTAGCTGCGACGGTTGCAAACGCATTTGTTGCTGTGCTAACAAGCTTAGTGTTCGACAAGTCAAGCTTTTGACCTGCAAAAAGCTTTGGACAGCCATTAAAGCTTTGAGAGCCTACGCTGGTTAGCTCAGTTAGCTCCTCAATGTTTATATATTTAAGATTTGAGCAGTTTTTAAAGTCCTCTGCACCAAAGGCAGTTGTGCCTACAGGAACGAATACATACTCAAGATTAGAAGCGCTTGTAAAGGTTTTTGAAAAATAGGTAACCTTGTTTCCTACGCGTTGTCCACTAGAAATTGTAACATCATAAAGGTTTAAAACAACAAAAGATGAGTTACCATACTCTGTTCCATTTACTGTGATTTTTATTGAGTTATGCTGGTCACCGCCATTCCATCCATTATAGCGGTCAACTGCCTCATCATTTGCTGCAATGTGTGCATAGGTTTTAGCACCTGTGTCGGCATCTGTTGATGTAATATACCAAAGAAGTGGGTTGCCCTCTGTGTCATAGAGTGCGCAAACTGTACCGTCAGACAATGTAACTGTCTTTCCACTATTATCCGGATCAGCTGCAAATGCTGTTATTGCAAATAAGCATGCAAGCACTGCTACTATTGAAAGCATAATTATCAGTTTCTTTTTCATAATTTTTCTCCTTATTATTCGATTAATTATTCGATTACATAATAATTATACTATATTATGGTATTATTGTCAAGTTTTTTTAGCACATATGCATTTTTTTATATAATAATTGACACGGGCGCATTTTTATGATATGATAATTTTATCTTTTATTTTATCGAGGTGGATTATGGATAAGATTTTAAAGCTTCTTGAGGATGATGCAACCTTAACTCCTGAGCAAATTGCTCTTATGCTTTCTAAGGAGGTTGGCGAGATTAAAGATGCCATTAAAAAGTATGAAAAGGATGGCGTAATTCTTGGATACAAAACTCTTATTGACTGGGACAAGACTGAGCGCGAGTACGTAAGTGCTATTATTGAGGTTAAGGTTCTACCACAAAGAGACCGTGGTTTTGACAAGATTGCAGAAAAGATTTACAATTATCCTGAGGTTCAATCACTTTATCTTATGTCAAGTGGCGGATTTGACCTTGCCCTTATTATCGAGGGCAAAACAATGCGTGAGGTTGCGTACTTCGTTGCGCAAAAGCTTGCTCCTATTGAATCTGTTACTGCAACTGCAACACACTTTGTGCTTCGTAAATACAAGGATAAGGGCGTTATTTACGGTAGCTGCGAGGTTGACGAAAGAGGAAACTTACTTATATGATAGATTACAGCAAAATGCTGTCTAAAACTGTTACAGAGATAAAGCCATCTGGAATTAGAAAGTTTTTCGATATCCTTTCAGAGATGGACGACGTAATTTCTCTAACGGTTGGACAGCCAGACTTTATTACACCATGGCACATTCGCGAAAGCGCAATTGAGAGTCTTGAAAAGGGTAAAACCTACTATACCTCAAACGCTGGTATGACTGAGCTTCGAAACGAAATTTGCAAGTATATGAAGCGCAAGTTCAACCTTGATTACTGTGCTAAAAATGAAACCTTAGTAACTGTTGGTGGCTCAGAGGCTATTGACATTGCTATGCGCACTATTTTGGAGCCCGGTGACGAGGTTATTTTACCTGTGCCATCCTTTGTGTGCTATGAGCCTATTGCAAAAATGCTTGGCGCTAAGGTTGTTCATATTGATACTAAGCTTGAAAACAAGTTTAAAATTACGCCCGAGGAGTTAAAGAATGCTATAACTCCAAAAACAAAAATGCTCATTTTGCCATTCCCTAACAATCCAACCGGTGCAATTCTAACAAGGGAAGAATTAGAGGGTATTGCAGATGTTATTCGCGATACAAATATTTGTGTGCTATCTGATGAGATTTATGCAGAGCTTACATATGGAAAGCGCCACACGTCCATTGCCGAAATTGATGGTATGCGTGAAAGAACTATTATTGCAAGCGGTTTTTCAAAGGCTTATGCAATGACAGGCTGGCGTCTTGGATATATTTGTGCGCCCGCTACCCTTTTCGAGCAAATGCTTAAAATGCATCAATACGCAATTATGTGTGCGCCTACAATGTCACAGTTTGCAGCAATTGAGGCACTTAAAAACGGAGACGATGATATTGATATGATGCGTGCTGAATACAACAGACGCCGTATATTTATCCTTGAGGGACTGCGCAAAATCGGAATTGAATGCTTTGAGCCAGAGGGTGCGTTTTACATTTATCCTAATATTGCCCCATTCGGTCTTTCCAGCGATGAATTTTGCGAAAGATTACTCTATGAGCAAAGATGCGCTATCGTGCCTGGAACTGCCTTTGGTGAAAGTGGCGAGGGCTTTGCAAGAATCTCCTATGCTTACTCTGTTAAGCACCTAAGCGAGGCGCTTGAAAAAATAGAAGCATTTGTTAAGAGTTTAAAGAAATAAAGCTAAAAAACGCGACACTGTGTCGCGTTTTTTCTTGTTTTCGCCTTAATGTTAATGTCAAAGCAACTAAATTTCTTTTTTTCTTGACAAGTTTTATTTTTAGTGTTATAATATTTTTAGTTATTATACGCTCGGGAGGGTACATATGTATTGTTATAACTGTGGAAAAGAAATTGACAACAGCGCAATTGCTTGTGTATATTGTGGAAAGCCTGTTGTTACTGAAAACAAAACCGAATCTAATGAGAAAAAGGAATCCCCTGTTATGTGGATTCTCGGCATGGTTTTTGCCTTTATCGCTCCATTCATCGGTTTGCTTTTAGGTATCATTGGCTGTTCAAATTACAAGGATGAGCTTCTCAAGAGAAAGAGCGTTTCTGTAATGTTTGTTGCAGGCGCTAACTTCCTTTCACAGGCTGTTGTATTTGTATATGCATTTGCAATCCTAATGCAATTCTTAAAGCCTGCTATTGATGCGGCTATTGCTGTTGCATAAGTGAGGTGCCAGTATGTATTGTACTAAATGTGGCAAGCTTGCTTCTCCAGAGGATCAATTTTGCAATGGCTGTGGCAATGCAATTGTCTCGCCAGAGGCTGAAAAGAAGGAATCTATTGTTTTAGCGATTTTGGCACTTGTTTTCTCAGTGCTTTGCCCTATAGTTGGCCTTCACCTTGGTCTTGTTGGATTAGAGGTTTATAAATCAAAAAAGAATAGAGATTTGTCTGCGCTTGGTGTTATTATTTCTGTTTCAATATTCATCGTGCTTTGCGCAATAACAATGCTATTATTCTATTTTATTTAATGGAGGTTTTTGATGTATTGTACTAAGTGTGGCAAGCAGATTGGCGATTACGACACCATTTGTAATGGCTGTGGCGAAGCTAATATTGCTGTAAAAGAACTTCCAAAGCCAAGAAAAGACCAGTATGAATCTCCTGTTTTATGCACCATATCTCTTATTTTGGCTATATTTTTCCCTATTATAGGTATTCCATTTAGCGTTTTTGCAGGACTTAAATATCGCTCCTCAAAGATGAGCAACGTATGTATTAGAAACACAATAATCTCTATCATTGTGTTTGTGGCAGAAATGTTTGTTTTTGCACTTTTGTTGCCTTTATTCCAAGAAAGCATCTCAACGCTTTTAACAGACTTTTATACACAAATCGTTGAAAAGTTTTTCTCTTCACCAATGATTACTAATACAGTAAATAGTGTTGTTGGCGTATTTGCGCAAATTGCAGCTTTTCTTGAAAAGATTTTTGTGCCAATAGCAAAATGGCTTAACTAAAATAATAAAATCCTCGACACTGTGTCGAGGATTTTTAATTAAAAAGAGGTGCTAAATGCACCTCTTTTATCTTTTGTTTTTGAAAAAGTCGCTAAGCATTTTTGCACATTCCTCTGCTAAAACGCCCTTTTCTATTTGTGGCTTAAAGAGTGGATAGTCGGTTAGGTTTATCATTGTGCCAAATGCGCCTGCCTTATGGTCGGGTGCGCCATACACTACTCTTTCTATCCTTGAATTTATAATCGCGCCTGCGCACATCGGGCACGGCTCTAAGGTGACGTACATAGTACAGCCAACTAAGCGCCAGCCACCAAGCCTTTTGCAAGCCTCATCAATTGCCTTTATTTCGGCGTGATAAAGCGCGTTTTTGCCATATTCACGCGTGTTGTAGGCTGATGCAACTATCTCGCCGTTTCGCACGATTATGGCGCCCACAGGCACCTCGTCCTCTTCCTTGGCGTGCATTGCCTCGTTAATTGCCAAGCGCATGAATTCTTCGTCTCTTGCGTAATCCATCATATATCGGCAAGGTCCATATATCTTGGGCCGTTTAATGCAATGAATTCTTTTCTTGCAGTGATATCGTCGCCAAGCAAGGTTTCAAAGATTATTCTTGTTGCCTCCTCGTCAGCTGGGCTAACCTGAATTAGTCTTCTCGACTCGGGGCTCATTGTCGTCTTTTTCATCATATCAGGTTGGTTTTCACCAAGTCCCTTTGAACGCTGAATTGTATACTTATCCGTGCCAAGCTTTTCAAGAATTTCTGCTTTTTCTGGTTCATTATATGCAAAGTAAATCTTGTCCTTAGAGGTTGTAATCTCGTAAAGCGGTGACTCTGCAATATAAATCTTGCCCTCCTTGATAAGCGTTGGAAGCAAGCGATAGAACATTGTCAAAATAAGAGTACGGATTTGGAAGCCGTCCTCGTCGGCATCTGTACAGATAATGATTTTATTCCATCTTAGGCTATTTATATCAAAGGTTGCCACAGCATCCTTGCCCTTGTTTGCCTTTGTTTCAACCTCAACACCACAGCCGACAACCTTTAGAAGGTCAACTATAATATCGCTTTTGAAAATCTTATCGTAGGAGCTTTTTAGACAGTTAAGTGTCTTACCTCTTACAGGAATGATTGCTTGGAATTCTGGGTCTCTTGCGAGCTTACATGATGTCAATGCCGAGTCACCCTCAACTATATAAAGCTCACGTCTGTCTGGATCCTTTGAACGGCAAGCAACAAACTTTTCTACTCTGTTTGTAATATCATTTGAGGTTGCAAGCTTTTTCTTTATGTCAAGACGTGCTGTTTCTGCCTTTTCACGTGAGCGCTTGTTGATAAGCACCTGGTTAGCAAAAAGCTCAGTCTCTGCGCGATTCTCAATAAAGTAAATCTCAAGCTTACGTCTTATAAACTCACAAAGCGAATCCTCTATAAACTTATTTGTAATTGCCTTTTTGGTTTGGTTTTCATATGAGGTTTTGGTTGAAAAGCTATTGATAATCAAAACAAGACAGTCTTGAATATCACCAAAGGTGATTTTGCTTTCGTTTCTTGTATATTTATTATTGGTACGCAAATACTTATCAAGCTCATTTAAGAAGGCGCGCTTCACAGCCTTGTCGGGTGAGCCACCATGCTCAAGGAAGCTTGAGTTATGATAATATTCAAGTGCGTTGATTGTATTGGAAACGCAGAAGCAAATTTGAGCATTGAGCTCATAGTCCTCTTTGTCCTCACGGTCTCTACCCTTATCGCTCATCTCCCAGTAAACTGGTGCAGTGATTGAGGTATCACACGTGAGCTCACTTAGATAGTCAGAAATACCGTTTTTGTATAGGAACTCATTCTTTTCAAACTTGCCCTTTTCGTTTTCATACCTTAAAACAAGCTTAAGTCCTGCGTTGACAATTGCCTGCTTATGAAGCACGTCAAGATAGTAATCCTTAGGAATATTTGTATCTGTAAACACCTCAAGGTCTGGGCGCCAGCGAGTTAGTGTACCTGTACGCCTGTCCTTGCCCTCAAGCGGAGTTGTAATGAGCTGAGAAACAGGATTACCCTTTTTGAAGTGGATTTCAGAAACCGTATCATTTTTATAGGAGTAAACGTCCATAAACTCAGAGGAGTACTGTGTTGCACACGCGCCAAGGCCATTTAAGCCAAGAGAAAACTTATATGCGCCCTTTGCACTGTTGTTTTCGTACTTACCGCCTGCATATAGCTCACAATAAACAAGCTCCCAGTTATATCTGCCTTCCTTTTGGTTGAAGTCGAGAGGAACGCCCCTACCACGGTCATCAACCTCTATTGTCCTGTCCTGATAAACAGTTATCGTTATTTCTTTTCCGTAGCCCTCGCGCGCCTCGTCAATCGAGTTTGAAAGAATTTCAAAAAACGAATGCTGACAGCCCTCAAGACCCTCGGAGCCGAAAATTACGGCAGGTCTTTTTCTTACACGATCAGCACCCTTGAGTGAGGAGATGCTTTGGTCTGTATATCCTTTAGATGCCATAATTATCCTCCAAAAATTTCTTAATATAAATATTTTAACATATAAAATTTATTTTTGCAAGCCCTTTATCTGCCCTTTTTCCTTGACAAAGCACTAATAATTTTATATAATAAAATTGTGGTGCTATCGCCAAAAATTTAGCGAAGGGAGATAACCTATATGGGATTTTTAAGACGTCACAGAAAATTTATTATGTACATTTTGTGTGGTGTGCTTGCTACGCTCATAAATTCGGGCACATATTGGCTTTTCAATGATATAGTTTTCAAAAACGTTGATATGTCAAGTAATCTATATAACGTTATTTCCACAGTTATCGCTTGGGTGCTTAGCGTTATAGTTGCCTTTGTCACGAACAAGGTTCTTGTTTTCAAAAGTAAAAGCTTCAGACCTATGGTTTTGTTCTCAGAGGGTACGTCTTTTATTTTGGCTAGGCTTCTTACCTTCCTTTTGGACGCTGGCTTTATGGCACTGTTTGTGCAAATAAACCTTCTTGACTTTGCCGGCGGACAGCATATTTTAAAAATTGCATCTACCTTAATTGTTACGCTTGTTAACTATTTCGTATCAGAATTTTTGGTTTTCAGAAAGAAGCACGTGCATCATTTTGCAAGAATTTTAATGGCAGAGGGCGTTGAATATTATGCTTGCATTCCTTTGTCAAAGTGCAAAATCACAAAGCCATATCTTCTTTATAAAAATGGAATTGATAAAAATGCAAACGTTATTGTTATGCTTTTCCCATACAGGACAAGGGTCAAGGCGGAAAATCTAACGGCTTACGCATCTGTTAAGGATTATCACGCTTATGTTGAATCGCTTTCGGACAAGCTTGAAAAATACATTTTTAGAAAGCACCCAACTGCACAGTTCAAGGTGTTTACCGACCACTCACCTATTGACGAGGTACACGCGGCGTGTGTGAGTGGACTTGGCTTTATTGGCGATAACGGCTTGCTTATAAACGAAAAGTATTCTTCCTTTGTATTTGTCGGTGAATGTATTACAAGCCTTACTCCTAAGCAGCTTGGGCTTGCCTTTGCTGACGAGGAGGAAATGCGCACCTGCCTGCACTGTGGGCTTTGTAAGAGGGCTTGCCCTGCTGGCTGTATTGATTCAGACGAAAACGGTAAGGATACATCAAACAAGGGCGTGTGTCTTTCTGCAATCACTCAAAAGAAGGGCGAGCTATCAAGCGAAGAGGTTGAGCTTATGCTCAAAAACGGCTCTATTTGGGGATGCGACGTCTGTCAAAACGTATGTCCTTATACAAAAAACGCCAAATACACGCCAATTAAGTATTTTATTGATAGCGCGATTACTCGTTTAGACATGGAAACGCTTTCAAGTATGTCAAGCGAGGAATTCAACTCACGTCCGTTTGCTTGGCGTGGTCCTGACACAATTAAAAGAAACGTTATTTTTTGGGAGGAAGCAAAGCTTAAGCGCGAAAAGGAGGAGGCCGAGAGGCTTCTTAAAGAGGAAGAGGAAAAGGCGCGCAGGCTTGAAGACGAGTTATCTAAAGGTGAAGCTTCAAGCGAAGCTAACGGCGAGGAATGTCAAGCTGAGGTTCTGCCAAGCGAGCTTGAGGTTACTGACGAGCCTTAACTATTAAATTTGATTTAGGAGGGATAATATGGTACAGCTTTTATTTGGCGACTACGGTTCTGGCAAAAGCACCCATATTCTTGATAGCATCAAGGCGGATTACCAAGGTGGTATTCGCTCCTTTCTTGTTGTTCCAGAGCAAGAAACCGTGATTAAGGAGAGGCAAATAGCCTCTCTTTTGCCCTCTGGTGCACAGCTATATTGTAACGTGTCAAATTTCACAAGATTAGCAAATACTGTATTTAGAGATTTAGGTGGGCTAAAATATAATTATATTTCCAAAAGTGGAAAAAACCTTATTATGTATCGTGCAATTTGCGAGTGTCGTGATAAGCTACTCGAATATAAAATTGCGCCAGGTCACGAAAAGGGCTGTATCAAGCTTTTTCTTGAAGCAATTGGCGAGTTTAAGTCTTATAGTGTATCAATTGAAGCGCTTGAAGAGGCAATTTTAAATCTTGATGATGATAATTTGAAAAGACGTCTTAGCGACATTTTAATGGTTTGGGCAAGCTATGAAAAAATACTTTGCGAGCGTTTTTCTGACCCATATGATACCACCACAATGCTTGCAAGGGCTATTGACAAGAATGACTATTTCAAGGGCACACGTGTTTATTTTGACTCATTTTACGGCTACACTAATGCGCAATTTGAGGTAATTCAAGCTGTTATTGATTCTGCCATGGACGTTACATTTGCGTTTGACTGTCCTAAGAATGCAACCGAACAGACAATACAGTATGCAAAGATTGCAAAAACCGCAAAAACGGTTATTGGTATTTGCAAAAGGCTTGGTAAGGAATATAAAACAATTTCGTTTGAAAACGACTACAAACACAAAACAAACGACTTATCTATTTTGTGCAAAAATCTTTGGGATTTCACTAAAGAGGGCTTCAATTCAAACGGCAACATTAAGCTTGCAAGGTGCAGTGACGAATTTGACGAATGTGAATTCGTTAGCAGTGAAATTTCCAAGCTTATAAGAAATGGCTACAAGTACTCAGAAATTGCAATTATTGCAAGAAATACAGACACATATCGTGGTATTTTAGACTACACACTAAAAAAATATAATATTCCGCACTTTATGTCTTCTCCATCGGATTGGCTGACTAAGCCTATTGTGAAGATGATTTTTTCTGCGCTTAATTTCATCTCAAGCTATCGTGGCGAGGACCTTTTCACATTTGCAAAATGCGGTTACATTGATATTGACAAAAAAATGCTTTCCGACCTTGAGGGGTACGTTAATAAATGGAATATTTTTGGAAATAAATTCAAAAATGATGACTACTGGTCAGCAAACCCTGATGGCTTTGTGACAGAGATAACAAGTAGACAAAAAGAAACGCTAAAAAATGTTGTTTTAGCAAGAGACATTTTGCTTGATGATATTTTTGTGCTTGAAAACTCATTTTTAGAGGGTGCTACCGTTGGTGAATGTTGTCGCGCCGTTTTTGATTTTTTAAACAAATGTGACGTGCTTAAAAAGCTCGAAAGGGAGCGCGCTGAGGCTGAAAAGCTTGATGCATACGTAATTTCTCAAGCGTGGCAGGCAGTACTTGATGCGCTTGATACGTTATATGATATTTGCAAGGACGTTAAGGTTGACGCCCCTACCTTTGCTACGCTTTTGCATTTTGCATTTGTTGATGCAACCGTTGGCACAATTCCAACTGGCGAGGACAACGTTTTAATTGCAGATGCCTCGTTGGTTAGAGCTCAAAATATAAAGCACGTGTTTGTTTTAGGTGCAAACGAGGGAACATTCCCTGCTGGAATTTCTGGTGGCTCAATATTTAGCGACAGTGATAAAATTGCGCTTGAAACGGTTAATATTAACCTCTCTGAAAAAAGCGACGTGCGTGCTGATGACGAGCTACTTTTCTTCAAAAACAGCATTGCAGTTGCAAGCCATAGTGCGACTATTTCTGCACTCACCTCATCTATGGACGGCTCAGCAAAGGAGCCTTCTATTGGCTTTAATAGAATACGTGAAATATTTAGTGATATTGTGCCTATTGACACTTCACGCGCAGATGCAATTGATAGAATTTACACCCCAGAAATTGCAAGGGAGCATCTTTCCAAGGGTGAGGGCGCTTTAAGCCATGCAATTTCGGCTGAGCTTAACTTGGACGTGTACGAAAGCAGTGATTTTTCAAACGAGGACGATAGACTAAGTGATGAAACTGTAAAAGCGCTTTTCGGTACACATATGTCCCTTTCTCAAACGAAGATGGACACCTTTAAAAACTGCAAGTTTGGTTTTTACTCTAATTACTTTTTGAGTCTTGGCTCAAATAAAAAGCATTTCTTCTCCTCTCGAGAGGCAGGAACGCTTGTGCATAGCGTATTTGAGCATTTTCTGAAAATTTTAAATGAGGAGCGCACCGAATTTGAAGCGCTTGATGATGAAAAAATCGAAAAGACTGTTGACCGTGTAACAGAGGAATATATTCTTTTGGTTTGCAAGGGTGCGTCGATTTCAAATAGATTAAAGCATTTATTTGAGCGACTAAAAAGCTTCCTTTACATTTTTGTAAAGAAGTTAGTTCGCGAATTTAAGAATTCAAGCTTTGCCCCTGAATATCTTGAATTACCCTTTTACCACGGCAAAAGCGATGCGGCTGAGCCACTTATGTTTGAGCTTGCGAATGGAGCCACCGTCTCGTTAAACGGCTATGCAGACCGTGTGGACACCTATAGGGCTAATAATAAGACATACATAAGGGTTGCCGACTACAAAATTGGCTCAAAGAGCTTTTCTGAGAGCGAGGTTGATGAGGGTAGCGGATTACAGCTTCTCATTTATCTATTCTCTCTTTACAAGATGAAGGACTGTGAGTTTAAGAAAAAGCTTCTTCGCGACACAAGCGAAATTGTGCCAGCTGGATTTTTCTACATTCCATTAAACATTGGCAAGCTAACATCTAAAAAGGATTTGACCGATACGCTTGAAGATGCAATGGCAAATGAACGAGATGAGGTTGAGACAGGCAGTGCCTTCAAGGGTAGATTTTTAGATGACGAAGAAATCATTTTGGCACAGGATAAAAGTCCAAATGGCACGCTTCTTCCATCAACCGATCCTAAAAATAAGTGGCGTAATTACATTTCCCTTGAAAAATTCGAGGAGCTATATGAAAAAATGGTAAAAAGCGTTGTTGCCATAGGAAACGAAATATATTCTGGCAATGCAAGTGCCGAGCCACGCCAAATAGGTGGTAAAAGCGCGTGCGAATATTGCGAATGGCGCGCCCTTTGCAGAAGGAGGGACAAATGAGTAAGGACAAAAAGGAATTTACTCCTTCCCAAAAGAAGGCTATTTTACACACAGGTAGCGATATTTTGATTTCTGCAGGTGCTGGTAGTGGTAAGACTGCAACGCTTACTGAAAGAATAATCAAAAAGCTTCTTTGTGGCGCTGATATCACAAGAATGCTTGTTGTAACCTTTACTAAGGAGGCTGCAAATGAGCTTAAATCAAGAATTACATCAAGGATTGCGAAGGAGCTTAAAAGCGACCCCGACAATCTACATTTGCGCGCACAAATTGTAAAAATCAGCAGTGCTGACATTTCAACGATTCACAGCTTTTGCTTAAAGGTAATCAGACCTAACTTCGATAAGCTATCTATTGACAGTGACTTTAGAGTTGGCGAGGAAAACGAAATTGAGGCTTTAAAAAGAGAGACAATGAGCGAGGTTATCGACTTCTTTTACGAGGATGATACACCAAGCGAGGACTTTTTGCTTGTATGCGACGCATATTCTCAGCTTTCACGCGAGGACGCACTTGACGAAAAGCTACTGACATTATATAATCAGCTTTCTTCAACCTCTCTATTTCTTGATACACTTTTGATTTCTGAAAAGCTTGAGAGTGACTTTATGCAAAGCCCCTTTGGCAAGGTTTTGCTTGACGAGATTTCTCTTTTTGTTAAGCACTTTAAGCCTATTTACATTAAGCTCATTGACGATATTATGGAGCTTGATGGTACGCCAAAATATCTAAGCGCGTTCACCTCGGATTTCGACCTGATTTGCAGGCTTGAAAATGCACTAAACGAGCCAAAATATTCTGTTTTCAAGTCAATCTTTGAGTCATACACTCCTTTGGGTGTATACGGCATTAAGGACAGTAATATTGACTCTGACTTTGCAAAAATGATACGCGAAAAATTCAAAAAAGCTATCGCTGAAAAATTCAAGGGTGCGTATTTTGTTGCATCTGAGGAGTCTATTTCAGTATCATTTGAGCAAAATGCGAAAATTTGTTCAGCAATGCATAGGGTTTTAAGCAGGTTTGATGAGGAATTTGCTATCAAAAAGCGTAAGGTTGGAATTTGTGACTTTAACGATATTGAAAGACTTGCATATAAGCTTTTGGTGAGTGAAAATGACGAGCCAAGTGATATTGCAAGAAAAATTGCGCTTGATTACGATGAGATTTATATAGACGAATATCAGGACACAAACTCAGTGCAGGACAAAATATTTTCCTCTATTTCAAGAAATAATCGCTTTATGGTTGGCGATATTAAGCAAAGCATTTATCGTTTCCGCTCTGCTGAGCCTGAGATTTTCTCAAGCTACAGAACCTCGTTTAAGGATATTACATCAAGCGAGGACGAGGGAGACGAGGGCAAAACCATATTTATGTCGGACAACTTTAGGTGCGATAAAAGCGTAATTGACTTTACAAACTGCGTTTCTGACTATATGTTTTTTTCCTCAAGTGGAATACCCTATGAAAAGCAGGATAATTTAAGCTATAAAAAGCTTAATCCTGAAAATTACGTGGGGGACGTGTGCGAAATTCGCGTAATTGACCGTGCTTTAATAGACGAGGACTCTGACCTTGGTAACGAGGTGCTTCAAGCAAAATACGTAGCCAAGCGAATTAAGAAAATGCTTAGTGGTGAGCGTCTGCCGAGTGGTGAATTTATTAAACCAAGCGATATTGCAATTCTCCTACGAAAGGGCAGGCACAAAGGCTACTATATTGATGCTCTAAATGAGCTTGGTATTGCTTCTGAATATATTGACGATGTCAAGTTTTTTGAAAAGCCACACATTTTGCTTTTGCTTTCTCTTTTAAATGTCATTGACAACCCATACAACGATGCTTATTTGGCAGCAGCCCTTCACTCAGAGGTCTTTGGCTTTACGCTTGATGAGCTAATCAAAATACGCAAGCATAGCTCTGAGGTGCCCCTTTTCACTGCTGTTTCCGAGTATTTGGGTGACGAGGCTACTATGCAAAAAATATCAAGCTTTTTATCTAAGCTTGATAAAATGCGCGAGGGCGTGTCTAAAATGAACGCATACGAGGCTGTTTCCTACGTTATGTGTGAAAGTGGACTTATATCCCAGTCAAATGGCGCGCAAAGAAAGGATTTAATTAATTTCTACAACCAAGCAAGAGAGTACGAAAAGAACTCGTTTAAGGGTCTTTACAAGTTCCTTCTATACATTGAGGGAATAAAGGGTGCTGACTCAAGGCAGACTGTGTTTACTAACCCAGATAACTGTGTAAGAATTATGTCCGTGCACGCCTCTAAGGGACTTGAATTTGAAATTTGCTTCCTTTGCAATACCGAAACGGGCTTTGCAACTCAAGACACTAAGGAGCCTATTCTCTTTGAAAGGCACTTAGGAATTGCCGGCTACGTTGGAAATACTGGTAGCTTAGTAAAGTACAATACTCTTTTGAGAAAATGTGCAAGCATAGCAATTGACAAGGCGACAAAAAATGAGGAAATGCGCGTTTTATACGTTTCTATGACCAGGGCACGCACGAAGCTAATCGTTACAGCATCTCTTAGCGATGCCACAAGACAGCTTGAGACGGTCAAGTCACTTGCGCCATATTCCTCGGAATACTACGTGTATTCTCAAAGGTCACACATTGAGTATATTTTAAATGCTCTATATCTACCACGTGATTTCGTAAGCTTTGATATAGTTGACCCTAATACTCTTTTGGATATGGGTGAGGCTATAAAAAATGAGGACGAGGTAATTTCAAGTGAGGAAACTACAAGGCTTAGAGAAATTTTGCGACAAAGGTTTGATTTTAAATATCAGTATGATTATTTAAACAAGCTTCCATCAAAGCTTAGCGTTTCAAAGCTTTATCCAAACATTCTTGACCAGACGGAAAACGACGAGGTTGACATTCAAAAGCCACTTGAGTCGACACCAAGATTCCTTATGGAAAAGGGAAAAATCGCAACTGCCACACAAAAGGGTACTGCAACACACGTCTTTATGCAGTTTTGCGACTTTGAGTCACTATATAAAAACGGCTATGAGCACGAATTAAAGAGGCTTACTGACCTATCGTTTATTTCTCAGTCTGATGCTGAGCTAATTAATCGCGCTCACATCGAGAAATTTATAAAATCCGAGCTACTTAGCGAGCTTTTAAGGAGCAAAAAATTATATCGAGAATTGCGCTTTAACGTTATGCTTCCGGCAACTGAATTTTCAAGTGACGAAAGAATTAAGCGCCAGAGTGTTTTAGTACAAGGTGTTATTGACTGCGTCTTTGAAAACGAGCGTGGAGAAATTGTTTTAGTTGACTACAAAACCGATGCTGTTACCGAGGATAACTACATTGAGGTCTTGACCGAAAGGCACAAAAATCAGCTTGAATATTATAAAAAGGCTGTCTTTCTTATGTTTGAAAGGCCAGTTGCAAAAACATTTATCTACTCCGTTCCACTTGCTAAGGTGGTTGAGGTATAAAAAAGCCTTACATGTGTATGAATTTAATATAAAAAAGAGTGTCATACGACACTCTTTTTTTAGTTTGTTTACTGTTTTTTACACCTCATCAGTCGCGACACGCGACAGCTTCCCCTCGAGGGGAAGCCTTTTTGTTATGCATTGATTATTTCGTTGATTACAGCACGACGGGATTCGAGTACCTTTGAGGCGTCTTCCTTATTTGCGCCCTTTACAGAGTAATAAACCTTGATTTTTGGCTCAGTTCCTGATGGGCGAATTGCAATCCAAGAGGAGTCCTCAAAGACAAATTTTAGTACGTCTGCCTTTGGTAAATCGTCAATTCCTACTGTGTAGTCATTAACAACTGCAATATTTGGCATTAGAGCCTTGCCCTTTTCTCTCATCTGTTTCATAATAGCTTGAATTCTTTCAACGCCGTCAATACCCTTTAAGGTATATGAGTCAAGCTTGTCAAGGAAGTAGCCGTAGGTTTGATAAATTTCTTCCATTACGTCTACAAGAGTTTTGCCTTGGTTTTTATAGTAGCAAGCCATTTCACAAATGAGCATAGATGCAACAACTGCGTCCTTATCTCTTGCGTGTGTGCCCACTAAATATCCGTAGCTTTCCTCGTAGCCGATAACGAACCTTCCATTGCCCTTTTTGTCAAACTCGTTCATTTTATCGCCAATGAATTTAAAGCCTGTTAAGGTTTCAATAACTCTTAAGCCGTTTTGCTTAGCGATAATAGCACCAAGCTCACTTGTTACGATTGTTTTAATTACTGTTGACTTCTCTGTTAATTCTGATTTGTTCATCTTAATTACATAGTCAACTAAAAGTGCGCCAACCTGATTACCTGTGAACAGCTTCATTCCGTCCTTGGTATTGACTGCAATGCCAACACGGTCACAGTCTGGGTCGGTGCCGAGGATTAAGTCTGCACCTAACTCCTGGCAAAGCTTACAGCCGATTGAAAGTGCCTCAGCATTTTCCGGGTTTGGTGAAACAACTGTTGGGAAGTTGCCGTTTTTCTCCTCCTGCTCCTTAACTACTGTTACATTGTAGCCAAGGTCGCTAAGCACGCGCCTTACCGGCACGTTTCCTGTACCATGAAGTGGTGTATAGATGATTTTTGCACTCTTTTCACCAACGTCGTGCGCTTGCTTCTTAACGCTTTCACAGAAGCTTGTGTAAACTGAGTCATCAACTGTCTTTAAAAGTCCAGCCTCTCTTGCCTCTTCCTCATTTGCAACCTCAATTGCTGGAATATCTGTAATTGCGTTTACGTATTCAATAATTGCATTTGCGTCCTCGATAAGAACCTGACAGCCGTCCTCGTCGTATACCTTATAGCCGTTATATTCCTTTGGGTTATGGCTTGCAGTAACGACAATACCACCAACACAGCCAAGCTCTCTTACAGTAAAGGAAAGAGTTGGTGTTGGAACAAGATATGCATATAAGTAGGTTGGAATACCACTTGCGCACATTACAAGCGCTGCCTCACGTGCGAAGGTGTCAGAATTATTTCTTGAGTCGTAGCCGATAGCAACGCCCCTTTTAACGTCTTCGCCGTACTTGTTTATAAGATA
The DNA here is from genome assembly GCA_017501545.1 of Clostridia bacterium. Classification (GTDB taxonomy): domain Bacteria; phylum Bacillota; class Clostridia; order Oscillospirales; family CAG-272; genus RGIG2000. Next base: position 35,528 of record JAFVWS010000003.1, on the reverse strand, counting down.
ATTAGCAAAGCCCTTTGTAGCCTTTCTAATTATATATTTATTCATTCTATTGGTGCCTGCGCCCATAACGCCACGAAGTCCACCTGTGCCAAATTCAAGGTCGCGCCAGAAGCGATCCTCAATTTCCTCATTTGACATTGGCTTATTAAGCTCGTCTCTGGTTTCCTTATCAAAGCGCTCATCAGTGCGCCAAAGATTATATGTGTTTAGAATTTCCTTAGATAATTCTTTCATCTTTTTCTCCTTATTCTCCCTTAGTGTAGGCTAAAAGTCCGCCTGCTTTAAGTATATCGATTTGACGCTTTGTATATGAGCATACAAGTGGAATTTCCTTGCCATTTGATTTCAAGGTGATTTTACCATTTTCCATACCGTCAAACACATTTTCAAGAGTGAGAGAATCGTTTTGGGCAAGCTTGTCATAATCCTCTGGATTTTCAAAGGTGAGTGGCAAGATGCCTGCGTTGATTAGGTTTGCTGCGTGAATTCTTGCAAAGCTCTTTGCAACCACCGCCTTAACGCCAAGGTAAAGTGGAACAAGCGCCGCATGCTCTCTTGATGAGCCTTGTCCATAGTTTGAGCCACCAACTATTATTGAGCTTTTTGCCTCAAGTGCGCGAGTGGCAAAGCTTTCGTCACAAACCGCGAAGCAGAATTTTGAAAGGAATGGAATATTTGAACGATATGGCAAAATCTTAGCACCTGCTGGCATAATATGGTCAGTTGTAATATTATCACCAACCTTAAGGGTGAGATTTGCATTAATTTCGTTTTCAAGTGGATATGTGGTTGGGAATGGCTTAATGTTTGGACCACGTAAAATTTCAAGGTCCTTAGCCTCCTCCTCACTTGCTGGAAGAACAACTGCAGAGTCGTCAATTTTAAACTTCTCTGGCATTTCAATTTCAATATAATCACCAAGAGTTCTTGGGTCGGTTATGTAGCCTGTAAGAGCTGAAGCAACTGCAACCTCAGGAGATACGAGGTATACCTGTGCGTCCTTTGTGCCACTTCTGCCCTCAAAGTTACGGTTGAAGGTACGAAGTGAAACTCCTGCAGAATTAGGAGAAAAGCCCATACCAATACAAGGACCACACGCACATTCAAGCACACGTGCGCCTGATGCGAGTATATCAGAAAGTGCGCCACAGTCAGCAAGCATAGAAAGCACCTGCTTTGAGCCTGGGGAAACTGAAAGGCTAACGCTGTCATCAATTTTCTTGCCCTTAAGCATTGCTGCAACCTTTAGCATATCACGGAGTGATGAATTGGTGCAGGAGCCTATGCATACCTGGTCAACCTTAATGCCTGAAAGCTCCTCTGCGCTCTTGATATTATCAGGGCTATGTGGGCAAGCCAAGAGTGGCTTAAGCTCAGATAGGTTGATGTCGATAATTCTATCGTAAACTGCGTCAGGGTCGCTTTCAAGTGGAATATAGTCGCCACCTCTACCCTGCGCCTCTAAAAATTCCTTTGTAATTTCGTCAGATGGGAAGATTGAGGTTGTAGCACCAAGCTCAGTACCCATATTAGTAATTGTAGCTCTCTCAGGAACTGTAAGGGTCTTAATGCCCTCTCCACCCCATTCAATAATAGCACCAACGCCACCCTTTACTGAAAGGATGCGAAGGATTTCAAGGCTAACATCCTTAGCGCTTACCCAAGGCTGAAGCTTGCCTGTAAGGTTCACCTTATACATTTTTGGCATTGTGATATAATAAGCGCCACCACCCATTGCAACAGCAACGTCAAGTCCTCCTGCGCCCATTGCAAGCATACCGATACCACCACCTGTTGGTGTATGGCTATCAGAGCCGATAAGGGTCATTCCCGGCACGCCAAAGCGCTCAAGGTGTACTTGGTGGCAAATACCATTTCCTGGTCTTGAAAAGCGCAAGCCAAACTTTTTAGCAACAGACTGAATGTATCTGTGGTCGTCTGCGTTTTCAAAGCCTGATTGAAGAGTGTTATGGTCGATATATGCAACGGAAAGCTTTGTTCTTACACGTGGAATGCCGATTGCCTCAAACTCAAGATATGCCATTGTTCCTGTGGCATCCTGAGTAAGAGTTTGGTCAATTCTTAATGCGATTTCCTCGCCAACCTTCATTTCTCCTGAAATTAGGTGATTTTTAATAATTTTTTGTGCTATTGTAAGTCCCATTTTTGTGTTCTCCTTTGCCGTGGACATTATTCTTCTATTGTTACGCCGAAGATGTTAGCTAAAGACTCGAGCGTTTTTCTTTGCTCGTCTGTAGTATCCTCGCTTGCATAATCGTTGTTTATTGCCTCGCTAATTGATTCTTTATCGGCATAGCTTAGCTCCTTTTGAATTTTGTATGGGTCATCAACGGTTTCACCGTCTTCTCCATTTGATGCGCCTTGAATCATAGCTGAGGTAAGCTTAGAATCAATTATGCTATCAACAAATTCCTGTGCGCTCATACCAGTTGCAGAGGTTGTGTCACTGCCGACATCAAACATATTCTCTGCTTTTTTATCAAGCACTGTGTTTCCAACAGCAGAAATGATTTCTTCTGTCTTTTTAATTTCCTCTTTTTGCTCAGCCTCTGACTCAAACTCACAGTTATTTGCGCCCTCAAGCATTGAGCCGACTATGCCCTCTATGCTTTCAGCCTCTGACTCCTTCATACCAAGGGAAATTAAGTTATCCTTTGTTACAATTGAGCTAAGGGATTCGTCATCGCCTGCGATAAGCTTTTCAATTACCTGCTCCATTAAGTCACGTGTTTGGGCGCTGTCCTCTTTTTCTTGAATTGCAATTGCAAGCTTCATTACGTTTTGTCTTGCAACAAGCATACCCTCAAGGTCGGAATCCTCCTCTTCTGCATTTTTAATCAGAATAGGGTCAACAATTCCAAGCTCAGTAATCGCCTCAGAGCGAAGCACTGCGTGAAGCAAGAGCTTAAATAGTCTTTCGGTAAATATGCTTTGACGTAAATTTTCAAGTCCTCTACCGAGAGCACCGAAATCTGCAGTCATTATAACCTCTTTAGGGTCAAACTCCTCCTCGGAAACGTTAATTGTATCAAGAAAGCTATGAATTTCCTCGATAGCACTTGAAATATAAGCCGCCTCTTGGCGTAATTGATATTCATTGTATTTTGAATAGTCAAATTCGTCCTTTTGTGTTTCGGTGTCGTTTATATCATCGTACAAATCATACATATAATTTGTAATAGCACTTGTTACGTATGGAATCATATTTCTTGTTCTTTCATTGTTATAAAGCTCAACTAATATGATTTCAAGAAGCTCCTCGTTTTCAACAATTTTCCAAACGTCAATTTCCTCCGAGGTAACCTCGCCAATCAAGCCAGTTTCAAGTGCGCCATTTGCAATCTTTGAAATGGTTTTTATATCCTTGCGTATATCGCTTGAATCAGTGTCCTTTAAGACAAACAAAACTCTATCGAAGGTTGGATTAAAATCCTCTCCAAAATCTGGCTTTTCAATTCCAAATACATCGTTGCCCTGATAATACTCGTTTGCAACGAAGGAGATAGCCTTAGAAAGCAAGAGTGGCAAATATTCTGACCTTTCAAGCGCTGAGTTTATGTCGCTTACAGCATCGCTTTGCTCACTATCGTAATACTTTGGCTCAGTACCAATGAAGCATACAGCAGCACCTGAAATATCAATTAAGCCGTCAATCTCCTTTTGAAGGTTTAATTTAACTCTTGCTACCTTAGTTGTGGTCAGGTTTTCAAACGTACCCCTTCCACCCAAGGCATAAACCATTTTTGAAATAAAGTTATCGTTTATTGGCTCCGTAAATTTTTGAACAGCATTAAGTGGTGATTTCAAGCCAGAGAGGTCTATTTTTTCCTTTGTTGGCTCATCTTGGCTAGCGTCAGAGCTTAACATTTTTGCCTCTGCTCGGGCATTTTCGTCCTCTTTTTCCTCATATGCCTCGACAACCTCAATGCAGTGCTCTGCAGTATTTCCAGCAAAGTTTGAATAGCCGATAACTGGCACTAACAGCACCGCAAATACAACGATATATGCGCCTGCGCTTAAAGCACCACCAAGAATCTTCCAGCCGAGCTTTTTAGGCTTTGGACAAGCAAGAAGCTTGATTAGTGATGCGATAATAAAGCCGATAACGCATAATACCACAAACACTATTAAATAAACGATTGGTGATAAAAGAATTGTTGGAAGTGAAGCAATAAGCTCCAAAATTTCCTTTGTCGCCTCACCAGTTGACTCACCCGCGAGATAGTCCTTTACATAATCCACATAAGTCACAGCGCCAGATGGAAGAATTTCCATTAGCTTATTTGCTACTTTATTTAAAATATCTGAGGACACAAGTATTCTCGTAATTCCTTTAGTTATAGGCAATGCAAGGATAGCGCACAAAAGTGCCACCCCCACGTCGACTACACTTTTTATTGCGCCCTTAAAAAATCCTCTTACAAAGCCTATTACTATGCATGCGAAAAATATCACAGTTATTGCAACGGATATTGCAGTATTCATAATAGCTCCTTATCAAAATTAATTTTTGGGTGTTATAAATTCAATTGTAAAATCTGTTTTGTCAGTCAGAATATAGTCAATACAATAAACATTGTCTATTGTTCCAGCTATATGGCCTTGGTGGCTTTCAAGTGTGATTTTTGGTAAAATTTCGTCCTTTGGTGAAAGAACAAGGTCATCTAAAATAACATTTTTGCCATCAACCACCGGCTCAATAAATGACACAAAGCGCTCAGTAATTACACTGTCCTTTTTCATTGTGAATTTATCACAAAGAGTAATTTTAGAGTCCTCAAAATAGAACTTTCTCTCTGCCTTTTCAAGATAATCAATACCATAGCCACGAGTAAAGTCCATATATATGCTTTCTTCCTCTTGGTTGTAGTCAATTTTTACATCTTGACGACGATAACCGTCTTGACCTACGCCATCAAAGAATGGTAGGTTGTGTGAAAATGAGGATGGATGGAAGAATGTATATCTTTTGTTTGTGTGATAGCCCTCACAATATGCGCCTGCGCCGATATCGCAAAGAATTTGCTTATCATTTCTTGCTAAGATGAATGAGCCAACGTCGTTGTGGTTATGGCTTTCGCCATTATTACCACCCTTTGCTGCAAAGCCGTAGTATTTTGTACGCTTAGTAAAATATGCTGTGCTTTCCATATTATATGTAACGTTTTCATTAACCCTTTCAGTCGTATATTCGGGCTTATAATAGATAATAGAACGAAGGGAAAAATTAAAGTGTGTATAGGCAATTATTGTCCCTGCCGTTTTGGGTAGCTTTTCAACTGCGTCACCATAAATATCGCGAAGTATGTGAGGAAGTCCTATCCAATAATTTTCAGTTGGGTTGCAGTCACTAAAGCGTGCAACAACGTTTGTTTGGAGAAGCATTTTTTGAATAAAGGTAGCTATTCTCTTTACCTTTTCATTTTTAAACCAGTCATATTCTCCATTTGTTAGCTCTCTTTGAAGCAAGGCATATGAAACAAAAAATCCAAAGCCAAAGCCCCAATAGGCTGCACCCTCAACGCAAACGCCATCATCAGCGTAGCTGTCGATATAAACCTGCATTGCAGAATCAAGACGCTCCCTCTGTGCCATATATAACTCTGGGTCCTCGTACATAAGAACGCCACCAACACCACCAGCACAAACGCTTGACCAGTTATTTGGATGCTTTTCCCAGAAGTATTTTCTTTCCACAAATGGCTCAATGGTTCTACGACGAAGCTCAGCAGTGATTCTATCCTTAATTAGCTGAGGAAATCTATCGCTGAAAAGATTTTTGATTTCAGCAAGAGAAAAGGCAATGCTTGCTGCAAAAATATCAATAAGACCTATATCGTAGTCGTCCGGGGTCCTGTTGTAGTAGCTGTTATAGTGACCAAGAGGTGCCCAGGTGTAAGTGTCACAATATGCCCAAACGATTTTTAATAGGTTGTTATAATACTCTTCATTGTCAGGATAAATGAGTGACAAAAGTGCCGAGGTTTGAAGCTGATTTAATGAACGTGCCCACTTGCCGTGGTCATCCTTGCCTAAAATTTCCTCTACGGTATGAGGTGCAGGCTCAACATCAAAGCTTTTTTGATACTTAGCCAAAATCTCCTCACGGTGTCGCGCAAAGTCATCACTGACTCTTACGTTTTCCCACAGCTTTTTATCCTTTGCAAAATCAAGCATAATTTTCTCCTCTTGCTTTAGCATAGTAAAATCTCATATATAATATATCACATTATAACGCGTTTTTCAATACGTGGGCGCAAAAATATAGAAACAACGGCAAGAATTTTTCTTGCCGTTGTTTTTTGCAAAATTAGTCAATATTGATGTTTAATGCTGGCACCACGCCTATGTAATCATATTTAATTCCACCACTGAACATATATCCATCGTAATAAATATATTGTGCTTTTTGGTCACTATCAGAAGCTGGTGAACGTAACCACCAAAAACCGTTACCATAGTAGTCCTCATTCATTGTCATCCAAACGCCAGTTGCTCTTGCATAATCACTTGTTGACATTTGTCTTGAAACGTCATACTCCTGCTCTTTATCCTTCGTGCTAAATAAAAGATCTTCGTTTTTAGCCTCCTTGTCACTTAACAAGAAGACTTTATCACTTTCTTTACTGTCTTCATTTACAATTGTCTTTTTAATACTATTCTTCTCAGGCTCAGAAAATGCAGTCTTGTAAAACTCTTCGTTTAGCCATTCTCTTATATCGCTATTATCGTATTCGTTTTTCTCGGCGTCAAAGCTTTGGTTTGCTAATATAGTATCACATACAACAAAAGCGGTGCCGTTAGCTTTAGTTATAATCTTCCATCTTATAGGCTCAACCTTAAAATAATATGTTTCACCCTCTACTATTTTTTCTCCATTTGAAAACTTATAATTTTCTTTATCACATGGTGCTGCGACTACTTGTGCATAATACTCACCATCGCTGCCCAAAAAATAGCCTTTTTCATTTTGATTTTCTGTTATTGTGACATCCTGTGCCTTTATTGTTTGTGGATACTCTCCGAAATACATATACTCTGGCTCATATTCTTCACTGCCACATGAAGCCAAAACGAATACAATTGACAAGCACATCACTATAAAGAAAATGCTTAAAATCTTCTTTTTCATTAATATTCTCCTTTTAGATATATCGCACAAGACATATAGCGACATTTTATGATAAATTATTTTAGCACACTTTTCCATTAAATGCAATAGTTTTTCTTGAAATTTAATAATATGCGTGATATAATAAAAGCAATCAAGGCACAGGAGGCTTCACTATGTTTTCTAAAGAATATGACTCCCTCGTTTTTGAAAACGAGAACGACCATATAAAAATTGAACCTTACGGAGTGAATTGCCTACGTGTGAGGGCACGTAAGGACAATAGTTTTGGAGCAAGAGACTATGCTCTTTTGCCTGCAAATGAAGTAAGCACGAATATTTCAATTTACGAAGATAAAGCTGAGATTATAAATGGCACTGCACGTGCTACAATTGATAAAAATGGTAAAATTTGCTTTTACAATGAAGCTGGAAAGCTTCTTTTAGAAGAGCATTACACAGGTAAGCCACTTAAGGTTAAGGGACATGAGTGGAATGACATTGGTAATGGCAAATACAGAATAAAAGTTAGCTTTTATGCAAACAAGGACGAAAAAATATTCGGTATGGGACAGTACCAACAGCCTATTTTAGATTTAAAGGGTTGCACCTTAGAGCTTGCACAAAGGAATTCACAGGCTTCTGTTCCTTTCTATATTTCAAGTCTTGGCTATGGCTTCATTTGGCATATGCCATCAGTTGGCGAGGCTTCATTTGGCTCAAATATAACCACGTGGTCGGCTGAAATGGGTGAGGAGATTGATTATTTAGTAATAATTGAAGGCTCACCACGCGATATTTTACAAAGGTATATGACATTGACTGGCAAGCCACCTATGATGCCTGAATATGCTATGGGCTTTTGGCAATCAAAGCTTCGTTATTGGTCACAGAGTGAGCTACTTGAGGTGGCGCGTGGCTATAAGGAAAGAGGTATTCCTCTCTCGGTTATAGTTTGCGACTTTTTCCATTGGCCACATCAAGGTGATTTTAAATTTGATTTAAACTACTTCCCTGACCCTGATGGTATGGTGAAGGAATTAAACGAAATGGGAACTGAGCTTATGGTTTCCGTTTGGCCGACAATTCAGTTTGATAGTGAAAACTATCAAGAAATGGAAGAAAAGGGCTACCTAATAAAGAACCATCACGGTAGACGTAATCACACAGAATGTGTTTCGCCTGCTGTCTTCTATGATACCACCAACGAAGAGGCTGGTGAGTTTGTTTGGAACAAGGCAAAAAAGAATTATTATAGCAAGGGTATTAAGATTTTTTGGCTTGACGAGGCTGAGCCTGAATATGATTTTTATGATTTTGACAATCACACCTATCATTTGGGTGACTGCTTAGAGGTCGGCAATATTTATCCACAAAAATACGCACAAAACTTCTATGAAGGAATGAAAAAAGAGGGGCAAGAAAACATACTTAATTTAATCAGGTGTGCTTGGCTTGGCTCGCAACGATATGGTGCGCTTGTTTGGTCGGGCGATGTCATGGCTACCTACGAGGCGCTTAGGTGTCAAGTACGCGCAGGTCTTAACATGGCAATGAGTGGCATTCCTTGGTGGACAACCGATATTGGTGGCTTTGATGGTGGCACAAACGACGACCCCGAATATAGAAAGCTTATTGCAAGATGGTTTGAATATGCAACCTTCTGCCCTGTTTTACGCTTGCACGGCTGTCGTAATCCATGGAACGAAACGCACGAGGAGAACGAGGAGCCTATAAGTGGTGCTGGTATTTGTGGTACTGGTGCTCCAAATGAAATTTGGTCTTATGGTGAGGAAAACGAAAAAATCTTTACTAAGTACATATTCATTCGCGAAAGACTAAAGCCGTACATCAAGGAGCTTATGGCTGAGGCGCACGAAAGTGGCACTCCACCTATGCGTCCTCTCTTTTACGATTTTTCAAGTGATAAGAACGCTTGGGAAATTGACGACGAGTATATGTTTGGCACTGACCTTTTGGTTGCGCCTATTATATATGAAAATGAATATTCACGAAAGGTATATTTACCTAAAGGAAATTCATGGGTAGATGTATGGACTGGCAAAAAATATGATGGTGGCAGTACGGTTACGGCTGATGCTCCACTTGATAAAATTCCTTTATTCATAAAGGAAAACGGAAAACTAAAGAGAAATATTTTTATAGGAGAATAAATAAAATGAGCGAGATTTTTAACGTAGAAAAAATTAAATATGAGGGCCCTAAGAGCAAAAATCCATTTGCTTTTAAGTATTACGATGCCGACAGAGTAATTATGGGCAAGAAAATGAGTGAGCACCTTCCATTTGCTATGGCTTGGTGGCATAATCTTTGCGCTGAGGGCACTGACATGTTTGGCCGTGGTGTTGCTGACAAGTCCTTTGGCTGTGAGCGTGGCACAATGGAGCATGCTAAAGCTAAGGTTGACGCTGGCTTTGAATTTATGCAAAAGCTTGGTATTGAATATTTCTGCTTCCACGACGTTGACATCGTGCCTGAGGCTGATGATATTAAGGAAACAAATCGCCGTCTTGACGAAATTTCCGACTACATACTTGAAAAAATGAATCAAACTGGTATTAAGTGTCTTTGGGGAACTGCTAATATGTTCTCTAACCCACGCTTCTGCAATGGTGCAGGCTCATCAAACAGTGCTGAGGTTTTTGCTTTTGCTGCAGCACAGGTAAAAAAGGCGCTTGACTTAACTGTTAAGCTTGGTGGCCGTGGCTACGTATTTTGGGGTGGACGTGAGGGCTATGAAACTCTACTCAACACAGACGTTAAGTTTGAGCAGGACAACATAGCAAGACTTATGAAGATGGCTGTTGAATATGGACGTTCAATCGGCTTTACTGGCGATTTCTATATTGAGCCTAAGCCAAAGGAGCCAATGAAGCATCAATACGATTTTGACGCAGCTACTGCTATCGGCTTTTTAAAGGCGCATGGTCTTGATAAGGACTTCAAGATGAATATTGAGGCTAACCATGCAACCTTAGCGGGTCACACCTTTGAGCACGATTTAAGAATCAGCGCTATTAACGGCATGCTTGGCTCAATTGATGCTAACCAAGGCGACTACCTACTTGGTTGGGACACTGACGAGTTCCCATTTGACGTTTATACAGCAACTCTTTGCATGCTTGAGGTATTAAACGCAGGCGGACTTACTGGTGGCTTTAACTTTGACGCGAAGAACCGTCGTCCTTCATACACCTATGAGGATATGTTCATCGGCTTTATTCTTGGTATGGACACGTTTGCTCTCGGTCTTATTAAGGCGGCTGAGCTTATCGAGGACGGACGCTTAGATGAATTTAAGAAGGAAAGATATTCAAGCTACTACAATACAGAAATTGGTCAAAAAATTCTTAGTGGAGAGACAACACTTACAGAGCTTAGCGAATATGCTGAAAAGCTTGGTAGCGCAAGCTTACCAGGCAGTGGCAGACAAGAGCTACTTGAAAGCATTGTAAATAGCGTTCTTTTTGGATAATATGAATAAATATATTGGTATAGATTTAGGCACCTCATCTGTTAAGATGCTTTTGGTTAGTGCCGATGGTTCAATTGAAAAATCCGTTAGCCGTGAATACCCTATTTCCTACCCTCAAAGTGGTTGGAGTGAGCAAAATCCTAATGATTGGTATAATGCTACAATCGATGGTCTTTACGAGCTACTTGATGGTTGTGATAAGGAAAATGTTAAGGGCATCTCCTTTGGTGGTCAGATGCACGGACTTGTTATTCTTGATGAAAACGACGAGGTTATCCGTCCTGCGATTTTGTGGAACGACGGTAGAACCTCAAGGGAAACTGAATATCTAAACGAGGTTATTGGCCAAGAGGCGTTAATGGAATATACTGCAAATATCGCTTTTGCAGGCTTCACTGCCCCAAAAATTCTTTGGGTAAAGGAAAATGAGCCAGAAAATTTTGCACGCATAAAGAAAATTATGCTTCCCAAGGACTACCTCGCTTACAAGCTTAGTGGTGTGTTTGCAACTGATTTTTCAGATGCAAGCGGTATGCTACTTTTAGACGTAAAAAACAGATGCTGGTCAGAAAAAATGTGTGAAATTTGCAGTGTAAATATCGACACTCTCCCGCGTCTTTTTGAGTCTTACGAAAAAATCGGCACTCTTTTGCCAGAGCTTGCATCAAAGCTTGGTCTTGGCGAGGTAACTATTGCTATTGGCGCCGGCGACAACGCAGGGGCCGCAATCGGAACTGGTATTTCAGAGGGTGGCGACTGCAATATTTCCCTTGGCACAAGTGGAACTGTATTTATTTCTCAAGATAAATTTACAAAAAATGAGTGTGGCGCTTTACACAATTTCTGCCACGCAAACGGAAAATATCACCTAATGGGCTGTATTCTCTCAGCGGCATCATGTAACAAGTGGTGGGTTGAGGAAATTCTTGGCACTGCTAATTTCCGTAATGAGGAGGACGGGCTTGATCTTCTTCTTGGCAAAAATGACGTTTATTTCTTACCATATCTAATGGGCGAAAGAACCCCTCACAACGACGTAAATGCAAAGGGTGCCTTCATTGGCATGCGCCCATCAACCACAAGAAAGGAAATGACCTTGGCTGTTTTAGAGGGTGTTGCATTTGCGCTTCGCGATTCGGTTGAGCTTGCACGTAATAGTGGAGTGAAAATTGAATCAACTAAGATATGTGGTGGTGGCGCTAAGAGCGAGGTTTGGCGCAAGATAGTTGCAAACGTGCTTGGTATTCCTGTTGTGCGTCCTTTAATTGAAGAGGGTCCTTCATATGGTGGAGCTATTTTGGCTATGGTGGCAAGTGGTGAGTATTCATCAGTTAGCGAGGCGACAAGCAAGCTTGTTAAAACAAAGGATATAACCTACCCTGTGGCTGAAATTACCGAAATGTATAATCAAAAATACGCTAATTTTAAAATCCTGTATCCTGCATTAAAAAATGCTTACAATATTATTTAAGGGGAGATTTTATGACAAATTCTTTGTTTCCAAGTGCCGGCAGTATATCAAATTACGTAAGCACAAAGGCTTTATTTGCGCTGTCCATAATAACCGTAATTATTCTTACGTGCATGATAGTTGCAAATGTTCTTGTTTGGGCAATTCCACCTAAGAGTAAAAAGAAGGCACTTAAAAATCTAAACGGCGACAAAAGGCTTTATAACAAAATATGGATAAAAAGTGGCTATTTCGTAGCATTTTGCATTATAAGCCTCAATGCGATAATTTGTGTTTTCACAAATTATATTTCCATTTTTGTTTTAATTCCTTACATTTTCGATTTTTACGGAAATTTCGGCACTGAGCTTAATTCTGCAATTTTACTGTTTTCCATTATCACTATGTATATCGAGCTTATAATTGCTTATATAATTTCGGTAAGCTTAAAGCTTAAGGCTGACCGCTCGGCTCTTAGCAAGTCCTCACACACTCAGATTGTGAGAAAGTTTAGAAGCAGCATGAACAAAAAGAAATAACAATTAAAATTGCCGTTTTCAAACGGCAATTTTTTTATATGAATTTTTACTTAACTTGAAAAATTATGTATAACTACAAAAAAAGGACAAACAATAAAATAGCAACAACTAAAAGCAATAAAGGTTAAAAGGAGATTTTTATGAAAGCGACTGGTATTGTTAGAAGAATTGATGACCTTGGACGTGTAGTTATTCCAAAGGAAATTAGAAGGACAATGAGAATTCGTGAGGGTGACCCACTTGAAATATATACTGACCGTGAGGGTGAGGTTATTTTTAAAAAGTACTCCCCTATTGGTGAGCTTGCCTCTTTTGCGGCGCAGTATGTTGATACCCTGAATAAAATTTGCTCTATGAGCGTGGTGGTGACCGACCGTGACGTTGTAATTTCGTCGGCAGGAGTGTCTAAAAAAGAGTATAATGACAAAAAGCTTACTGAGGATTTTGAGTCCATTATGGACGGACGCAGTCTATATGTTTGCAAGGAAAATGCAAAAATAAACGTTTGTGATGGTGCAAGTGGCTACGTTAAGTATGCTATGCCTATTATTTCCGAGGGTGACGTAATTGGCGCTGTTGCTTGTGTGACAAGTGAGGAAGGCGTAACTCTTGACCCACATTCAACAGAGGCAAAGCTGATTCAAACCGCAGCAACATTCTTAGGCAGACAATTTGAGGGGTAAGGTTTGATAATCCCTCCACCACCTACTGGTGATTATCTATCCTAAAGTACGTTTGCTGGTGGTCCCCCTCCCTTTACAAAGGAGGCTGTTTCGCAGCTTCCTTCTTAGGCAGACAATTTGAAGGGTAAGGTTTGACAATCCCTCCACCACCTACTGTGATTACCTAACCTAAAGTACGTTTGCTGGTGGTCCCCCTCCCTTTACAAAGGAGGCTATTCCGCGGCAACATTCTTAGGCAGACAATTTGAGGGGTAAGGTTTGACAATCCCTCCACCACCTACTGGTGATTACCTAACCTAAAGTACGTTTGCTGGTGGTCCCCCTCCCTTTACAAAGGAGGCCATTTCGCAGCAACATTCTTAGGTAGGCAATTTGAGGGATAAATTTAAAAGTGGCAAATTAATATTGCCACTTTTTTATTGCAGTTAAAGGTTATTTATGTTATACTATTATAAATTAAGAAAATCGAGCAAGCCTTGGTATATTCCTTGTGCAAAGAGATTTGGGTTGTCACGCATTCTTTGCGCATCGCTTGGATTTGAAATAAAGCCAAGCTCAACAAGCACGGCTGGCATTGTGGTTTTTCTAAGTACGTAAAGACCTGGACGTGATTTCACGCCACGTGAGGTTAATCCTGTTATCTCCGTCACCTCTCTTAAAATATCCTCAGCAAGACGCGAGGAGGTTGAGGGTTGGGAATAAACAAGCACCTCTGTGCCATTAGCGCTTGACTGTGTTGATGCGTTTGTGTGAATACTTATAAAATAATTTGCACCCCAAGAATTTGCCTCGTTTACTCTTACTCTTAAGCTTGATGCATTGGATGTGCCAAGCTGTGTTTCGCGTGTTGGGCGTGATAGCCTTACCTCAAAATTGCCATTTTGGCGAAGTAGCTGTGCGAGCAAGGTGCCCACCTCATAGGTAATATCCTGCTCACGCAGTCCATTTCCCTCTGCCCCCGTGTTAGGCGGGTTTGGATTGTGTCCTTGGTCTATGTAAATTTTTATAGCCATAATATCCCCCAAATTAAGATTTTAGTATATAATATGCACTTTTTTCAAAGAGGTTAAAATGAAGGAATTTGACAATATTGAAAGACTACTCAGCCGAACGAGAAAGGCTGTAGAGGAATATTCAATGATTGAAGACGGCGACAGAATTGCCGTTGGTGTTTCAGGTGGCAAGGACTCTCTTGCATTGCTTTGTGCCCTTACCAAGCTAAAGCGTGTTTTAGGCATTGATTACACCGTAGTTGCCATTACAATTGACATGGGTCTTGAAGGCATGGATTTTTCAAAAATAGCCGACCTGTGTCAAGATTTGGGCGTTGAATATCACATAATTAAAACCCAAATTTACGAGATAATTTTCAAGGTAAGAGAGGAAAAAAGCCCCTGCTCTCTTTGCTCAAGAATGAGACGTGGGGCGCTTCACGATGCGTGCAAGGAGCTTGGCTGTAACAAGCTTGCGCTTGGGCACCATTATGATGACGTTGTTGAGACATTTATGCTAAATCTTTTCTTTGAGGGAAGAATTGGTGCCTTTAGACCAGTTACATACCTTTCACGCAAGGATTTAACTATGATAAGGCCACTTATTTATGCGCCAGAAAAGGAAATTAAAAGCTTTGCAAAGGGTGCCGTCCTTCCAGTAGTTGAAACCAAATGTCCTGCCGATGGCAATACTGAGCGCGCAAAAATGAAGGACTATTTGGCCATATTTGAAAAGGAGCATCACGGGCTTTATCATAGAATTTTAGGTGCTATTCAGCGCGGTGAGATAGATGGCTTTCATATTGACCAAATAGACAATGATGAAAAGAAAAGACGAAAGGATTTAAAAAAATCAAATAGCGCTGAATAATTTTCTATCCCTCAGTCAGCACAGCTGACAGCTCCCTTACATAAAGGAGCCAATGGGTGAGATAGATGGCTTTCATATTGACCAAATAGACAATGACGAAAAGAAAAGGCGTAAGGATTTAAAAAAATCAAATAGCGCTGAATAATTTTCTATCCCTCAGTCAGCAAGCTGACAGCTCCCTTACATAAAGGAGCCAATGGGTGAGGTCGATGGCTTTCACGTTGACCAAATAGATAATGACGAAAAGAAAAGGCGTAAGGATTTAAAAAAATCAAACTTATGTGAGGAATAAAAAAGCAAGCCAAATGGCTTGCTTTTTTGTTATTTATCCTTTTTCTCTGCCTTCGCTATTGCGACGGTCACAGTTTCAGAAAGGTCAGGGTTTGTCTCTTTTTTTGCCTTCGCCTTTGGGTTAGGAATTTTGCCCCAGTAGTATCTTCTTTGTCTTCTCTTTTTTACCTGTAAGAAAACGATAAGAGCAATGGCGCCAACTGCAATTACTGCGCATATTACATATATGCCAGTCATTGATGCGGACTCTACCTTTAATTTTTCCCAGCTTTCGTTAAGGATAGTTAGGTTTGACTTTTCTTTGATTTCGTTGCCGTCCTTGTCAAGTGGATAGCTTTCGGTTAAATCCATAAAAGCGTATACCTTGAACATATTTTCAAGGTCGTTTTCAAAGCTTGACTCATAAATTACGGAAAAGTCGCTTTTTTCTGCTACTATTAGATTGCCGTCGTCATCTGTAGCTAAAAGATAATTGCCGTCGTCATCCTTCAAGATTTCGCCGTCCTTATCATAGAGAAACTCATAATAGCCCATATTAATTTTATATAGCTCAGTTAGGGCATTATTATAAAAACGTGTTACATCATCAAGCACATAATTTCCATTTTCATCCACCGGGTCGTAGTTATATGGGCAACCATAGTAGATATATTCAGCGTTAGCGTAGGCGATTTCAGGCTCCATCATAAAGTTGATATACCAGTGTGCAAGCTCAAGATTGTTTGAGTCTGCAGTTTTTGGAATACACATAGCATCGGCGAAGATGTTTGTTCTATAATCGTATATCTTTTCGCCCTTGTCGTTTACTCCCACAGCGCTTCTTGGATAATAGAAATCAAGGTCGGAGTTTTCGCCCATCATAGATAGACAGTCGCCTGCGTAGTATGCAGCAACCCAAGCCTCTCCCTTTTCCATTTTGTTGTAGATTTCATCCATTACATAGCCTTGAACGTGTTCCTTTTGCATAGCAAGCAAGCCATATAATGCCTTCCAATCCTCCGCTTTAGGATTGTTTACATCGATGCCGAGGTAGTACATTGCTGAGCCGAATGCGTCACGTGGGTTATTGAATTGGAGAATTTGACCACTTAGCTTTAAATAAGATTCATTAATCTTTTTGTTTTCAGGGTCAACCATATCGAGCATCATTTTGCCTTCACTATCATAGACAAAATTGCCGTTTTCATCACGCAAAGGAACACCAAACATTATCTCCCAGCCAAGCTCATCCTTTTTGATTTTTTCAAGAAGGTATGGTGCATTTTCAAAAAGCTCAGAGCTGTTATAAACAATACCGACTACACCATAGGTGTAAGCAATACCATAGGTTTCTTTAGCAGTCGTTTTGTTTCCGTTTTCATCCGTTGTCGTATGGTCATAGATGAACATATTATCAAATTGCTCACCAAGATAAATTAGGTTTGGAATCTTTTCAGTATCAATAGGCTGTAAAAGATCCTCATTGTGCATTTTTTCAAGTATATAGTCAGATGGGACGATGATATCGTAGCCACCTGCGCCATTAGCAATTTTAGCATAAAGGTCCTCGTTGCTTGCGTAGGTTGTGTAGTTAACCTGAACTCTAACCTTTTTGCCATATTTTTCCTTATACTGCTTCTCTGCCCACTTTTCAAACTCATCATTTACATCAAGTGAGTCATCTCCGCCATCAGAAATATATTCACCCCAGTTATACACGTTAACCGTCTTAACCTCGGTTGCAGCAGAAATACAAAGTATTACTACTGTGACAATTGCTATTGTTCCAAAAACGCCACCACCAACAAATTTTAGTGCAGTTTTAGCCTTTTTAGAAAGCTCAATTTTGTTCTTTCCACTTGCGAAATTGGAGATAAGCAAAAGAACAAGTATTGTAACAAAAATAAGGGTTGAAAGTGCGTACATATCAGGAGTTACGCGCTTTTTAGTCATTGAATAAATTCTAATTGGCAAGGTCTCAAAGCCACTGCCAGTTGTGAAATAGCTAATTACAAAGTCATCAATTGACAAGGTAAATGCCATTATAAAGCCTGCAACAATACCAGGCATAATAGCTGGTAATTCCACCTTGAAAAATGACTTAAATGGTGTACAGCCAAGGTCCTGTGCCGCCTCAGGCAAGCTTTTGTCCATTTCCTTAAACTTTGGTAACACCAAAAGTATTACGTATGGTAGATTAAAGGTAATGTGTGCAATAAGCACTGTCCAAAAGCCAAGGAAGGACGATGCCTTAAGAATATTTGCAACAAACACAAAAAGAAGCATCATTGATATACCCGTTACAATTTCCGGATTTATCATCGGAATTTGCGTTGCTGACATAGTGATATTCTTTATATGCTTGTTTCTCATTTTGGAAATGCCGTATGCTGCGGCAGTACCGATTATCGTTGAGATAAGCGATGATAAAATTGCCAAAATGAGTGTGTTTTTGAGCGCATTTAACGTTGCTGTGTCTGTAAATAGCTCCTTATACCATCTAAAGGAAAAGCCCTTGAATACCGCAGTGCTATCGCCTGAGTTGAAGGAATAAAGAATCAAAACTCCTATAGGCATATATAGGAATAGGAACACTAAAACTATACAAGCAATGCGCCAGATATTACTCTTCTTTGTCATACGATTACTCCTCCCTCTTCGTCGGAGTATTTATTCATAATCGCCATAGAGACTATTATGAGTATCATAAGGACAAAGGACATTGCCGCGCCCATATTATAGTTATATTGTGTTTGGAACTGTCTTTCGATAGAGTCACCGATTAAATCGAAGTTACCTCCACCGAGCTTTTGAGAAATATAGAAGGTACTAATTGATGGCACAAATACCATTGTAATACCTGAAATTACACCAGACATGCTAAGTGGGAAAACGACCTTTGTAACTACCTTGAATGGGTTGCAGCCAAGATCAGAGGCAGCCTCAAGGACTCTTGGGTCGATTTTTGTCATTGCAGAGTGGATAGGAATAATCATATATGGTAAAAAGTTATATACCATACCAAGGATTACTGCACCTGGTGTATTTATCATATGTAGCTCAATGCCGATAATGCCGAGGATATTATTTATAATACCTGTATCCTCCAAAATAGCCATCCAAGAATACGTCCTTATTAGGAAGTTTAGCCATTGTGGTAGCATAACGAGCATAACAAGGATTTTTTGCGCCTTTTGGCTTGTCCTTGAAATAAAATATGCTATTGGATACGCAATTATTAGGCAAATTACCGTTGCTAAAAATGCAAAGCAAACTGAGCGTAAAAATACCTCTAAATATGCTGCCTGTGCAAGGCTTGCAATATTAGCAAAGCTGAATTTTCCGTCCTTGTCAGTAAAGGCATAATATGCTACAAACAATAGTGGGGCGATTATAAATAAAACTGCCCACACAATATGCGGATATGCCGCTGCTTGCTTGAGAATATTATTCTTTTTAGTCATCTTATTACTCGTCCTCCTCGCTTGCATCAGAAAGATGCTCAAGCTCGTCACTAAAGGATGAATAGTCACCGAACATATTAGAATATTCGGATTTTTTCATAATATGAATTGCATCAGGCTCAACGTAAACGCCAATTTCCTGTCCTACGCTAACGTAGTCAGTTGATTGAATCATCCACTTAAAGTCCTTAATGCTTACGATAATTTCATAATGCACGCCCTTGAAGGTAACAGAGGTAACGACACCCCTTAGCATACCCTTTTCAAGTGGCACAACGTCAACGTCCTCAGGACGTACAACAACGTCAACAGACTCATTTTTGTCGAAGCCCTTATCAAGGCACTCAAACTCGCGCCCTGAAAATTTTACTCTATAATCATCAAGCATTACACCGTCAAGAATGTTACTTTCACCGATAAAGTCTGCCACGAATGCATTCTCTGGCTCGTTATAAATATCAGTTGGAGAGCCGATTTACTGAATCTTACCATCTGCCATTACGACAACGGTATCGGACATGGAAAGTGCCTCCTCCTGATCATGTGTAACATAAACGAATGTAATTCCTGTTTTTCTTTGAATGTTTTTAAGCTCATTTTGCATATCCTTACGGAGCTTTAGGTCAAGCGCACCGAGAGGCTCATCAAGCAAAAGAACCTTAGGCTTATTAATAAGCGCACGTGCAATGGCAACACGCTGTTGCTGACCACCCGATAGCAAATTAACGTCCTTTTTCTCAAATCCGCGCAAGTTTACCATAGCAAGCATTTCCTCTACGCGCTCATAAATTTCTTGTTCTTTAACCTTCTTCAATCGAAGAGCAAAGGCAATGTTTTCGTAAACATTGAGATGCGGAAACAACGCATACTTTTGGAATACGGTGTTAACGTGACGCTTATGTGGGGGCACATCGTTTATCTTTGTGTCCTCAAAAAGCACGTCTCCTGTATCTGGTGTTACAAAGCCTGCAATAATGCGAAGAGTGGTTGTTTTACCACAGCCAGACGGACCAAGAAGTGTAATAAACTCCTTCTCATAAACGTCCAGATTAATATGGTCAAGAATTATCTCGCCATCAAATGATTTTGCAACGTTTTTAAGTTGCACAATTTTTTTGGAACGAACATTTTCATCGCTTACTGGTGCTTCTACACCCTTTGACTCAAGGATCTTTTTTTCGTTCATTTCTTTCCCCGTTCTTTCATAGATTTGACTTACATTGGCAAAAATCCTCTTTAATCGCCAAAAAGAGTAAATCAATTGCATTATAGCAGATATTTACAAATTGTGCAATAGAAACGGGCAAAAAAATATATATTTTTTTATAAATAGAAAAACAAGCCTCAACCCCTTGTATTCAAGGGGCTTAGCTGGGGTTGGATTTCAATGAAAAGCACAGCTCAATCAAAATCACTATCGAAATGACTAAAAGAGACAAATTTGATGATAAAACAAGCTGCAAATAAACGGAGATCAACCACAGTATCAAGGTCGAAATTATCGACACTCCCCTCGATATTTTGTCAGCTTTTTCTTGCGAGGTAACTATGTAAAGAAACGAGCGAAGCACGCCTCCACCGTCAAGTATAGCTGCCGGGTATAAATTCATAAGAGCTAAGGACAAATTGCACAGGACAAAGAAGTCGATAACTTCGCCCTTGAATATAGGAATTAGCAGTAAAATTAGTGCTGAAATTACGTTAAATATTATCCCACCGAAGCACACAAGCATTTCCTTTAGATAGCTTATTTCCGTGCAATCATATGACAAGCACAAATGGAATGCACCAAGCTTGAATTTTTTGATTTTTGCCCCGACCAGTGTCGCAAAAAAGAGATGCCCTAACTCGTGTATTGCGTAACAAATAACTAAAATCAGTGGGTGTGGTGATACAGAAATACTAAGCGCAGTAAATAGTATTGATAATATTGCAAGCTTATCCATAAAAAACGACATTTTATTTTTCTACTTCTATGCTTTTTGTGCTATTTTTAGACACGTGGTTAAGCGTTTTTTCATTTTCACAATATTCCATATCAAAAGCATCGTATAGGTAGCTTTCCTTAAACACCGATACGTACTCCTCGTATTTGCTATTTCCTTCATACTCTATTTGTCCTTCTGTTCCAACAAAGAATAAAAGCATAGTAATTGCCGTAAGAGAAAATGCAAAAAGCGTCAGCTCCAAAAGAAGTTTTGTGCTTTTTTTCCCACTCTTATTTTCCCCCTCTTTTTTGCTTATAATAAATTTCATTTTGCCTCCAAAAATTCTAATGGTTTTTATTATTATATTGATTTTTTCTCCTTACTATGATAAAATAAAAATGTACATTTTTTCTTTGGAGGTTTAATGAAGCTTATGAGTAATACTCCCTTAGCCGAGCGTCTTCGCCCTACTTCATTTGGTGAAATTGCAGGACAAGAGCATCTTATTTCTTCTCGTGGAGTAATTAGTCGTATGATGCTTGCTGGCAGAGTTTCTAATATGATTTTTTATGGACCTCCTGGCACCGGAAAAACAACTGTTGCAAATATAATTGCAAAGAACTCTGGTATGCAGCTTTTCAAGCTTAATGCTACTACGGCTTCTCTTTCTGACGTTAAGGAAATTATTTCCAGCGCAGACGGACTATTTAGTCAGAGTGGAATTTTGCTTTATCTCGATGAAATCCAATATTTCAACAAAAAGCAACAGCAGTCCTTGCTTGAATACATTGAGGACGGGCGCGTTACTCTTATCGCATCTACCACTGAAAACCCCTATTTTTATATTTATGATGCGCTAATCTCCCGTTGCTCTGT
This sequence comes from Clostridia bacterium, assembly GCA_017501545.1. Lineage (GTDB taxonomy): Bacteria > Bacillota > Clostridia > Oscillospirales > CAG-272 > RGIG2000. Next base: position 13,827 of record JAFVWS010000003.1, on the reverse strand, counting down.
TTTTGAATTCAAGCCTGTTTCATATAAATCTATTGTTCCCGTTCTTAGGCGCGCACTTGATTGCCTAAACGAGGAAAACAAAAAGGATAAAATAGCAAATGACGATGCACTTGAGTTTTTAGCATCCTGTGCGCACGGAGATGTGCGTCACGCACTCACACTTTTTGAGGGTGCTTACTATGCCTCGGATGATGAAATTACAATTGAAGTAGCAAGGGAATTTATCCCTTCATCAAGTGCCGGACTTTTTGATAAGGATTCTGACGTACACTATAATCTCTTGTCAGGACTACAAAAATCAATTCGTGGCTCTGACCCTGATGCATCAGTTTTCTATCTTGCCAAGCTTCTTGAGGGTGGAGATATTTTGTCTCCTATCAGACGCTTACTTGTGATTGCGAGTGAGGATATTGGCCTTGCTTACCCACAGGCTGCGCAGATTACATATGCTCTTTGCGAAAGCGCAAAAGCGCTTGGCTTACCAGAGGCAAGAATTCCTCTTGCTAACTGCGCCATTATGCTTGCAACCGCACCAAAATCTAATACAGCATATGAGGCAATTGCAAAAGCGAGCGAGGATATTAAGCTGGGCAAGGGCGGAACTATACCTAAGCATCTTGAGGCGCCACTTTTCAAGGGATACATTTACCCACATGAGTTTCCAAACGACTGGTGCGAGCAACAGTATTTACCAGATGATATTAAGAATGCAAAATATTATACCTTTGGTGAAAACAAAACGGAGCAAAGCGCAAAGGCTTACTGGGAAAGCGTTAAAAAGAAAAAGCTATAAGCTAAAAAAGGCAGAATTTTCTGCCTTTTTAATTTATTATAAAATGCTCATATGTTCATATGTAGATTTAAAGTGTAAATATTTTGTTACGTTGTTGACACAAAAATGCCCAAATGCTATAATATTAATGTAATAACATTAAAAAGGAGGATAAAATGAAGAAAACACTAAAGCTTGCAATAACTATTACTCTTTTGATAATAGTTGTTCTATCCATATGTGCGTCGGCTGTATGTGGATTTGCATTTGTAAATAATATTATACACATAAGTGACTTTTCAGATGGTGAGCCTAATATGACCATTGATTATACTCTTATTTTTTCCTCTCGTGCGCTTGATATTGTTATATCGCTTGTGCTAATTTTGTTCTTTTTCTCTATAGCAATTGGCTGCGCAGTTGCTGCTATCTACATTGATATAGAAAAAAGTGACAAAAAATACAGGGAGCTTGAAGGTATTATAAATTCCGCTTACCCCAGAAATAGAAAGAAATAGGATAATTAATTATTTTTTGAAAGGAGGACATATGGTAAAAATATTCGGAAAGATTGTGCGCTTTTCTCTTATTGCGATGCTATCCATAATTTCGTTTTTCTCTGCACTGACGCTTATTTTGGGAGTTATGAAGCTTCTACTTTCCTTGGCGTCATCTTCCCATGGCGTTGATAGCTTGTCAATTGCCTCGATAGCTTCATTTTTTCCTATTTTTTCAGTATGCACCTTGCTTTCTCTGATAATTTGCATAGGATTTTTCAAGGCGAACCGAATTAATGCTCTAATTTTAAAGGCGAATAACATTCCAAGCAGTTATTACTTCAAGGCACCAGTATTTCAAAAATCCAAGCTACAATTTGCCCTTAGGATAGTTTCTATTATTAGTCTCGCCTTAGTGTTTTTAGCATGTACGGTTTTGAAGGACTTGTTTACAATTTGCTTTGGCTTTGATATAGCAAGCCTTATAACCGCCATTGTTACAAAAAACCAGGCTATGCTTTCGTCATATTCAATTGCAAACTCACTAATTGATATTTTTGCTGATGTATTTTACGTTGTCATCTTTTTTGCCTCTCAGATTTCTTGTGTTTTAGGTGCATTTTGCTTGCTTGTTGGTACACAAAATCAAAAAATTGATGAGCTTGAAAGGGTTATCCAGAAAAAAAGCCGTCTGGCAAAAATACGCAAAAGGGAGGAAAGACTAAATAATTAGCCTTACGTTAGAAAATGAAAATCTTTAAATCGATACTAACAGCTGAGCTATATTGCTCAAGCGCTATCTCTTATATAATATCACTTTTTTCATTAGCACCAGCTTTTTTAGTATGCCTTTATGGCATTGTTATTATAATAAACTGCATTGAAGCTGGCATAAATCATGGACAAATAACACCAGCTAATATACTTTTGCTCATATTAATGATAAGCACTGTGATTTTTGCATTATTATTAGTGCTAATATTCATTTTTGTTGGCACACTTTCCCTCTCCGGGGCGATTTATTTAACAATAGATTTAATCAAGAACAGGCAACGCAAAAATAAGGAGGATAGCTTCGGTGAGCTAACCCCAGCTGAAAGCGAAGAAATAAAGTCAAATTTAGTAATCGAATAATGAAAACCGCTTGCATGGTGCAAGCGGTTTTTTGATTATAACGTTCCTCAATGTTACACAGTAAGGTGCTAAAGCACCGGCTCATATGTCGTGGTGTGTACTTCAATTTTTAAATCAGATTCAGGCATTACAAAGCTCCAAGAGTAGTATAATACCTCACCTTTTTGATTTTTAATTTCCTTATATTCATCTACATCAATTACAGGTGTAGTTGTAAATTCGACATCAAGACGTGATGTGTGGATTTCAAGTGTATCAGAGCCAGCTATTACGTTTGGAAAACTATTTATCACAACTCCCTCGTCATCCTCAATTGTTATACTATAATATATATCGTCCATACCCGAGTGATATTGAAATTCTAAAATTGAGTCCTTTTCTGGCATTATAAATTCCCATTCATGATAGTAATTGTTATTTTCGTCCTTACAAAACTCCTTTTTTAGTTCCTTTTTGCCATTAAGCGTAACGCTCACAGTACCATCACATATAGTATGAGTTTTAACAATTATTTTTTCGCCAGGCTTATATGATTCCTTTAATGGCTCATATAATATGCTTTCATCCTCTACAGCCAAAGCATACTCACCATCTGGAATCTTATTTTCTTGATTGCATGAAACAAGAATAAACAAGCATACGAGTGATATTAAAGCAAGAATAATTCTCTTCATACATTTCACCGTCCTTCACTTAATTAGACGAAATCTATACATAAAAGGTTACATATAAAGAAAAAATCAAGCCTTTCGACTTGATTTTTACAGTTATAAAGTTGAAAGCATTACTGCCTTAATTGTATGCATACGGTTTTCTGCCTCTTGGAAAACGATAGACTGTTCGCTTTCGAACACCTCGTCTGTAACCTCCATTTCGGTTCTACCAAATTTTTCTCCCATTTCTTTACCTATTACAGTTTTCATATCGTGGAAGGCTGGTAGGCAGTGCATAAACACGGCGCTTTCCTTTGCATTTTGCATAAGCTTTTTGTTTACTTGGTAAGCTGAGAGGTCATTAATTCTTTCTTGCCATACCTCAGCTGGCTCACCCATTGAAACCCACACGTCGGTGTAGATTACATCGGCATTTTTTGTTGCCTTTTCCGGACATTCCTCAAGTGTGATGGTTGCACCTGTTTCCTTTGCAATTTCTTGGCATTTTTCAACAAGCCAAGCTTCTGGGAAGTATTTCTTAGGTGCGCATGCGACAAAATCAAGTCCCATTTTGGCAGCACCAACCATAAGTGAGTTGCCCATATTATATCTTGCATCACCCATGTATACAAGCTTAATGCCCTTAAGCTTGCCAAATCTCTCCTTTATTGTCATAAAGTCAGCTAAGATTTGTGTTGGATGAAACTCATTTGTAAGTCCATTCCATACTGGAACACGCGAATATTTTGCAAGCTCCTCAACAATTTCTTGTCCGTAGCCACGATATTCTATACCATCGTAAATTGAAGAAAGGACGCGTGCTGTGTCTGCAATTGACTCTTTTTTACCAATTTGTGAGCCTGTTGGGTCAAGGTAAGTAACGCCCATACCAAGGTCGTGTGCGGCAACCTCAAAGCTACATCTTGTACGTGTGCTTGTTTTTTCAAATATGAGGGCGATATTTTTACCCTTTAGATATTCGTGTGGCTCACCGTTTTTCTTTTTTGCCTTTAATTCAATTGCTAAATTTATAAGCTTATCTATTTCCTCTGGGGTGAAATCAAGAAGCTTTAAAAAATCTTTTCCCTTTAAAAAATTCATTGTTTTCTCCTATTTATTTTCGCTTGCAACCCTTTTAATAATATCCACAGCCTTAACTAAAAGCTCCATTGGGATATTTAGGGCTGGCAAAAGTCTTAGCTTGTTTTTTGCCTTAATTGGAAGTATGCCGTTTTCCATACATTTTTGCAAGATCAGAGACACATCTCCCACAGTTTCAATGCCTATCATAAGACCAAGTCCGCTAACTGACTTAATGCCGTCAGCACCATTTAAAGTATTAAATATATATGCGGATTTTTTCTTAACATCACTAAGCAGCTTATCATCTATGCGATTTAACACGTGGATTGCAGATGCACATGCAATTGGGTTTCCACCGAAGGTTGAACCGTGAAGCGAAGGCTTTAAAATTTCCTCAGTTTTATCGTACATTAAGCACGCACCAATTGGAAGTCCACCACCAAGTCCCTTAGCGGTTGAAACGACATCGGGGCTTAGTCCGTAGGCTTGATAAGCATAAAGCTCACCACTTCTACCATTACCAGTTTGCACCTCGTCAAGCACCAAGAGCACGTTGTATTTTTCGCATAATTTGGATACTCCCTCGGCAAATTCACGGTTGAGCGCCAAAACTCCGCCCTCACCTTGAACAAGCTCCATCATAACGGCGCAGCACTTGTTTTCCTTAAGAAGCACTTCAATGCTTTCAAGGTTGTTCGCCTCACCATAAAGAAAGCCCTCGGTAAGTGGGGTAAAGTATTTATGGAATACATCCTGCCCTGTTGCGGCTAAGGTTGTAATAGTTCTTCCGTGGAAGCTATTTTGAAGGGTGATTATATTATAATATTCCTCGCCCTTATTTTCTGCACCCCAAAGCCTTGCAACCTTGATAGCGCACTCATTCGCCTCAGCACCAGAGTTGCCAAAGAAAACCTTTTTTGCACCTGTACGCTTGCATAAAATTTCTGCAAGACGCGCGCAGGGCTCAGAATAATATAAATTTGAGGTGTGCTGACATTTTTTAAGCTGGTCATAAACTGCCTCTACCCAGTCCTCGTCAGCCATACCAAGAGTATTTGCAGCAATTCCACTTGCAAGGTCAATATATTCCTTACCATTTACGTCATAAACTAATGCGCCACTGCCGTGTGTGATTTCGATATCAAAGCGCGCATAGGTGTTGGCAACATATTGCTTGTCTGCTTCCTTAAAGCTCATCATTTGTTGTTCATATCCGCCACAACCATTGTGCCGGCTCCTTCATTTGTCAAAGTTTCAATCAGAAGTGCGTGAGGAACACGTCCGTCAAGGATTGTAACCTTCTTTACTCCCTTATGGATTGCATCGATACAGCATTCAACCTTTGGAATCATTCCTCCGCTTATAATGCCACTTTCAAAAAGCTCAACACAGCCCTTGATGTCAATTTCTGAAATGATTGAGTGTGGGTCGTTTTTGTCCTTCAAAATGCCCTCAATATCGGTCATTGTGATAAGACGCTCAGCCCTCATTTCGCCTGCAATATATGCAGCTGCTGTGTCAGCATTGATATTATACACGTTGCCCTGATTATCACAGCCGATTGTAGAAACGACTGGGATATATCCCTTTTCGAGCAGGTCAGTAATTGGGGTAACGTCAACCTCGGTAATTCTGCCTACGTAGCCAAGGCGCTCATCCTTCATTTCTGCCTTAATCATATGTCCGTCAAGACCAGAAATTCCTATGGATTTGCCACCATTGATTTCAAGCATATTAACAAGGGATTTGTTGATTTTACCAGCAAGCACCATTTGAACAACGTCAGCAGTTTCCTTGTCGGTAACGCGAAGCCCCTCAAAGAACACGGACTCCTTGCCGATTTTCTTTAAGGTTTCGGTGATTTCCGGTCCACCACCGTGAACTAAAACAACCTTAACGCCGATAAGGTGCAAAAGGACAATGTCCTCCATTACCTGCTCCTTAAGCTGTTCGTTAATCATTGCGTTTCCACCATACTTGATAACAACAACCTTGTCGTAGTATTCTCTGATATATGGAAGGGCTTGTGTAAGAATCACTGCCCTTTGTTGATTTGTTACGTGAATTGGCTCGATATTTTGCATTATGTTCTATAATCTCCGTTTATCTTTACGTAATCATATGTGAGGTCACAGCCCCAAGCGGTAGCCTTTCCCTCTCCGTCTCCGAGGACAATCTTAATTGTGATTTCGTCCTGAAGTAGGATTTCCTTTGCAATTTCTTCAGAAAAGTCAACGCCTGCCCCATTTTCGCAAACGCTAATTTCTCCCTTATTTGACACAAAGGAAACGAAAACCTTGTTAACGTCCACCTCAGCGCCACTGTAGCCGATTGCACAAAGAACGCGACCCCAGTTCGCATCTGAGCCGAACATTGCGCTTTTTACAAGCGAGGAGCAAATTACGCTTTTAGCGATAATCTTGGCATTCTTTTCGTCCTTAGCGCCATCAACTGTACATTCAAGTAGCTTTGTTGCGCCCTCACCATCGCCTGCAATCTTACGACAGAGATTAATGGTAAGAGTGTTAAGCGCCTTCATAAACGCGTCAAAATCAGCGCCCTCGTCGGTGATTTCCTTGTTTTTTGCCATACCATTAGCTAAAACTGTAACCATATCGTTTGTTGAGGTGTCGCCATCAACGCTAACCATATTAAACGTGCTTTGAATATCGGTTGAAAGTGCCTTGTTTAGCATCTTTGCTGAGATACTACAGTCGGTTGTAATAAATACAAGCATAGTTGCCATATTAGGGTGAATCATACCTGAACCCTTGGCAATGCCACCGATTTTGCACTCCTTGCCGTCAACTGTGAAACTAAGTGCAATTTCCTTAAGTCTTGTATCGGTTGTCATAATGCCCTCAGCCGCATCCTGACTACCATTGTTATTTAGACCCTTAACAAGTGCCGGCACTCCGTTTTTAATTGGAGCAATATCAAGAGGCTGACCGATAACGCCAGTTGATGCAACAACAACGTCGCTTGCGCTAATATTAAGCTCATCACCGAGGATTTGGCACATTTGTTCAGCGATTTCAATACCGTTTGCATTGCAGGTGTTTGCATTTCCACTGTTACAGATTACTGCTTGCGCATAGCCATCGGCAATATTATTTTTTGTTACAGTTAAAGGTGCGCCCTTAACCTTATTTGTTGTGTAAACAGAGGCACAGCTTGCCTTCTTTTCGGAATATATAAGGGCTAAGTCCTTTTTGGATTTATTTTTGCGTATTCCACAGTGAATACCATTTGCTAAAAAGCCCTTTGGAGCGCAAACTCCACCATTAATAATTTCCATTTGATTACTCCTTAAATTACGAGTGTTTTCGTCTTGTCCTCGCCAAGGACGATGTTTAGGCATTCAACAGCGGCACCAGAGGCGCCCTTGCCTAAATTATCGTATCTTGCAACGAGAATTATTCTATCGTCGTTTCCATACACCTCAATTGACATTGAGTCCTTGTCCTGATAGCGAGCTGAGGACAAAAAGCCCTCCTCGTCGCTTGCTTCGTTGTAAGAAACAATTGGACCCTTGTATGTATTTTTGTATATTTCTTTTATTTTTTCAATGCTACCACCATTTGTTAGCTGGCTCTTAAAAAGAGGAATTGTAACCTCCATACCTGAATAAAAATCTCCAACAATTGGGCAGAATACCGGTGCGTTTTCTAATCCTGTGATTTTTGTCATTTCAGGTATATGCTTATGCTTTTGTGCAAGGGCGTATTGTCTTGGGCCATTTAAAAGGGTGCTTCTTTCCTCGGCTTGATAGTCAGCAATCATTTTTTTGCCACCACCACTGTAGCCTGTCAAGGAATGTGCAGAAAGAAGCGCATCCTTTGGCAAAATGCCAGCCTTAATTAGTGGGTGAACAAGCGCGATAAAGCCACTTGCGTGACAGCCAGGGACTGCAATACGCTTGCTGTTTTTAATCTTCTCCTCAAACTCGCTGCCAAGCTCTGCAAAGCCGTATGCCCAGTCGGGATTTGTCCTATGTGCAGTTGAGGTATCAATTACACATACGTTTGGATTTTCTATCATTTCTACAGCCTCAATAGCTGCTACGTCTGGCAAGCATAAAAATGCAATGTCAACCGAGTTTAAAACCTCTTTTTTAGCCACTGGGTCTTTTCTTAATTCATCGGGTAGGGTGACAATTTCAATGTCATCACGCGCGCCAAGGCGCTCCTCTATTCTTAAGCCAGTTGTGCCTGCCTTACCGTCTATAAATATCTTTTTCATTTTAAAAACTCCGTTACGTACTTTAGCTGTTCCTTTACGCTTTCGTAGCCTGTTGAGCCCTTGGAAATACGCTTTTTAACACAGGTTTCAAGTGAGATTTCGTTATATAAGTCGTCCTCGAAAATATCTGAATGTGCTTTATATTCCTCAAGTGACATTTTATCAAGGGTGACACCCTTTTTAATGCACTCACCAACTATTGTGCCAACAATTTTGTATGCGCTTCTAAATGGCATACCCTTTTTTGTTAGGTAGTCGGCAAGGTCTGTTGCGTTTATAAAGCCCTTAGTTGCGGCATTATACATGTTCTCCTTAATCGGAGTCATTGTCCTTATCATTGGAATAAAGACCTCAAGGCATTTTATAACTGTTTCAGTAGCGTCAAAGATTGCTTCCTTGTCCTCCTGCATATCCTTGTTATATGCAAGTGGAATACCCTTTAGCATTGTAAGGGTCGCCATTAAGTCACCATATACTCTGCCTGTTTTGCCACGAACAAGCTCAGCCATATCCGGATTTTTCTTTTGTGGCATAATTGAGGAGCCTGTTGTGTATGAATCATCAAGCTCAACAAATTTAAACTCCCAGCTTGACCAAAGAATTATTTCCTCCGAAAAGCGTGAAAGATGCATCATAATGGTTGCGAATGCACCTTCAAGCTCAATGCAATAATCACGGTCAGAAACACCGTCGATTGAGTTCATGCATACGCCGTCAAAGCCGAGGCTTTTAGCAACCATATCACGGTTTGTTGGATAGGTTGTGCCAGCTAAGGCGCATGAGCCGAGTGGTGAATAGTTCATTCTTGCAAGTGCGTCCTTTAGCCTTGTCACGTCACGCATAAGCATCATGCAATATGCAAGAAGATGATGCGCGAAGGTGATTGGCTGTGCCCTTTGAAGGTGTGTGTAGCCAGGCATTATAGCATCTTGGTTTTCCTCAGCCTTATCCTTAACCACCTTAATTAGCTCCATTAAAAGGGCTATGATATTATTCGTTTGGTTACGCATATAAAGACGAAGGTCGAGGGCAACCTGGTCATTTCTGCTTCTTGCTGTGTGAAGCTTTTTGCCTGTGTCGCCTATTCTTTTTGTAAGCTCAGCCTCATTGAACATATGAATGTCCTCAGCGTTTTCGTCAAACGCGAGTGCGCCACTGTTCAAGTCCTCCAAGATTGAGTTTAGTCCGTCGGCAATAGTCTCATATTCTTCTTTTGTTAAAATGCCAACTGAGGAAAGCATAAGCGCATGCTCAATTGAGCCCCTTATGTCCTCCTTGTACATTTTCTTATCGAAATGAATGGAAGAGTTAAAGTCGTCAGCTTGCTTATCAAGCGCCTTTTCAAACCTTCCTGCCCACATTTTGTCCATAATTTCGTCCTTTCGTACGCGTATACGTGCGCGATATAAAAAACACGTTAAGCGATGGGCAATTTTTGCCCATCGCAGGTGCTTTGATTATTTCTTGTTATTTTTTGCGTTTACTTGTGCTTGAACCTTGATTGGAAGACCAAAGAGGTTGATAAATCCAGCACTATCTGCTTGGTTGTAAACGTTGTCCTCACCAAAGGTAGCGATTTCCTCTGAGTAGAGTGAATAGTCACTCCATACGCCTGCCTTGATGATGTTGCCCTTATAAAGCTTCATTCTTACCTTACCAGTAACGTTTTCTTGAGTCTTATCAACGAATGCTGAAAGTGCCTCACGAAGTGGTGTGAACCATTGTCCGTTATATACAAGCTCAGCAAATGTAATTGAGAGCTTTTGCTTTTCGTGCATTGTCATCTTGTCAAGGCAAATTGTTTCAAGATAGCTATGTGCTGCGTACAAAATAGCTCCACCAGGAGTTTCATATACGCCACGACATTTCATACCAACAAGACGGTTTTCAACGATGTCAAGTAGACCAATGCCATTGTCACCACCGAGCTTATTGAGCTTTAGGATAATGTCCTTAGCGCTCATCTTCTCGCCGTTTATAGCAACCGGAATACCCTTTTGGAAGTCAAGCTCAACATATGTTGGTGCGTCTGGTGCCTTGATTGGAGAAACGCCCATTTCAAGGAAGCCTTCCTTATCGTAAAGTGGCTCATTTCCTGCGTCCTCAAGGTCAAGTCCCTCGTGGCTTAGGTGCCATAGGTTTTTGTCCTTTGAGTAGTTAGTTTCACGATTTATCTTTAGTGGAACGTTGTGTGCCTCAGCATACTCAATTTCCTCCTCACGGGACTTAATTGTCCACTCTCTCCAAGGAGCGATAATTGGCATATCTGGTGCGAACGCCTTAATTGTAAGCTCGAAACGAACCTGGTCATTACCCTTACCTGTACAGCCATGGCAAATTGCGTCTGCGCCCTCAGCGATTGCAATTTCAGCAATTCTCTTTGCAATTACTGGACGTGCAAATGATGTGCCAAGCATATATTCCTCATAAAGTGCGCCTGCCTTTACTGTTGGAATTACGTAGTCGTCAACAAACTCGTCTGTTAAATCCTCAATGTAGCACTTTGATGCGCCTGTTTTGATTGCCTTTTCCTCAAGTCCCTCAAGCTCATCAGCTTGTCCAACGTTACCAGAAACTGCAATAACCTCGCAGTTATTGTAATTTTCCTTGAGCCATGGAATGATAATTGATGTATCAAGTCCGCCTGAATATGCAAGCACTACCTTTTTAATGTTCTTCTTATCCATTTTAATTTCCTCCGAATGAAAGTTTATTCATTTTTATGAGAGTATTATATAACCTATTATCACGTTTGTCAAGACCTTTTTCAATATTTTTTCATCTTTTTTATATATAGAGGTAATTTTTTCAGAATTGCCACTCAAAAATGAATATTTTCTGTATATTATTGCATATTTATGCACAAATTCTGCATATTTTCATTTTTTGTTTTTTGGAGTGTTTTCACAATTTTTTCTCTTCCTTTTTGTTTAATATATATAAAAATCGCACTCCAATTTTGGAGTGCGATTTTTCTTTATGCATATTGCTTTGTTTCTTGTAAAATTGCTTCAACACTCATTCCTTCAATAGTTTCATTTGAAATATTGAGTGACTTTTCGGCTGGTGATTCTAATGCCTCATCGCCACAGAGATATGTAATAACTCCGTCTATTGCTACGTAGGCATTGCAGTTCATTGCCTCGTTGCTTGTAATTCCATGAACCTTGATTAATAGTGTTGTATAGTTTGTATTACTCATTTCAGCTGCGACAGCCTTGCCGTTTGCTACAACCTTGCCATTTTCTATGGTTAAAGGATTGCTTGCCGCAACACTTGCCATAACGCCATATTGTACTGTGATGCCAGTATAATTCTTATACTCATCAACAACATCAACATTTACTTTGATTGTGTGTGAAATAAAGCCATTGACAACTTCGCTTGATGAGTAGCCAACTGCCTCAAAGAGTGGTGAAATTTCAGTATCGCTATTTTGAGCTGAGCAGCTTGCGCACTTAATTACAACTACACCGTTTGCAAAATAATTATTGTTTTCATATACAATTTTAGCAACTGTTGCGCCGTTTTCGATAACGAAATCGTGTGCGTCACCTATAAAGCTTTCAAGCTTTTTCTCGTAGCTGCTTGCGCATCCTGTGCAAGTATAAACCATAAGTGAGCCTGCTGGACAAACCGTTTCGTCGGCAACGCCCTCATAGCTGTGAATTGCGTAGTTAAATTCCTGAGTTGTTTCATCGGCAAATTTAACAGTAGCTATGAAGCCACAAAGACCATATTTTTCTGATGTTGCGCTTGCAATATTATAAACTTTTGCTCTTGAGCTTACATCTGTACCTGTATATGACTTGCAATATATTGCATTGCCAGTGGTTTGGTCAAATACTTTTTCATGGGTAAAGTTTACACTGTCTTCTGCACAAACAACTATACAGTTAGTCTCAAAGCAAGATGAAACCGTTTTAACACCCTTACCAAAATATGCGAATGTGAATTTGTTTCCGTTCATACACCAGAAAGGAATGGTAATTGTCTTGCCTTCTGCAGGATTAATATAGAGTGGTTGATTAATGTTACATTTTCTAAAGGCTTGGTCGCTTAATGTATCGAGCGCCGTTGGCCATATGATTTTTGCAGAACCGAGGTTCGATGAAGAAAAGGCCTTTTCGTTTATAGTTTTAACATTTGAAAGGTCAACGATTTTTTCCCCTTGATAATTATACCATTGTGTGGTGGTGTTTCCTTGGTCGTAGCCTACATTACCTATTGAGAAGGCGCTTGAACCGATAGAGGTACAGTTAGATAAGTTAATGTAAATTTCTTTTACATTTTTGCAGCCTGAAAACACATCGTTAGAGATAGAGCTTAAAGACTCAATGCGGATTGTTTCAAGATTTACGCAGCTACTGAAAACGTAATAAGAAATTGCACCACGGTTTGCGCCCTTGATATCGAGCTCCTCAATCGTTGAGCATCTAAAAACCTGGTTGTTCAAAGCAATGCCTTCTGGAATTACAAGCTTTTCAAAGTTAGCACCCTGAAAGGCGGCTGAACCGATTGATGTGCAATTTGAAAAATCTGGCTCGGTAATTACAACATCTGTGCCATTTTCAATAAATGCTTTTGCATCATAGTAATAAAAGTTATTTGCTACAGGACTATTACCATTTGTTTGGCTTGAAGGGTTAAATGCTGCACTACCAATTGAGGTGATTTTTGAAAAATCAATATAAATTTTCTCAAGAGCACCACCATTAGTGCTTGCAATCATACTTGCTGGAATTTTTGTAATGTACTCACTTAAAATTCTGAGTTCCTTAACTGTTTTGTTGCCATAAAAGGCATCGTTTGAAATTGACGTTACCCTATATGTTGCGCCCTCATATTCAAACGTTGATGGGATTGTAACTATTTGTGTTGTCGCTGTTCTGTTTTCTGTCGATACTGTTGCTAATTTATTATTAGTGTCAAGTGTGTAATATACACCATCAACCTCAACAGCAAACGCTGTGATTGCAAACAAGCAAGCAAATAAAGCTACTAAGGAAATTGCCAAAAGTAATTTCTTTTTCATAATCTTCTCCTCAAATTTAGAAAAATCTTCTACAAATACATTATATAATAAATTAGTATTATTTGTCAACTGTTATATAACAAATAAAAAAGAGCCGTTTGTACGGCTCTTTTATTTAGTTATGCGTTTTCCTCATCGTTTGATGGAACTGTTGCTTCTGGCAATGTTGGGTTATAGTTGCTTAGTGAAATTACTTGCGCTGTGGTTGATGCGCTACCCTCGTAAAGATATGTTACTGTGCCTGCATCAATAACGTATGCTGAGCAGTACAGTCCTGTATTTTCATCTGGAACGTTTGTAATCTTTGCTTGAATATGTGAGTAATCTGTACCATCAAAGCCTACTACTATTGCATCACCACTTGATGTACCTTGCGCATTTACTGGTGTGCCAGATGCTGTTGCCTTGCCT
>JAFVWS010000015.1 GCA_017501545.1 Clostridia bacterium | reverse complement strand
TTACTTATATATTCTTCAGCAAGGGTTAACTCGCTTTGAGAATAGTCAAATGACAATAATATTTCCTTGGGAATATATTCACGACGAGTGTAAAGCTCGGTTATGAAAGGAGTCATGTATTCATAGTCCTTATCAACCGAAAGCTCGTTTGCGCCGTAGACATAGGTATCAAAGTCACTTATAATTCCACTTCTTACGTAGAAAACTGAAATAGCCGTTGAAAGCTCGTCACTGTAAACTGCAATGATATCGTATTCATCGTTTGGTGCGCCAACAACCTTTTGCTTTTCTCGTAGCCTTTTTAATGATTCAATTCCATCACGGCATCTTGCAGCCTCTTCATATTTCTCACTTTCTGCAAAGTCAAGCATTTGATTGTTTAAGGTGTCAACCGCCTTCTTTATATTTCCTCTTAGTACATCAGAAACACACTGCATTGTGGTGTAATAATCGCTTTGAGAAATTGAACCATCACATGGGGCTACACATCTGCCCATTTGCTTATATATGCATGGACGCACCTTACCAATATCCCTTGGAAATACCAGCTTGCATTTTGGAATACCAAACGTCCTTTCAAGCGTGTTTATAACTGAATAAACAACCGACGCACCAGAATAAGGACCATAATACTTTGCGCCATCATTTAAGCGCTTTCTTGTCATTTGAAGCCTTGGATATTCCTCATTCATTGTAAGCTTTATATAAGGATAAGATTTTGCATCCTTCAAAAGAATATTGTACTTTGGGTTATATTGCTTGATTTTTGTATTTTCAAGTGCAAGCGCTTCCATTTCCGTATCGCATAAAATGGTATCAAAATCATCAATTAATGAAACCATTCTTACAGTTTTTATCCCTGCATCTGAAGAAAGATGGAAATATTGCGAAACACGGTCTCTTAGCGCACGTGATTTGCCAACATAAATAACCTTGCCCGCTTTATCCTTCATTATATAGACGCCAGGTCTATATGGCAAGCTTGATGCTTTTGCACGTAAATATTCGAGCCTTGCGTCCGTCATAATTCCCTCCAAATTTAGAATAAAATAGGCGACAGTCACTGACTATCGCCGAAATATGTATTATTCGCAGCTATCAAGACCTGTTGTGATAAGCTCTTCAAGTCCGTCAAGCGCTTCCTTTTCATCTTCTCCATCAGCAATAAGAGTAACTACTGTTCCTTTTACAATGCCCATTGAAAGAACTCCAAGCAAGCTTTTAGCATTAACTCTTCTGTCGTCCTTGCCTACCCATATGGAAGACTTATAAGAATTTGCCTTTTGAATAAAAAACGTAGCTGGTCTTGCATGCAACCCAACAACATTCATAACTGTAACTTCACGTGATAACATAAAAATCTCCCCTTCAAATATAAGGACTTCTAAAATATGAGGTAATTATAACAAACTTTATTGCAAAAATCAATACTTTTATTAAATTTATTTTAAAATTTTATGTACTGTCCAATATAAGGTTGTTTTTTTAAGTGATTTTAATAAAAATTCCACAAATTTTTTTATATTTTTTTATTTGTTGTTAAAACTCTTGCAATTTTCACGCGAATAATATATAATAATGTGGATATGTGGGATTGTTTCCCAAATAGCTATCATAATTTAGGAGAATATTATGAACAACACAGAAAAAACCATGGAAAAGGTTGTTGCCCTTTGCAAGACACGTGGATTTGTTTATCCTGGCTCAGAGATTTATGGCGGTCTTGCTAACTCTTGGGACTTTGGACCTTTAGGTGTAGAATTCAAAAATAACATAAAGAAGGCTTGGTGGAAAAAATTTGTTACTGAGTCTAAGTATAACGTAGGTCTTGACAGTGCTATTCTTATGAATCCACAGGTTTGGGTGGCTTCTGGTCACGTTGGTGGCTTCTCTGACCCACTTATGGACTGCAAGCAATGCAAAACAAGACACCGTGCTGACAAGCTTATCGAGGACTGGGCCGCCGAAAACAATGAGGCAGTAAACCCAGCTACAATGTCAAATGAGGAAATGTTTAGCTTTATTAAAGAGCATAAAATTGTTTGCCCATCATGTGGTAGTGGTGATTTTACTGATATCAGAAAATTCAACCTAATGTTTAAGACATTCCAAGGTGTAACCGAGGACTCAACCTCTGAATTATACCTTCGCCCAGAAACTGCACAAGGTATATTTGTAAACTTTAAAAACATTGCAAGAACTACACGTAAAAAGCTACCGTTTGGCGTTGGTCAAATTGGTAAATCATTTAGAAATGAAATCACCCCAGGTAACTTCATTTTCCGTATCCGTGAGTTTGAGCAAATGGAGCTTGAATTTTTCTGCAAGCCTGGCACTGATCTTGAATGGTTTGCATTCTGGAAGGATTACTGCGCGAACTTCCTATACAATCTTGGCATGAAGAAGGAAAATCTTCGTCTAAGAGACCATGACCCAGAGGAGCTTTGCTTCTACTCAAAGGCTACAACTGACTTTGAATATATGTTCCCATTCGGTTGGGGTGAGCTTTGGGGCATTGCTGACCGTACAGACTATGACCTCACTCAGCATGCTAACCTTTCTGGTGAGGCTATGGAATATTTCGACCCAGAAACAAACGAAAAATATGTTCCTTACGTTATTGAGCCATCACTTGGCGCTGACCGTGTAACACTTGCATTCTTGGTAGAAGCCTACGATGAGGAGGCAGTTGGCGAAAACGACACCCGTGTTGTTCTTCACTTTCACCCTGCTCTTGCTCCTTTCAAGGCAGCAGTTCTTCCTCTTTCAAAGAAGCTTTCTGACAAGGCTGAGGCTATTTGGGAAGATCTTTCAAAGCATTTCAGCGTTGACTTTGACGAAACAGGCTCAATTGGTAAGAGATATCGTCGTCAAGACGAAATTGGTACTCCATACTGCATCACATACGACTTTGAGTCAGAAAATGATGGTTGCGTAACTGTACGTGACAGAGACACAATGGAGCAAGTAAGACTTCCTATTTCCGAGCTTAAGAATTACATCGAAGAAAAATTGATGTTTTAATCTTGACAAATCAAAAACTTAATGTTAGAATAACTATAATATAAAAACTATGACGGAGACAGTAGCCTTCGGTAAACGCTTTAGCGAATTGGGGATGGTGCAAGCCCAGTGCAAGTAGCCGAAATGTGAATATCACTCCCGAGTTTCTTGGCGAATTTAGTAGTCAACGACGGAATCTCACCGTTATCTGAGACGCATATAGATTTGTATGTTGAATAGGTGGTAACGAATAATTTTTATCTCGTCCTGTTCATACAGGGCGAGATTTTTTCTTTAGAAAGGATTTTAAAATGTATAACAAGGTTTCTACTAACCTCAACTTTGTTGAGAGAGAAAAAGCAACTGAGCAATTTTGGAAGGAAAACCAAATTTTTGAAAAAAGCATAAAAATCAGAGAGAGTGCTCCTTCCTACACATTTTATGATGGACCTCCAACAGCTAATGGTAAGCCTCATATCGGTCACGTTTTGACACGTGTTATAAAGGATATGATTCCAAGATACAGAACTATGAAGGGCTATATGGTTCCAAGAAAGGCTGGCTGGGACACACACGGTCTTCCTGTTGAGCTTGAGGTCGAAAAGCTTCTTGGTCTTGACGGCAAGGAGCAAATTGAAGAATATGGTCTTGAGCCATTTATCGCAAAATGTAAGGAAAGCGTTTGGAAGTACAAGGGCATGTGGGAGGACTTCTCCTCAACAGTTGGCTTCTGGGCTGATATGGACCACCCATATGTAACATATAGTAACAACTTTATTGAGTCTGAATGGTGGGCTCTCAAGCAAATTTGGGACAAGGGACTTCTCTACAAAGGCTTTAAGATAGTTCCATACTGCCCACGCTGTGGCACTCCTCTTTCTTCACACGAGGTTGCTCAAGGCTATAAGACTGTTAAAGAAAAATCTGCAGTTGTTAGATTTAAGATTGTAGGCGAGGATGCATACTTCCTTGCTTGGACAACAACTCCTTGGACTCTTCCATCAAACGTTGCACTCTGTGTAAACCCAGAGGAAGCATATTGCAAGGTTAAGGCAATTGATGGTTACACATATTATATGGCTAAGGCTCTACTTGACAAGGTGCTTGGCGCACTTTGCAAGGAAGAGGGCGAAAAGGCTTATGAAATAATTGAAGAATACAAGGGTAAAGACCTTGAATACAAGGAATATGAGCCACTATTTGCTTGTGCTGGTGCAAGTGCTAAAAAGCAAAACAAGAAAGCTCACTTTGTTACCTGTGATAGCTATGTAACAATGGAAGATGGTACAGGTATTGTTCATATTGCTCCTGCTTTTGGTGAAGACGACTCACGTATTGGCAGAAACTACGACTTGCCATTTGTTCAATTTGTTAACGGCAAGGGCGAAATGACTGAGGATACTGATTATGCCGGCGTTTTCTGCAAGAAAGCTGACCCAATGATTCTTAGCGACCTTTCAAAAGAGGGCAAGCTATTTGATGCTCCTAAGTTTGAGCACGATTATCCATTCTGCTGGAGATGTGATTCTCCACTTATCTACTACGCTCGTGAGTCTTGGTTTATTAAGATGAGCGCTGTTCGTGATAATCTTATTAAAAATAACAATACAATCAACTGGATTCCTGAATCTATCGGTAAGGGCCGCTTTGGCTCTTGGATTGCAAATGTTCAAGACTGGGGCTTGAGCCGTAATAGATACTGGGGTACTCCGCTTAACATTTGGGAATGTGAATGTGGTCATAAGCACTCAATTGGCTCAATTGAAGAGCTAAAATCAATGTCTGACAACTGTCCAGACGATGTAGAGCTACACAGACCATTTGTTGATAATGTAACTATAAAATGTGAAAAGTGTGGCGGACAAATGAAGCGTGTTCCTGAGGTTATCGACTGTTGGTTCGACTCAGGCGCGATGCCATTTGCACAACACCATTACCCATTTGAGAACAAGGACCTATTTGATGCTCAATTCCCTGCTGACTTCATTTCAGAGGCTGTTGACCAAACAAGAGGTTGGTTCTATTCCCTTCTTGCTATTTCAACTCTTATCTTTGATAAGGCTCCTTATAAAAACGTTATCGTTCTTGGCCACGTTCAAGACGAAAACGGACAAAAGATGTCTAAATCTAAGGGTAACGCAGTTGACCCATTTGATGCTCTACAAACATATGGTGCAGATGCAATCAGATGGTATTTCTACACTAACTCAGCACCATGGCTACCAAACCGTTTTCACGGCAAGGCAGTTATCGAGGGGCAAAGAAAGTTTATGGGTACTCTTTGGAACACTTACGCATTCTATGTTCTCTATGCTAACATTGATAAATTTGACCCAAGCAAATATAACTTGAAGGATTGCAAGCTTTCCGTTATGGACAAATGGCTTCTTTCAAGAATGAACACGATGGTTAAGGACGTTGATTCTTGCCTTGAAAACTACAAGATTCCAGAGGCTGCAAAGGCACTTGACTCCTTTGTTGACGAGCTTTCTAACTGGTATGTAAGACGTGGCCGTGAAAGATACTGGGCACAAACAATGACAGATGATAAGATTAGCGCTTATATGACTCTATACACTGCCCTTGTTACTGTTGCTAAAGCAAGTGCTCCTATGATTCCATTTATGGCTGAGGACATATACAGAAACCTCGTTTGCAATATCTACAAGGATGCTCCAGAAAGCGTACATCTATGTGAGTTCCCAGTTGTTGACGAAAGCGCAATTGATACTGAGCTTGAGGAAAATATGGAAGAGCTACTTGACATTGTTGTTATGGGACGTGCTGCAAGAAACGGCGCTTCAATGAAGAACCGTCAGCCACTTTCCACAATGTATGTTCAAGCAAAGAAGGAGCTTCCAAGCTACTGTGTTGAGATTATCGAGGACGAGCTTAACATTAAAAATGTTAAATTTGTTAGTGATATGTCAGAATTCTCCTCTTACTCATTCAAGCCACAGCTTAAAACCGTTGGCCCTAAGTATGGTAAGTTCTTAGGCTCTATTAGAACACTTCTTTCCGAGGTTGACGGAAACAAGGCAAAGAAGGAGCTTGACGAAACAGGAGCTATTAAGTTTGACGTTGATGGAAATGAAATTGTACTCACAGAGGAAGATTTACTTATCGACATTAAGCAAAAGGAAGGCTACTATTCTCTTTCCGATAAATATACAACAGTTGCTATTGATACAACTCTCACAGCCGAGCTAATTGAGGAAGGCTTTGTAAATGAGGTTATCAGCAAGCTACAAACAATGCGTAAGGATTCTGACTTTGACGTTACTGACCACATTAAGGTTTACGTAAACAACAATGATAAAATTGCCGAGGTTGTTAAGAATAATGAGGCAGAAATTGCTAAAATTGTTCTCGGCGACGAGTTTGTTTACGCACAAGACGGAGCAAACGCAAAATCTTGGGACATCAATGGTGAAAAGGTTAACCTATCCGTTGAAAAGCTATAAATTTAAGGCTATCGCAATTTGCGATAGCCTTTTATTGTTCTTGAGCTACCACCTATATTGTTATAATTGCTTATCGGTGCTGTGTAGCCATAACAATTATGTATTTATATCAAAAAACATTTGTATTTTACGCGTGTTTATGTTATACTATTTGCGTAAATAATATAATTACTATATTTTGGAGGAAAATTCCTTGATTATCGCACTTGAAAACGCAAAGTACGAATTACAAAATTTTCGTGAGAATATCAAAGAGCTACACAGCTCACTTAAAATTGACGAACTAAGAACCCAAGTTGAAGAGCTTGAAAAGACCACCTTTGACCCTGATTTTTGGTCTGACCAAGAAAACTCTACAAAAGTTTTACAAAAAATCAAGCAAATGAAGTCGAAGATTGAAAACTTTGATGCGCTTGAGTCTAAGCTTGAGGACACAATCACCTTAACTGAAATGGCAATTGAAGAAAACGATGAAAGCTTAGTAGAAGAGATTTTGGCTGAACAAAGGGCTATTGTTGCCGAAGAGGAAAAGCAAAGAATTGAGGTGCTTCTCTCTGGCGAATACGACAAAAATAATGCTATCATTTCATTCCACCCAGGTGCAGGTGGTACTGAAGCGCAGGACTGGGCACTTATGCTCTATCGTCTATACACAAGATGGGGCGAAAAGCATGGCTACAACGTTAAGCTAATTGACTGGCTTGATGGCGAAGAGGCTGGACTTAAAAGCGCAACAATTTTAGTTGAGGGTCTTAATGCATATGGCTATTTAAAGAGTGAAAATGGCGTACACCGTTTGGTTCGTGTTTCTCCGTTCGACTCATCAGGACGTAGACACACCTCGTTTGCTTCCGTTGAGGTAATGCCTGAATTTGATGATGACAACTCTATTGAAATTAATGAGGCTGACCTTGAAATCACTGCTCACCGCTCATCTGGTGCAGGTGGACAGCACGTAAACAAGACTGACTCTGCTATTAGAATTGTGCATATTCCAACCGGTATTGTTGTTGGCTGTCAAACTGAAAGAAGCCAGCTTCAAAATAAGGAAACAGCCATGAAAATGCTCAAATCCAAGCTTATGGAAATTAAACAGCGCGAAAAGCTTGACAGAATTGAGGATATTAAGGGTAACAAAACTAACATTGAATGGGGCTCACAAATCCGTTCCTACGTATTTATGCCATATACTCTTGCAAAGGATACCCGTACAGGCTACGAGGATGGTAATATCCAAGCTGTTATGGATGGCGAAATTGATGGCTTTATAAATGCATATCTTAAGGAAAATGCAGGCAAATGATTAAAGAAGAAACAAGATTTACCTCTTCTACTGTTTTTGAAGGTATGACTTCAATAAGGGCTTTACTTGACAACCTAAAAAACAACGTAGAAAATGCAAGAAAAATAGAAAAAATCCTATTCGACAAGGGCAAGATAAAGACAAAGGAAAAGGACTTTAATTATCTTACCAAAATGGCAGAACTGTTTAAATATGAGATATCAACTGTTGATAAAGCAGAAATTGACAAAATTACAGTTGGTGCATCTCATGGTGGCATTGTTGCAATTTGTGGTGAAAGACAATATGAAAAAATATCTAAAGAAAATATAATTAAAGACGGCTTTTATGTAATGATTGAGGGTATTGAGGACCCATATAACTTTGGATATGCTCTACGCTCAATTTACGCCTCTGGTGCTGACGGAATAATACTCTCAGAGCGCAACTGGCTAAGTGCCGCTGGTGTTGTTTGCCGTTCCTCTGCTGGGGCAAGTGAAAGACTAAGTATTTTTATCGAAAATGATGATTTTATAAAGCTATTTAAGGAATGTGGCTACAAGGTCGTTTGTGCCGATATAAAAAACTCAGTCAGCGTATATGAGGCAGACCTTAAAAAGCCTATTTTACTTATCGTTGGTGGGGAAAAAAGAGGCATTTCATCCTCTATTTTAAAGGAAGCTGACCAAATTGTAAGAATTGACTATGGCAGACGCTTTGATGCAGCACTCTCTGCTGCCTCTGCTTCTACTATACTTGCATTCGAGGTATATAAAAATAACAGATAAAAGCAATGCTCATGCATTGCTTTTATTTTTTGTCAGGACTAAATTCAGGCTTTCTTGGCACCTCGCTTACCACACCTTGACTATCTGCATTAACCTCTGTATATGGCGAAATCGCGCCACCACTTGGACCACAGTCAAACGGGGTTCCATTATCACACTGTGTTGATGATATGCCGTATTCTGCTTTTTCAGCCTCAGATTTTCTACTTATTTGCATTGTATTCTCGCAAACCTCGTATGAATCCTCACATACAAGCCCTATTATATCTCTTTTTTCGCTTTGTTTTTTAGAATTGATTCTTTTCTCTTTCATAATTCTCCTTAATTTAATACTTTTATATAGAATTTGTGAGAATAAATAAGACTATACGAGGGAATTATTTCATTAAAATTTGCATCAATATTAATTGACAGACAAATGCTATTGATGTATAATATAACTATACATCAATTTGGAGGTGCTTTTATGAATCCATGGCATGATTTCAGAGATGAAAGAATTAAGCCTGAAAGATTTATCTCAGTAATTGAAATTCCTAAAGGCAGTAAAAATAAATATGAGCTTGATAAGGAAAGCGGTCTTTTAATTCTTGATAGAATCCTATATACATCAACCCACTACCCTGCAAACTATGGATTTATTCCTCGTACACTATCCGAGGATGGAGACCCACTTGATGTTTTGGTGCTTTGCCAAGAAAAGCTTGAGCCTCTTTCAATAATAGAATGTTATCCTATCGGTATGATAACTATGATCGATGAGGACGAGGCTGATGAGAAAATCGTTGCTATACCAATAAACGATCCTTTTTTGAATTCTTACAACGACATATCTGAGCTTCCGCAGCATCAGTTTCACGAAATTAAGCACTTTTTTGAGGTTTATAAATTTCTTGAAAACAAAGAAACTCGTGTTGACAAAATCGTTGGCAGACGCGAGGCTGTAGAAACAATTGAAAAATGCAAGTTAGCCTACAAGCATAGGTTTCCATTAATTTAATAATTAAAGGGCTAACTGCCCTTTTATGCAGACGTGGCGGAATTGGTATACGCGTTGGTCTCAGAAGCCAATGAACTTAGTTCTTGTGAGTTCGAGTCTCATCGTCTGCACCATACTGACAAAAAAGCAGATAGGAAATCTATCTGCTTTTTGCGATAAATTTTCCATTTGTTGAATTAATTAATTGAAAAAGTTAAATTTTTAGTATATAATAAAATAGAAAGCTGAAACGAAAGGATTTATTATGAAATTAAAAAAGTTAATTAAGGTTTCTGTTTTATTTCTATCAATCTTCTTAGCGCTTACCTTTTCAGCCTGCTCTATTGATGACTTTATTGCAAGCACAGATGAGGCTAAATCAATTGAAAAGACCTACATAAACGAAGATGGCGAATTGATTATTGAATACTCAGACAAAACATCACAAAATCTTGGCTTAGTTGTTGGCAAAGACGGCGTAGACGGAAAAGACGGCACCGATGGTAAAGATGGCGAGGATGGTAAAGACGGTCAAGATGGTAAGGACGGAAGCATCATTTCTGGTGGAAGTGAAACAGGCTCTATATCAACCTCTTATGCCGTTGCAAATGCTATTCAAAGCACTGTTTTAGTACAATCAGCGTTTGTCAATGAAAGCGACCCAGCTACCCCTTCCTACTCCTCTGGTGCTGGTGTAATCTATTCTTGCAATAAAAACACAGGAGATGCACTTATAATAACAAACTATCACGTTGTTTTTGGACCTGACGCTGGAAAGGTTAGTGACGATATATCCGTATATATTTATGGTTCAGTTACTACTGAGCAAGCTATTCCTGCAACTTACGTAGGTGGCACAATGCATTATGATTTAGCGGTTTTAAAGGTGTCAAGCAGTGATATAATTAAAAATTCAGAGGTTTCAGCTGTTAATATCAAGGATTCCTCCAAGGTACACGTAGGTGACACTGCATTTGCGATAGGAAATCCACGTGCTGAAGGCTTCTCTGTTACCTCTGGAATTGTAAGCGTTGACTCGGAAACTATTGAAATGACGCTTGCCGATGAGCAAACAAAAGGAACTATGCGTGTCATGCGTATTGATACACCTGTAAACTCTGGAAATAGCGGTGGTGGATTGTTTGATGAAAACGGTAATTTAATTGGTATTGTAAATGCCAAGTATTCCGACTCTAAAATTGAAAATATTGGATATGCAATTCCATCAAGCACTGTTGTAGCAATAACACAAAATCTCATTGATAACTGTTTAGATAAGAATTTTGATACTATTAAGAGACCATTACTTGGTATTATGGTACAGGTTCAAAATCCATACGCAAAATACAACTCTGAAACAGGTTACGTTGACTTGTTTGAGGATTCAACTGTTGTTGAAATAACAAGTGAAAGCTCAATTGCATATGGCAAGCTTTTCGAGGGTGACATTATCCGTGGAATCAAGGTGAGTGGTCGTGATAACGTCCAAATTACAAGACAATATCAGTTGCTTGACGCCTTACTCTATGCAAAAGTTGGCGATGTCGTCACTCTAACAATCGAACGCGAGGGAGTAATTTTAACAGCATACGTAATTATCACAGAGGAATGTATCTCCAACACATAAAATTAAAAGCCATATAGCGCGTGCTATATGGCTTTTTTGTTTTTTCTACCTGTTATAGAGGTTATTTTTAAAATATATTCCTTTAATTCATCGTTTAAATCATTTTTACTTATTCTCCATAGCCAGTTACCTGCTTGAGTTGATGGTGTATTAATTCTTGCTCTACTATCATAGCCTAAATAGTCCTGTAAAGGAATTATCACTAAGCTTGCTTGACTGCGCATTACCGCCCCGATTATCGGCTTATTTATCTCTGAGTCAGGTGTATATTCATCACAAAGATATGCCCTGACCATTTTTCTTTCCTCTTCTGTAATTTCAAAAAACCAAGATACAATTGTTGGATTATCGTGTGTTCCTGTATATGCTACACAGTTTTTTATATAGTTATGAGGTAAATAATCACTTTGGGCACCTGTATCACGTGCATCAAAGCCAAATTGAAAGACCCTCATTCCTGGAAAGCTTGTTTTTTTAAGTAGCTCCTTAACACTATCAGTCATAAAGCCAAGGTCCTCGGCAATTATAGATTTTTCACCCTCTGACCTTTTAATCTCTAAAAACAGCTCGTTTTTTGGACCTTTTTCCCATTTACCATTAGTCGCATCGGGATCACCATAATTAATTGAATAATACTCGTCAAATCCTCTAAAATGGTCAATACGCAACACATCATACATTTCAAATGCGTTTCGAATGCGCTTTTTCCACCAATCATAGTTACTTCTTTGGTGTGTTTCCCATTTATAAAGTGGATTTCCCCAAAGCTGACCCTTTTCCGAAAAACCATCTGGTGGACAGCCCGCCACGCTTGTAGGTGTTTTATTTTCATCAAGCTGAAAAAGCTCTGGCAGTGACCATACGTCAGCACTGTCTAAGGCAGTATATATAGGTATATCACCGATTATTTTTATTCCTTGCTTATTAGCATATGACTTAAGCTTATTCCAGCCTTGAAAAAACTTATATTGTAGATATTTCCAAAATTCAATTTTATCACTATATTTTTCTCTAATTTTTTTAATAGCTTCTTTTTCTCTGTTTTTATAGTCCTTGTCCCAATACTGCCAGCTTTTACCACCATTTTCCTCTTTAATTGTCATAAATAACGCATAATCATCTATCCAAAACGCATTTTTAGATAAAAAACTATAATAGCTTTCATCCTTTTTAAACCTTAGAAAGGATTTTTTCAAAAGTGGAATTCTATTATTATATATTTTAGAATAATCGACCATTCTCTCATCCTTGCCAAAATCTACAAGGCAGTCATCCACGTTTAAAAGCCCCTCCTCTACAAGAGTATCTAAATCAATATAGTAGGGATTTCCTGCAAATGAGGAAAAGGACTGGTATGGTGAATCTCCAAAGCTGGTTGGTCCCATGGGCAGAATTTGCCAATAGCCTTGTCCTGCTTCCTTCATCCAATCGATAAACTTGTATGCTTCCTTGGAAAAGCTTCCTATTCCATATTTGGAATTAAGCGCACTAACGGGTAATAAAATTCCTGTCTCTCTCATTCTTACTCCCTTTCTACTAAAACACCAAAATGGTCAGAAATCATTTCTTCTGTTTTAGAGTTGAAAATTGTTTTTGATGATTTAATTCTTACGTTACCATCAGTAAAAATATAATCTATGCGTTTATCCAGTGGGCTTTTCTCCCAACCATCTATTTTGCCCCTTACGGTTATTCCGTTATCTATATCTTTTGCAAGCATATAGGTGTCAAAATAAGCTTTTGTTATCAATTCGTATCCTTGGCTTCTTGGCGTTACGTTAAAATCCCCCATTAGCCAAACCCTTTTCTTACTTCTTAAGGTTTCCTGCAATCTAACCCATTCATCTTGAAAGGAAGAATCACCATCGTCCCACCAGTTAAAATGCAATGAATAAAACCAATACTCTCCTATACGCACACCAAGAGAAAATCTCGTTTTCCAATTGTTGTAATCATTAAACTTAGTCAGCTGTGTTATTTCAGTCGCATTTATTTCTTTGTTTGAAAGTACAGCCAAGCCCTCATCATATTTATCGTAGGCTTTTTTTAAGCCAAAATAAACACCACGGTAATTTAAATTATGCTTTTCAAGGCATTTTAAGACGCTATAGGCGAAGTTTCCACTTTTCACGGGAATTTGTCCCAATCCTTTTAAAAGCTCTTCCTTTTCGGCTTTTTCACCTGTAATCGGCTGCATTACCTCCTGAAGCGCAATTACGTCTGGCTCATATTTGATTATTGCTTCACAAAAGACCTTGATCTTATCATCATAGCTTTCATCAATTATACTATGCGTGTTTAAAGTTAAAAGCTTCATAATATATCATTAATATCAGATTTTAGCACATCTGCCTTAGGTCCATATACAGCTTGAATTCCATTACCTTTTTTAAATAATCCCAGAGCACCATTTTCACGCCATGCATCTATACTTGCCACCTTTTCCGGGTCCTTAACAGTAACACGTAGTCTTGTCATACATGCATCAACAAGCTCAATGTTATCTCTTCCGCCTAAGAGGTCTATTATTTTTTCCGCTTGTGATGATACTGTTTTTGTGGTGGTTTTAGTTGTAGTTATAGTTGTTGTGCTTGTCTCTGTTTTCAAGTCTGATTCTGTCTCGCTGTCACTTGTTATATCTGAATAATTTCCAAGTCTTCCTGGTGTTGCATATTTGAATTTTCCAATCATGAAATATGCAATAAAATAGCCTATTACAAAAAATAAAATACACATTAATACAAAATTTAAAATATCCCAACCAAGACCTGCCTGAAAGGACATCGGCAGTCTTGTAAATAGCTCTATACTTCCAAATGAATGCAGTCGTTGATTTAAAATTCCTG
The DNA here is from genome assembly GCA_017501545.1 of Clostridia bacterium. Classification (GTDB taxonomy): domain Bacteria; phylum Bacillota; class Clostridia; order Oscillospirales; family CAG-272; genus RGIG2000. The sequence goes on along the minus strand of JAFVWS010000015.1, from coordinate 37,404 downwards.
CCGACGCAAATGCAAGTCCTTGTATGATTGCATAAACAATATAAAGAGGAATAGCTGAAAACATAAACATATATTCAAATGGCTCAGTTACTCCCGTCAGGAATACTGCTAAAGCAGTAGAAAGAAACATTGAGCGATACCTTTTACGCTTATCAATATCTATTCTTTTATACATTGCAAGTCCCACGCCAAGTAGTAATCCCATCGAGCCTATCATTTGTCCAACCTTAAAGCGTGCTGGTGTTACGCCATTTAGTAATGCTTCATACGCTTCTGTATTGCCTGCATTTTTGTAATTGATAAGGTCATTTATCCAAGCAAACCAAAGTGGGTCTTGACCATAAACTGTGCTACCTGCATTGGCGCCAGTTTGAATTATATACGTGCCACCGAATGAAGTGTAGTTCATTGGTATTGTCAGCATATGATGTAATCCAAACGGCAATAGAAGTCTTTCCAGCGTTCCATATATAAACGGTGCTAAAACTGGTGAGGTGTCAGCCGAATTAGCAATCCAAATGCCAAAGGCATTTATTCCGTATTGTATGAGTGGCCAAATAAGTGCGAATAAAAACGCTATTATAAGAGAAACGCCAATTACTACTAATGGAACAAATCGCTTACCATTAAAAAATGATAATGCATCAGGTAGCTTTCTAAAATTATAAAATTTATTATACACTACACCGCCGACAAAGCCTGCTATAATTCCAACAAATACGCCAGTATTTAAAGCTGGCGAACCAAGAACCGAGGTGAAATATCCCTCAACTGCAATTTCTTGTCCAAAAATGGTGTGTACTACTGCATTAGGGTCGGATAGCATTTCGTTGGTAACTCCAAAAATACTACCTGTAATATTATTAATTAAAATATACGACAAAAGTGCAGCAAATGCACCACCTGCCCTGTCCTTAGCCCATGAGCCTCCTATTGCAACAGCAAACAATATGCTTAGATTAGTTATAACAGCCCAACCAATATTTTCTATAATTGAGCCAACTGATATAAGCCATGACCAATCTGCCATGCCAATAAGCTTTCCCAAGCTTATCATAATTCCTGCAGCAGGCATAACAGCAATTACAACCATCAAAACCTTGCCAAACTTTTGCAAGAAATCAAAAACCTTATTATCACGCGAAAATCTTCTTTTTATTATAGAAGTTTCACTTTTTGTATTACTACTCATCTTTCTCTCCTTTTCAAGTTTTCAATGGTTATTCTTTTCTTTTTTGATTATTTAATACTTATAAACAAAAAATTGAGTGCAAAACTGCACTCAATTTAATTATTTATCACTCTTTCAAATCCATTTTTGTCACATAAGATAACCTTATCACAAATTTTATCGCCATTACCAAGAGAATATTGATGACATATATCTGTTACATTATTTGGCATTTTCTTAAATAATAAAATGTTTTTTATGTTATCTTTGAAATCTTCTTCATGCCAAAAGAAATTCACCTCACCTTTACTTCTCGTTTCGACATGCCCAGAAATGATATTTGCCTGCCTTACACTTGGCTTTATGGCTAATCTTGTATGTTTATATAGCTCCGCTTTATTCTCATTCTCAAAGTGATATGTAAAGTAAGAATTTTTTCTTTTTGCTATATAAATGTTCACAGTTTTTCCTTCTTTTTCACCCGATAAATGGTAGCATTTACTATTTCTAAGATTGGGTGCCAAGCTTATTTGTTTTATAGTATATCCGTTTTTTAAAAGTTGCTTTTTAATTTTTAATAAAAAGAAAACATAATGCAACACTTTAATCAATGTAAGAATCAATACAATTAATAAAATAATCATAAATAGGGGAATGTTTTGAAAATCTCCACCCTCATAATTTGGCAAAAATAAAATTCCTGCAACAAGCACAACTATCCAATAAGCTATTAGTTCCATTTAAACTCCATATTAAAAACAATTTGTCAATTCTAAAACACACAAATAATATTTATCGTTTCATCAATTGTCTATATTTTTCAACATTAATTTTATCATTTGCTATCATTTTTTCTGACCATATTTGCAAAGCCTCGACGGTCGCTGATATTCGTTCAAGCTCCTTTTGTATAAAAACAAAATCCTCAAGCTCACTTTCATCAACCTTCCCATCTCTTGCTATTTCAAGTATTCTTCGCTTTTTGTCATCTAAATAAGCGAGTGATGCCAACATTTCAATTGTAATTTCCTTTAAATTCCCTATTAAAACATCGTTTTGACGCGAAAATAACATATCTATGCTACAGCCAAGTGTGTCAGCAAGTAAAGGTAAAATAGAAGCTTCAGGTAAAGATTTTTCATTTTCCCATTTAGAAACTGCTTGATACGATACGCCCATAATTTCCGCAAGCTGATCTTGAGTTAGCCCCTTTTGCTTTCTTAAGATATAAATATTCTTTGCTAAAATTGTATTAGTTTCCATAACCTTACCATCCTCTCTGTAGATATTATATCATTATATGACACATTTGGCAACATACCAACAGTTGATTTTTCTCAACTAATGGTTTAGAAATTATGTAATACAAAACGAGTGCCAAATTGGCACTCGTTTAATTTTAATTTGAATTATTTAAAGAATTTAACCGCCGATTTAAACATCTTGATATCGTATTCGCCGTATACATTTCTGTATAGACCATTATCAATACGCTCTGAGTGGCCCATCTTACCAAATACACGTCCGTCTGGGGATGTGATACCCTCAATAGCAAGAGTGGAGCCATTTGGATTGTATTGAATATCATATGTTGCATTTCCGTCAAGGTCAACATATTGTGTCGCAATTTGTCCGTTTGCAATTAATTCCTTAATTGTAGCATCGTTAGCTAAGAACTTACCTTCACCATGTGAAATTGGAACATTAATAATATCTCCAACATTGCATTCAGCAAGCCAAGGTGACATATTCGATGCAATTCTTGTTCTTACAATCTTAGATTGGTGTCTTGAGATATTGTTAAATGTAAGAGTTGGGCAGTTTTCATCTGTGTCAATAATCTTTCCGTAAGGAACAAGACCGAGCTTAACAAGAGCCTGGAATCCGTTACAGATACCACACATAAGTCCACCACGGTTGTCAAGAAGCTCAGTAACTGCGTTCTTAACATCATTTCCACGGAAGAACGCTGTTATAAACTTGCCAGAACCATCCGGCTCATCACCACCACTAAATCCACCAGGGATAAATACGATTTGGCTCTCTCCAACCTTCTTTGCAAATGCTTCAGCACTTCTCTTAATGCCCTCAGCACTTAGGTTGTTGATAACAAATATTTCGCTCTCTGCCCCTGCGTCCATAGCAGCCTTTGCAGAGTCAAACTCACAGTTAGTGCCTGGGAATACAGGAATAAGAACCTTTGGCTTTGCAACCTTAATGTTGGCACCTATGCGCTTTTCAGCCTTGTAGGACACTGTTTCTGGCTTTTCTTCGTTAAATGCAATGTTGCATGGGTAAACGCTTTCAAGCTTGTTTTCATAGCCCTCATTTAGCTTACACATACAAATCTTGCTATTCTTGTATGAAATAGCAAAGTTATCTGTAACCTTACCAAGATTAATACCGATTTCATCGTCACAAGAAAGCTCAACGATAAACGAACCATAGTTATAAGCAAAGATTTCGCTAATATCTACATCAGCAAATTCAAAGCCAAGACCATTACCGATAGCCATCTTATAAACAGCTTCAGCAACACCACCAATAGTTGGTGTATAAATGCTCACTGCCTTACCACTTCTTGCAAGGCTGGTAACCTTGTTATAAAGAGCAATAAGTGACTCTGTTACAGGTAATCCGTTTTCGTCATATTCTGGTTTTAATAGAACAACCTTATTGCCGGCTTTCTTAAATTCAGGTGAGATAACCTCACTTGTTTTACCCATTGTAACTGCAAATGAGATAAGTGTAGGTGGAACGTCAAGCTTTTCAAATGAACCACTCATTGAGTCCTTACCACCAATTGAACCAATACCGAGGTTCTTTTGTGCCTTAAACGCGCCAAGCAGAGCTGACAAAGGCTTGCCCCAACGAGTTGCTACCTTTGTTGGCTTTTCAAAGTACTCTTGGAATGTTAGGTAAACATCCTCGTATTTAGCACCAGTTGCGATAAGCTTAGAAACTGACTCAACAACTGCAAGATATGCACCATGATATGGGCTCTTTTCTGAAATGTATGGGTTATAGCCCCATGACATAAATGAGCAATCGTCTGTGTGAGCCTTTTCAACAGATACCTTTTGCACCATTGCTTGAATTGGTGTACGTTGGTTCTTACCACCGAATGGCATAAGAACTGTGCCTGCACCGATTGTAGAGTCAAAGCGCTCGCTAAGACCTCTCTTTGAGCAAACGTTTAAGTCAGTAACAACGTCCATCATTCCTGCCTCGAAATCAGTAGGGATAGCTTTTGCATAGGACTCAACCTTTGCACATTCAATATCTATATGCTTTTCTGCACCGTTTGAGTTTAAGAACTCACGGCTGATATCACAAATAATTTTACCGTTCCAAACCATTTTTAGTCTTGGCTCTTCGGTAATTCTTGCTACAACTGTAGCCTCAAGGTTTTCGCTGTTTGCAAGCTCTAAGAATCTATCCTTGTTTTCCGCCTCAATAACAACAGCCATTCTCTCTTGAGATTCACTAATTGCAAGCTCAGTGCCGTCAAGACCATCATATTTCTTTGGAACTGCATTAAGGTCGATAAATAGACCGTCAGCAAGCTCACCAATAGCAACAGAAACACCACCAGCACCAAAGTCATTACAACGCTTAATCATACGACAAGCCTCGTAATTTCTAAATAGTCTTTGTAGCTTTCTTTCCTCTGGGGCATTACCCTTTTGTACCTCTGCACCACAGCTTTCAAGTGATTCAACTGTATGGGACTTGGATGAACCAGTAGCACCACCACAGCCGTCACGTCCTGTACGTCCACCGAGTAAAACTACGATGTCGCCATCAGCTGGAACCTCACGTCTTACGTTCTTTGCTGGAGCTGCTGCAATAACTGCACCAACCTCCATATGCTTAGCTGCATAGCCATCATGATAAATCTCGTCAACTATACCTGTAGCCAAACCAATTTGGTTACCATATGATGAGTAACCAGCAGCTGCAGTTGTAACAATCTTTCTTTGTGGAAGCTTGCCCTCAATTGTTTCAGAAACTGGCTTTAGTGGGTTAGCAGCACCAGTTAGACGCATAGCACCATAAACATAGGATCTACCCGAAAGTGGGTCACGAATAGCACCACCAATACAAGTAGCTGCGCCACCAAATGGCTCAATTTCTGTTGGGTGGTTATGTGTTTCGTTCTTGAAAAGAAGTAGCCATTTTTCTGTCTTACCATCGATTTCTACATCGATTTTAACAGTACAAGCGTTGATTTCCTCTGATTCATCAAGCTTATCAAGCTTTCCTTCCTTCTTTAGATATCTAACAGCAAGAGTTGCGATATCCATTAAGTTAACTGGTTTTGTTCTGCCTAATTCTTTTCTTGTATCAAGATACTCCTTATAGGTCTTTTCAAGAAGCTCATCATTAAACTTAACACTATCAATAGTTGTTGAGAATGTTGTATGACGGCAGTGGTCAGACCAGTATGTATCAATCATTCTGATTTCAGTAATTGTTGGGTTTCTACCCTCTGTCTTAAAGTATGCTTGACAGAACTTAATATCGTCAAGGTCCATAGCAAGACCATATGATTTAACAAAGTCAGCAAGTCCCTTTTCATCAAGCTCGATAAAGCCATCAAGAGTAGCTACCTCAGTAGGGATATCATATTCAACCTTTAAGGTTTCTTTTTCCTCAAGTGATGCTTCTCTTGCTTCAACTGGGTTAATTACGTGCTTTTTAATCTTAGCAATTTCATCGCTTGACAAATTGCCATAAAGAATATAAACTCTTGCACTTTGTACAGTTGGCTTTTCGCCTTGAGAGATGAGCTGAATACATTGTGCAGCTGAGTCAGCTCTTTGGTCGAATTGACCTGGAAGATACTCTGTTGCAAATACTACTCCACCCTTTGCGTCAAAGTTAACTGATGCATCATCAAGCTGTGGCTCTGAAAATACTGTCTTAACAGCATAATCAAAAAGCTCCTTTGTGATATTTTCAGCATCATATCTATTTAAAATTCTAACGCCTTCAATGGTTTTGATGCCAAGAAAGGTTTTGATTTCTGAAAGGAGAGAGTTAGCCTCGTTTTGAAGTCCTTCCTTCTTTTCAACGTAAATGCGATAAACCATTATTTTTCCTCCGTTGCCATAAGCGCTCTTGCACCGATGTCGTGGCGATAAAACGCATTATCAAATTTAATTTGTTCTACTTTTTTATATGCACCGTCAATAGCGCTTTTTAGTGAGGTTGAAATGTCAGTAACACCAAGCACACGTCCCCCAGCTGAATAAATCTTGCCGTCCTCGTATTTTGCACCAGCAACATAAACGTCCTTTTCAATGCTTTCAGGAATAATCATTTCAAAGCCGTTTTGATACTTTTCTGGATAACCCTTAGATGCCATAATTACACAGCAGGCATATTTGTCAGAGAATTTAACCTCACAGTCTGCAAGTGTACCATTAGTGGTAGCTTGCATAATTTCAAAAAGGTCACTTTCAAGCAAAGGAAGAACAACCTGTGTTTCAGGGTCGCCAAAACGACAGTTATATTCGATAACCTTTGGTCCATCCTTTGTAAGCATTAAGCCAAAGTATAGACAGCCCTTAAATTCTCTGCCCTCGTTCTTCATAGCCTCAATTGTTGGCAAGAAAATCTTGTCCATACATTCGTCGGCTACTGCCTTTGTGTAATATGGGTTAGGTGCAATTGTACCCATACCTCCAGTATTTAAGCCCTTATCGCCATCAAGCGCACGCTTGTGATCCATTGAGGAAACCATTGGCTTAACAACCTTACCATCGGTAAATGCAAGAACTGATACCTCAGGCCCTTCCAAAAATTCCTCAATTACTATGTTATCACCACTTGAACCGAACTTTTTATCGGTCATAATGGAGCTAACTGCCTCAATTGCCTCTTCTCTTGTAAATGCGATAATAACGCCCTTGCCAAGTGCTAAGCCATCTGCTTTAATTACAGTTGGAATAGGACCTGTTTTTACATACTCAAGCGCTTTTTCAGCATCAGAGAAAACCTCATATGTAGCAGTTGGAATGCCATACTTTTTCATAAGGTTTTTTGAGAAAACCTTGCTACCCTCAATAATAGCAGCCTCTTTGCTTGGTCCAAAGCAAGGAATGCCAACACCATTAAGTGCGTTTACACAGCCAAGCACCAATGGATCATCTGGCGCTACTACTGCATAATCAATTTTATTCTCAACGGCAAATTTCACAATGCCGTCTATATCCTTAGCCCCTATAGCAACTGGTATAGCATCCTTGTACATACCGCCATTGCCTGGGAGTGCATATATTTCGCTTATTTTTTTGCTTTCTTTTAGCTTTCTTATAATGGCGTGCTCACGTCCTCCGCCACCTACAACTAATACCTTCATTTATTTACCTCATTAATGGTGGAATAGTCTCATTTTTGTAAATGCCATAACAATTCCATATTTATTACAGCAATCAATTACGATATCGTCTCTAATTGATCCACCAGGCTCAGCAATAAATGATACGCCACTACGACGCGCTCTTTCAATATTGTCGCTGAATGGGAAGAATGCATCTGAACCAACGCTAACACCGGTAATAGTATCAAGATATGCTCTAATTTCTTCAGCAGTTAATGGCTCTGGCTGATGTGTGAAGTATTTTTGCCATACTCCATCAGCACAAACATCCTCTTCGTTCTTGTTGATGTAACCATCAATTACGTTATCTCTGTCTGGGCGTGCGATGGTTGGTAAGAAAGGAAGATTTAGAACCTTATCGTGTTGACGAAGATGCCAAGTATCAGCCTTTGTACCAGCAAGACGTGTACAGTGAATTCTTGATTGTTGTCCTGCGCCTACACCGATAGCCTGTCCATCATATGCATAGCAAACAGAGTTTGATTGAGTGTATTTAAGTGTAATAAGAGAAATAATAAGGTCTGTGATTGCATCATCAGTAAAGTTCTTATTCTCTGTTACAATGTCGGAAAGAAGCTCCTTATTGATAACAAAGTTATTTCTTCCCTGCTCAAATGTAATACCAAACACTTGCTTCTTTTCTTGGACCTCAGGAACATAGCTTGGATCAATCTTAACTATGTTGTAATTGCCCTTTCTCTTTGACTTTAGAATTTCAAGCGCTTCATCTGTATAACCTGGAGCGATAACACCGTCAGAAATTTCTCTTTTAATAAGTGTTGCAGTTGTAGCATCACAAACATCAGAAAGTGCAATCCAGTCGCCAAATGATGACATTCTGTCAGTTCCTCTAGCTCTTGCATACGCACAAGCAAGTGGTGAATCGTCAAGACCCTCTATATCATCAACAAAGCAAGCCTTCTTTAGCTTATCTGAAAGCTTTTTGCCTACAGCAGCGGATGTTGGGCTAACATGCTTAAAAGAGGTTGCGCAAGGCATACCTGTTGCCTCCTTAAGCTCTTTTACAAGCTGCCATGAGTTAAATGCGTCAAGGAAGTTTATGTATCCTGGTCTGCCACAAAGAATCTCAATTGGAAGCTCAGTACCATTTTCCATATAAATTTTAGATGGCTTTTGGTTAGGGTTACAGCCATATTTTAGTTCAAACTCTTTCATTATGTTCTCCTTACATCTTTGTCTTATTTGTTTTTGTTAATCATTCTATTTTCGTAAACACCGCTTTCAAGGTCGATATAACGAACATACAAGGAAATCTTATTGTTTTCGTTTAAATTGTTCCAAATCTCATTTGTAAAGTCATCGATGTTATTTGGAATCTTTACTCTTTCAGGCTCACCCTGGAAGGTTGGAATTGGGTTTCCGTCACATACATAAGTATGGATAAAGTGACCAAGACCATTAAGTGGAGCGTATTCATAGAAATATCTATTGCAAGCAGAGCCAACTTCGTCAGCACTCTTTAAAATACTCATTTGATACTTAAATCCATCGTCCTTAAATGTGAGCATACCACTAATACGAGGGGTGAAGTTTGGCGCATCTGGCTCAAACTCTCTTGTCTTAAGAGCTTTTTTAAAGCAACCACAGTCCTTAATTGCCTCATAAATTGTATCAGTTTGATCACCATTTGTAACAATCATCTTGTTTTCGTGGTTTCTGATTGCTGCATAAATGATAAGTGATGGGTCCTCAACCTTTGAATAATCAAATGGCTCAGTAAATACGTTACCATCAACCTCTTTGAAAACGCGGTTTCTGCTGTTTTCACTTCTACCCATTATAAAGTAAGCAAATACAGCCTTTTTACCATCCTCGCTCTTACCAATAACAATACCACGACCTGGGTATGTATTGTCCTTTAAAAGTGCGCCTATTTCATCTATTTTGTAAATATTCATTAGCTTCTCTCCTTAATAATCTCAGAACATACCTTTTCCACGGAAAGTGGGAGTATTTTCCACTCTGCCTCTTGCATTATTCTCTTTTGTAGAATTTCAGGAGTGTCTCCCTCTTTAATTTCTACTGCCTTTTGCATAATGATTTTACCACCATCAGGAATTTCATTAACAAAATGCACTGTTGCACCGCTAACCTTTACACCATAAGCAAGTGCCGCCTCGTGAACCCTTAGTCCATAAAAGCCCTTACCACAGAATGAAGGAATAAGTGATGGGTGAACATTAATTATTCTATCCTTAAAATGGTTTGTAAAATCTGCACTCAAAATACTCATAAAGCCGGCAAGCACGATAATATCGGTATTTGCCTCTTCAAGTTCATTTATTAGCGCTTCTTCAAATTTTTCTTGTGAGCCAAGCTCACTCTTTAAAATAGTTTTAGTATTGATGCCTGCATTTTTGGCTCTTTCAAGTGCATAAGCACCTTCCTTGTTTGATATAACAAGGCATATTTCACCGCTTTTGATAATACCGCTTTTTTGCGCATCTATAAGCGCCTGCAAATTTGTGCCACCACCAGAAACTAAAACTGCTATATTAGCTCTTAGCATAGAATTACACCCTCGTCAGACTTAATGATTTCGCCAATTACATATGCGTCCTCACCATTAGCCTTAAGGATTTCAAGTGCTGTTTCAACCTCTTCCTTTGGAACAACAATACTCATACCAACACCCATATTGTATGTGTTGTACATATCTCTTTCTGGGATGTTACCTGTCTTTTGAATTAAATCAAAGATAGGAAGAACCTTAACTGCTGACTTTTCTACCTTAGCACTAAGTCCCTTTGGAATAGAACGTGGAATGTTCTCATAGAAGCCACCACCAGTGATATGTGAAATGCCCTTAACATTAACCTTTTCAAGCAATGCAAGAACTGATTTTACATAAATCTTGGTTGGAGTAAGTAGTGTTTCCGCGATTGATGCACCACCAAGTGCCTCGTTTGGAACGTAAAGTGAATCTGGATTGTTATCAATGTCAAACACCTTACGACAAAGTGAAAATCCATTAGAATGAACACCAGTAGATGCAAGAGCGATAACAACGTCACCCTCTGCCATCTTTGTATTGTCAAGAATCTTTTTCTTATCAACAATACCAACTGCAAAGCCAGCTAAGTCATATTCCTCGACAGGCATCATACCTGGATGCTCCGCTGTTTCTCCACCGATAAGAGCTGCACCCGATTGTACACATCCCTCAGCAACACCACCAACAATGTCAGCAATCTTTTCAGGAATATTTTTACCGCATGCTATGTAGTCAAGGAAAAATAACGGCTTCGCACCACAGCAAATAATATCGTTAACGCACATAGCAACTGCATCTATACCGATAGTATCGTGCTTGTCCATAAGTATTGCCATTTTTACCTTTGTTCCACAACCGTCAGTGCCAGAAACAAGAACTGGCTCTTCCATACCTGCAATTGGTAAACCAAAGCAACCACCAAAGCCACCTACGTCATCAACGCAGCCTTCGTTTTTGGTGCGTGCAATATGCTTTTTCATAAGCTCAACAGCCTTATAACCTGCTGTAATATCAACGCCCGCTGCTGCGTAGCTTTCAGATCTAGAATTTTTCATATCTTATTTCTCACTTTCTGACAATTTATTTTCGTATTTATTAATAATCATTTTGGGTGTTTCTGTTGGGTAATTACCATCAAAGCAAGCTGTACAGTAGCCTGTGCAATGTCCACTTGCACCGATTTTTGTAACATCCTCAAGATTTAAGTATGCTATTGAATCAACACCGACAATTTTTGCGATTTCATCCTCAGTATGAAGACAAGCTATCAAATTTTCTTTTGAATCAATATCTGTTCCATAATAACAAGGATTTATAAATGGCGGAGCGGAAGAGCGAAGATGTACCTCGGTTGCTCCTGCGTTTCTCAGTAGCTTTACAATTCTTGCACAAGTAGTACCACGTACAATCGAGTCATCAACCAAAACCACTCTTTTTCCATTAACTGTTTCTTTTACTGGATTAAGCTTTATTCTAACCTTATCTTCTCTTACGTTTTGACCTGGTGCAATGAACGTTCTGCCAATATATTTATTTTTTAACAAGCCTATTCCATATGGAATGCCTGAGGCTTCTGCATATCCGAGCGCTGCATCAAGCCCAGAATCTGGAACGCCAACAACTACATCTGCTTCAACAGGTCTAACTTTTGAAAGATATGCGCCGGCCTTTTTCCTTGCTGCGTGTACTGAACAACCCGAAATATTAGAATCCGGACGTGCAGTATATACATATTCAAATACACAAAGTGATTCTGGTTTTTTATTACAATGATCTTTAATCGACTTTATTCCTTCCTTTGAGAAAACAAGAATCTCTCCAGGCTCAAGCTCTCTAATAAACGTAGCACCGACTGAATCAAGCGCACAGCTTTCGCTAGCGATTACATATTCTCCGTTTTCGCGCTTTCCATAACAAAGAGGATGAAAGCCTTGCTCATCTCTTACAGCAATAATTTTTTTAGGGGACATCATAAGCATACAAAAGCCACCCTTTAACTTATCCATTGCCTTATTTACAGCTTCCTCGATTGATACTGAATTCAAGCGTTCTTGAATTACAACATAGGAAACAATTTCAGCATCGCTTGATGTGTGGAATATCATTCCCTTCAGCTCAAGCTCTTGCTTCAGAACTGAACCGTTTACTAGTCTTCCGTTAGTTGCAATAGCCAAATGTCCTTTTGTGTGATTTACAACAAGCGGCTCGGCATTGACACGGCCCTTTGTACCCATAGTACCATAACGCACATGACCAATAGCCATTGTTCCTTCGCCTAATGATTCAAGCTTTTGACTTGTAAAGACATCGTTTACTAAGCCTGTATCCTTGTATGTGTGAATAATACCGTCATCATTAACTGATATTCCACAGCTTTCTTGTCCTCTGTGCTGAAGTGCATAGAGACCATAGTAAACACTAGAAGCAACATTAGTTCTTTCGTTTCCGATTATACCAAAAACTCCCATTTTTCTCTCCTTGTAATTTGAGCTTAAAGTTATTTATTGAATTTTTCTTCGATTGCCTTGTTCTTCTCAAGAACTTTTTCTTCACCAGCTCGTCTTGCCTCAACGAGCTTGTTATAAAGGTCATCATCAGATAAAGCAAGCATCTCAACTGCCAAAAGTGCAGCATTTGCAGCACCGTCAATAGCAACTGTTGCAACAGGAATGCCAGAAGGCATTTGAACTGTTGACCAAAGGGCATCAACACCACCAGTGTTTTTGCAAGAAACAGGAATACCGATTACTGGTAATACTGTGTTTGCTGCCACTGCGCCTGCAAGATGCGCTGCCATACCAGCTGCTGCAATAATAGCGCCAAAGCCATTTTCCTTAGCACTCTTTACAAACTCAGCTGTTTGTACTGGTGTTCTATGAGCGGAATAAACATGAACCTCAAACGGTACACCATATTCCTTTAAAACATTAATTCCTTTTTCAACAATTGGAAGGTCACTATCGCTTCCCATAATTATAGCAACTTTTTTCATTTTATACTCCTTAAAAGAAAATAAGGGCAGTTCTACCCTATTTGGTAGGACAGCCCAGACGGTCGACAAACATTGTTTTTGCTCCCTTGCGGTTACCCGCATATTCCGTCAGTTGCAAAAACCTCACCGACTAATATTTTATCACGTGCGTGCGCGCTTGTCAATAGAACATAATAGAATTCCTTAAATAAATTAGCAAATTTTGCAATATCAATTGTAAAAATAAAAAAATTTGGTATAATAAATTTGATTAAATTATTATGCATCGAAGGAGTAATGATATGAAGGTTGCCTTTTTTGACTCAAAGCCATATGATGAGGAGTTTTTCCGCCCTTATTCGAATGAAAGCCTAAAAATGAAATTTTTTGAAACAAAATTAAATGAAGACACAGTTTCCCTTGCGTCAGGATATGACGTTGTTTGTGCTTTTGTAAACGATACTATTAATGCAACTGTCATCGACAAGCTTTATGAGTTCGGAATAAAACTAATAGCTCTACGCTGTGCAGGTTATAACAACGTAGATTTAAAGCACGCTAAAGGTAAAATAGGGGTTGTTAGAGTTCCTGCTTATTCACCATACGCCGTTGCTGAGCACACTATTGCTCTTTTACTCACCTTAGTCAGAAACACACACAAGGCATATGTTAGAACAAAAAGCTTCAACTTCAGCTTAAATGGACTTTTAGGCTTCGACTTAAGAGGTAAAACCGTTGGTGTAATAGGTACAGGTAAAATAGGTAGCATTTTCGCCGAAATATGCAAGGGCTTAGGAATGCACGTGCTTGCATATGATAAATTTCCTAATGAATCCTTAGATTTAGAATACACCACTCTTGAATATTTGTTTGAAAATAGTGACGTTATTTCCTTGCATTGCCCACTCACTGAGGAAAGCTACCATTTAATTGATAAAAACGCTATTTCTTCGATGAAAAACGGTGCTATCATCATAAACACCTCAAGAGGCGCGCTTATTAATGCCGAAGCGCTTTTGGAAGGAATAAGAAACAAGAAAATAGGTGGTGCATGCCTTGACGTTTACGAGGAGGAATCCGAGCTGTTTTTTGAAGACAACTCAAACCTCATAGTAAACGATGATACCCTTGCATTGCTAATGACAATGCCAAACGTTATTGTCACCTCACACCAAGCCTTCTTTACAAAAGAAGCACTTTCTAATATCGCACAAACCACAATTCAAAATATTAATGAATTTCTATCGACCGGAAAATCTCAAAACGAAGTTATTTAAAACAAAAATCGACTGTAAAAAACAGTCGATTTTTTATTCATTCAAAAATTTCTTGAGCAAAACGCACGGTTTCCATTGCATCCTTTGCATACTTGTCTGCGCCTATCATTTTGGCGTATTCGGGAGTTAAAACAGCGCCACCTACAACAAATTTAGCCTCTATTCCTTCTCTTTTAAAAAGCTCAATAGTTTCTTGCATAGCCGAAACAGTCGTTGTCATAAGTGCAGAAAGACCAATAAGCTTTATTTCATGCTCCTTAGCATAATCTAAAATTACTTGTGGCTTCACATCCTTGCCTAAATCATGCACAGTGTAGCCATAATTTTGCAATATTACTTTAACAATGTTTTTACCGATATCGTGAATATCACCTTTAACCGTTGCTAAAATAATATCACCCTTCCCGCCATTATCGTTTGGCATTACATCCTTAATTACATCAAAGGCAGAAGTTGCGGTTTCTGCACTCATAAGTAATTGTGGCAAGAAAATTTTTCCTTTTTCATAATCATTTCCAACGACATCAAGCGCTGGTATAATGTGACCATCAACAACATCAAGAGGAGCAAGCTTTTCAAGAAGCAATTTAGAAAGCTCCTTTGCTTCGTTTTTCATTCCCTTAATTATTGCTTCTTGTAATGTTAAATTTTCAGCAGAAGCACTGCTTGCAACTTGCTCATTTTCTGATGCAAATGCGATATACTCTTGACAATTTTCATCAAGTCCCAAAAGCGCATTATGGGCAAAATAGGTTTTCTTCATTTCCTTGGAAAACGGATTCATAATTACTGCATCAAGCCCGCACTGAAGTGCGTGACCAAAGAAAACAGAGTTTACATAATCTCTGCTTGGTAATCCAAAAGAAACATTTGAAATGCCAAGAGAGGTTTTTAAACCAAGCTCATTTTTAATAATTTTTATTGCTTCAAGAGTTACACTTGGCGCATTTTTATCAGAGCTTACGGTTAAACAAAGTGGATCAACTATGATATTATGCTTTTCAATACCGTATTCACTTGCCCTTTGCATTATTTTCTTGGCAATATTCGCTCTTTCTCTTGCAGTATTTGGAATTCCATTCTCGTCAAGGGTTAAGGCGATTACAACTCCACCATATTTTTTCACGATTGGAAATACCGCCTGCATGCTTTCTTCCTTACCGTTTACTGAGTTGACAAGCGCTTTTCCGTTATAAATTCTTAATGCTTGCTCAAGCGCTACTGGATTTGATGTGTCAACCTGTAAAGGCAATCCACAAACTGACTGAATCTCTTTTATTGCACTACAAATAACTGCTTTTTCATCAATTTCAGGCAAGCCTACATTTACGTCAAGCATATCTGCACCATTTTCCTCTTGCAAAATGGCTTCTTTTATTAAATAGCTTATATCATTTTCCCTTAATGCCGTCTTTAGCTTAGGTTTTCCAGTAGGATTAATTCTTTCGCCGATTAAAACTGCTCTTTTGTCAAAATAACACGCTCTTGCATAAGAAGAAACGACTGTTTTTTCCTTTTTAGCAATTGGCTTCGGGGTCTTTTTACTAACCATCTCCACCATTTTTTTAATATGTTCAGGAGTTGTACCACAGCAACCACCAAATACTCTTGCACCCATATCGGCAATATCACACATATGGCTTGCAAATTCTTCTGGAGATTGCTTGTAATATGTTTTTCCATCGCTTATCACAGGCAACCCTGCATTAGGATTAACTATAACAGGAATTGACGCTGTATTAATAAGCTCTGGAACAAAAGATTTTAATTGCTCTGCTCCAAGAGAACAGTTAAGACCAATGGCATCAACGCCAAG
This sequence comes from Clostridia bacterium, assembly GCA_017501545.1. Taxonomy (GTDB): domain Bacteria; phylum Bacillota; class Clostridia; order Oscillospirales; family CAG-272; genus RGIG2000. Next base: position 21,266 of record JAFVWS010000015.1, on the reverse strand, counting down.
TCCCTCTAAAAGCGCAACCATAGCTTGGACATCACAGCCCGTAATGGTTTTTCCATTTTCGTCAAGAACGAAAGTCGCAAATATTGGCAAATTTGAATTTTCCTTAACCGCCAAGGCTGCCGCCTTCATTTCATATGGATCAGACATTGTCTCTATCAAAGCAAAGTCGACACCTGCTTTAACGCCCGCCTTAACAGTAACAGAAAATGCCCTTACAGCATCCTCAAAATCAAGATCGCCAAGTGGCTTAAGTAGCTTACCAGTTGGTCCTATATCAAGTGCTATATATTGATTATTCGAGGTTATCGCTTTTTTTGCATTTTCCACAGCATGCAAGACAATCTCTTCTACATTATCAATTTTCAAAGGATTTGCACCAAATGTGTTTGTTGTAGCAATGTTTGCACCAGCTTCAAAATATTCTTTGTGAATTTTAGTAATAATATCAGAATGGGTAATGTTCCAAGTCTCCGAGCTTTCACCTGGCAAAATGCCATATTTTTGAAGCTGTGTACCCATAGCGCCATCAAAGAATACATATTCATTTGAAATTCGATTTAATATGTTCATTTTGTTCTCCATCACTTAATTCCTACTATTGCTGTTACAGTTTTAGATGGTGTCATCATATGCGACTCCATAAGAGAAACGCCTATTTTTCGACTGGCATCAAGCACATTTAAAATCGCTCCTTGATGCTCTATTGAGAAGTCACCATACCCACAAGAAAACCTTGGACATAAAGACTTCTCTTTTCCCATATAGTCGTTTATATAGTCACAAAAAGACTCAACTAATGCCGATGATATAGAATCTATAATCAGCGCCTTTGATGGTTCGATCTGCGAATATCTTTTTATAAGTCTGTCAATCTCGGCACCAAGCGTTGCACAGAAAATATACGCTTTCTTGCAACCGTATAGATTTTTACTTAAATTTTCACTTTTTACAGTGCCAAAGCAAAAATCCATCGTTGAATCATAGGCTTCAAATCTTGTTTCCAAATAAACCGCCTTTGGTGAGGCAAATTTGTACACCTCTTTTTCACACTCAAGCATTATTTCATCAAGCGCTTCGGTACACCCGTTTATTTTTAGATATCTTTTAACCTCGTTATAGTTAACCTTCAAGCATTTTAGGTCCTGAAGGAAGATAAACGAAATTTCACTCATTTTATTATCTCCGAAATGTTATCGCAAATTTTGCTTGCAACATCAAATTTATTCATTGAATATACATGAACAATGTTAATTCCATTTGCAAAAAGATCGATTATTTGTTCAGTTGCATATGCAATTCCTGCTTGCTTCATAGCCTCGGGATTATCAGAATATTTGTCAACTATTGCTTTGAATCTAGGTGGCAAAACAGAACCACAAAGCGCACAGGTTCTTTTTATTTGCTTTCCATTAGTTACAGGCATAATTCCTGCAATTACAGGCACATCTACGCCATTATCTCTCAATTTATAAAGAAAATTGTAAAGAATATTGTTGTCAAAAAACATTTGCGTTGTCAAAAAGTCACAGCCTGCCTCAACCTTTCTTTTTAGATTTGCAATATCTAAGCTTTGGGTTTCGCACTCTGGATGCCCCTCAGGATAGCAAGCACCACCAACACAAAAATCATACTCTTTTTTAATTTGTGCTACTAATTCATTTGCATAGTGGTAATCCCATTTTTCTCTATTTTGATTTTCAGGTGTAATATCGCCTCTTAGTGCTAAAACGTTTTCAATTCCACACTCTTTTAGCCTTTTCAGGCGCATTTCTACCTCTTCCTTGCTTGAATTTACGCAAGTTAAATGTGCAAGCGCTGTTACACCCTTGCTCTGCAGATTTTGTGCGATTTGCAACGTATATTCACTTGTTCCACCGCCTGCACCATATGTAACGCTCATAAATGCTGGATTTAATGTCGCTATCTTCTCTGAGGCCGTTTTTACGCTTTCAAATGAATCACTTGTTTTAGGTGGAAATACCTCAAACGAAATAGATGGTTTACCAGACTTAATTATATCAATAATTTTCATTTTTTCCTCAAATTTGTATTCCCGCGAAGTACACCCGCGGGAATATTATTTACTCAAAATCAACTACATTTACCCAACTATTAAGTAGTTCTCTTTCGCTCTCGTTCTTTTTAACCGTTTGGGACGCAGCAACTATTGGAAGCCATCTTAAATAGTAGCTTCTTGAAATGCCAGTTTTTTCGCAGAAAAGGCTGAGATATTTTTCAGCAATCTTCTCCTCGCCAGCAAGCATAAATATTAGATAGGTTCTTGCAACATCAGCTGATGCGTTTCCTTGTGTTGCATGAGACCAGTCGATAATGTAAAGCTCACCATTATCCTTAACAATTACATTTGATGGGTTGAAATCTCCGTGACATAGCTTTACATGATTTGGCATACCCTCAAGACGCGCATGAAGCTCATATTTCAAGCCATCATCAAAATCAGTTTGAGAAATCTTCATTGACATTTTCTCTTTAATTTTTAGCAGTCCTGGAGCTCTTTTTGTATGAACAGTAGCTTGTAAATCTACAAACATTTTAAGATATTCATCAAGCTTTTCAGGATGCTCTTTCATTAAAACATCAAGAGGTGTGCCTTCGATATAGTCAGTTACAACGACCCATTTTCCTTCATAAGTGGTAACCTCACGAAGCTTTGGTACGTTAAGTCCTGTTTCCTCAATTTTTGCTTGATTTAATGCAGAAACAAGAACGTTAACCTTAGATGTTGTCTCATCGTAAACCTTAATCTTCAAATCGCCGTCTCTATATACAGTTTTGTCGGATCTTTTTGCTATTACATTTTCATATTTCATAATAAAATATCCTTTCAATAACTAAACAGCAATTATACTTTTTCGTTAGTGCCGTAATATGCGTTTTGGTACATCTTTTTAATCTCGCTCATAAGAGGGTATCTTGGGTTTGCACCAGTGCATTGATCATCAAATGCTTGCTCAACCATTTGATCAAGATTATCTAAAAATTGCTTTTCATCAATGCCATAATCCTTAATTGTAGCCTTAATACCAATCTTAGCCTTCAATTCATCAATAGCATTAATTAAGCTTTCAACCTTCTCCTCATCGCTATTCCCATCAAGTCCAAGATAACTTGCAACCTCAGCATAGCGCTTTATTGCCATTGGGTGATCGTACTGTGAAAACGTTCCCATTTTACAAGGAGCATCTGTTGCATTAAAGCGAATAACCTCATTAATCATAAGTGCATTTGCAACACCATGTGGTAAATGGTGGAATGCACCAAGCTTATGAGCCATTGAGTGACAAACGCCAAGAAATGCATTGGCAAATGCCATGCCAGCCATTGTAGCCGCATTAGCCATCTTCTCTCTTGCAACCTCGTCATTTGCACCATTTTCATATGCTCTTGGCAAATATTTAAAAATAATTTTAAGTGATTGTAATGCCAAACCATCTGTATAGTCCGTTGCCATTATTGATGCATATGCCTCAAGTGCGTGTGTAACTGCATCAATACCAGATGCAGCTGTCAAGCCCTTTGGTGCTGACATATGAAAATCTGTGTCAACAATTGCCATATTAGGAAGAAGCTCATAATCAGCAAGTGGATATTTAACACCACTATTACCATCTGTAATAACTGCAAATGGTGTAACCTCTGAGCCGGTTCCTGCTGAGGTTGGGATAGCAATAAAATATGCTTTTTCCCCCATCTTAGGAAATGTATATATACGCTTTCTGATATCACTAAAGCGCATCGCCATATCCATAAAATCAACCTCTGGATGCTCGTAAAGCACCCACATAATCTTGGCTGCATCCATTGCTGAGCCACCGCCAAGAGCTATGATAACATCTGGGTTAAAGCTTGACATCTGCTTCGAGCCTTCAATTGCACAAGCGAGTGTTGGATCTGGCTCTACATTTGAAAATGTTGCATATTGAATTCCCATCTCTGTAAGCTTATCAGTAATTGGCTTTGTATATCCATTTTCAAAAAGGAACTTATCTGTTACAATAAATGCCTTTTTCTTATTCATAACACTCTTTAATTCATCAAGAGCAACTGTTAAGCAGCCTTTTTTGATATAAACCTTTTCAGGCGTTCTAAACCAAAGCATGTTCTCTCTCCTAATTGCAACAGTTTTAATGTTCAAAAGGTGCTTTACACCTACGTTTTCTGAAATTGAGTTTCCACCCCATGTTCCACATCCAAGAGTCAAGGAGGGGTCAAGTCTAAAGTTATAAACATCGCCAATTCCACCATGAGAAGATGGTGTGTTTACAAGAATACGGCATGTTTTCATTTTAAGATTGAATTTATTAAGCTTTTCCTTTTCAGTATTGACATCCAGATATATAGATGAGGTGTGTCCAAGACCACCATCCTCAATTAGGTGATATGCCTTGTCAAGCGCCTCGTCAAAGCTTTTCACCTTGTACATTGCAAGCACTGGCGAAAGCTTTTCATGGGCAAATTCCTCGGTTATATCAACGCTTTCAACCTCGCCGATAAGTATTTTTGTGCTTTGTGGCACATCAACACCAGAAAGTGATGCGATTTTCCAAGCGCTTTGTCCAACGATGCGCGCATTTAATGAACCATTAATAATAATGGTTTTTCTTACCTTTTCAATTTCTTCATCTGTGAGGAAATAGCATCCTCTTTTTATAAATTCAGCCTTTACCTCATCGTATATTTTCTCACCAACAATAACAGATTGCTCTGATGCGCAAATCATACCATTGTCAAAGGTTTTAGAATGAACAATTGAATTTACTGCTAAAACAATATCGGCAGAATCATCAATAATCGCAGGTGTATTGCCTGCTCCAACGCCAAGCGCCGGCTTTCCGCTTGAATATGCAGATCTCACCATTCCTGGGCCACCGGTTGCTAAAATGATATCAGCTGTTGCCATAAGCGTGTTTGTTAATTCGAGGCTTGGCACATCGATCCAAGCAATAATTCCCTCTGGTGCGCCAGCCAATACAGCTGCCTCAAGTACAAGCTTTGCTGCAGCAATTGTGCTGTTTTTTGCTCTTGGGTGAGGACTAATAATAATTCCATTACGGGTTTTGAGTGCTAAAAGAGTTTTGAAAATTGCCGTTGAGGTTGGGTTTGTAGTAGGAATTACAGCCGCAATAACACCGACAGGAGCGGCAATTTTTTGCATACCTCCACTTACATCCTCATAGATAACATCGCAGGTTTTTGTATCTCTGTATTTGTTGTAAACATATTCAGCCGCAAAGTGGTTTTTAATAACCTTATCCTCTAAAATGCCCATACCTGTTTCTTCAACGGCAAGCCTTGCCAATGAAATTCTTGCCTTGTTAGCAGCAATCGCAGCGGCCTTGAAAATTTTATCGACCTGCTCTTGTGAATAGGTAGCAAATTGTTGTTGCGCCTTTTTTACTCTTTCAAATGCATTTTTGAATGAGTCTACACTATTTACAATTTCGTAATCTTTCATAATTACTCCTTTATTATTTAAGAATTACTTTAAGAAGCCGTTAACTATTTGTTCCTCAGCCTCTTCCTCGGTCAAGCCGAGCGTCATAAGCTTCATTAGCTGTTCTCCAGCTATTTTACCGATTGCAGCCTCGTGTATCAAGCTTGCATCTATGTGATTTGCGGTTATTTCTGGAATAGCACTTACCTTTGCATTATCCATTATAATGGCATCGCACTCAGTATGTCCCGCGCATTTGTTATTTCCCTTTATGTTAGAATAAAATACTTGGTATGAATTATCCTTTGCAACAGAGCGTGAAATAACGTTAGCTGAAGAGTTTTCTCCATTTAGTTCAACAGTAAAATCAGTTTTAGCATATTGCTTCCCGTGTGTCATTAGGCTTTCACGAATTACAAGCTTAGCCTCATTGCCTAATTTAGCAGTAGTTACTCTAACCGTTGAATCAATTCCTTTAATTTGTGTGGTTTCCATTTCCATATATCCACCATCATCGATTTCAATAACCGTGGTAGGATTCATCACATTTTCACCAAGACCATCACCATGACCATAGTGACGCTCTACATACTTTATTTTTGCGCCATTAGCTACGTGGAATGAGTGAATTCCGTCGTGGCTTGATTTCTTATCTCCTGTATTGTGAATACCACAGCCAGCAATAATTGTCACGTCTGCATTTTCACCAATATAAAAATCATTATATACCAAATCATCAAGACCAGATTGACTAATGATAACTGGTATATGAACGCTTTCATTTTTAGTGTTTGGCTTAATTATGATATCAATACCTGGCTTGTCGGTTTTTGATACAATATCTATATTAGCAGTTGTGCTACGACCACCAAGCTCACCATTAGCTCTAATGTTATATGCTCCTTCAGGTATTTCGTGCAAGCCAGCAACCTTTTCGAGCAAATCCTTCTCTATTGTATTCATTTTTCTCTCCAATTTTATAGCTTTACACAACCAAAGCCTGAATTTTCTCTGTGAAGAAGCTCAGATAAAATATCGTCCTTTTTACCATAGCTCTTTACCTTACCATTTGCGACAACCACAATTTTGTCTGCAATATCAAGGATTTTTTCTTGGTGTGAAATTATTATTATCGAGCCGTTTGTTTTTTCGTACATTTTTTGGAATACGCGAATTAAGTTATTGAAGCTCCATAAATCTATTCCAGCCTCAGGCTCATCAAAAACAGAAAGCTTTGTGCCTCTTGCCATAATCATAGCAATTTCAATTCTTTTAAGCTCTCCACCCGAAAGCGAGGCATTTATTTCTCTATCAATATAATCTCTTGCACAAAGTCCAACCTCAGAAAGATAAGTACAAGCATCAGATACGCTAATTTCCTTACCTGCAGCAAGAGTAATCAAGTCGCGAACAGTCAAGCCCTTAAACCTAACAGGCTGTTGGAAAGCAAAGCTTATTCCCATCTTTGCTCTATCCGTTATTGATTTATTAGTAATATCGACACCATCAAAAAGAATTTTACCATCAGTTACAGGATATATTCCAGCAATAACCTTTGCCAAGGTTGACTTTCCACCACCATTTGGTCCTGTAATTGCAATAAATCTATCTTCAATTTTCAAATTAATATTTTTAAGTATCTCCTTTTCGTTTCCCTCGTCATCTAAAACCTTGAAGGAGACATTTATTAATTCAAGCATATCGTTCCTCTTTCAATATATTTTATCCATTTTATTTTAACACAGTTTTATACTATTGTGAAGAATTTTTTTATATTTTTTTACTTTTATAATATTTGTGCAATAATTTGAGATTTTTTGTCGCTATTATGTTTATTTTTTATAAAATAAAAAGCACACCACCAAGGATGTGCTTTTTATTTGAATTACTCTGCTACAACGTTTACACGCTTTTTGTCCTTTGAAAGATGGTCGAACTTAACTGTACCATCAACAAGTGCAAAAAGTGTATCGTCTTTTCCGATACCTACATTTGTACCGGGATGAATTTTTGTTCCTCTTTGTCTAACAATGATATTGCCAGCGATTACCTTTGAACCGTCAGCCTTCTTAACGCCGAGACGCTTAGATTCACTGTCACGACCGTTCTTTGTAGAACCAACACCTTTTTTGTGTGCGAAGAACTGTAAACCAAGTCTTAACATTATATGTTCCTCCGTTAAATTTTACGTTTATTTGTTACCCTTGTATTCTTTTTCAATTACCTCTACCTCGAGATAATCATAGTACTCTTCTACCAAATCGTTTAATTGGTAGTAATACGCCATTATAAGACCAGAAATAGCATATCTCTTTTTCTCGTCGCTCTCGTAGTTAGGTAACGCACCACGAGCAATTAAGCGTACGTTTGTTGTTTCATCGTCAATATCGTAGTCAGCTTCTGAAGCATATGCAACCTCGATTGCATTGATTACAAGCATTGTCATAGCAGAAAGAGCCGAACAGACAATGTCTTCTCCACTGTCCGCAAATCCTGTATGGCCTTGCTCCTCAAAGCCCCAAAAAACTCCGTTTGATTTGAAAAATACGACTTTTGTCATAAATTTTCTCCGAATTAGCCAACAATCTTTTCGATTTGTACTTTTGTATAAGGCTGTCTATGACCGATCTTTTTCTTCTCGTTCTTCTTAGCCTTGTACTTCATAACGTAAATTTTCTTAGCTTTACCGTTACGAACAACTTTTGCTGTTACGGAAGCACCGGAAACATATGGAGCGCCTGCTACGAAGCCGTTGTCGTTTGATACAGCAAGAACTTGATCAAAAACAACCTCTTCTCCTTCTTCAGCTCCAAGCTTTTCAACGAAGATAACGTCTCCTTCGTTTACTTTGTACTGCTTTCCGCCTGTTAAAATAATTGCGAACACGAAAAGCACCTCTCTTTCACCAGAACTCGCTAAGCCGGGTAAGCTTTTAACTATTTGAGACCTACAGCATTATGCGGCGTATCAATTCTATCACAAGCGACTTTGGTTGTCAATACTTTTTTATAAATTTTTATATTTATCTCATTAATGTCGGCGTTTTGTGCGCGAAACAAGCGCGAGAAGACGTATTAACTGAGCTACAGAAACAAGCAAGGCAGCAAGGTATGTCATAGCTGCCGCCCTCAAGACCTTTTTCGCAATTGGTATCTCTTCCTTAGTTAAAGCTCCAACACTTTCAAGAGATTTTATTGCTCTTTTGCTAGCATTAAACTCAACCGGCAAGGTTACAAGCTGAAAGAAAACGCATAGGGAAAAAAGTGCCACTCCCAAATATGCTATAATAGCATAATATTGCCCCAGACTTGACAGCAAAATCCCTATCAAAATAAGTGGAATAGCAAGGCGCGAGCCAAAATTAGTAATCGGTATTATAGCCTGTCTAATTTTGATTGGGAAATAGCCCTTTTGATACTGAATTGCATGTCCAACCTCATGTGCCGCAACGCCAATTGATGCAGGTGATTTATTGTCATACGTGGTACTGGATAAGCGTATCACATTAGATGATGGATCGTAGTGGTCAGTTAAGCTTCCACTCACTCTTTCAATCCTAACATCGTTCAATCCGCTTGCGTCCAAAATCAGCCTTGCCGCCATTTCCCCACTTACACCCAATTTCGAGTTTAATTTTGAATATTTTTTAAATGTCAAATTAACATTTGCGCTTGCAACTATTGATAAAATTACTGCTGGTAGAACCAAAGCAATATAAAACCAATCAATATAGAAAAACATTTTATCACCTCAGTTTTACTTTATTCCGTTTTGGAAATATTATGCGCATAAATGAAAGTCCCTAGAAAAATCCAGGGACTTTGACAATTATTTTATTGAAACATTGAATGAGAATTCAATTTCCTTTTCTGATAGCTTATACTCAGGCTCTAAATCAGGTCCACAAGAGGATGAGCCAACACCGGAGTTTTTATAGTCAATTCTTACGTGTGTAGCGAAAGAATCACCTATTTCGTCAGTATGCTTTGCTTTCCAGAGTTGATCAATGCCATACTTTGAAACGTTAAACTCAAATGGGCTTTGAGCAGTAAACTGAAGCTGATTTTCAATAATCAACGCCTTAGCATTGGTATGTAATCCATGCTCCTGTGGCATTGGATAATCAACATACTCATTATCGCAGTTGCTCTCGAACCAGTCTTGTCTTACATGGTGACACATATCACAATAGTTTTCGTATGGACCATTCGCAAAATACTTGAACTCTTGGTTTGCTTTATCAAGTGGGAACTCATAGCCTATTCTTGGCAACCACATTGCACTTTCTCTAACCTTTCCAGTTAGATTATATGAAATTCTACCATCTGCAAAAATCTGAACCTTTGTTTGATATTTGAACACTGGCAGGTGTGAAATGCCAGCAAGCGCGCAATCGGCTATAATTGTATTTTCTTCAACAGTCACGCTTCTTACATTTGTAAATGTGCAGTCAAGATTTTCGCCTTGCCAATCATTAATCTTTGCCCAACGATATACTCTGCCTCTATCATTATCAATAAACGCTCTATTTGCAGAAAGCTTAACAGGCGCACAAAGCATTTCAACGCCGTTAATCTTGATGCTATCGAAGTTTCCAAGTTGTTTGTTAAAGCGATATTCAAAATTCTCACCTGTTGCATACACATAAAACTTCTCATCTTTAATTGTCGCTGGAGCCTTTGAGAATCTTGGAACAGTATATTCACAATCAATAGGCTGCGAAAGCGTTGCCAAAACCTCACCATCAGGTGCAACAAGCTCTAAATCAATGCTTGCGCCAAAACGGCACTTGGTTGGATTTTTATCAGTGATAATACTAATTGACTGCTTTGGCTGAATTGGAAGCTTAAGTGATTTTTCCTCTACGCATTTATCATCAACTCTAATCTTATAGTTAACAGTGTAGTCATCAAATGACGTAAAGTCAAATAGGTTTGTAATTTTCAACTCATTGTCGCTATACTTAAATCTAATAGGTGCATAGGCATTCTTAACCTCAAGAGTACCCGCCTTAAAGCTTCTGTCCGCAAATACAAGACCATCACAGCAGAAGTTAATATCGTTTGTAAGCTCTCCCTCAAAGTCTCCACCATATCTTGCAACACCGTCTACAACAATTGAATGATCAGCCCACTCCCAAATGCAACCACCGATGTATTGTGGATATTTATAAACGAGATCCATATATTGCCATACATCTCCAGGACCATTACCCATTGCGTGAGAAAACTCACATAGCATAAATGGCTTATCAAAGGTCTTTTCTTCCATATGCTTTTTGATGTCGCCCAGAGATGTGTACATTTGAGATACAACATCCACCTTGGAAAGACCTTCTTCGGATATTCCACACGTTGTAGTAGCTGATTCAAAATGTACAAGGCGCTCACTGTCGACTGATTTTAGATAATCAATCATTTTCCCAAAGTTTTCGCCATATCCACTCTCATTTCCAAGTGACCACATGATAACTGATGTTTGGTTCTTATCACGTTGATATGTGCGCTCCATTCTGCTTACATGCTCCTTCTCCCAATCAGGATTGGTTGCAGGCCAAGCGAGCTTTTCCATATCGTATTTATATCCAACATTTGGCTCTCTTCTCAAAAATCCATGCGTTTCCATGTCGCATTCCAAAACAACATAAATACCATACTCATTGCATAGCTCAAGGAACTTTGGATGTGGTGGATAATGTGATGTTCTAATAGTGTTACAGTTCAAGGATTTGATGAGCTCAACATCTCTTCTCATATCCTCATCAGTCATGCACCAGCCCTTGCCGTACATTGTATCGTGGTGGTTAACACCCTTCATTGTTATTGGCTTACCATTGATTAAAAGCTCATTCTTAGCTGAAACCTTAATTTCTCTTAAGCCAATTTTCTGCTCAATTATTTCGCCATTGTATTCCAAAACAATTGTGTAAAGATATGGGGACTCAGCATTCCACAAACGAGGATTCTTAATGGTAAATTCGCACACTTCTCCTACCTTTTTGTCCAAAACCAAATCTTGATCTAACAATTTTACAATGGCATTTTTATCTGATTTTACAATAATTTTTTTATTGTTTTCAGTTGTAATATCAAAGTCAACAATGTGATTTTGAGGACGCGCCAAAAGATAGATATCACGGAAAATACCATTATATCTAAACATATCCTGATCCTCAAGATATGAGCCACAGCACCACTTGTGTACGCAAATTCTAATTGTGTTTTTACCTACCTTAAGGTGCTTTGAAATTTTAAACTCAGCCTGTAAATGGCTTCCTTGAGTAAAACCAACATATTTACCATTTACATAAACAGCAGCACATGTTGCAACACCCTCAAGCACTAAATAGAAATCCTTATTTTTAGAGGAAATCTCAATGTCCTTTTCATACATACCCATTGGGTTTATATTTGGAACATAAGGCATATCGCAAGCAAAAGGATAATTTATGTTTGTATAGTTAGGGCATTCATAGCCTTTTATTTGCCAGCAAGATGGTACATATATTGTATCCCATTCTTCTGGTTCAGTTGCCATGTCTCCGTTTTCAAAGAAAGCAAATCGCCATTTGCCATTAAGTGATGCAAATTGTGCAGCTCCCTTTGGAATATAATAGCATCTTGGCTTTTCTCTGTTTTCGCTTGTCTTTAAAGGGTTTTCGTAAAATCTCATTTTTTGCTCCTTGTATCAATATTCTATCATTATAATTTTATCATATTGATAAAATAAAGTCAACAAATATATTTACATTTTCATCCGGTTATGTTAAAATATCATAAAGAGTTTTTTGGGGAGGAATATATGAATAAAACTGTCTTTATTACCGGTGGAAGCAAAGGAATTGGTGCTGAAGCTGTAAAGCAATTTACAAGATGTGGCTATAAAGTTGCATTTACCTATCATTCATCAAAAGAAAATGCCTTAAATTTAGCCAAAGAAACTGGTGCTTCTGCTATTTTTTGTGATGTTTCCCGAAGCGACTCTGTAAATCTCGCTATTTTAGAGGCAAAAGAGCAATTCGGTTCCATTGACATTCTTATAAACAATGCAGGAATTGATGAGTTTTCTCTTTTCACCGATATAACTGATGAAATGTGGAGTAAAATGATTGACACAAACCTTTCAAGTGCATTTTTCGCTTCTCGCTCTGTATTACCTGATATGATTAAGAAAAAAGATGGCGTAATTATCAATGTTTCCTCTATGTGGGGTGAGGTTGGCGCGTCATGCGAGGTTCACTACTCCGTTTCAAAAGCTGGGCTAATAGGACTAACTAAAGCTCTTGCAAAAGAGGTTGGTCCATCTGGCATTAGAGTAAACTGTATTACCCCTGGTGTTATCGACACTGATATGAATAAAAATCTTTCAAAAGAGGATTTAGAACAACTAAAAACGGACACTCCCCTCGGTAAAATTGGAAAAGCAAGCGATGTTGTAAACGCAATGCTGTTTCTTTGTGATGATACTTCCAGCTTTATTACCGGTCAAATTTTAGGTGTAAACGGGGGATATATAATATAAAAAACGCAAGCAAATGCTTGCGTTTTTTATTCCCTTTTATTCTGTAATATTTCATTCAAAGACGATCTCATCGTGCTACCGACGATTTCAGATTGTCCCTTTGTCTCTTCGGTTGATTTTACTGTTACATCAAATCGTTCAAATCTATCTCCCATATGTGCCAGTTTTCCATAGTCCCCATAATTTAAGCGTTTATATTCTCCCTTAGGGACCATTAGCTCCAAAAGGTCATTTCCTAAATCAAAAGTAACATAGTATAACGTAATTAAGCCGCTTGGATTCGATAAAACCTCATCTCTTTTGCCTATGACCTTTGCCTCATCGGTTCTTTCTTGCCTCTTTCTTCCACTTCTAAATGCAGGCATAAAAAAGATTTTTACAAGAAAAAACACACCAAAACAAAATAAAAATATCGGTATTCCAAATATAAGAATAAATTTCATTATTTCGAATAAAATATCATAAAAATCAGCGATAAATGAAGAAAAAATCACCCTTACACTCTCCCTTACATATTTCTATTAATAATTATATCATATTAAAAAAGTGTTGTCAATACATAAACACTTGTCTGAAAAAAAAAGACGCACAGGTCGATTTTGGGATTCCCCGCGACCATGTGCGTCTAAAAAAGCTGGCTCAAAATCAAGCCAGCTTTTTAATTTTAATTAAAGTCCACGCTTAACGTACTTTGTGTGTAGAATCTCATGAGCCTTGTGGCTTGCAGGAGCACCAAAGTATTCATCATAAAGCATCTTAACTGCAGAGTTTTCATGTGACTTTCTAAGGTCCATATTCTTGTCTGCGGTGTAAAGAACACTTGCACGAAGAGCCTTAAGATCAACGTTGTTACGAACAACTGCAGGTTGTGTAGGTTGTCCACCACCATTTACACATCCACCAGGACAAGCCATAACCTCGATGAAATCGTACTTCTCCTCACCATTCTTAATAGCTGTGAGAAGCTTCTTAGCATTAGCTGTACCGCTAACTACTGCCACTCTAACAACAACTTCACCAATCTTATATGTTGCTTTCTTAATGCCTTCTGTACCTCTAACGTTTTCGAACTCAAGCTTTTGAAGCTCTTTACCCTCGATAACCTCAGCAGCTGTACGAAGTGCAGCCTCCATAACACCACCAGTTGCACCAAAGATAACGCCAGCACCTGAACCGATACCAAATGGTTCATCAAACTTCTCGTCCTCAAGTGCCTTGAAGTCGATGCCTGCTTGTTGAATCATTCTTCCAAGCTCACGTGTTGTGATAGCAATGTCAACGTCTGGAACGCCAGCAGCATTTTGATGATCTCTTGTAACCTCAAATTTCTTTGCTGTACAAGGGATAGCGGATACAAATACGATATCCTTTGGATCAAGTCCAACCTTTTGTGCGTAATATGTTTTATACATAGCACCAAACATTTGTTGTGGAGATTTGCAGGATGAAATATTGTCTGTAAATTCTGGGAAATAGTGCTCACAATACTTAACCCATCCTGGTGAGCAAGATGTGATAAGTGGGAGGTTCTTTCCTTCCTTAAATCTACCAAGGAACTCAGTTGCCTCTTCCATAATTGTAAGGTCAGCAGTTAAGTTCATATCATATACGCCATCAAAGCCAAGAGCCTTCATAGCGGCAACCATCTTTCCTTCTACGTCTGTACCAGGCTCATAACCAAAGCACTCACCGAGTGTAGCGCGAATAGATGGAGCAGCACAAATAGCAACGTGCTTTGTTGGATCTGCAATTGCATCAAGAACCTTTTGTGTGTCGTCCTTTTCATAAAGAGCGCCAACAGGACAAGCAACGATACATTGTCCACATCCGATACAAGATGTTTGATCAAGTGTTTGCTCGAATGCTGAAGCAATGTGTGTATCAAAGCCACGGTCATTAGCTCCGATAACACCTATAGCTTGCATATTCTTACAAGCGGCAACGCAACGACGACAAAGAATACACTTCTCGTTATCTCTTACGATATAAGGAGTTGTGCTATCGATTGGATATACGTTGTTATTACCTTGGAAATGGTCTTCATCAACACCATATTCAAGGCAGAGCTTTTGAAGCTCACAGCTTGTTGAACGTACACAAGTTAAGCATTTCTTTTTATGTGCGGAAAGAACAAGCTCAAGGTTTGTCTTTCTTGCTTTTCTAATAGCAGGGGTGTTTGTTTGAATTTCCATACCCTCGTTTACAGGATATACACACGCTGCGCAAAGGCCTCTTGCACCCTTAACCTCAACAAGGCAAAGACGGCAAGCGCCGATTTCGTTAATATCTTTCAAATAGCAAAGTGTAGGAATATCAATTCCAGCATATCTTGCTGCCTCTAAAATGGTTGAATTAGCAGGAACTGAATAAGCTTTGCCGTTAATTTTAACATTTACCATATTTTCCATCATTAGTTCCTCCATTAACCTTTATAAATTGCATTGAATTTCTTACAGCTTGGTAAGCAAGCACCACACTTAACGCACTTAGAAGCGTCAATTTGCATTGATGCAAGCTTATGACCCTCAGCTACATAGTCTGTTCTTGAGATAGCCTCTGCTGGACATTGCTTTGCACACAAGCCACAGCCCATACATTTATCAAGATCAATTTTGTATGTGAAGAGATTCTTACATACGCCTGCTGGACACTTCTTGTCTACGATGTGAGCAATATACTCATCGCGGAAGTTAGCAAGTGTTGAAAGAACAGGGTTTGGAGCTGTTTGTCCAAGACCACAGAGTGAAGCGCTCTTAATATAGTTAGCAAGCTCTTCAAGCTTATCAAGGTCTTCCATCTCACCATTACCCTCAGTAATCTTTGTAAGAATTTCAAGAAGTCTTACAGTACCGATACGGCATGGTGCACATTTACCACATGACTCATCAACTGTAAATTCAAGGAAGAACTTTGCAAGGTCAACCATACAAGTGTCTTCGTCCATAACAATAAGACCACCCGAGCCCATCATTGAGCCTTGAGCGATAAGGTTATCATAGTCGATTTCAACATCGTACTTAGAAGCTGGGATACATCCACCAGAAGGACCACCTGTTTGAGCAGCCTTAAACTTCTTGCCGTTAGGAATACCACCACCGATTTCCTCAACTACTTCACGAAGTGTTGTACCCATAGGAATTTCAACAAGACCAGTATTTGTGATCTTACCACCAAGAGCAAATACCTTTGTACCCTTGGACTTCTCTGTACCCATGGATTTAAACCAGTCTGCACCCTTAAGGATGATTTGTGGGATGTTAGCATATGTTTCAACGTTGTTTATAATTGTTGGTTTGCCAAATAGACCCTTAACTGCTGGGAATGGAGGACGTGGACGTGGTTCACCTCTGTTACCCTCAATAGATGTGAGAAGGGCTGTTTCCTCACCACATACAAATGCACCAGCGCCAAGTCTAATTTGCATATCAAATTCAAAGTCTGTGCCGAAAATATTCTTTCCGAGCAAGCCTTCTTTTCTTGCAGCATCAATAGCTGCTTGAAGTCTATTTACAGCGATTGGGTACTCTGCACGAACGTAAACATAGCCTTGGTTAGCACCGATAGCATAACCAGCGATAGCCATAGCCTCGATAAGTGCGTGTGGGTCGCCCTCAAGGATTGAACGGTCCATAAATGCACCTGGGTCACCCTCGTCTCCGTTACATACAACGTACTTTTGACCCTTAGGTTGAGCTGCAGCGAACATCCACTTTCTACCAGTTGGGAATCCTCCGCCTCCTCTACCTCTAATGCCAGACTCAAGAATGGTATTGATAACATCGTCTGGTGTCATTTCTGTTACAACCTTAGCAAGTGCCAAATAACCATTTGTACCTATGTACTCGTTGATGCACTCAGGGTCAATAACACCACAGTTACGAAGTGCAACACGCTTTTGCTTCTTATAGAAGGCAGTTTCATTAAGTGAAAGGATTTCGTCACCCTTTACTGTCTCAGAGTAAAGAAGACTCTTTACTGGGGTGCCACCAACCAAGTGCTCCTTAACGATTGTTTCTGCATCCTTAATTTCAATTCTTGAATAGAATGTTCCTTCAGGATATACAATTACGATTGGACCGAGAGCACAAAGACCAAAGCATCCTGTAAGTACAACCTGTACCTCATCTTGGATGCCAGCCTCTTTAATAGCCTCCTCCATCTTAGCCTTAATTTGAACACTCTTTGATGATGTACAGCCAGTGCCACCACAAATTAAAACGTGCTTTTTGATGTTTCCATCAGATACTTCTGCTCCTGCATCATGTTTACGGAAATTAATTTTACCAGCATAAGCATCTCTTATAGCTGTTAATTCTGCGATATTCTTAATCATCTTTCATTTCCGCCTTTCTCAGTTATATTTGTCAAGGATACCCTTGATCATATCAGGTGTAAGTCTGCCATAAACCTCTTCGTTTACAGTAAGCACTGGCGCAAGTCCGCAAGCACCGATGCAACGAGTAGCGTCTAAGCTGAATTTTCTGTCATCTGAAATCTCACCATTCTTAATTCCAAGTAGAGATTCAAGCTTGTCCATAAGCAAGCCAGCGCCTTTTACGTAGCAAGCTGTACCAAGACATACTGAAACTGCATATTCTCCTTTTGGATTCAAAATGAATTGAGAATAGAATGTTGCAACTCCGTAAACCTCGGAAAGAGGAACATCCATTGAAAGTGCGATATGCTTTTGAACTTCAATTGGTAAGTATCCATAGATACCTTGTGCACCTTGAAGAATTGGCATAAGTGCGCCCTTTTCACCTTTGTGCTTTGCAATGAGTTCATCAAGCTGTGCAAGCTGCTCAGCTGTGCCATTGAAAGCAACGGTTGTCATTTTCTTTTTCATAGGGAACTCCTTTTATATAAATATTAATTTTGACTAAATTTATTTTCGATGGCCTCTATAGCCTTATTGAGATAATCATTTTCCATGAGCTCAATAATACCCTTGTCACAAAGTGAAGCAAGCTTGCCATCCATTGGCAAATTACCAAGAAGCTCGTAGCCGTACTTGGATGCTACCTTGTTAATTTTCTCTTCGCCAAAAATATAAATTTTCTTTCCACAATCAGGGCAAAGAATATAACTCATATTCTCTACTATACCGATAATCGGAATATTCATCATTTGTGCCATCTTTGTTGCCTTTTCAACAATCATAGAAACTAAATCCTGAGGTGTTGTTACAACAACAATTCCATCTATTGGTAATGACTGAAAAACAGTCAATGGAACGTCACCAGTTCCTGGAGGCATATCCACAAACATATAATCAACATCATTCCAAACACAGTCTGTCCAAAATTGCTTTACAGTTCCTGCAATAACTGGACCACGCCAAACAACCGGTCTCGTTTCATCCTCAAGCAAAAGATTAACTGACATTACATCAATTCCTGTCTTTGAGGAAACTGGCAATAGGTATTCACCATTTGACATTGCTCTTTCTTTAATTCCAAAGTTTCTTGGGATTGATGGACCAGTAATATCCGCATCAAGGATAGCTGTTTTATAACCTTTTCTTTGCATTAAAACCGCAAGCATTGATGTAACGATGGATTTTCCAACGCCACCCTTTCCACTAACTACACCTATAACATGCTTTACAGAGCTTAGTGGATTCAATTGTTCCTTAGGTATTCCTTGAGAACACTTTTGAGAACAGCTTGCACAGTCGTGTGTGCATTCTGACATCTATTTTTCACTTCCTTAATTTATTTCGCATATATTTTACTACATTTAATTTATAATTTCAATACCTTTTTAAATAATATTTAATTTTCGTCATAATTAATAGTAATTTTATTTATTTTGTAAGTTTTTTTCATTTTATCAGCATTTTTGTAATCCACATACACAAAGCTTGGTTCAGAAAGCAAAACCGTTGCCGCTCTTTTTACTCCCTTTTCTCTTCTTGTTTCAGGACTTGATTCAAGTAAATTCAAGTGTGATTTTATCAATGGTGAATGTACCTTTAAAAATTCAGGAAGCACACCCATTTTGTTTGTGCTTAATCGGTCAATTGCTAACACGTCCCTAAGGATTTTTTCATCAACGCCTTGCATTTTAGAAAAGTAACTGTAAATAGCTTCTGTAAAGTCATCAAGCGTATTTGCCGTTACTCTTCTTTCACAGAACTGTGCAAAATCAAAAATTAGCTTAAATGGACTTTCGGTCAATGAAAAAAGATACTCGCAAGTTCTATAAAATCTAGAGGAATTATACAGCTTTTCAAAGGTGTTTTCAAAAGTGTGAAGTTGAATTAGTTCTTCCTTGGTTAACCATTCAGTTGATATAACCTCGTATGGAGGATTATGTGAAAATTCGAATTTGAATTTTTCGTTGTTTTCGCGCATTTCTGCGCCATGTAAAAGCTTTAAAAAACCAAATTGAAGCATATGAGGTCTTAATTCTATTGCACGATTAAAGCTATTTTCAAGACTTTCAATATTTTCATAGCTCATACCAGCTATTAAATCAATATGAATATGAATATTATCGAGGCTAATCATTGCTTTTATAGAATTGACAAGCTTCTTTATGTTAGTTCTTCTATTTATATATAGTAGGGTTTTTTCGTTAAAGCTCTGTAATCCTATCTCAAACTGAAACAAGCCCTTTGGCGCTTTTTCAATAACCTTTAGCATTGCTTCATCCACCAGTTCTCCTTCTATTTCGAAGTGAAAACAGACACTGGTAGGCACATTTTTGCCGTAATTGTCTATTATGAACTGAAATATTTCGTTGGCTCTTTTTTTATCTGCATTAAAGGTTCTATCAATAAATTTTATTGTTTGCGCTCCACTGTTGGCTAAAAGCAATATTTTTCTTTTGCTTTCTTCCATGTCAAAGAATCTAGCTCCTCCACATCTGCCAGAAAGGCAAAATGCGCAGTGGAATGGACAGCCTCTACTTGTTTCCAAATATGCTATTCTCCCCTTTAAAGCTTCGAAATATTCTTTCGTATATGGAAATGGTGGAGGGCTCTTAGGTATATATGGCTCGCTAATAATTATTTCTCCATTTTTTCTATAAGAAAAACCATTAATCTCTTCTACCTTTTCACCTTGTGCAAGGCGCCCAAATGGCTCTTCTCCTTCTCCGCTAACAACAAAGTCAACAAAATCATATTCTCTAAGAATTTCACAGGCGTTATAGCTAACCTCTGGTCCACCTAAAATTATGGTTACATTTCTCTTTTCTTTTACTTTTTTAGCAAGGGACATAATGTAATTTTTATTCCAAATGTAAGTAGAAAAGCCTATCACGTCAAATTCATATTTCATTATTTTTTCAAGCACTTGTTCAGGGGCTTCGTTAATCGTTGCCTCAAAGACTTCAGCTGTAGAATCAGAGCCTGATGCTTGAACCGATGCCGATAAGTACCAAGGTGCCAAAGACGAGTGTATAAACTTACTATTAACTGCACAAAATAAAAATTTCAATTCTTCACCTCCCACTTGTGTATCAAGAATAGATTTTAGCAAAAAAATTGCATTTTGTCAACCTGCACACTGGCTATTCAATTTTCTATTTTATTATATATTATTGTATTGACAAAATAAATACGTTGTGCTAAAATATCAATGTATGATTTTTTATGTAAGGAGTGTTTTTATGTACAGCTTCATTGATTTGCACAATCATTTCATCTATTCAATAGATGATGGTGCAAAAAATCAAGCAATGATGGAAAAAATGCTTGACATAGCGTATGAAGATGGTATAAAAACAATCTGCTTTACTCCACATTTTAAAATTTACAGATTTAATGACGAGGAAGAAATCAAAGAATATAACGCACATATTTTGCGCCGTTTCAACAAAGCCGCGAAGTATGTTGCTGAAAAGCACCCAGACATGCAATTGTTATTGGGAAATGAAATTATGTATCATAACGATATTTGTGATTCTCTTTTAAATAAAAATTGCAAAATGCTCAATAATGGTAAATACGTGCTTATTGAATTTTCTCCCCATATTAGCGAATTTGACTTAACAAACGCCACCCAAAAGTTACTTCGCAAAGGGTACAAGCCTGTTTTGGCGCATTTTGAAAGATATGACTGCATCATAAAAAAGCCTTCTCTTTTAAATGAACTAAAAAGCTCTGGCGTAACCATTCAATCAAACGCCAGCGCTATTACAAAATTTGGGCTTGGCAAAACCGCACGAATAGTTAAATGGGCACTTAAGAAGCATTTAATTGATTTAGTCGCTACCGATGCTCATGACGATAAGATATTTGCTCCTATCCTTTCAAAAGCACACAAAAAAGTGCAAAAAAAAT
>JAFVWS010000014.1 GCA_017501545.1 Clostridia bacterium | reverse complement strand
CCCACGCGACCCATTTAATGGGTAGCCAGTAACAATATGCGTGACTGGCAGGTCGTCATATACGCACTTGTGCGTAGCCAGTAGTATGAGGGCTATGCCCGAAAATGAAAAACCACCAGCTAAGCTGGTGGATTTTTATTTAATTTGTTCCTCGACTGTCCGAAGCAAAAAGGAAGGCAGGCGCCTTCCTTTTTTACCTATTAGGAAATTTTTGTCGAAAAAACTTTTTATATATTTACATTTTAGGAAAAGTGTGCTAATATAATATACGGAAAAAATATTAAGGAGATATAAATTATGAACAACAAGGTTTTAGTTGAAACAAGCGCACGTCACGTGCATCTTTCACGTGAGCACATTGACATTCTTTTCGGAGAGGGCTATGAGCTTACAAATATTAAGGATTTAAGCCAACCTGGTCAGTTCGCTTGCCAAGAAAGAGTTACTGTTGTAGGCCCTAAGAAGTCTATTGAAAGAGTAAGCATCCTTGGCCCAGCAAGAAAGGCTTCACAGGTTGAGGTTTCATTTACAGACGCTCGTACTCTTGGTGTTACAGCCCCTGTTAGAGAAAGTGGCGACGTTGCAGGCTCAGCTCCATGCAAATTAGTTGGCCCATGTGGTGAGGTAGAGCTAAGCGAGGGTGTTATCATCGCAAAAAGACACATTCACTTTACACCAGCAGAGGCTGAGGAGGCTGGCGTTAGCGACAAGGAAATCGTTAAGGTTAAGGTTACCTCTGATAGAACAACAATCTTTGATGACGTTGTAGTAAGAGTTCATCCAAACTTCTCAGCAGCAATGCACATCGACACGGACGAGGCAAATGCTTCCTGCGCATTCGGTACAGTTTACGGCGAAATCATTAAATAATTTAAGTACATAAAAAAGACCCTTGAATGGGTCTTTTTTATTTTATATAAATAAAAATTAAAAAACATTCCAAAAATTAGAAAAAATCTCGACATATATTAGTGAAAGAATGAAAGCGAGGTGCTTATATATGAAAAAACCAAAAAATAAAATAATATCAATTAAGCTTGTATGCTTAATATGTAGTTTGTTGATTATTTCACTTGTAACAGTATCCTGTGTTAGCAAGAAAGGTGACAACAGTACTGATGAGTTGAATTTTTTGTTGACAGGCACCAGATGGTATGAAGGCTTTTATCTGGATTTATACTTGTATAATGACATTGTTAATGCTGAGAATGAACGAACATTTAAGGTGCACGCTTTACCCATACAAAAACTGCCGGATGGCTTTGTCTATAACGGAAAAAGTTGTGCACAATATGAGGAAGAGTATCAGGAAAGCAAAATGCTTGTTGAGAAATTGCAAGATTTATTAAAAGAAGGAGATGCGCTAAAGTATGGCGAAAAACTTTACACTACTGGAACGCCAGATGGTGAAGTGTGGTCGGAGAAAAAATACAACGAAAGAACACAAAAATATTATGGTGAAAAAATACTCAAAAGCTATATAGTAAACGGAGAGTTTTTAAAGCAAGAGCTGGAAAATGATATTTTATTGGCGAAAGCTGAAATGAATAAACGAAATAGTATAATGAACGAGGCTTGTCGCGCCGGAGAAAGAATACAGCTTGAAAAAGCACTTTCGGTATTTAAATTAATGGATAAAGAAGCGATAATTGAGGATAATATCATATCTTTGACAGTAACAAAAAATGCCATTATCCAAATGCCTAACATATATTACAATCAATATGTTATAAGGTATCCTTTATATGCGACTCCAGATATATCGGCTTTTTAAAGCCTTCTCGATGAATGATGGGGTGAGAATGATAGCTCTTACATATAATATCAATTATTATTAATTCTTAAAATAAAAAACAAGCCTTTTAGGCTTGTTTTTGCGCATAACAATAAAAACGTGTTATAATAAAATAAGAAAGCGAAAATTGAAAAGGAGGTGTGCTACAAATGCTAAAGGAAAAGAGCTCTCCACTTGAAGATGAAGAAATAATAGAACTATATTGGCAAAGAAAAGAAAATGCTATTTCAGAAACGGACAACAAATATGGCGAAGTTGTATTTAGAATTGCTTATAACATTTTAAACGACAAGGGTGATAGTGAAGAATGTCAAAATGATACATACCTTGATGTTTGGAATGCAATTCCTCCAGCGCGCCCTCGCGCACTTTTGGCATTTATCGCAAAAATTGCAAGAAGAGTTTCTATTGATTTATATAGAAAAAGAAGCAACAAAAAAGCCATTCCTTCTGAATTCAAAATCGCGATTGAAGAGCTTGAATACTGCTTGCAATTAGAGGGGAACGTATACGAAAATTTAGATGTAAAATCTCTCTCTAAATTGATAAATACATATCTGAGAACACTTACAGAGCGCCAACGATATATTTTTGTTGGCAGATTTTATTTTTCCAACTCAATTGAAAAGATATCGAGAGAAATGAGGGTTACGCCTTCTAATGTTTATAAATCCCTTGAAAAAATAAAAAAAGGCTTGAGGTTATACCTGATAAGAAATGGGGTGAGCATATGAGTGAAATGATAATAAAAGCAATCGGGGAGCTTGATGATGACATAATAGAGGATTATTTTAAAACAAAAGAGACTTTTTTAAAAGAAAAGCCGAAAAATCGTATTTTAATATGGAAACACATCATTCCAGCTGTGGCATGCTTTGTTTTAATTTTTTCCGGAATCTTTGGCGTGACAATTGCTAGCATAATAAACAATCAAGAAGAAGCAACCGATTCAGATACAAGTTCTGAAGATGTCTCTGTAGAAGGAATAAAATATAAATACAATGGATTTTCAGTTTCTTATGAACTATATGAACTCATAAAGAACGCAAAGGATGATGACTGCTTTGAAATCGAAATAAGCCCGTATGCTTCTATATCAAAGGATTTTATATATGAAGGCAAAAGATATGAAGAATATAATCAAGAGTATTTGCAAAGCAAAAATCTTTTGAAAAAACAAAATGAGATTTTAAAAGATGGTGAGCTACTAAAATATGGAGAAATACTATACACCAGTGGAACGCCAGAAGGTGTGAAATGGCCAAAACACAGATATCACGAAGCAGTTGAATATTATGGAGATGATTTATTGAATGCATATATAGTAGATGGCGAATTTTTGGCTGAAAAGTTGAGAAATGATATTTTAGATACACAAGAAAAAATAAATGTTCTGCAAGGGAAAATAGACAAAGCACGCGAAGCGTATGATGCAGTTTTTGCGGAACAAAATTTGCCAGTATTTCAAGCTGAAAGTATAGACGTTAGCATAAAAGACAATAGAATAAATATACATCTTACCAAACTACAGCTTTCGTCTCTTTCTATTGAGCATAAAGAATTATATCTTTTGGACATTGCATCTTAAAACCCAAAGAAGACCTATATTCCAAGGTCTTCTTTTTTCTTGCACGCGCGCGTATAAGGCACAGGTTGACAAATGGAGCAAAATATGGTATAATTACCGTGTATTGTTAAGAAACAACAATAATAGCAACCCCCACAAAGGAACAATTTCAAATGGTAATATGCGAAAAAAGTGCGACCTTTAATAAGGAGGCACACAAGTTAAACTATATATTAACAGCACCAAATGACATTAAAGAGGGCGAAAAATTACCTCTTATTGTGTTCTTACACGGCGCTGGTGAGCGTGGTGACAACGTAGATGCGTTAAAGGTATATTGCATACCTAAGCTCTTTACTAAAAACGAAGAGCATGCAGGCGTGCGCGCTTATACGTTAAGCCCACAATGCCTAAGTCATCCATTTACGTGGTATGACCTTAAAAGCGAGGTTATGGCGCTTATTGACTATATAGTTGAAAACAACCAAATTGACGAAAAAAAGATTTCCCTTTGTGGCATTTCAATGGGTGGCTTCGGCACTTGGGAGCTTGCAATGACTCACCCACATAGGTTTTACAAAATTGCACCGCTTTGCTCAGGTGGTATGAGCTGGCGCGCTTGGGCTATTAATATGCCTGTTCGTGCATTTCACGGAAAGCGTGATGACGTTGTGCCATTTGCATATTCTGAGCTTATGGTTAATGCCATAAAAGCAAATGGTGGAAGCGTAGAATTTATTACATACGATGATTTAGGACACAATTGCTGGGATAGAGCTTTTGAAGAAACTGACCTTGTAAACTGGCTTGTTGATTAATTTTTAGGAGCGATAATGGAAAAAATCAAAACCAGCTTAGGGCGCACAATTAAAAGAATTTTACATATACTAAACCCACTTGCCGGCAAGGGCACAGCGAAAAGGGTTCGTTCTCATATTAAGGAAACTGACGAAACGTATATGTCAAAATCTCCCACAGAGACAAGCGCCTTCATAAAAGACTCGTGCAAAATTGAGCCTGACACCTGCTTCACCGTTTATGGTGGCGATGGCACAGTGCATCGTGCGGTAAACGCAATTATGGACAGTGGCTGTCAAGACGAGGCGATGCTCAAAATTGTACCAATCGGCTCAGGAAATGACTTCATTCGCTCGTTTGACGATATGCCTGACGAGTTTGTTACTGATATAATGAAGTTTAATGATAGATATGCTGCAAATATTGTAAATATGGGCTTTGACTGTGGCGTTGTAAAACGTGCAGACAGACTTAAAAAGCTACCGCTTATAAATGGCTCGGCCGCTTATATACTTGGTGTTGTTGGTGAGCTCTTGCACAAAAAGCCACTTGATGTAAAGGTTACGTTTACATATGAGGACGGCACAACTGAGGTTATAGAGGAAAAGCTACTGCTTGTTGCAATAGGAAATGGCAGATGGTATGGTGGAGGCTTTAAGGCAGTCCCAGGTGCTAAGCTTGACTCAGGCACGCTTGACGTAACAATTATTAAGAATGTAAAGGCAACAACCTTTATAAAGTTAGTTGGAAAATTCAAAAATGGCACGCTAATTGAGGACACCGAAGCCTGTAAGGTAATTCCTAAGGCTGAAAAATATGTAATTTATAAAAGATGCATAGGTGTTAAGGTCGAGGGCTGTGAAACTATCTCCGCAGATGGTGAGCTTTATGACGAAAGCGTTGCCGACGTTAGAGTTTTACCAAAGCAAATAAGCATCATTCAACACAAATTATAAAGCAAAAAGGAAGCCCCAAAAGGCTTCCTTTTACATTTCTTAAATATATGAACATATGAGCATATAATAATAAGGCTTGGTTTTATTGACTTTACGAGATATTATGCATCAATTCTAAAGGTGAATTCATCCTTTGGCTCGTTTACATCAATGCTTATAAGATATACTGTTTGTCCCTTGGTAATTTCGCCATTAACATCAAGCTTAAGTGCGTGTATTTCTGTTTCATATCTTGCCTTTGCAAGTGAGCTATCGTAAGTTACAGTTACACCATCAACAGTAATTTTGCCATCTTCAATAGTTGGCTCAGTAAGGGCTATAAGCCTTTCGGTAAATTCCTTTGCACCCTCAAACTGATCTGTAATTGTAACACCATTTTCGTCTGGTGTATAGTTGCGCACAAGCTTTGTTAGCTCCTCTTGATGATAGATGCAAGCAAAGTCCATTTTAATAACACCATTTTCAAATGTTGTTATTGCTCTTTCACCGCCATTGCCTTGATATTTACCATTTATAATCGGCACATTGTGACCTCTTGATGAGGTTTCAAGGAAATCATATCTGCCTGGATGCTCAAAATATTGTCTTGTATATGGACGTCCACCCATATCAACAAGCACCTGCTTATCATTTTTTGAGAAAATGAATGATCCAACATCATTGTGGTTGTGGCTTTCACCGTTTGAACCACCACGACAGCCAAAGCCATATTTGGGTGTGCGCTTTGTAAACCAGCCTTGGTCAGCCATAAAGTATTCTGCGTTCTTTGAAAGCTTTGCTGATTCAAATGATGGGTCATAAAGGCGGAATGAGTTTAAGAAATATGTAAAATAGTGTACGTCATATGCAAATGTGTTTTCAGGTGGCAATTCAACGTCATTTGGGAACATTGTCTTAAGTAGATAGAAGTAGCCAATTGGCATTGTTACGCGGCTGCCACAGTCACCGTAGTTGACAACAACGTTTTCGTCAAGGAAAAGCTTTTGTAAAAACATTGCAATGTTTTTCACCTTTTCACCCTTGGTAAGGTCAACTCTGCCGTTTGTATAGGTCTTTAGCATTTCTGCATAGGTGAGGTAATAACCAAAGCCGTAGCTCCAGTAGCCTGCACCCTCTGTGCAAACGCCATCATCACGATATCCGTTATCAACGTATGTTGCCATATTGTGATTGATTCTGTCTTGAACAAGGTCGAAAATTTCAGGACGATTAAGCATTAGACAACATCCAACAGCACCAGAGCAAACAGTTGTCCAGTTGTTTTCTCTGAATTCCCAATGCCATCTCTTCTCAAGGAAGGGCTTAACAATACGTCTGTCGATTTCGGCATCGATTCTTGCTTTAATTAAATCGTGTAGTCTATCACCGAGCATTGCCTTAATAAGCGCAAGAGCATAGCCAACTGTGGTTGAGTCAAGGTCAAGCTCTGAGTTGTTATTTTCGGTGATGTTAGGCATGTGAGCAGGGAGCGCCCAAACGTATTGGTCGCACATTTCCCAAATTGTGTCTTGCAATCTTTCAAGATGCTTTGGCTCATCAGGGTAGATAAGAGTCATCGCGGTGAGCATAAACATTCTGTGCTGACGCTTGAAGAAATCCACCTGGTAAATTGAGCGGTCACCTATATCGTGAAACAGACGGAATTTTGAAAACTTAGTGCAAGGGATTTCATCCATACCGTCTGCTTCAAAATCGCGCTTTAAAGCATCAAGCATAGGCTTGAATTCTGGTTTGTTTTTTATCTCTGACCAAAACTGAGGGTCAGCAGCTTTTCCTATTAAATTCATTTCTTTAGTTCTCCTAATAAAGCGTTTAACTGTTTAGCCTCGCAAGGAAGAGAGGTTAGCTCTCCGTCAGGCATAAATTCAAGAAAACAGACACGTCCCTCGGCGTTTTCATCATTTAGAACCTCTAAATATTTATTCCAGTCGCCCGTGCCCTCGCATAAAGGGTACTTCTTTGCGTCCTTGTCCCAGTTAAATACGTGTACGTTTGTAATCCAAGGGAGTAGAGCCTTTAATGCCTCTAAATTGTATTCAAAGCCCTTTGAATGGTTTGGTTGCCAATATAGCCTTAAATTGTCCTTATTTACGTCGTTTATAAAACGAAGCGTTTCGTGGTAGTCGTCGGTCAAGGTTGCAAAGTGACACTCGATTGAAAGAGTAAGGTTAGGGTCGAATTTTTTCGCTTGGTCACAAAGGTTCTTGGTTATCCTTACAGCACGCTTGTAGCCGTTTTCACAAACGTATTGGTCACAGCCCTTCTTACAGCCACAGCGTGGCCAGCCAAGCCAAACTCTTACTGTTTTAGCACCAAGCGCCTTGGCTGTTTTTAAAACTTTTTTAAAGGGCATAGGAAAGTGCTCATCACAGTGGTACATAAGACCAAAATATGAGCCGTAGGAAGCACATTTAAGCCCTGCTCCATGCATTAACCTACGCACACGACGCGCAAGCTTAACGTTTCCCATAGGGATATGTACGTCACCACCCCATTCAATGTATTCAAGTCCACTTTCCTTAGTAGCCTTAATAAGCTCCTTTATTCCTTTCTTTCTAAAGGAAACGGAAACAAGTCCACTTTTCATAATAATCTCCTAAAAATCGCACCCTGTGGCTGTTTTTGCCACAAATATGGTTAAGGCTCAGGCTCTCTCTTGTGTTTATTGCCTGAGCCTTGCTTTTTAATAAATGTTTTTTGTTTCGCGATAATCACGCCAAACGTTTTCGAAGAATCCGCCACCCTCTGGCAAAGGTCTAACTGGGCGTGCGCCACCACCGATAGACCCACCAAGGTCTGAACAATATGTTATTTCAAATATCCTATCGTTTAGCGCACCAGCGTCAAGCTCAAAGCGAAATACGTCCTCCATCTTTTCTGGCGCTGTACCATTTTCAGATGTGTAAATTGCAGAGCCACGGGATTTTCCGCCAGCTGATACATATGATTTCATCGAGTAAATATACATCATCTCGCCAAGCAATGCATCACGTAAGCGATAGGCAAGCCAAAGCTTGCTTTCCTTGCTTACACTCACGATTTTATCAAAATCAGCAAAAGCATCACCGAATTCTTTAATAGCCTCGTCAAATTTTGAAGCATTACGGATAGGGCCTGCCACCTCATCCATGAGCTTTTGATATTTCTCGGTTAAGGACAAAACATTATCATCGTTTCCAAGAATGTTGCGTGTAATATTTAAATGCTTTGTAACAGCAATTTCAGCCACTTGGTCAAAGATTTTTGCATCTGCCTTGTCATTTTCTTGGTGCTTTGAAATGTACTGTGCACAACGGGTTGAGCCAACCTGACCTGCGTTAAGCGCACTTCCACCAGGACGATAAACACCATGGCTACCTGCAACCTCACCACAAGCAAATAGGTTAGGCACATTTGTTTGCCACCACATGTCAATATCAAGTCCACCATTGTTGTGCTGAGCACAAAGAGCAATCTCAAGCATTTCCTTTTCAAGGTCAACACCCTTTGATAGGTATAGATCGTACGCTGGCATATTCATAAATTGAAGCCTTGCTAAAGGCGTGCCAAAGCATGCGTGCGCATTCTCAAGATATTCACGCGCCTCATTATCAAGCTTGTCATATGGAAGCTCGTCAAGTCCATATGGATTTTTTCTGAAGTCAAGATAAACACGGCGCCCCTTCATTACGTTTTCACGGAACACAAGAAGGTCTATAATTGATGAGCCGTTTAATACCTTTTTACAGTCAAATGGCCATTCGTAGCCCTTTCTAAATATCTTAGATAAGCAAGTGCCGATGTCATCAAAGTAATCGTTTAAAAACTCGTATTCATTTCCGCTTTCATCAACTGAAACAAAACGAGGAAGAACCTGCATATATGTACCAGACACGTTCCAGCGTGGGGCAGTGGATGCAAGACCATATTGCCATTCTGTTAGGTTTTTGCCCTTAACACCAGCCTCAAATGCAACACCGGTTGCGCCATGGTGACCAATAGGGTAAACAGTATTTGAATAAATGCCGGCAGGACCACCAGTTGCTAAAACTGTATTCTTTGCATTGAATAGCACGAAACGGTCATTTTCACTGGTTGAAGCCTTGTTTAAGCATAAAATTCCCACACAGGTGTCGCCGTTTTTGATAAAATCAATAACTTGAAGCTTGTCGAAAACCTTGATGTTTCTCTTGCCAACAGCCCTTTCAAGGCACTCAGTCATCATTTTCGATGTAAGAGGACCTACGCTTGTCGCACGTGCGCGTGGGTCATGGTCGGTCTTGTAGCCAACGTACTCACCATATCTATTGACAGGGAATTCAACACCAAGCTCGCAGAGGTGCAAAAAGGACATAACTGAAAGCGCAGCCTCAGCATATGCAATATCACCATCAACACATTTGCCGTTAAAAAAGTCCTGTGCCATAGCCTTTGGAGAGTCTGGGTAGTCGGCACAAAGGTTCATTTTATAATATGTTTGCTTGTCTGAGCCAGTGTTGCGTGAGGTGCCCATTTTAATGCCCTCGGTAACAATTGCAACGTCGCCAACGCCGTAATCATCAAGCCTTAGCGCAGCGTTATATCCAGCAGCACCAGTGCCCACAACAAGTGCGTCAACGGTAATTTTTCTTACGCTGACACCTTTATAAATAGTAGTTGTTTCGTTCATTTTTTCTCCGATTAATTTAATAAATTAAAGTCTTTGAATGTGCATACCACCATCAACTATAATTGATTGACCAGTGGTGTAGCCAAGCATGCCTGAGCAAAGAGTATAAATTGCATTTGCACAGTCCTCAGGAAGTCCCCATCTGCCAAGTGGCACAAGACCACCAGCAATAAGGTTGTCATATTTTTCCTTAACCTTTTCGGTCATACCTGTGGCTATAATTCCGGGGCAAATTTCGTTTACTGTGATTCCGTATTCTGCAAGTCTATCTGCAAAAAGCTTTGTCATCATAGTAGCACCAGCCTTAGACATACAGTATTCACCGCGGTTTGTTGATGAGGTATAAGCAGAGCAGGAGGAAACGTTTGCAATGTAACCCTTAGTGCCCTCGTTTTTGTATTGTGTTATCATTTGATTTGCAATCAATTGGGTGAGGAAAAATGTTCCCTTTAGGTTGATATCCATTACAAAATCATAGCTTTCCTCGCTCATTTCAAGGATATCAGCTCTTACCCTTGGGGCAACGCCTGCAACGTTTACAAGAACATCTATTTTGCCATATTTGTTGATAGCTGCTTCAACAGCGCTTTGTCTATCCTCAGCGCTTGCAAGATTGCCACTAATATAAATGTATTCCTTAATGTTTGCAAATTTATCGCCTACCTTATCTGTAGGAACGATATCCATAGCTACAATAGCGTAGCCCTCTTTATTAAATTTTTCAACGCAAGCATAGCCAATTCCACCTGCCGCGCCTGTAATAAATGCAACCTTCATTTTATTATTCCTTTCCAAGAACCAATTTTTTGTAAAGAGGCATATAAACCTCGCCATCACGGATTACACATCCTGGTGTTCCGCCTGGCTTTCTCATAATTTCTGTACACTTGCTACAGCAAATACAAAGCTTTTTAGGGTCTAAGTTTTCACCACTTGTAATAGCCTTTGCACAAGATGGGTAAGCAAGAGTTTCTCTACCGTAGCCTGCAAAATCAAACTTGCCCTCGCTAATATAACCAGCACAAACGTTAGCGCTAACTGCACCAAGGAATGAAATGCCAGAAGAAATAACAGGAGTACCCTTAATCTCGCTTGCAATTTCAGAAATACCATCAAGCATTCTTTGCACGCCCTGCATAGGATGCTCAGGTGGGATATAGCCACCCTGTGAGTATGGACGATTAACGTGTGGGTTGAAATATGGATTGCCCATAGTCATGTCAATCATATCAATGCCGTTTGCAACAAGCTGCTTAACAAGCATTTTTGACTCAGTAAAGTCATGGGTGATTCCACAGCCCTCCCTTACAGCAAAGCCATATGGATATTCAAATCCATCATATACGTTAAGACGAGAGGTGATGATAAAGTCCTTGCCAGTTAAAATCTTCGACTCCTTAACCGCAGTTGTTAGCAAACGGGTACGGTTTTCAAAGCTTCCACCGTATCTGCCCTCCCGGTTGTAGGCGGAGAGAATTTCACTTAAAAGATATCTATGACAGCTCTTGATATCAGCGCCATCAAAGCCAAGCTTTTTTGCCCATACAGCGCCATTAATTAGCTTTTCTGTGAGGGTGTCAAGATACTCATCGCTTACAATTCTTGATTTGTCAATAGGGTTGTCCTTTTCAAAAATAGGATTGTTATAAGCAATAAGTGGGGCAGGGGTGCCCTCTGGCTTAGAATATCTACCTGAGTGAGTAAGCTGAACAATAACAACGGGCTCAAAGCCGTTTTCCTTAATACAGGTTTCTTTGATATCGTTAACTATTTTCTTAAACTCGTCCTCGGTTTTTTCTGTTAGATACATTTGGCGTGGGTTGGCACGGCCCTCGCCCATAACGGCAGTAGCCTCAAACCAAATAATACCAGCACCACCACGTGCAAAGCGTAAATATCTTCTGTATGTAAGCTCGTCAGGTGCGCCGTCGTACGTGCCGTCACAGCCCTCCATTGCTTGATATACAATTCTGTTGTTAACCTTTTTGCCAGCAATGGTAATATCCTTTGCCAAGCAAGAAATATCCTCGGAATAAGGGAAGGTAGTGCCCGATTCCTCACATAGCTTTAAAAAAGCCTCTTTATTTAATGGAATATTCGCCATAAAGGGTCTCCTTTTTATAATATATACTATAATGATGATACCATAATTGTGCAATTTTGTCAAGAAAAACGAGGAAGGCAGACTTGGAAAAATTAAATAAAGTTTAACATAGTTAAAAAGTATAAAAATATTTCGGTAAATGCTTGACAAAAGATGGAATTTATGAGAAAATACAGTTGTATGCTTTTATTAAGTGAAATGGCAATATGGGAAAGGAATACGATATGAAAGCAATATTTTTGGCAAATAGGTCACAAACAGTTGACTATGTTTATTCAACCGAGGCAAAGGAAAGGCTTAAGGGCTTAGTTGATATTGACGTTGATACTGTTTACTCACAGGACGATTTAGAAGCAAATCCTGAAAAATTCAAGGATGTAGAATATATTTTCTCCACTTGGTCAATGCCGGGAGGCACCGAGGATAAGGATGATTTCGCAAGATTTTTTCCAAATGCAAAGGCACTTTTTTACGCAGCTGGCTCAGTAAAATACTTTGGTCAGCACTATCTTGACAAGGGGATTAGACTTTTTAGCGCATTTGCTGCTAACGCAATTCCTGTTGCGGAATTTACAATGGCACAAATTTTGCTTGCAAACAAGGGCTATTTCCAATCAATGCGTATGGTAAGACGTGGCCACTATGATAGGGCTGTTGAATATTCAAAATCACACCAGGGTAATTACAATTCTAAGGTAGGTATTATTGGTGCTGGTATGATAGGCAGAAAGGTTATTCATCTTCTGCGCAAGTTCAAGCTTGAATTTTATGTATATGATGAGTTTTTGCCAAAGAGTGCGGTTAAGGCGCTTGGTGCAAAAAAAGCATCACTTGAGGAAATTTTCTCTGAGTGCGACGTTGTTTCAAACCACTTAGCAAACGTTCCTGCTACTGTTGGCATCTTTAGA
The DNA here is from genome assembly GCA_017501545.1 of Clostridia bacterium. Lineage (GTDB taxonomy): Bacteria > Bacillota > Clostridia > Oscillospirales > CAG-272 > RGIG2000. The sequence continues at coordinate 70,493 of JAFVWS010000014.1, read as the reverse complement.
AAAGAGCATTTTGCGTCAATGAAGAAAAACACAGTATTTATCAACACTGGTCGTGGCGCACAGGTTAATGAGCCAGAGATGCTTGAGGTGCTTCGCGAAAGACGTGATATATGTGCGCTTCTTGACGTTACTATTGATGAGCCACCTGCTGAGGGAAGCGATTTCTACAGACTTGACAACATCTTCTTGACACCACATATCGCTGGTAGCCAAGCAAATGAGGTTGAAAGAATGGCAGAGTATATGATTGATGAGTTTGAAAGGGTTCTTGCTGGCAAGACAACACAATACGAGATTACTCAGGAAAAGTTTGAAAAGATGGCATAATCTCAAAAAACAGACACTCCTCGCCACTTTTTATAAAAAAACTAACAAAAAACGGACTGCTTTTCAGTCCGTTTTGTTTATTAAACTTATCCACGTGGTGGCTTATTTTTTTCTTTTGACGTTTGACTCCTTCGCCTCATGCTCTTCGGAAATCTTCACGACGTGGGCAACGGTTTTTTTGATTGCAAGTGTCTTTGATAGTGCAATGAAGGAAAAGGCAAGGAGTAGTATTGCTTCAAAGATGCAAAGGATGAATCTGTTGCTTGCTACCATTCCTTCGTTTGCGAATATTGCCACAACAGATGTAATAGAAACAATGCTTGTAAATACAAATGTCATTGACGAAAGTGCCATGTATGAGCGTGGGTTTGTAGGTACAAGCTTCCATTTGAAATCATAAAGCGCGTAAAGAGCAAAGAGTGAATATGCGATTACAAACAGTATTTTTAGATAGTCAGGAAAATGCTCCTCGGAATCTCCAGGGAAGTAGAATGATAATACTGATAAAATAGCGAATATAGGTGCGCCTGCGCTTGCACAGTGCCTTGCGAATGGAACGATATTTGTTTTTGATGGCAAAATTGCGAAAATTGTGTGCGCTATAAAGAAAAAGGAAACAATTAGTCTTAAAAAGCGCCAAATCAAGAATTCAGTTTTTCCCATATAAATCATATCGACAACTTCAAAAGCGATGATTGAAATGCAAAGAAAAAGCGCTGCAATTTTTACAACAATTAAGTCTCTTTTTGTCCTTGTGATTTTTAATTCCTTAAACAAAATAGCGAAAACTACTGGTACAATCAAGGCGATTAATAAAGTTGCAACAAAGAAAATAGAAAGAGGTGACATCATTTCAATGTTGCCTGTAGAGTGGTTGTAGGTCAATACTACTGCTAAAATCGCAAATACCAAAGCAAGCAAGGTTGCCGCTAAAAGCGCGGGAATGAAAATTTTAAATAATCGATTTACTTTTTTCATTTAAGTAATCCTTTCCAAATTTGATTAAAAGACATTACATACTTAGTTATTATGAGTTTATCACAGAAAATAATAAAAATCAAGCGTTTTAGTAAAAAGTGGCTTAAAATAGAATAAAGTATTGACTAAATTTAAAAAATTTGATACTATAATTATAGCTTTGACAAAAAAGGAGAGGAAAAATGTTAGAACAACTTAAAAAAGAAGTATATGAAGCAAATATGATGCTTGTGAAATACAATCTTATTACATTCACTTGGGGAAACGTAAGTGGAATCGATAGAGAAAAAGGATTGGTTGTAATTAAGCCATCAGGAGTAGAGTACGATGATTTAACTCCTGATATGCTACCAGTTATCGACCTTGATGGAAACGTTATCGAGGGAACACTTAAGCCATCCTCAGATACACCAACTCACTTGGAGCTTTATAAGGCATATCCGGAAATCGGTGGTGTAACTCATACTCACTCACCATGGGCTACTATTTATGCTCAAGTGGGCAGGGGCATTACACCATATGGAACAACTCATGCTGACTATTTCGGAACAACAATTCCTTGCACAAGAAAAATGACCGATGCTGAAATTAAGGGTCAATACGAAAAGGAAACAGGCACAGTAATTTTAGAGGCGCTTAAGGAAACAGGTGTTCAGCAAATGCACGCTGCACTTGTTCACTCACACGGACCGTTTACGTGGGGTGATGACGCAAAATCCTCTGTTGAGGCTGCGGTTGTGCTTGAGCAGGTTGCTATGATGGCGTACAACACGGAAATCTTAATGTATCAAGCAAATGGAAACGTTGAAAGAATGCAAGAGGTGCTTTTAAGAAAGCATTACGACAGAAAGCACGGCCCAAATGCATATTATGGACATAAAAAGTAAAAAATAATGCAAAAATCACGGGTTTTTGGCAGAAAAACAAGCAGTTTTTCGCTGAAAATCCGTTTTTTTATTAAAAAGCTATCCAAAAGAGAAGCCAATAGTGCTTATGAAAAATCCTTATATAATAGTAACTATATATAAATAGGTAGAAAAAAACAAAATCGACAAAAAACACGATTTGTGCAATCATACGAAATTTTTAGGAAAAATCAAGAAAATTTAAACATAATCAAGCCTTTTTTGGGGCAGAATTGCAAAAAATAGCACAAATTTTCGTCAAAGTGCACAAAAACAGCTTTATTTTTTACGTTTGACAAAAATGCAAAATCCCAAAAATTAAAAAAAATGTTGACAATTCCCTATATATATGATAAAATTATCTACGCTTGGTGTGCAGTGAAGCGAAAGGTTGCTTCAAATGTCCTACTGCTATGGCGTTTGAGGGGAATTTTCGTGGAGTGCATCCGATTCACAAAGCAGTTAAATGCAGCTTAGTGTATCTCCCGCCAACAAAGGCTTGGCAGACACCCGCTTGCATTTGTACCGGACCGCAAGGTTCGGATTTGTTAAGCAGGTGAAGGAAACACACGGGACGGTGTAAGAGCAAAAAGTCCCCGTCAAATTTCTATTTAAGGAGGAAAGCAAAATGGCAGTAAATGAAAAGATCAGAGTAAGAATTAAGGGTTACGACCACAAGCTCGTTGACTCAGCTTCTGAAAAGATTGTTGATGCGGCTAAGAGAAACGGCGCGACAGTATCAGGTCCTATTCCACTCCCAACCGAGAAGGAGATTGTAACAATTCTCCGTGCGGTTCACAAGTACAAGGACAGTCGTGAGCAGTTCGAGCAACGCACACACAAAAGACTTATCGAAATCGTTAAGCCATCTAAGAAGGCACTTGACGCTATCATGAGTCTTGAATTACCAGCTGGCGTAGAAATCGAAGTTAAGCTTTAATTCTCGCTAAGCAAAAAGCCATACCCCACCGAGCAGTAGCAGCTTACAGTTACTCACAAGCGTAAGTCTATGATGACGGTCAGGTCAAGTTGACGTGTCGAAGGCTACGACAAAAACAAAACGTCAACCAATAACCAAATAATATGGAGGAAAGCAAAATGAAAAAAGGAATTATCGGTAAGAAGCTCGGTATGACACAGATCTTCGCTGAAAACGGCGCAGTAATCCCTGTAACAGTTATCGAGGCCGGTCCTTGTGTGGTTACACAAAAGAAGACCACAGAAACAGATGGATACAATGCTATCCAGGTTGGATACGAAGACGTATCTGCAAAGCACGTAAACAAACAAGCTAAGGGCCATTTTGAGAAGGCAGGCGTTCAAGCAAAGAAGCATCTCAAGGAATTCAGACTCGAGGGCGCAGAGTACAACGTAGGCGATGTAATAGCAGCCGATACCTTCGCAGCAGGCGAAAAGGTCGACATTACAGGCATTACAAAGGGTCACGGTTACTCAGGTGCAGTTAAGAGATGGGGCCATCACATGCTCCAAGCAACACACGGTACAGGTCCAATCCACCGTCAAGTTGGTTCAATGGGTGCTAACTCAACACCATCAAGAGTGTTCAAAAACAAGAAAATGGCAGGTCAATACGGTAACGAGCAAGTTACAGTATTAAACCTTGAAATCGTTAAAGTTGACGCAGAGAAGAACCTTATCGCAGTTAAGGGCGCCGTTCCAGGTGCAAAGAACAGCATCGTAGTTCTTCGCGACAGCGTAAAAGCATAATCAAAGGAGGAATAAACAATGCCAAGTATTAAAGTTGTAAATATGACTGGCGCTGAGGTTGGCGAAATCACATTGTCCGACGTTATTTTCGGTGCTGAAGTAAACAAGGCTGTCCTCCACGCTGCAGTGAGAACATATCTTCTCAACCAAAGACAAGGTACACAGTCAACACTTACAAGAAGTGAAGTTTCTGGTGGCGGAAGAAAGCCATGGAGACAAAAGGGAACTGGTAGAGCAAGACAAGGCTCAACACGTTCACCACAATGGACACACGGCGGTATCGCTCTTGGTCCAAAGCCACGTTCTTATACAAAGAAGCTTAATAAGAAGGTTAAGCAAATCGCTATGTTCAGTGCTCTTAGCGCTAAGGTAGCAAACAATGAAATGGTAGTTGTAGATTCAATCGTAGCAGAAAGCTACAAGACAAAGGTAATGGCAAGCATGCTAACAGCCGTTGGCGCAGGCAAAAAGGCTCTCGTAGTTCTTGATGCTCCAAACGCAATGGTAGTTAAGAGCCTTGCAAATATCGCTGGCGTTAAGGTTGCTTACACAAACACACTTAACGTTTATGACATCCTCAACTGCAACACAATCGTATTTGCACAAGCTGCAGTACAGAAATTAGAGGAGGTATATGCGTAATGAAATTCGCTCAGGATATAATCCTCAAACCAATTATTACAGAAAAGTCAATGGATGGCATCTCAAGCAAGAGATACACATTCAAGGTTGCAGCTGACGCAACAAAGCCAGAGATTGCAAATGCAGTTGAAGAGCTTTTCGGCGTTAAGGTTGCAAAGGTAAATACAATTAATATGAAGAAAAAGCCAAAGAGACTTGGATACCACTTCGGTTATACAGCTGAATGGAAGAAAGCAATTGTAACACTTACAGCTTCTTCAAAGGAAATCGAGTTCTTTAACGGCTTGAACTAATGTGGGAGGTAAGCTAAAATGGCAACAATGAAATATAAGCCCACGACACCATCAAGAAGACATATGTCAGTAGCTTCATTTGACGAGGTTACAAAGTTTACTCCTGAAAAGAGCTTAATCGAAACAAAGAAGAAGCACGCAGGACGTAACAGCTACGGCAAGATCACAGTTCGTCATCATGGTGGCGGAAATAAGCAAAAATACAGAATTATCGACTTCAAGAGAGAGGACGCTAAGGCAACTGTTGTTGGTATCGAGTACGACCCAAACAGAACCTCATATATCGCACTTCTCGAAAATGAAGAGGGTAAGAAGAGCTATGTAATTGCACCTCTCGGAGTTACAGACGGCGACGTTCTTTACTCTGGCGCAGATGCAGACATTAAGCCTGGTAACACACTTCCTATTGAAAATATTCCAGTAGGTACAATTATTCACAATATTGAGCTTTACCCAGGTAAGGGCGGTCAGCTTGCTCGTACAGCTGGCGCACAAGCTCAGCTTATGGCTAAAGAAAACGGCATGGCACAAGTTCGTCTTCCTTCAGGTGAGGTAAGACTTGTAAGACTTGATTGCAAGGCTACAATTGGTCAAATCGGTAACATCGAGCATGACACCATTAAGATTGGTAAAGCAGGTAAGACACGTCATATGGGTATTCGCCCAACAGTACGTGGTTCAGTAATGAACCCATGCGATCACCCTCACGGTGGTGGTGAAGGTAAGTCTCCAGTTGGTAGACCAGGCCCTGTTACTCCTTGGGGTAAACCTGCACTTGGTTACAAGACCAGAAACAAGAAGGCTAGAACCAACAAATACATCGTTAAGAGAAGAAACGGTAGATAAGGGAGGAAGAAATAATGAGCAGAAGTTCGAAAAAGATGCCTTACGTAGAAGAAAAGCTCTTCAATCGTGTAGTAGCTATGAACGAAAAAGGCGAGAAGAAAGTTTTGAAGACCTGGTCACGTTCTTCAACAATTTTCCCAGAGTTTGTTGGACACACAATTGCTGTTCATGACGGCAGAAAGCATGTTCCAGTATATGTAACCGAAGATATGGTAGGTCACAAGCTCGGTGAGTTTGCACTTACAAGAACATTCAAAGGTCACGCAGGATCAAAAACATCTAATAACGGTAAATAATAGGAGGCTAACATCTAATGGAAGCAAAAGCATACCTTTATGATGTTCGCATCGCTCCTCGCAAAGTTCAAATAGTTCTTGACCTCATTCGTGGCAAGGATGTTGAAATGGCAGCAGCCATTCTTAAGAACACACCAAAAAGAGGTGCTGAGATTCTTGAGAAGGTTCTTGCTAGTGCAGTAGCGAATGCTGAAAACAATCATAACATGGACAAATCAAAACTTTATGTTTCAAAGTGCTTTGTAACAGCTGGCAGCCATATGCTCAAAAGAGTAATGCCAAGAGGTAAGGGAAGCGCTAACAGAATATTAAAAAGAACAAGCCACATCACAGTAGAAGTGGCAGAAAAAGAGTAAAGGAGAGTCGACTATGGGACAAAAGGTTAATCCTCATGGATTGCGCGTTGGCGTAATTAAGAATTGGGATTCAAGATGGTACGCATCTGACGAAAAGTTCGGCGATATCCTTGTATCTGACTATAATTTAAGAGAACATCTTAAGAACAAGCTTTTATCAGCTGGTATTTCTAAGATCGAAATCGAAAGAGATGCTAAGGAAACAGTTAAGGTATTTATCCACTGTGCAAAGCCTGGCATGATCATCGGTAAGGGTGGTTCAGAAATCGATAAGATTAGAGAAGACGTTGAAAAGCTTACTGGCAAGAAGGCAGTTGTAAACGTAGTTGAGGTTAAGCCAATTGACCTTGACGCTCAGCTCGTTGCAGAAAGCATTTGTAGCCAGCTTGAAAGACGTATCGCGTTCCGTCGTGCTATGAAGCAAGCGATTGGTAGAACAATGCGTCTTGGCGCTAAGGGTATTAAGATCGCTTGTAGCGGTCGTCTTGCAGGCGCAGAAATTGCTCGTACAGAGCACTACCACGAGGGTACAATTCCTCTTCAAACAATCAGAGCCGACATCGACTATGGTTTTTGGGAGGCTAACACAACTTACGGTAAGATAGGCGTTAAGGTTTGGATTTACAAGGGCGAAATCCTTTCCGAGGTTAATAAAACAACTGAAGAAAAGAAGGACAGACCAAGAAGAAAGTTCAACAAGGACGCAAAGGAAGGCCGTAACAATGCACGCAGAGCACCACGTGCTCCTAAGAACACCGAAGGAGGCGAGCGCTAATGTTAATGCCTAAGAGAGTTAAATACAGACGTGTACAAAGAGGTCGCCTTAAGGGTAAGGCTTCACGCGGAAACAAGGTTACAAACGGACAATATGGTCTCGTTGCAGCTGAGCCAGCATGGATCACAGCTAACCAAATTGAAGCAGCACGTATTGCTATGACAAGATATATTCGTCGTGGCGGTCAGGTTTGGATTAAGGTATTCCCTGACAAACCAATCACTGAGAAGCCAGCTGAAACTCGTATGGGTTCAGGTAAGGGTTCACCAGAGTATTGGGTAGCCGTTGTTAAGCCGGGCAGAGTATTGTTCGAGATGGACGGCGTTTCTGAAGAAATCGCAAGAGAGGCTATGCGTCTCGCTATGCATAAGCTCCCTATCAAATGTAAGTTTGTAACAAGAGAGCAAAACGAGGCAGAGGAGGAATAAGGCTGTGAAAACAACTGAAATTAGAAATTTGAGTGTACAAGAGCTTGAAAAGAAACTTAAAGAACTCAAAGAAGAACTCTTTAATCTTCGTTTCCAACATGCAATTAACCAGCTCGAAAATCCTCACAAGATTGCAGATGTTAAAAAAGACATCGCTCGTGTAAAAACCATTCTCAACGAGAAGAATGCGTAATGGAGGAAAATGAGTTATGACAGAGACACGTAACCTCAGAAAAACAAGAGTTGGTATTGTTGTTAGCAACAAGATGGACAAGACAATTGTTGTTGCTGTAAGAGATAACGTAAAGCATCCAGTATACAGCAAAATCATCAAGAGAACAACAAAGATTCACGCTCATGACGAAAACAACGAGTGCTCAATCGGCGACATCGTTGAAGTAATGGAAACAAGACCTCTCTCAAAGACAAAGAGATGGAGACTTGTTCAAATCATAGAAAAAGTTAAATAATCTAATCCTTTATGAGGGTACATTATAAAATACAATGTGCCGAAATTTAGGGAAACCTTATTAGGAGGATAAAGAAAGTGATTCAGCAAGAAAGCAGAATGAAGGTTGCCGACAACACAGGCGCTAAGGAGCTTCTTTGCATCAGAGTACTCGGCGGTACAGGCAGAAGATATGCTAACATCGGCGACGTAGTTGTATGCTCAGTTAAGAAGGCTGCTCCTGGTGGCATTGTTAAGAAGGGCGACGTTGTAAAGGCTGTTATTGTAAGAAGCGCTAAGGGCGTACGTCGTGCAGACGGCTCTTACATTAAGTTCGATGAGAACGCAGCAGTAATTATTAAAGAAGACAAAACACCAAGAGGAACACGTATCTTTGGCCCAGTGGCTAGAGAGCTTCGTGAAAAGGAATACACAAAGATTCTTTCTCTTGCACCAGAAGTACTTTAATTGGAGGTAAATGATAATGAAGAAAATGCATGTAAGACGTGATGACACAGTTATCGTTATCTCTGGTGATGATAAGGGTGTTAAGGGTAAGGTAATCGCTGTAAGCCCAGAGGAAGGCAAGGTTATCGTTGAGGGAGCAAACATTGTTTCCAAGCACCAAAAGCCAAGAAGACAGGGCGAAACAGGCGGTATTCTTAAGGTAGAAGGCGCTATGTACGCATCAAAGGTACAATTAGTTTGCCAAAACTCAAAGTGCGAAAAGCACAACAAGGGCACAAGAGTTAAGCACGCCGTTATTGACGGTAAGAAAGTACGCGTTTGCGCAAAATGCGGAAAAGAGCTTTAATAGGAGGTAACTGACATGTCAAGAATGAAAGAAATATACAAGAATGAAGTTGCTCCTGCTCTTATGACTAAGTTTGCTTACAAGAGCACAATGCAAATTCCACGCTTCAACAAGATCGTTATCAACGTTGGCGCTGGTGATGCAAAAGACAACTCAAAGGTAATTGATAAGATTGTTGAAGAAATTTCAATGATCGCAGGTCAAAAGGCTGTTCCAACATACGCAAGAAAGAGCGTAGCTAACTTTAAGCTCCGTGAGGGCGTAAAGATTGGTGCAAAGGTTACACTTCGTGGCGAGAGAATGTACGAATTTATGGACAGACTCTTCACATTTGCACTTCCAAGAGTACGTGACTTCAAGGGTATCAACGCAAACGGCTTTGACGGTCGTGGTAACTACTCAATGGGTCTTAAGGAGCAACTCATATTCCCAGAAATCGAATATGATAAGGTTGACAAGATCCGTGGTATGGATATCACATTCGTAACAACAGCTACAACAGACGAAGAAGCAAAAGAGCTCCTTACACTTATGGGCGCTCCATTCGCGAAATAATTAGGAGGTTGACTGAAGATGGCTAAGAAAGCTATGGTGCTTAAACAGCAAAAAACACAAAAGTATTCAACAAGAGAATACAACCGTTGCAAAATCTGCGGCAGACCTCACGGTTATCTCCGTAAGTACGGCGTTTGCCGTATCTGCTTCCGCGAGCTCGCTTATGCTGGTGAAATCCCAGGTGTAAGAAAGGCAAGCTGGTAATTTAAATTATAAAAATAACGAATACAAAGAGTATTCACTCCAATCTAACCGAAAGGAAACGTAAGTTTAACCATCGGTAAGCGGCCGATGAAATACTCGGCAGCAAAGCTTGGTGCCTTGCATAATTAGGAGGAAAATAAAATGCAAATTTCAGACGTAATTGCAGATATGCTTACAAGAATCAGAAATGCAAGCAATGCAAAACACGAAACAGTTGATGTTCCTGCTTCAAATATGAAGAAGGCAATCGCTGACATCCTTCTTGAAGAGGGATACATTAAGGCAGTTTCCGTTATCGAAGACGGCAAACAAGGCGTAATCAGAATTACACTTAAGTATGATGGAAAAGCAAAGGTTATCCACGGTATTAAGAGAGTTTCTAAGCCAGGTCTTAGAATTTACTCAAACTGTGAGGATATGCCAAAGGTTATGAACGGCCTTGGTATTGCTATCGTATCTACTTCAAAGGGCATTATGACAGACAAAAAAGCAAGACGTGAAAACGTTGGCGGCGAAGTACTCGCATTTGTTTGGTAATACGGGAGGTAACAGATATGTCAAGAATAGGAAGAGCTCCAATTAATGTTCCTGCTGGCGTAACAGTTACTGTAGATGCAGCTAACGCAGTTGTTACCGTAAAGGGCCCTAAGGGTACATTAACACAAAATTATCACAACAGAATGAACGTTGTTTGTGAAAATAACGTAATCACTGTTACTCGTCCAAGCGACGAAAAGGAAGACCGCGCACTTCATGGTCTTACAAGAACTCTTATTTACAACATGGTAGTTGGTGTAACAGAGGGCTACTCAAAGAAGCTCGAGGTTAACGGTGTTGGTTACAGAGTTGCAATGCAAGGCAAAGCACTCAACCTCACACTTGGTTACTCACACCCAGTTATCGTAGATGCTCCAGAGGGAATCACATTCGAAACACCTGATGCAAATACAATTATCGTTAAGGGTATTGACAAGCAGGTTGTTGGCGAGACTGCAGCATATGTTCGTTCAAGAAGAGCTCCAGAGCCATATAAGGGCAAGGGTATTAAATACGAAGGCGAAAAGATTCGTCGTAAATCCGGTAAGACCGGCAAATAATGAAAGGAGAGGAAAAAGATGGTATCAAGAAAAGATAGCAACGCTCAAAGACTTAAGAGACATGCAAGAGTTCGTGGAAAGATTTCAGGAACTGCAAGCCGTCCACGTCTATGCGTTTATCGTTCAAACAAGAATATCTCATGCCAAATCATTGATGATGAGGCAGGCGTAACCCTCGTTTCCGCTTCTACCATGGAGGCCGGATTTGAAGGTATCGGAAGCAATAAGGAGGCTGCTAAGAAGGTAGGCCTTAAGATTGCTGAAAAAGCACTCGCAAAGGGAATCGACACAGTTGTATTTGACCGTGGCGGTTATGTATATCACGGACGTGTATCAGAGCTTGCAGAAGGCGCAAGAGAAGGCGGCTTGAAGTTCTAATTGAGCTTCAAAGCAAGTGTTCTGGTTTGTACACTGTTTAAGTTAATTAAACAAAAAGAGGAGAAATTATAATGTCAATTAAAATCGACGCAGCTACTCTTGATCTTCAAGAGAGAATGGTTGCACTCAACCGTGTTTCAAAGACAGTAAAGGGTGGTCGTATCGCTCGCTTCACAGCTCTTATGGTTGTTGGTGACGGTAACGGACACGTAGGTTACGGTCTTGGTAAAGCAGCTGAGGTTCCTGACGCAATCCGCAAGGGTATCGAGGATGCTAAAAAGAACATGATTAAGGTATCAATTAAGGATACAACAATTCCACACGAGGTTATTGGTAAGTTTGGTGCAGGTACTGTACTTCTTAAGCCAGCTGCCCTCGGTACAGGAATTATCGCAGGCCAAACAGTTCGTGCTGTATTAGAGCTTGCAGGTATTAAAAATATCAGAGCTAAGAGCCTCCGTTCAAACAACAAGACAAACGTAGTTAAGGCTACATTTGAAGGTTTGAAGCAGCTCCGTAGCGTAGAAGAAGTTGCAAAGACTCGTGGCATCGCCGCTGAGAAAGTATTAGGTTAAGGAGGTCTATAAGATGGAAAACGTAAAGGTAACTCTCGTAAAGAGTCTTATAGCTTGCAAGCCTAACCAAATTGCAACAGCAAAATCTCTTGGCCTTACCAAGATTGGTAACAGCATCGTTTGTAAAAACGATCAGGTTTTGGCAGGCAAAATCAAAGTTATTTCACACCTCGTAAAGGTAGAAAACGTATAACTTAAGACTGCCAAAGGGCAGAAATTGGTTGAAAAACAATCAATCCTAAAAAATCAATTTCAAAAGGAGGAAAAAATATGAAGCTCCACGAACTTTCTCCAGCTGCAGGCTCAGCTAAAGCAGCATGGCGTAAAGGTAGAGGTCCAGGTTCTGGTAACGGTAAAACAGCAGGCAAGGGACATAAAGGTCAAAACGCACGTTCAGGCGGAGGAGTAAGACCAGGCTTTGAAGGCGGTCAGCTCCCACTATACAGAAAACTCCCTAAAAGAGGATTTAACAATAAATTTGCAAAAGCTTATGCAACTATCAATGTTAGCGATCTTAACAAATTTGAGGACGGCGCAACAGTAACTCTTGAGTCACTTGTAAACTGTGGTATCGTACGCAAGGAATATGACGGACTTAAAGTGCTTGGTAACGGCGAGCTCACAAAGAAGCTCACTGTTGAAGCTAAGATTTTCACAGCAACAGCTAAAGAGAAAATCGAAGCAGCAGGCGGAAATGCCGAGGTGAAATAATTATGTTTAAAACCTTAGCTAACGCTTGGAAAATTGTAGATTTAAGAAAAAAGATTTTATTCACATTACTTATTATAGTAATTTATAGAATCGGTGCAGCTATTCCAGTTCCATTCGTTGGTGACTTTACAATGTCAACAACAGGAACTACATTCGAATTCCTTAACACCTTGTCAGGTGGTGCATTCGAACAAGCTTCACTATTCGCGCTTGGTGTATCTCCATACATCACCGCATCAATCGTAATTCAACTTCTTTCAGTTGCAATCCCACCACTTGAAAGACTTGCAAAGCAAGGCGAGGAGGGTAAGAAAAAGATTACCCAAATCACAAGATATGTTACAATTGCAATCTCACTTATAACAGGTCTTGGCTACTACTTCTTGCTCAAGTACAATGGCGCATTTGAGGACCCATTCTTCGGAGTAAGCACATTTATCACTGTCGAGAACGAGGCTGGTCAAAAGGTGCTTGACATTTTACTTGCAGTAGTTATTGTAGCATGCTATTGCGCAGGTTCATCAATCGTTATGTGGCTTGCAGAAAAAATCAACGACAAGGGTATCGGTAATGGTATTTCAATCATCTTGTTTGCAAATATCGTATCCCGTGCACTCCCACTATTTACAAAGTTTGTAAATATGTTCCAAACAGAAATGGGTATTCTCTCAGCGAAAGGCCTTGGTCAAACTCTTGGTGCTGGCGACAAGTTTGTACCAGTTCCAGACTCAGCACTTGAACCAAACCCATTCCCAGTTGGTTCAATCATCTTTACAGTATTTGTACTTGTAGGACTTCTCGCTATGATGTGGTTCATTATCTTCATCTCTGATAGTGAGCGTAAGATTCCAGTACAATACGCAAAGAGAGTTGTTGGTAGAAAGATGTACGGCGGACAAAACTCAAATATTCCGCTCAAACTAAATATGGCAGGTGTAATGCCTGTTATCTTCGCAAATGCAATCATTACAATTCCAGCAATGATATCACAATTCGTTCCTGTAGTTAAGGACGATGGAACTGTACGCGTTGTTTGGTATAACATTGTAAGAATCTTCTCAAGCACACACTGGGTATATTGCATACTCACATTTGCTATGATTCTTGCGTTTGCATATTTCTATGTTGCAATTTCCTTTAACCCAACAGAGGTTGCAGGAAATATACAAAAGAATGGTGGCGCAATTCCAGGTATTCGTCCTGGCAAGGCAACATCATCATTCATTAAAAAGGTTCTCTCAAGAGTTACCTTTATTGGCGCTCTTGCACTTTCAGTAATCGCTGTAGTTCCACTTATAATCAACGTTGTATTAGAGTGGATTAGATACGCAAAGGTTGATGAATTTGTTGGTAATGTAAACATCGCTTTCTGGTCATTCACTTACCTTAGCGAGCTTGCTACAATCGGTACATCAATCATCATCGTTGTAGGTGTTGTACTTGAGGTTGTAAGAGAGATGGAAGCACAAATGACAATGCGTCACTACAAGGGCTTCCTTGGTTAATAAGGAGTTAACTATGAAGAATCTTAAAATGATTTTCCTTGGTGCACCTGGTGCAGGTAAGGGAACACAATCAGACATAGTCGCTGAGAAGTATGGTATTCCTACCATTTCTACCGGCGTTATGATAAGAGAAGCAATTAAAAACAATACAGAAATGGGCTTAGCTGCTAAGGCTTACACCGAAAAGGGTGCACTCGTTCCTGACGAGGTTGTTATCGGAATTATCGGTGAAAGGCTTAAGAAGGATGATTGCCAAAACGGCTTTATCCTTGATGGCTTCCCAAGAACTGTTCCACAAGCTGAAGCACTTGACAAAATGGGAGTTGATATCAACTGCGTTGTTAGTCTTGAGGTTGCGGATGAAAAAATTGTTGAGCGTATGAGTGGCAGACGTGTCTGCGCAAAATGCGGTGCTTCTTACCACATCTTATATAATCCTTCAAATGATGGTGCAAACTGCGACAAATGTGGCGAAGCACTCTCAATTCGTAAGGATGATGCTCCAGAGGTTGTTCTTGATAGACTTAATGTTTATCACAACCAAACAGAGCCCCTAAAGGATTTCTACGGCAAAAAGGGCGTACTCGTGCTTGTTGAGGGCCAAGAGGAAGTTAAAGATACAACTGCTCTTACACTTAGCGCAATCGAGAACGCAATTAAGTAATTATGATTCAGTTGAAAACCCCAGAGCAAATTGAGCTAATGAAGATTGCTGGTAGAATTACCGGCGAAGCATTACTCGTTGCAAAGGAAATGATTAGGGAAGGTGTCACAACTAAACAAATAGATGATAAAATTCGTACGTATATCAAGAAATGTGGTGCAAAGCCAACATTTCTTGGATACGGCGGCTTTCCAGGAAGCGCTTGTATCAGTATCAATAGCGAGGTAATACATGGTATTCCCTCGAATGATAAGATACTTAAAAACGGCGACATTGTAAAAATTGACGTCGGTGCAGAGTGGAAGGGCTTTACAGGCGATAGCGCTGCAACATTTGCAGTAGGAGAAATTTCCGAAAACGCCAAAAAGCTCATCAAAATCACAGAAGAAAGCTTTTATAAGGGCATCGAGGCAATCGAGAACACCCCAAATCCGCGTTTAGGCGACTTAGGGTATGCAATTGCCAACCATGCACGCACGAATGGCTTTTCAGTGGTTGAGGAGTTTACAGGCCACGGCGTAGGCAGCGAGCTTCACGAGGACCCTAACGTTCCGAACTATGGAACACAAGGTCGTGGAGTTAGAATCTACCCTGGTATGACCTTAGCAGTTGAGCCTATGATTAACGAGGGCACACAAAGAGTTAAGGTTCTTTCTGATGGCTGGACAGTGGTTACACTCGACGGAAAGCTCTCAGCTCATTATGAGCACAGCATTGCAGTAACAAATAACGGTATCATTCTTTTGACGAAGGTTGACTAACCTACCAAGAAAAAAATCCTTCAACGCGGCTGAATTTTGAAGGATAAGCTAAACCGTTTGACTTGCTCGTTACTTCAAGTCACGGACTGAATATAACGTAGAATAATGAGAGGATTATATGGGAAAAGAAAACGTAATGGAATTTGAAGGCGTAGTTACAGAAGCACTTCCTAACGCGACCTTCAAGGTTAAACTGCCTAATGGGCACATAATTACCGCCCATATTTCAGGCAAATTAAGATTAAATTATATAAGAATATTGCCAGGTGACAAGGTTACCGTAGAGGTTTCAGTATATGACCTCACAAAGGGACGAATCACATGGCGCGCTAAATAAGAAAGGTGGTTTTATAATGAAAGTAAAGCCTTCCGTAAAGAAAATCTGTGATAAGTGCAAGATTATTAAGAGAAAAGGTAACGTTATGGTTATCTGCGAAAATCCTAAGCACAAACAGAGACAGGGCTAATTCTAACCAAACCGAAAAGGAGAAAACAAATGGCTCGTATAGCTGGTGTTGACATTCCGAACGCAAAACGTGTTGAAGTTGCTTTAACATACATTTACGGTATCGGATTAAAGAGCGCACAGGACATTCTTGCTAAGACAGGAATCAACCCTGACACACGCGCAAAAGATTTGACTGAAGATGAAATCGCGAAGCTTCGTGATGAAATCGAAACAAATTACCATGTTGAAGGTGAACTTCGTCGTGAGGTTGCCCTCAATATTAAGCGTCTAGTTGAAATCAACTGCTATCGCGGTACTAGACACAGAAAAGGTCTTCCTGTAAGAGGACAAAGAACAAAGACAAATGCAAGAACTCGCAAGGGTCCTGCAAAGACAATAGCTAACAAGAAGAAATAAGGAGTGTAGCTAAATGGCAGAAAAGAGAGTAACTAAAAAACGTCGTGAGCGCAAAAATATTGAAAAAGGCGCTGCACACATCTGCTCAACCTTTAATAACACAATAGTTACCATCACAGACGTAGCAGGAAACGCTGTTTCTTGGGCATCTGCTGGTGAGCTTGGTTACAAGGGTTCCAGAAAATCTACACCATTTGCTGCACAAATGGCTGCTGAAGCTGCAGCTAAGGCCGCAATGGAACACGGCATGAAAACCGTTGAAGTTTATGTAAAGGGCCCAGGTCAGGGTCGTGAATCTGCAATTCGTGCACTTTCAACTGCAGGACTACAAGTTACTATGATTAAAGACGTAACTCCAATTCCTCACAACGGATGCAGACCACCAAAACGCAGACGCGTTTAATCTAATAGGAGGACTTACAAAATGGCAAGATATACAGGACCTTCATGCAAGCTTTGCCGTAGAGAGGGTACAAAGCTTTACCTTAAGGGTGAGCGTTGCCTTTCCGACAAGTGTGCACTAAATAGAAGAACATCTGCTCCTGGACAACATGGCGCTGCAAAGAAGAAGATGACCGAATACGGTATGCAGCTTCGTGAAAAGCAGAAGGCAAAAAGATATTATGGCGTTCTTGAAAAGCAATTCAAGAACTACTATGTAAAGGCCGACAACCAAGAGGGTATTGCTGGTGAAAACCTTCTCCGCCTTCTTGAAAGAAGACTTGACAATGTAGTTTACAGAATGGGACTTGCAAACAGCCACAAGGAAGCTCGTCAGCTCGTGCTTCACGGTCACTTCACATTGAATGGCCACAAGGCAAACATCCCTTCAATACTTGTTAAGGTTGGAGACGTTGTTGCTGTTAAGGAAACAGAATCAACAAAAATTAAGGAACTCGTTGAAGCTATGGGCGACAAGATTGCACCAAAGTGGCTTGAGCTTGATAAGAACGCAGGCGTTGCAAAGATAATCGCTATGCCAGAGCGTGACGATATCGACTTCGAATTCAACGAGCAGCTCATCATCGAGCTTTACTCAAAATAATAACTCTTTGTCGACTGTACGCCTCCATATTTGGAGGTGTAGAGCTCGCACGTGGAGTGCGAAACGACGGTTGACATCAATGTTATGTAAAACGACACTTCCCAAACGGCGGGAAAAAAGACCAATTGCATATATTGAAATATAGGAGGGTTATTTAATTATGATGATAGAAATCGAAAAGCCGAACATTACAATCGTTAGCGAAAGCGAAGACGGTAAAAAGGGAAAATTTGTTATTGAACCACTTGAAAGAGGCTTTGGTACAACTCTTGGTAACTCACTAAGACGTGTTCTTTTAAGCTCACTTCCAGGATATGCTGTTTCATCAATTAAGATAGATGGTGTTTTACACGAAATCTCAAGCCTTGAGGGTGTAACTGAGGATATTACTGAAATTGTACTTAATGTTAAGGGAATCGTATCAAAAATTCATGGTTCTGACACTGTAAAGACAGTTTGCATTGATAAGGTTGGTCCTTGCGAGGTTACTGCAGGCGACATCACACCAGATGCAGATCTTGAAATTTTCAATCCAGATCTTCACATCGCTACACTTAGCGAGGGTACTCGTTTTTACATGGAGCTTACATTTGAGCGTGGTCGTGGTTACGTTTCACAAGAAAAGAACAAGAATGACCATATAAAGAGCCAAATTCCAGTAGCTATTGGAACCATCTTTACTGACTCAATCTACACACCAGTGTACAACGTAAGCTACAATGTTGAAAACACAAGAGTAGGAAGCATCGCCGATTTTGATAAATTGACAGTAGAAGTAGAGACAAACGGCACCATTGGGGCAACTGATGCAATTTCATTAGCAGCCAAGATACTCAACGATCATTTCACTTTGTTTGTTGACCTCTCTGATGAGGCAAGAAACGCTGAAACTATGGTTGAACGCGAGGAAACCAAGAAGGAAAAATACCTTGAAATGTCCATTGATGATCTTGAATTGTCTGTACGTAGCTTCAACTGCTTGAAGCGCGCAGGCATCGATACCGTAGAGGATCTTATCAACCGCACAGAGGAAGATATGATTAAGTTTAAGAATCTCGGTAAGAAATCCCTCGATGAAGTTAAAAATAAACTTGATTCACTTGGCCTTGCTCTTAGAAAAGAAGAGGACTAAGTAAAAAATAAGAGCGATAGGCTCAAACTGTAACGAAATTACAGCATTAAGAATCGGCAAAGGAGGACAAATCAATGCCAACAAGAAAGCTCGGCAGAACATCTGAACACAGAGTAGCAATGCTCCGTGGTATGGTTACCTTGCTTCTCGAGAAGGGCTCAATCGAGACCACTCTTCCAAGAGCAAAGGAACTTAGCAGTGTTGCTGATAAAATGATTACACTCGGCAAGAAGAATACACTTGCTGCACGCAGAGAGGCTCTTGCTTACATCACAAAGGAAGACGTAGTAAAGAAGCTCTTTGATGTTATAGCTCCAAAATATGCTGATAGAGTAGGTGGCTATACACAGGTTTACAAGCTCGGTCCAAGACGCGGTGACGCCGCTGAAATGGCACTTATTAAGCTTGCTGACTAATTATCTTAATAAAAAATAGGCGTTACCGAGCGGTAACGCCTTATTTTTTGCGCTTTTTATCACTATTATGCTTGAAAAACATCATATTTTGGCTTCAAATAAATATATGAACAAATGAACATAACATAATATAATCTAAAATGCTTGAATTTTATCAAAAAAAGGACTGCTTTTGCAGTCCCTTTTATTAATAACCAATTGTATTAACAACGTTGTACATTTCATCAAAGTATTTACGTCTTTCATCGCAAATCTTTTTCATTTCCTCAATTTGAGCCTCACTAAACTTTTCAAGGTCACCGTCCTTGAGCTTGTTTTTATACATTCTGTCAAGGATAAGAGCAAATTTTATTTCCATTGATGTAATCTCATCGTGGCGAGAAACGATAACAACGTCGCTTACCCCATCAAGAAGCTTTTCAACAGCCTTAGCACCGCATTTTGATGCAAAGTTTCTATCAGCAAGTGTAGGTGTGCCACCACGTACAATGTGAGCTGGGCGAACAAATCTTGTTTCAATACCTGTGGCTGCTTCAATTTCTTTAACGAGGCTTTCGCTGAATTCACCACCGAGACCCTCGGCAACAACGACGATAAAGCTACGTCTGCCGTTTGCACGTGCTTCCTTCATTTTTTTGAAGAGAGCCTCCTTGTCAAATGGCTTTTCTTGAACAGCAACGCCGATTGCGCCTAAGGCAAGACCAGTTTCTATAGCAATATAGCCCGCATTTCTACCCATAACCTCAATTACGTTACAGCGTGCATGAGATTCGCAGGTGTCACGTAGAGCATCTCCAAGCTTCATAACAGTGTTCATAGCAGTGTCGTAGCCAACTGTAATGTCTGATGCAGTAATGTCGTTATCTATAGTGCCAGAAACACCGATACAAGGGATACCTCTGATGCTTAGGTCGGTTGCACCTCTAAATGTACCATCACCGCCAATAGCGATAATTCCATCTATATTGTGCTTCTTACAGGTAGCAATAGCCTTTTGCATACCCTCCTCTGTCTTAAACTCGTCGCAACGGTCAGAATAGAGATAGGTGCCACCTAATGACTGAATGTCTGCAACGTCATTTTTGGTAAGAGGACGAATTCTATCATTTATAAGTCCAGAGTAACCACCAAGAATGCCAATAACCTCAACACCCTTAGAGATAGCTGCGCAGGTAACGCTCTTGATAACAGCGTTCATACCAGGTGCATCTCCGCCAGATGTTAAAATGCCTATTCTTCTAAATTTATTTTCCATATAAGCTCCTTGCAGTAAATTGAAAATCTACCGACAAATAATATTAATAATAAAATCACAAGTATTTTAACATAATAATATTATAAAATCAATACTTTTAGGTAAATTTTACCTAGTCGGTTATTTTTTCTTTATTTACTGAATAGTATTTACTTTTTAGGAAAATAATAAACAAAATTGGAGGAATGAAAATGAAGGTAATAGCAACAATACTTGCATGTATAGCAACGTTTTTTGTCCTTAGCGCGGTTATACCTACAGCTGAGGAAGCAGAAATATACGACTCGTTCGTAAGGCTACATGTAATAGCAAATTCAAACAGCGACGAGGACCAAAGCCTAAAGCTTAAGGTAAGAGATAAGGTGCTTGATAAAATCAATGAATATGATGTGACAAGCAAGGAAGAGGCATTTTACGTCCTTAAGGAGTGTAAAGGTGAGTTAGAAAAGATTGCAGAGACAGAAATTAGAGCAAATGGAAAAAGCTATGACGTCTCGATAGAGATAGGCGAGGAAAGCTACCCAACAAGGTATTATGATGATTTTTGCTTGCCTGCTGGTAATTATAATTCTGTAAGAGTGGTAATAGGTGATGGTGATGGAGAAAACTGGTGGTGTGTCTTGTATCCACCACTCTGTCGTGAGGGCGCGCTTTCCTATGAGGACGCTTATATAGATGTAGGTCTGACAAAGGAGCAGTATGATTTAATAACACAAAGCTCTGGCAAATACAAGGTTAAATTCAAGCTGTTAGAGCTCGCTGCGAGTGTTGCCGGAATCGATTATTAATATCGAAAATTAGACACGTGTCGCAACAAAATTGTAAAAATCAACAAAAATTGCAGGGTGAAAGAGGATATGAGAAAAAGCACCCTGTTAATTTTTTATATAGACTTGCAAATTATGAACAAAAGTAGTAAAATAATAGAGTAATAAATTGCAAGGAGGAAAAATATGTTTGGTTATGTACGTCCGTGTATTCCTGACCTTATGGTGAAGGATCATGAGCTATATAAGGCGGCCTATTGTGGACTTTGTCGCACTATGGGAAAAACAACAGGTTGCTTTTCAAAAATTGCATTAAACTACGATTTTGTTTTCCTTGCACTTACTCGCATGGCTGTGGATGGCGACGAGGTCACAGTTAAAAAAAGACATTGTGGGGTTCACCCCTTCAAAAGAAGACTAATGCTTGAGCCAAATGACTCTCTAAAATACAGCTCAAGAGCCACTGTTTTGCTAACTCGTCTAAAGCTTAAGGACAACGTTAAGGATAGTAAGGGCTTTGCTAAGCTAAAAGCAAAAATAGCGGGGACTGTGTCGATATTTTTCAAAAAAACTGATAAAAGCCATAAGGAACTCGAAGCTAAAATTATCTCCTCAATTGATGCGTTGTCAAGGCTTGAGGAAAACGGGTCTGATTCAATTGATGAAACCGCAAGCACCTCTGGTGAGCTACTTGGTAATATCGCCTCTTATGGCTTAGAGGGTGTAGAGCAAAGGCTACTTTACGATATAGGCTTCCATCTTGGTAAGCTTATTTACGTAATGGACGCAGTTGATGACTACAAAAGCGATTTAAAAAGTGGCTCCTTTAATGTTTTGAAAAATGCCTTTGGAGACGAGCTTACAGAAAATACCAAATCAATGCTTAAGTGTGCAATGACACTTGAGCTCGAGAAGATGTCACGGGGAGTGGAGCTTATCGACTTTTCAAAATGCCGTGATGTTGAAAGAATCATAAAGAATATCGTTTACATAGGCTTGCCTAATGAAATTGAAAGAATCATTCTCGGCAAAAAGAAGGAAAACAAGAAGTAATTTTGAAAGCAAGCTGAAAAGATGATGAAAATAATCTCAAAGTTTCACTTTTCTATTTACTTTAAATTTAATCTGTGCTAAAATATAGAAAATATTTCAAATGGAGGACGCCTGATGAAAAATCCATATGAGGTGCTTGGTGTTTCCCCCTCGGCAACTAACGAGGAGGTAAGAGACGCATATAGGGCTCTTGCAAAAAAATACCATCCTGACAACTATGTTGATAGCCCTCTTGCCGATATGGCAGAGGAAAAAATGAAGGAAATCAACTCTGCATACGACCAGATTTTGCGTCAAAGAATTGACGAGAAAAATGGCAAAACGCATCAAAATAGCGACACAGGTCGCACAAATTATGGCGCATACGGTTCACCATTTGCTAAAATCAGACAAGCAATTAATATGGGCGATTTCAAGTCTGCCGAAGAGATGCTTAACTCGATTGAGCAATACAATCGTGATGCTGAGTGGTTCTTCTTAAAGGGCTGTGTTTTGCTTCACAGTGGCTATCAATTTGATGCGATGAGATATATTAATCGCGCTTGTGAGCTTGACCCTAATAACGAAGAATATACCACACTGCGTGATAACCTAAATGCACAATCAAACGCGTATGGAAATCCAAGCTCAAGACAGGGGATGGGATGTAGCATTTGCGACATTTGCTCATGCTTAATCTGCCTTGACTGTCTATGTAGATAGTTATGAAAAAAGCAAGAGAGGTTGCCTTTTTAGGCATCATTACCGCACTTAGCGTTGTGTCGCTATTTATCGGCACAATCATTGGTGTACTTGATATTACAGCGGCAGTCCTTGCCTCGCTTTTGGTTCTCGTTGCATTTGAGGAATTAAGGTGGAAGTCAATCTTGGTATACTTTGCAACGATAATAATATCATTTTGCTTTGCATTTTTTAAAAGCCCGTTGCCAGCAGCAGAGTATACAATATTTGCGCTATACCCACTTATAAAGCCACTCTTTGATAAGCTACCTAATGTAATAGGCTACATACTAAAGGGCGTTTACACTGTGGTTGCAAGCCTTGTTACGGTTGTGGTTATGTATTTGCTTGTGCCATCAACTGCCGAAAAGCCATATATGCTTGCAATTTACGTTGCAATGTTTATAGTGACAGTAATTCTTTTTGAAATGCTAATAGTAAGGTTTAGACGCTATTATCGTTTTAAGCTTAGAGGCCAGCTTAGAATTGATAAGTTTTTTAAATAATATTATAATATACAAAATGCACTAAAAAACACAGCTATTTAGCTGTGTTTTTGTTTATGTATACAATAATTGACTTAAAAAGTTGACAAAGCTTTACTATATAATGTACAATTATTATGTATAAATATAGCGCGCAAGCACAACGCGCGTATTATAAAGGACGGAAAATTATGTTTAGAAGTATGACTGCCTTTGGCAGAGCAAGAGAGACTGTTGCATCAAAGGATATCACAGCGGAAATAAAATCCGTAAACAACAGATACTTTGACTGCACAGTGAAAATCACAAAGCTATATAGCTTTTTAGAGGACAAAATTAAAAAATACCTACAAGAAAAGGGCATTTCTCGTGGTAAGGTTGAGGTTTATGTTTCTGTCGATCTCTTGGAGCAGGACGGGGTTGAGATAAACCTTGATACTGCCTATGCAAAATCATATATAGATGCACTTAAAAAGCTTCGCGATACGTTTGATTTAAAGGATGATATTACCGTTTCTCGCGTGGCAATGAACAAGGACGTATTTACAGTAAAAAAGCCTGAGGATGACATTGAAAAGGATTGGGCAGATATTAAGCTTGTGCTTGACAAGGCGCTTGACACCTTCCTTGAAAGACGTGAGGAGGAGGGCAAAAACCTTCACAAAAATATCGCTGAAAAGATTGAAAACATCAAGGGCTTCTTAAAGGTAATAGAAAAGAATTCCGAAAGCGATATTAAGGGCTATGCAAGTAAGCTTGAGGAAAGAATTTTGAAATTCCTAAATGATAACTCCGTCCAAATTGACGAGCAAAGAATACTCACCGAGGTTGCAATTTTTGCGGATAAGGTTGCAATCGATGAGGAGCTTGTAAGGCTTAATAGCCACTTCGATGCATTTGAGGATATAGTAAGCTCAAATGAGCCTGCGGGAAGGAAGCTTGATTTCCTACTTCAGGAAATGAACCGCGAGACAAACACAATCGGCTCAAAGGCTTCAAATACCGAAACTGCACATTTGGTTGTTAACATTAAAAACGAGCTTGAAAAAATTAGAGAGCAAATTCAAAATATCGAGTAAGCGCTATGAAATTTGTGAATTTAGGCTTTAATAATATGATACTTGATGCACGTATTGTCGCTATCGTTTCTCCTGAATCCGCCCCTGCCAAAAGAATTGTTTCAGAGGCAAAGGAGACATCAAGAATTATTGACTGCACGGGGGGAAGAAAAACCAAGTCAGTCATAATTACAGATTCCGACCACGTTGTGCTTTGCGCCTTGTCAAGCGAGGCGCTTGCAAGTAGATTAAACGAAAATAAAACTGACAATAATGGAGTATAGAAATGAGAAAAGGCTTATTATTTATCATTTCAGGCCCAGCAGGCAGTGGTAAGGGCACAGTAGTAAACGCCTTGCTTGAGGCCCACCCCGAAATCACCCTCTCAATATCCGCAACGACAAGAAGTCCAAGACCAAACGAGGAAAACGGGGTACATTATCACTTTATCTCGAAGGAAGAATTTGAGAAAAGAATTGAAAACGGCAAAATGCTTGAATATGCAACCTATAACGAAAACTACTATGGGACACCTGAAAAGGAAGTGCTTGAGGCTATGGAGGCTGGCAAGGACGTTATCCTTGAAATTGAGGTTGCAGGAGCAATGCAAATAAAAGAAAAAATTAAGGATTCAGTCGCTATTATGCTAACTCCCCCAAACAAGGAAGTGCTTGAGGCACGCCTAAGAGGACGTGGCACGGAAACCGAGGAGGTAATTAAGTGGCGTCTTGAAAGGGCAAAGGAAGAAATAATGCTTTTGCCACAGTATGATTATTCCGTTGTTAATGAGGACGGACTAATCGATAAATGCGCTGAAAAAATTTATAAAATTATTGAGTCAGAGCATCAAAGAACAGCTTACACAAAAACAATTATAGAAAAATTTATTTAAGCAAAAGGAGAAAAGAAATGCTTTATCCATCAATTCAAGAACTTTTAAAGGCTACCGAAAAGGACGGCAAGGAAAGATTAAACAAATATTCAATCACTATGGTTACTGCTAAGTGTGCGCGTGTTATTACTAACGAGTATGCTGAGCAAAGCTACTATGCTAACAAAAAGATTAGCAAGGATGGTGGTGATGTAGCTACAACTGTTAAGAAGGAATACAAGGATGAAAAGAGCGTAAAGAACGCACTAAGAGAAATGAAAAATGGTGAGTTTGAGGTTTATCTTCCTGGTGAGGAGGGCTATGAGGATTCAATGGTAGAGATTAAGGACTACGTTGAGCCAAAGGAGGAGCCTGTATATGTTAAGCCAGTATCAAAGGCTGAAAATGAGGAAGACGAGGACTTCGACGATTTTGAAGATGAAGAAGAGGTTAGCACCGAGGAATTAATGGGTGCTACAACCGTATTTGATGACGATACTGGATATACAGTTGAGGATGCTGAATAATTAGAAAGTAAAACGGAGGTGCTTTGATATGTGCGGCGAGTATATAAAGGTTCATATTCTTGACGTGCCATATCACGCCGACTGCGAATATACCTATTACGTTCCATTCGATTTTCGCCATTCCATTGATAGGGGCACTATGGTTGTTGTGCCCTTTGGTCGCGCAAACAGACACAAGGGCGCGATAGTAAATGATATAAATGTAGCTCACATAGACGAAAACAGCTCACTTATAAAGCCGATTGCTTCGGTTTTATCCTCATACCTAAAGCTAAGCAGTGAAATGCTTGAGCTTTGTATCTTTTTAAAAAGCCGTACCTTATGCACTGTTGGCGAGGCGGTAAAGTCAATTATCCCCTCTGCAATTATGACAAAAACAAGGGAAAGATACTTTGCCAACCAGGTTGAAAAAAGCCTTAACCCACAGGAAAAGGAAATTTATGAATACGTTCTTTCCAACGAGGGTGCAACTGACAAAAAAATATATGATAAGTTCCAAAATGCTGAGCTTTATCTTTCAAGGCTCATTCGCTTGGGTGCAATTAAAAAGGAAACGTACATTAAGGAAGAGGACAAGAATAAGTATGAAACAAGGGCTACTCTTGCTGTTTCCAAGGATGAGGCGCTTCTTATTGCCACAGGTCAAGGTGCAATAAAGCTAAGAAGCCCTAAGCAATGTGAAATTCTTAAGCTTCTTTGCGAATATGATGAGCTAACCGATAAGCAGATTTATGAGGAAGCCGGCGCGCAAAAAAGTCATCTCGACGCGCTTAAAGAAAAGGCGCTTATATCCACCTATAAAATTGAGCTAACAAGGGACCCGTACGCCTTTTTGAAGGATGGCGAGAAGAAAGCAGAGGAAATTAAGCTAAATGATGTTCAAGCCGAGGCCTTTAATACCTTGCGCACGCTTTATTCCACGCATGAGCCCAAGGGGGCGCTTCTATATGGCGTTACTGGAAGTGGAAAAACAAGTGTAATTAAAAAGATGATTGACGAGGTAATAAATGACGGCAGGGGTGTAATTATACTCGTGCCAGAAATTTCACTTACCCCACAAACCGTATCAACGTTTTGCTCTTACTATAAGGATAGGGTTGCAGTTATTCACTCATCACTTTCCGCAGGTGAGCGCTTTGATACATATAAAAGAATTTTAGAGGGCGAGGCAAGCATAGTTATCGGCACTCGCTCAGCAATCTTTGCTCCTATAAAGAATTTAGGTATGATAGTAATTGACGAGGAGCAGGAGCATACCTATAAGTCCGATACAAACCCAAAATATAGCGCACATGATGTTGCACGCTTCAGATGCGCAAAAAATGGCGCGCTTATGCTCCTTGCATCAGCCACTCCGTCGCTTGAGTCCTTTTATAAGGCAATGGATGGCACATACACCTTAGTAAAAATGATGTCAAGATATGGCACAGCAACGCTACCAGATGTAATTATTACAGATATGCGCAGAGAGAGGGCACGTGGAAATATGAGCCCTTATAGCATTAAGCTCTCTGAATATCTAATCAGCACAAAGGAGGATGAAAAGCAGTCTATTCTATTCCTGAATAGACGTGGCTATCTCTCCTCAATAACCTGCCAAAGCTGTGGAGAGGCGGTGGAGTGTCCAAATTGCTCAGTTGCTATGACCTACCACTCATATAAAAAAATTGACGAGGAGCTTACGGCAGAAAATGCACACTCGGTGCTCGAAAAGAATGGTGTGTTACGATGCCACTATTGTGGATATCGTATGCGTGTCCCAGAAAAATGCAAGTGTGGAGAAAACGATTTTAACTATGTTGGCTTTGGCACCCAAAAGGCAGAGGAGCTTTTATCCACTCTTATTCCAAGCATAAAAACATTGCGTCTTGATGCTGACACAACAACCTCAAAATCCTCATATGAAAGAATATTAGGCGATTTTAAGGATAAAAAGGCAGATACCTTAATAGGCACCCAAATGGTGACCAAGGGACACAATTTCCCACTTGTTACCTTGGTTGGCGTTATGCTTGCTGACACGATGCTTTACACGAGTGATTTTCGCGCTGCAGAGCGTACCTTTTCTATGCTGACACAGGTTATAGGAAGGGCAGGAAGGGCCAAGGACCATGGCGTTGCCATAATCCAAACAAGCTCACCAAATGACCAAACAATACAGCTTGCAGCAAGACAGGACTACGATGCGTTTTATGAAAATGAAATTCAAATAAGAAGGGCATATAGCTTCCCTCCGTTTTGTGATATAGCGCTTATTAATATGTCATCAATTGACGAAAGAGTGCTTGACTCATTTTCACGCGATATTCTTTCGCGCCTTGAGGGCGAAATGAAAAGGCTTGGCGCTCCAGCCATTGCATATGGCCCGTTTGAGGCACCAATTTATAAGGCACAAGGAAGATATCGCAAAAGAATTATAATTAAATGCAAATTAAATAATAGCTTGCGAGAGCTATTTTCAAAAATATATATTGAATTTTCAAAGCGAGGGGACAAGAGCTTTATCTCGATTGATTTCAATCCGTCCTCTTTATAAGGAGAAAATATGGCAGTTTTAAAAATAGTTACAGAAGAAGAAAACGAGGAGTTTCTAAGAAAAAAGAGCCGTGAGGTGACTGAAATTACCCCAAGAATTAAGACATTACTTGACGATATGGTAGAAACAATGCGCCATGCAAACGGCTGTGGACTTGCCGCTGTTCAGGTTGGCGTGCTTCGCAGAATTGTCGTAATTGAAACGGGTGAAGGGCTTTTTGAGTTTATAAATCCGGTAATTATAAGAAAAACAGGCACACAAGAGGGGGCTGAGGGATGCTTATCACTCCCTGGCAAGTGGGGTATGACAAAGCGTCCACAATGCGTAACCGTGCGCGCACTTGATAGAGACGGCAACGAAATTGAGGTTACAGGCTACGACCTTCTCGCTAAGGCTATGTGCCACGAGATTGACCACCTTGATGGAATACTATATACAGACAAGGTTACAAGAATGTTAGGAGCCGATGAGGTAGAATGAGAATACTATTTATGGGCACGCCTGAGTTTGCAATGTGCAATCTTAAGGCGATATATGAAAAGGGACATGAAATTGTCGGTGTAGTTACAACTCCGGACAAGCCAAAGGGTAGAGGAATGACTCTTACACCGAGCCCTGTTAAAAGCTATGCCCTTGAAAAGGGACTGCCGGTTTATCAGCCACTTACCCTAAAGGACGGCGCATTTTTAGACACACTAAACGAGCTTAAGCCTGAGCTTATAATAGTGGTTGCATATGGCAAAATTTTGCCAAAATACGTTTTGGATTTTCCAAAATACGCATGTATAAACGCGCACGCTTCAATTTTGCCTAAGTATCGTGGTGCTGCACCAATTCAGCGTGCTATTATGGATGGCGATGAAAAAACTGGCGTTAGCATTATGAAAATGGACGTTGGCCTTGACACAGGAGATGTTATTCTTGTCGAGGAGGTTGATATTTTAGAAAATGACAACTTTGAGTCAGTTCACGATAAGCTTGTCATAGCAGGAAGCCAAGGGCTTTTAAAGGCAATAGAAAAATATGAAAATGGTGAAGTGACCTATACACCTCAGCCAGAGGAGTTTACCTATGCTGAGAAAATCACAAAGCAGGATTGCTTAATTGATTTTGGCAAATCAGCAAAGGAGGTTCACAACCAAATAAGGGGGCTTTCCCCAATTCCGGTTGCATTTACAAAAACTATGGACTCAAAAATCCTAAAGGTCACAAAATCGCACACGTCCCCCGCAAATTTTGGTGGCGAATGTGGTGAGGTCGTTTCCTTAAGTGGCGGAATATATGTAAAATGCAAGGATGGAGTAATTGTACTTGATGAGGTAGTGCCAGAGGGCAAGGGCAAGATGAGCGCTCTCTCATTTATAAACGGAAGAAAGATTAATGTTGGAGATAAATTAGGCTAAGAAAGGAGTAAGGAAATGATATTTAACCCAAGAGAAGCAGCGCTTAAATCACTTATCAAATGGGAAGAAAGCGGTGCGTTTTCAAACATAGAGGTTAATACTGTTATTTCACGTGCTAACGCACCAAAAAATGACGCTTCCTTATACACACTTTTATTTCTTGGCGTAATTGAAAAAAAGCTACTTCTTGACCACATAATTAAAAAATATTCCTGTCGCTCCTTAGATGAGCTTGACACAGCCACAAAAAACATTTTAAGGCTTGGTATTTACCAGCTTGCCTTTACTGAGAAAATCCCTGAGTATAGCGCAACTGACGAGTCAGTTAATTTAGCCAGCAAGAAAACAAAGGGCTTTGTAAACGCAATTCTAAGAAGCTTTATAAGAGATGGCAAGAAAATCACCTTGCCAAGTGACAAGTGGGAAAGAATCTCGCTTGAATACTCAGTTCCTATGGAGCTATGCAAGCTGTTTGTTAGCTCGTATGGGGAGGATATAGCAAGCGAAATTTGCACACTCCCCCCACAAAAATCTTCACTTTCATTAAGAGTAAACACATTAAAAGCAAGCGCTGACGATATTATCGCTATGCTTGAAAAGAATGGCTTTGAGGCGAAAAAATCCGAAATTGCCGACTCAATAATTAAAACAAACGCATCAATTTCTGATATTGAAAAAATGATAAGTGACGGCTCTATATTCGTACAGGATGAGTCCTCTCGAATCGCCTCGCAAATAGTTGACGCACATAAAGGTGACTGCGTGCTTGATGCATGTGCGTGTCCAGGTGGCAAAAGCTTTAGTATTGCAATTGATATGGAAAACAAGGGCGAGGTAAGCTCCTGCGACCTACACCAAAGCAAGCTTTCACTAATTACCAAGGGAGCTGGACGCTTAGGCATTAATATAATCGAGGCAAGGTGCCAAAACGGCAAGGAGCACGTAATAGAGTGGGACGAAAAATTTGATAGGGTGCTTTGTGACGTACCTTGCTCAGGCCTTGGTGTAATTTTCAAAAAGCCTGATATTAAATATAAGCCATTATCTTCATATAGCACCCTGCCAAGCGTGCAATATGATATCTTAAATAACAACGCAAAATACGTCAAAAAGGGTGGTGTGCTTGTTTATTCAACCTGCACACTAAATTCCCAAGAAAACGAACGGATTGTTGAAAAATTCCTTAGTGAAAATAAGGACTTTTCAGCATATGATTTTGAGCTTGGCAATATAAAATCAACCAAAGGAGGCTACACCTTCTTACCACACTTAACTGGCACTGACGGCTTTTTCGTGGCAAGAATGAGAAGAAATGATGACTAACTCCTTTGAAAAAATTGATATTTTATCGCTCTCATATAATGAGCTTGAAAAAGAAATAATAGAAATAGGTGAGCCTAAGTTTCGCGCAAAGCAAATTTACGGCTGGATTATGAAGGGCGCTTGGGGCAAGGAAATGAAAAACCTTCCTACCTCGCTTATAGAAAAGCTTGATAATCACTTTATTTTCACTCTACCAACGGTTGAAAAAAGACTTGTTTCAAAAATTGATGGAACAAAAAAATATCTATTCAAGCTTTACGACGGTGAGCTAATTGAGTCTGTTTTTATGAAATACGAGCATGGAAACACGCTTTGTATCTCATCACAGGTTGGTTGTCGTATGGGCTGTAAATTCTGCGCCTCAACCTTGCTTGGAAGAACGCGCGATCTGTTGCCAAGTGAAATGCTTGGACAAATAATTTCTGCGCAAAAGGACACAGGCGAAAGAATTTCAAACGTGGTAATGATGGGAATTGGTGAGCCACTTGATAACTATGACAACACCATAAAATTCCTTAAATTAGTAAGTGCAGACGAAGGACTTAATATAGGCCTACGCCATATTTCCGTCTCCACCTGTGGCTTAGTCGACAAAATTGATGCCCTTTCAAATGAGGGGTTGCCAATTACACTTTCAATCTCACTTCACGCATATGATAACGACGTAAGAAGCGAGATTATGCCAGTAAACAAAAAGTATTCAATTGAAGAATTGCTTACTGCTTGTCAGCGCTATTTTGAAAAAACCTCACGTAGGATTTCGTTTGAATACACCTTAATTGCTGGTAAAAACGACACTGAACAGGGCGCAGTGGCGCTTGCCTCAATAATTAAAAAATACATAAAATCACCCTGTCACGTTAATCTAATCCCGCTAAATGAGGTTAAGGAAACAAGGCTTTCAACCTCTAAAAACGTAGCAGGCTTTAAAAACAAGCTAATATCACTCGGCATAAACGCAACAGTCAGACGTCGCTTAGGCTCTGATATCAATGCCTCATGTGGACAGCTTAGAAAGGGAGCAAAGG
Source organism: Clostridia bacterium (assembly GCA_017501545.1). Lineage (GTDB taxonomy): Bacteria > Bacillota > Clostridia > Oscillospirales > CAG-272 > RGIG2000. The sequence goes on along the minus strand of JAFVWS010000014.1, from coordinate 38,723 downwards.
AGGAAAATAAATGATTTGTTCTGCCAGTACAAACGTAGGAATGAAGCGTAGCAACAACCAAGACAATTTTATGCTTCGTAAATATACAGAAAAGACAACTCTTTGCGTGGTTTGTGACGGCATGGGAGGAATCAAGGGTGGCGAAGAAGCATCTGCAATTGCTGCTGAGGCATTTGTTCACACCGTTGACCAATTTATTATTCCTTACCTCAAAAATAGAGACAGACAGGTTAGCACAAGCGATATTAAAAGAGCCTTGGCAAGGGGTGTTGATATAGCAAACGAAAGAGTATATCTTCGCGCAAAGCAAAGCGTTGACCATAAGGGCATGGGCACTACACTTGTCGGCGCGCTTATAATTGATAAGGTGCTTTTCTGCATCAACGTAGGTGACAGCCGTCTTTATTCCTTGAAGGGAAGCTCAATTAAGCAAATTACAAAGGACCACTCATACGTTCAATATCTTGTTGATATGGGACAACTCACAAAGGAGGAGGCAGAAAGGGCATCCAACAAAAACATCATAACAAGGGCAGTAGGCACAGAGGTTTTTGTTGAGGGCGATATCTATACTGCAAGGCTCGAGGAGGGAAGCTATTTGCTTTTCTGCTCAGATGGTCTTACAAATATGGTGGATAATGCTACCCTTTGTGATATTATCTCAAACGAGCGTAATTCATCAAAGGTCGATCAGGTTGAGCTTGACTTGAAGGTTAGACGTTTAATAGACACAGCAAACGAAAACGGCGGATATGATAACATAACCGCAATACTTGTAAGAATTTAAGAGGGGGAGGTATTTTATCAATGTCAAACGAAAAGTATGAAAAGTATAAGCAGTATGAGAACAACATTCTTGACGACAGATATATAATCGACAAGCTAATCGGCATTGGTGGAATGGCTGTGGTATTCAGAGCCAGAGATACCTACCTAAACAATATGACCGTAGCGATAAAAATCCTAAAGGATGACGTCGCAACTGACGAGGTTGTTGTTAAGAGATTTAAAAACGAGTCCAAGGCAGAGGGTATGCTAAAGCATAACAATATAGTTGCCGTGCACAACGTTTCAATTAAGGGCAAAATCAAGTATATGGTTATGGAATTTCTCTATGGCTTAACCCTTAAAAATTACCTAACTGCAAAGGGAGAGCCACTTCGCTTTGAGGAGGTTGTAAGCTATTCAGCGCAAATTTTGCGCGCACTTTCCGAGGCGCATCGCAACGGCATTATCCATAGAGACATTAAGCCACAAAATATTATGCTTCTTGAAAATGGACGCATAAAGGTAATGGACTTTGGTATTGCAAAATTGCCAGATGCTGAAACAATTACAGTAACTGATAAGGCAGTTGGTACAGTTTACTATATGAGCCCTGAGCAGGCAAGTGGAAAGAAAAACATCGACACAAGAAGCGATATTTATTCCCTTGGTGCTATGATGTACGAGCTTGCGACGGGACAAACACCATTCAGAGGTGAAACACCACTTGCAGTGCTCATAAAGCACATGCAGGAGGAGGCTATACCACCAAGACAGCTAAACTCCTCAATCCCAGTTGGGCTCGAGCAAATAATTCTTTGCGCAATGAGCAAGGACCCAGCAAACCGTTTCCAAACTGCAGATGAGATGCTAAGCTATCTAAAAAGGCTTCAAGCTGATAGAAAAATCAAGTTTGATGAGCTTCCATCTAACTCAGCAATGCAAAACTTCTGGGGTAAGGTGAAGAGATTTTTCTCAAAGAAGAAATAATATGATAGTAGGAACGGTAATAAAAGGCGTAGGTGGACTTTATAGAGTACGCCTCGACCAAGAATATAACGGCGAGGAATATGTAAGCGTAAGGGGGCGTGGCGCGTTTCGCTACGAAAAAACGCTTCTGTTAGCTGGCGACAGGGTAGAGCTTGAGCCACTAAGTGACGGAGGCTTTTTTGCAAAGAAAATTCTTGAAAGAAAGAATTCTCTTATAAGACCGCCACTTGCAAATCTTGACTACATTTTCATCGTTATTTCATCAAAGAAGCCCACACCATCACTTTTCATAGTTGACAAAATGATTTCAATTGCAGAGCACAATAAAATTGAGCCTGTAATTGTAGTCTCAAAGTCGGACCTTGATAGTGAGTATGCCGAGGAAATTGCAAGGATTTACAAAAGCAGTGGCTTTCATACCATTGTCACCTCGTCACTTGAAAACGAGGGCGTTGATAGCTTACTTGACTACTTAAAGGAAATTACTAAGCAAAATAGCCCTATTTGTGCCTTTGCAGGCGCATCGGGCGCTGGAAAAAGCACGCTTATGAATACGCTTTTTCCAAGGCTTACTCTTGAAACAGGAGAGCTGAGTGAAAAAATAGAGAGGGGTAAAAACACCACTCGTCATACAGAGCTTTTCCCGCTTAGTGAGCTTTTGGGTGGTGAGTATAACGGCTACCTTGCCGACACACCAGGCTTCTCACTACTGGATTTTGAACGCTTTGACTTCTTTACACTTGAGGATTTATTCGATACGTTTAGAGAGTTTGGTGGCTCAGAGGGAAAATGCAAATACACCAAATGCACGCACATCAAGGAGGATGGCTGTGACGTTATAAGACGCGTCAGTGATGGCGAAATTGAAGCCTCACGCCACGAAAGCTACAAGGAGCTTTACATAACGCTAAAAAACAAGCCAAAATGGAAATAACCCCACCCCCTGTACGATTTTTAGCAAAAAAGAAGGGAATACTATGTTTAAAACAGAGTTACATTGTCACTCGAAAAGCGTAAGCCAATGCGCCGAGGTGTCAAATGAGCAAATTATAAATAAATATACCGAGGCAGGATATACAACACTTGTCCTTGCTAACCATTTTAATAAGTATACTGAGGATTCGTTAGGTGCAAAAAGCTACGAGGAGTTTATAGACAAATACTGTCAAGGCTACAAGGACCTGAAAAAGGATGCCGATGGCAAGCTAACTGTTTTATTGGGTATGGAATTAAGGTTTAATGGCAACTCAAATGACTATTTAGTTTTTGGTGTAACTGAGGAATTTTTGAGAAAAAATGAGCCTCTTTATCTAATGAATCCTGAAAGCTTTTCAAGGCTTGCACGCCAAAATGGGCTCTTGTTTATTCAAGCACATCCATTTAGAAATTCCATGGTGGTTATCCGCCCCGATTTACTTGATGGTGTTGAGGTGTATAATGGTCACAAGGGTCATGATTCGAGAAATGAAATAGCAGATATGTGGGCAGATAAATATGGCTTGATTAAGACCTCGGGAACTGATTTTCACTACAACCATGTTCCCGTAAATGCAGGTATTTTAACTGAGCATAAAATTGAAGATATGGAAACGCTTGTTGAAACGCTAAGAAACGGCAATTATGAGCTTATAAAGGAATAAAATAAAAGCATCTGTGAAAGTCACAGATGCTTTTTTGTTATACAGTAAAATCAAAATGGTTATTTTTGTTTTTAAGCAAGGAAATCTCTTTTTTAATTATCTTATCTCCCAACTTGATTTCTATGTCATAGTCACCAAAAAAACCTCTAAAATCGACACGTCCATCAATATTTGCGTTAAGCTTGAGTGAGGTGTGCCATTTTTTTGTAATCAGGTCATTCAACATAAAGTATGATGGCTTGGGTGTTAGATCAAATCTTAAGAGTCCCCCGTAATATTGATTTTCACCAATTGTCATATTTCCTTGTGTGCGTCTAATTTCCTCTGGCGTTGGATTTCGCACAAAAGCATAGCCATCAACTAAATTCCAATAAATAATTTGGTCCATTTTGGGGTGAGAAAACCAAATGTAATAAAGTCTTTTTAGTATTTCAGCTTGTATGGCTTCATCCTTTTCATCGTTTGAATAAGCGGGAATGGTAATCTCCGTGACCTGTAAATTTTCAGCTAAATTTGAGTATAAATCCATATGACTATATAGCGATTTAGGATTATATAAATAGCTTGATTTTTCTATTTCCTCATCTCTATTGTAAAACATATGAAATTGCATGCCGATGGCGTCAATTCGGCACCCCTTTAATTTTGCAGCCTCGGTGTAAGCATAATATTTATCAGTTGTACGGCAATTATCTCCCCACGCAGCTTCGGTCCATTCGTTTATAACAAGCTGGTTGCCAGGGAAATAAAAATCTGCCTTTTTAAAGCACCATTCGATAAAATCTGGTTCACTATAAAACGGAGTAGCTCCCTTTTGCCAATCCATTTCGTTTGTAACCTCAATGGTGTGAATTTTGTCAGCATAACGTGTGGAAATTTCTTCATATCGTTTGATTAATGCCTCTTTGATTTCTGAAATGCTTGCGTTTGACAACCATTCTGGAAACATATTTTCATAGGCAAGCCCATGCTCACGTGGTTCTATATCATTTTTTAGACAAAATTCCATACAAAGGTCTATTGGCGGTCTTCTGTACCATTTTGGCGCGTCTTTGTCGTATCTTGGCTTACCTCTTTTATTTTCAAGAGTGTTCCAATAAAAAGGAAGAGTAGCCATATTGAAGGTGGTTTTGAAATATTCCTTGTATAGTCTGTTTTTTTCTTCGGTTTCTAATTCATCAAGCATGAAAATATTCGCGCCAAATTTAAACTCATGTGATTTTTGAGTAACCGTAATTTCGAAATTGTTAATAGCATTTCCAAAGCTGTCCTTTATGATTATAGATGCGTTTCCCTTACGATATTTTTCTATATTTGGAAGTACAACACTTTCAAAAAAACTATCGTCTCTTAGATATTTAAGTGCATCAATTCTTTCACTCATAGTCTACTCCTATTGTTGTTTATAAATAAATTTTATCATAAAAAGAGTAAAAAAACAATAAAAAAGAGGGAGAAATCCCTCTTTTAATCACTCAAAGTGAGCTATTTGTTATTAGAAAGCTTGAATATTTTCTTCAAAAATGGAACGAAAAACTTTGGTGACTTAAAAACAACAATTTTCATATAATTCTCCCTTCCTTTTTATTACCATAATATGAAGAAGAAAAGAAAAGTGATATTTATTTTAAAATTTCATAAATTAGTGTTTGTTCCTTGGGCTTTTCGTTGCTTACAGAAAGCGCTTCGAAGAACATCGCGCAAGCTTCGTCACTATTTACCAATTCCTCGCTTGATGAGTAAAAGGTGGCAACAAGCTCGCCACACTCAACTCTGTCGCCGTATGACTTGCTTAAAACAACACCAGCAGAGTAGTCAATTTTGTCACCCTTTTTAATGCGTCCAGCGCCAAGCGACATAGAAGCAGTTCCTATTTTTTGCGCATCAAGCCTTGAAATATACCCACTCTCTTTGGAATAAAGCTCGCGCTTGTATTTGGCATTCAAAAGTAGGCTCGAATCCTTAATTTCGGACACGTCCCCGCCTTGAGCTTCAATCCATTCGTAAAATCTTGCAAGGGCAGAGCCACTAAAAACTGCATCCTCAACCATTTTTCTTGCTTGATTATAATCAACATTAAAAGCAGATGAAATCATAGAGGCACTGACAGTAAAGCAAAGCCCCTTTAAATTTTTCTCGCCTCTGCCACTTAAAACCTCTATTGCCTCCCAAAGCTCAGTTTTATTTCCAACGCAAAGCCCGAGAGGAACGTCCATATTGCTTATAATACAGGTAACGTTACGTCCAAAGCTCTTGCCAATATCAATCATGGCATTTGCAAGCGCACGGGCATTTTCAATTGTTTTCATAAAAGCACCAGAGCCAACCTTAACGTCAAGCACAATTGATTTCGACCCACTTGCAAGCTTCTTTGACATAATGCTTGATGCAATTAGTGGAATAGATTCAATAGTTGCAGTAACATCGCGTAGAGCATAAAGCCTTTTATCAGCAGGCACCAAATTTTCACTTTGCTGTATAACAGCAAGCCCAATTTTTTCAACCTGTGAGATAAACTCATTGGCGCTAAGCTCAGTCTTAAAACCACTAATTGATTCAAGCTTGTCAATTGTTCCACCGGTAAAACCAAGCCCACGACCTGACATTTTAGCAACCTTAGCACCCAAGGACGCCACAATGGGCGCAACAATAAGCGTTGTCTTGTCGCCAATTCCTCCTGTGCTGTGCTTGTCAACGGTTTTGTCACCAAGCGTAGAAAGTGACAACACCTCGCCAGAATGTAGCATTGCTTTGGTAAGATGATATGTTTCTTCCTTAGTCATAGAGTTTATGCAAATTGCCATAAGCAAGGCGGAAACCTGATAGTCTTGAATTTCGCTATTCATATACCCAGAAATAACAAATTCTATTTCCTCGTGTGAAAGCTCCTTGCCCTGTCGCTTTTTATCAATAATATCATAAATTCTCATATAAAAACCTCACCACGTGGATGATTTTTAATTATTTTAGGTTCTTCGCGCTAAAGTCATATGGTAGCATATCGTATAGCGTATGTACCTGTATTTCCTTGCCGTTATAGAGTATAATTTCAAACTTGTCTGAGCAAAACTCACGCATAACCTGACGGCACGCACCACAAGGGGAGGCGAAGTCTATGATTTTATTATTTTTGCCCCCGACTATTGCAATAGCCTTGAAGTCGCGTCTGTCACCACCCTTGCTGATTGCGTTGAAAAACGCAACTCGCTCTGCACAAACTGTTTCTGAAAATGCGCTGTTTTCTATGTTGGCACCTTTAAAAACAGTGCCGTCACTGCAAAGCAGAGCAGCGCCTACCTTGTAGCCGGAATAGGGCGCGTATGCATTAACTCTTGCATACGTAGCCTTTTCAATTAAATCTAAATAAATCTTGTCGTCCATTGTATTCCTACCAATCATAAAACTTCATTTAAAATGCTTGGCGCTTCAGACCTAAAGCCAACATTTAAATACTCTGCTATGGTTGAAGCGATTACGCTAAAGGATGAAAGCGTGCCAAGTCCTTTAGCCCTTATGTTGTTTTTATATATCAAGAGTGGCACGTATTCTCTTGTATGGTCAGTACTAATATCACCTGGGTCACACCCGTGGTCGGCAGTTATTATTAAGAGGTCGTCGTCCCTTAAGCCATTAATTATTTCTGGCAGGAAGCTATCAAATTCAGATAAAGCCCTTGCGTAGCCAATGGCATCATTTCTGTGACCATAAACCATATCAAAATCGACAAGGTTTATAAATGCAAGCCCTGAAAAGTCCTCTTTTTGTAGCTCGATGGTTTTCTTTATACCCTCTAAGTTTGAATGGGTTTTGTGACCCTTGGTAATTCCACGTCCTGCAAAAATATCACTGATTTTTCCAACGGAAATTACGTCAAGTCCATTTTCCTTTAGCGAGTCAAGAAGCGTTTTTCCATTCGGCTCAAGAGAGAAGTCACGGCGATTTGCGGTTCTTTTGAAATTAGGAAAATCTCCGACAAAGGGTCTGGCTATTACACGTCCAACACCCCACTTGCCAACAAGCATTTCTCTTGCTATTTGACAGTATCTATAAAGCTCGTTTAGTGGTACGTAACTTTCGTGTGCCGCAATTTGAAAAACGCTATCGGCTGAGGTGTACACAATCAAGGCACCAGTTTCAATGTGCTCACGCCCGTAGTCCTTGATTACCTCTGTGCCAGAATAGGGCTTGTTGCAAATTACGCGTCTACCAGTTCTTTTTTCAAATTCCTTTATGATTTCATCATCAAAGCCGTTTTGATATGTCGGTAATGCTTGATTTGATATGAGTCCTGCAATTTCCCAGTGCCCAACAGTTGTGTCCTTGCCATTCGATTTTTCGTCCAAGCGTGCAAAAACACCAAGGGGAGTGTCTGCTTTTTCTATAGAGTCTACGCCGTCTATATTGCCAAGGCCAAGCGAAATTAGGCTTGGAATTTTAAGCTCTTTTGTTTTTGATACGCTTCTTAACGTGTTTGCACCTGCATCGCCAAATTGCTCAGCGTCAGGCATGGCTCCAATGCCGAAGCTGTCAAGCACAATTAAAAATACTCGCCTCATAAATCTATCGCCACCTCGAGAGCAAGAGTAATCATATCGGTAAAGGTTTTTTGCCTTTCCTCGCTTGTTGTCGCCTCACCGGTTAATAAGTGGTCGGATACAGTACAAATAGCAAGAGCGTTTTTACCAAGCCTTGATGCAGTCATATATAAAGCAGCAGCCTCCATCTCAACAGCTAAAACGCCCATCTTCTTCCAAGGCGAGTCCTCACCCTCTTTTCTTGACATGTCGAACTCACTGTAAAATGTGTCGCTGGAGAGAATGTTTCCAACGTGGCAGTTGAGCCCAAAAAACTCTGCTTTATCGACACAGGTGCGAAGTAATTTATAGCTTGAGATAGGAGCAAAGGTGCCGGGTAAAGCATATTGTGAGGCAAAGCTTGAGTTTGTGCAAGCGCCCATTCCAATGACAATATCGCGTACCTTAACGCTTTCTTGCATACCACCTGCTGAGCCAACCCTTATAATATTTTCAACACCAAAAAATGAGTAAAGCTCATATGAATAAATGCCAATTGATGGCATACCCATTCCACTTGCCATTACACTAACAGGCACACCCTTATATGTACCAGTGTAGCCTTGAATTCCACGCACGTTATTTACAAGCTTAGCATTGTCTAAAAAGCTTTCAGCAATAAATTTTGCGCGCAGTGGGTCGCCAGGCATTAAAACCGTCCTTGCAAATGAACCGTTTTCTGCATTAATATGAGGAGTTGACATTTTCCTTACCATCCTTTTCTAAAATTCCTACAATACGGCTGGTGCCAAGCCTTGACGCGCCAAGATTTATAAATTCCTCAGCATCCTCAAGTGAGGAAATCCCACCCGCAGCCTTGATTTTTAATTCTGGAGATATGTGCTTTGAGAAGAGAATAATATCCTCGCGTGTTGCACCACCAGTGCTAAAGCCAGTAGAGGTTTTTATAAAATCAGCACCACTCTTGCTAACAAGCTCACACATTTTAATTTTCTCGTATTCGCTTAAAAGACAGGCTTCAATAATTACCTTTAATGTTTTACCTTGGCAAGATGCTTTGATGTCCTTTAAATCTGATAAAACCTTGTCGTAATTCTCACTCTTTAAATCGCCAATGTTGATTACAGTGTCAATTTCGTCAGCACCATTTAAAACAGCCTCTTGTGACTCGAAGCACTTAGCACGTACGGTGGAGTAGCCGTTTGGAAAGCCTGTCACAGTGCAAATTTTAACTCTATCTTGGCAATATTCCTTTGCGCGCTTAACGAAAGAGGGTGGAATACAAATGGATGCAGTTTGGTATTTAATACCCTCGTCACAGGTCCTTTTTATATCATCCCACGTAGCGCTTTGCTTAAGGTAGGTGTGGTCAACCATTGATAAAATTCTTTTAATATCCATATTAACCTCCGAAATTAGTCTACATAATTATATTACCATATTTTAGGTATAAATTCAATAAAAATGAGAAAAAACGCGCATAAAGCAATGAATATAGCGCGACGTGCAAAAAATCGCCAAAAACAGATACAGGGTGAGCAATTTTGCCCACCCTGTGTATGTTTTATTATTCGGGAACAATTAAACCATAGCCACCATTTTTGCGCTTGTAAACCACGCAGGTTTCAAGCGTGTCAGCATCCTTGAATACGAAGAAATCATGTCCAAGCATATTCATTTGCAAAATTGCTTCCTCAACACTCATAGGCTTGAATGGGAAGGTCTTTGTCCTTACGCTTTGTACGTATTCCTCTTCGCCGTCATCTGTGTCAATAATATCAAAGGACTCAGCCTTAAATCTCTTTTGTAAGCGGGTCTTGTTTTTTCTTATTTGCCTTTCAAGTGCATCGATTGCGCTGTCTACTGCGTTTGCAAAGGTATCAGATGCCTCCTCGGCACGAAATACCATACCCTGTGAGCGAATGGTGATTTCAATCATTTCAAGTCCGTTTGGCATTGAAAAGGTGAGGTCCATTTCGGCATCGGCACCGAAAAACTTATCGAACTTGGCAAGCTTTTTCTCCGCCATTTCCTTAACCGAATCGTAAACCTTCATTTGTCGAGCTGTGAAATTCATCTTCATAGTGTGTACCTCTTTGCTAATGGATTTCAAGAAGGACTAAGCCCTCTTGCTGTCTTTATTATATCATAGTTTGTTGTGAAAATAAATAGAAAAAATAAAATTTTTACAATTTTTTTGTGAATAGTGCCCAAAAATGCTTCAAAAAACTCAAAAAACTCTTGAAAATTGTCAAAAAACAACATTTTAGAAAAATAAATCAAAAACAGCGCTAAAAAACATAAAAAAACGCGCGTTTTTATTTGACTTTTAACTTAAATTGTGGTATACTTATTGTTGTAATTAATTTGACAAAATATTCAAAACGGAGGAGATAATATGGCTTTGCTTAAGGGAAACGCAATTGTTGGTCAGTCAGGTGGTCCCACCTCGGCAATTAATGCCACACTTTCAGGTGTAATTCGTGGCGCTGCTGACAGTGATGCAATTGTAAAGCTCTATGGTATGGTAAATGGCATAGAGGGATTCCTTGAGGGTAATATTATCGACCTTTCGGGATTGTTTTTTGATGAAAAAAAGCTTTCTTCACTTGAGCTTACTCCTGCAAGCGCGCTTGGCTCATGCCGTAAAAAGCTACCACCTCTAAGTGAGGATTTGGGGCTTTACCAAAGAATTTTTGAAATTTTCAAAAGCCACAATATAAGATACTTTTTCTATATCGGTGGCAATGATTCGATGGACACGGTGTACAAGCTTTCGGAATATGCAAAAACCGTTGATTATGAAATAAGAGTAGTTGGTGTGCCTAAAACAATCGATAACGACTTGCCAGAAATCGACCACACCCCAGGCTTTGGCTCGGCTGCTAAGTTTATTGCTACTGCCATTAAGGAAATTGCAACTGATTGCTCGGTTTATAAGGTGAAGGCAGTTACTATTGTTGAAATGATGGGTAGAGATTCAGGCTGGCTTACCTGTGCTGCTGCATTGCCTAAGTATTATACGGGCATTGGTGCGGATTTGATTTATCTACCTGAGGTTCCATTCTACGATAACGAGTTTTTGGATGACGTAATGGCAGAGCTTGAGAAGCATCCAAACGTTGTTGTCGCAGTTAGTGAGGGCATTAGATACGAAAACGGAAGCTACGTTGGCGCAAGCAATCAAAGCGGGGCAGTGGATGTTTTTGGACATAAATACTTAGCTGGCACAGCTAAAAATCTTGAGGCACTTGTCAAGAGGGAAATCGGCTGTAAGGTACGCTCGGTTGAACTAAACCTTCTTCAACGCTGCGCCTCGCACATTGCTTCAGCAACTGATATAGATGAAAGCATTTTGGTGGGAAAAAGTGCTGTTTCCCTTGCGCAGGATGGCGCTACTGGTGAAATGGTTTCTATGGTGCGTAGCGATGAAAGCGGCTACAAAATCGAAATAACTAAGGTTCCAGTTAGCCACGTTGCTAACAAGGTTAAGTTTGTTCCACGCGAGTATATAAATGAAAAGGGCAACAACGTAACAAAGAAATGTATTGATTATATTACACCACTTATCTTAGGCGAGAAGCCGATTAAATATGAAAATGGTATGCCTGTGCATATTAGGCTAAAATGAGCATTTTGAGGGGTTTTAATTGTGTATAGAATAGGTTTTGATAATAATAAATATCTTAAGCTACAATCGGAAAAGATTAAGGAAAGAATAGCGCAGTTTGGTGGCAAGCTTTATCTTGAATTTGGTGGCAAGCTTTTTGACGACTATCATGCATCAAGAGTATTGCCAGGCTTTGAGCCAGATAGTAAAATCAGAATGCTTACTGAGCTTAAGGATCAGGCAGAAATCATTATAGCAGTAAATTCTGCTGATATAGAAAAAAACAAGGTTAGAGGCGACCTCGGCATCACCTATGACCTTGATGTATTAAGACTAATTGATGCATTCCGTGGCTTTGGACTTTATGTTGGAAGCGTTGTGCTTACAAGATACGACTCAAGCTCAGCAGTAGAGGGCTTCAAGAATAAGCTTGAGGCGCTTGGCATTAAGGTTTACAAGCACTATGCAATAAAGAATTACCCATACGATATTGATTATATTGTAAGCGATGAGGGATATGGTCAAAACGAGTACATAGAGACTGAGCGCTCGCTTGTAGTAGTTACAGCACCAGGACCAGGTAGTGGAAAGATGGCAACGTGCCTATCACAAATTTACCACGAGCATAAGCGTGGCGTAAATGCAGGATACGCAAAGTTTGAAACCTTCCCAATTTGGAATATTCCTCTTTCTCACCCAGTTAACGTAGCGTATGAGGCTGCAACAGCTGACCTAAACGACATAAATATGATTGACCCATTCCACTTGGAGGCATATGGTACAACTGCAGTAAACTACAACCGTGACGTTGAAATTTTCCCAGTTTTGCGCGCTATGTACGAGGGAATTATGGGAGAGTGCCCATATAAATCTCCAACTGATATGGGCGTTAATATGGCAGGCAACTGCATTTTTGACGACGAGGCAGTAAAGGAAAGTGCAAACAACGAGATTATAAGAAGATACTATAACGCACTTTGCCAGCAAAGAAAGGGCAATATGTGTGACGAGGAAATTAATAAGATAAAGCTTCTTATGAACCAAAGCTCTATAAATGCAAAGCAAAGAAAATGTATTCAAGCCGCTCTTGACAGAGCCGAGGAAACAGGCGCTCCGGCTGCAGCAATTGAGTTGCCAGATGGAAGAATAGTTACTGGAAAAACATCTTCCTTGCTCGGTGCATCAAGTGCAGTTTTAGTAAACGCAATAAAGGTTCTTGCAGGGATTGATAAGGAAATAGATATTATTTCTCATGAGGTTTTAGAGCCGGTTCAAAGGCTTAAAATCGAAAACCTTGGAAACCATAACCCAAGGCTTCATACCGATGAGGTTTTAATTGCTCTTGCAATTACTGCTGCAAAGGATGAAACAGCAAAGAGGGCGATGGATGCTATTGAGGGACTAAAGAACGCAGAGCTTCATTCATCAGTTATTTTATCTCCAGTTGATGTTGCAACATTTAGAAAGCTTGGCGTACAGCTCACCTGTGAGCCCGTATATCAAACTAAAAAATTATTCCACGGATAATAAAAAAGACCTGAATTTCAGGTCTTTTTTCTTTTAGTTGTTTTCCTCTTGCTTGTCTGAGTATTTCTTAATTGCTGATTTTATTTCGTAAAGTAGGGTTAAATCATTTTCAGACAAAGAATTGAAAAAGTTGAGGGCGAGAAGAAAATCAGCGCTTATGTTTAAAATCTGGCAAATGCGACGAAGCTGCATAAGACTTGGCTCTTGCACGTTGCGTTCAATTTTAGAATAGCCTGACTGACTCATAGGAATTTGACGTGCAATTTCCTCTTGGGATAGGTCTAAATCTTCTCTGGCGTTTCTTATTTTTTCTCCGATGTTCATAATGCCTCTCCTTGGAAAATTAGATTAATGAAACTATTATACACTTTTGTAAAGTAAAATGTGCGATTTAGTTTCATATAAAATACTATATTATATAATGTACTTTGGCAAGATAATCAACAATATATTGTTGATAAAAACAAAAAAGCGCCTGGGCAAAACTGCAAATCCAAGGGCGCTTTTAAAATTAATTAATTGTGCCTGCTTTTTCGTCGCACATTTTTTCTACCATATCTCTTATTTTTGCGTTTTCAACTGAGGATAGAGTAGGGTCGAAGGAAAGAGTGTTTTTTGCACTTTCAAATGCAGAATGGACAAGAACCATATCAGTGCATGATTTTGAAATGCCAAGGTTCATTTGTCCCGATTGACGCACGCTTTCAGTGGAGGAGAAGAAGTCACCAGGACCTCTCATCTGCAGGTCACGCTCGGCAATTGTGTATCCGTCGTAAATTGTTTTCATTATATTTAGTCGCTCTTTTGCGCTTTCACCCTTAGAGTCTGATACTAAGATACAATAGGATTGCGCGCTTCCACGACCAACGCGTCCCCTTAACTGGTGAAGCTGTGATAGACCAAAGCGCTCGGCATTTTCAACAATCATAAGCGTTGCATTTGGTACGTTTACACCAACCTCAATAACAGTTGTGGAAACGAGAATGTCAATGTTACCAAGGGAAAATTCTGACATAATTTTGTCCTTTTCCTTGCCCTTTAGCTTTCCGTGAATAAAAGCAATATTTAAATCTGGGAAGTATTTTTCACTAAGCTCACTGGCAAAATCAACCGCAGACTTGAGTGGAGGCTGAGCCTCGCTGTATAACGTAGTGAAGGGGTCAAAGTCGGAAACGTTATCAATATCCTCCTTCTTCTCCTCTACGCTTGGACAAACGATGTAAACCTGTCTGCCTTCACTTACTTGCTTTCTTATGAATTCATTCAGCCTTAAGCGATAGCTTTCGTCAACTGCGTAGGTGAGGACCTTTTTTCTGCCAGGAGGCATTTCATCAATAAGCGAGATGTCAAGATCGCCATATAGCATAAAAGATAAGGTTCTTGGAATAGGAGTTGCGCTCATAACCATCGTGTGAGCAAAGTAACCCTTGCTTGATAGAGAAGAGCGCTGGTTAGCACCAAAGCGATGCTGCTCATCAGTAATAGCAAGCGCAAGCTTGTCAAATTTAACGCTGTCCTGAATTAATGCATGTGTGCCTATTATAAAAGAGCATTCGCCACTAATTAGTCGACCCAGTATCGCTTTTTTCTCCTTTGCAGGAGTTGAACCGGTTAAAAGCTCACAGCTAATTCCAAGATTGTCAAACATCGGCTTCAGCGTTTCGTAATGCTGGTTGGCAAGAATTTCTGTCGGCGTCATAAGCGCACATTGATAACCATTCTTGCAGGTTAAATATGCAGCAGCCGCAGCACAAAGCGTTTTGCCACTGCCAACGTCACCAACAACAATTCTGTTCATAGGGATGGTGGCTTCCTCGCCATGCTTTGCGCACATATCGGAAATCACATCGTTTATAGCTCGCATTTGAGCGCCTGTTGGTGTGTAAGGTAAGCTGTTTAAAAGCTCACCAATATCATTATTTGAAATGGCAGGGGCAAGCCTTTCCCTTTGTACCTTTTTTATTTTAGATAGGGACAATGCAAAAAGATATAGCTCGTCAAAGGTTAAGCGCTTAATTGCACGGTCAAGCGCCTCCTCGCTTTTAGGAAAGTGTATGTTTTCATATGCATACGTAAGCGTGCAAAGCTTATTCTCCTCGCGAACCTTGTCTGGCAAATAGTCAACCAAAAACTCGGGCAGAGAAGAGATAATCTCTTTTTGAAGCTTCGCAAACAGCTTTTGATTCATACCTGAAAACATAGGATAAACAGGTATAAGTGCATCTAATTCCTTGGTAGGCAAAATAGGCTCATAAGCTGGCGAATTCATACACAGGGTACGCTTTTCCTTTGTCACCTTGCCCCAAAATCTAAAGGTTGCACCTTGGTGAAATACTTCCTTTAAATAGTTTTGGTTGAAGTAAGTTATATTTACAGTACCACTTTCGTCGAAGGCTCGAAATTTGAGCAGGTTCATACCACGCCTAATCATTGCCGCCCTTGGCTCATTTGCGATAGTTAATATATATGAATGATATTCACCATATGAGCCTTCGTCACTTAAAGGCCTAAAGTCAGCTCTGTTTTGATAAGCTCTTGGTAAATGGTGTAGCATATCATCAACTGTAAAAAGCCCACCACTATGAAGCGTGCGCTCAAGCTTTTCACCTACACCATAAAGCTTCTTAACAGGGGTATATAGCTCCATGTCGTCCTCCTTTCAAAAGTGATAAAAACGCACACGTGTCGGCACGTTTTTATATTAAACAAGACCCGCAGAGGCTTAATTCTGCGGGCTTTTACATCAAATATTAAAGACCAAGAACAGCGGCGCCGATAATGCCGGCATCATTGCCAAGCTCGGCAATTTTAATTTCTGTTTGCTTGTCGCCTCTTGTATAAGTTTCCTTGAACACGGCTTCCTTAAGTGGAATGAGCAAATTGTCCTTTTCACCACATACACCACCACCGATTGAAAGGATGTTTGGTTGGAAAATGTTAATTATGTTTGCAACACCACATGCAAGGTAGGAAATATATTCATCAACAATTTCCTTGCCGACAGCATCACCCTGCTTCATAGCAGTAAACGCAACTCTTGCATTACAATTGTTAATGTCACCATTAATTAAATCCTCGATAAGAGTTTTGCGTCCATCTTGTCTTGCTTTTAAAACGTGCTCCTTGGTCATATTTGTAAGACCGGTAGCTGAGCTGTATGTTTCCCAACAGCCACGTCTGCCACATGTGCATTGCTTGCCGTCCTTTTCAATAACAATGTGTCCAAGCTCAGCACCTGCAAAATTGAAGCCTGAGTAAACCTTGCCATCGAGGACAATACCACCACCAAGGCCAGTGCCGAGTGTAATCATAACAGAGAACTTGGCACCCTTTGCAACACCAGCGATAGCCTCAGCCTTAGCTGCTGCGTTTGCATCATTTTCAATGTAAACCTTTTCAATGCCTGTATATTCCTTGAGCAAGTCTGCAATAGGGAAGTTTTCAAATGGAAGGTTGTTTGCGTATTCAACAACGCCTGTCTCTGAGTTGGCAGTGCCAGGAGATGCAATTCCTGCGTATGCAATATCATTAAGAGTAAGTCCGCAGTCATCAATTAATGAAAGGCAAAGCTTTGCCATATCCTTGATGATTTCCTTGCCATCTCTGTGCGCAAGGGTAGGAGTACTCTTTTTCTTTATAATTTTGTAGTTTCCGTCAACTATGCCTGCTGCGATATTTGTACCGCCGAGGTCAATACCTAAATAGTACATATTGGTTACCATCCTTTGCTGTGATAGTTTAATTATAGACTTATTTTGGCACGATGTCAATAATTTATGAAATAAATTGTAAATTTTTTGAAAACATAATTTGCCAAAAGACACCAAAAATCAAAATTGTGCATTATGACTATGTGCCAAAAATTTCATTCAAAATTTGTGCAACTTGCACAATACGTAGAAATTTTAAAATATTTCGCACACGAAAATATAAACCCCTTGAATTTATTGACTTCAATGCCCCAAAAACGTCGAAAAAATTTTTTATCCACATGCTTTTTTGATTTTACAAAAGTGATTATATACAAAAAATATTCATAATTTTTACTCGCTTGGTGCATGCTGTCAAAAAAGGCAACTTGACTTTAATTACCACGTGTGTTACAATTATATATACTAATATATACGCATATGTATATTCAGCGTTGGTGAAATGCGCTAAATCACCGCGCTATTAGAACAAAAGCATGGAGGTTTCTTATGAAAGGAAAGGCAAAAAGACTACTCGCGTTTTTTCTTTGCTTGCTAATGCTCTTTTCGGTAATGGTAATACCGACGTTTGCACAAAGTAAACAGAGTAGCTCTTCTGGAAGCTCGACTTCCAACCAAACGTCAATATCCGACGTTAGTGCTATCCTTAACGCACTTTCATACGATGAGTATATTGAAAATGTGTTAAGCAGATACGCAACCGCGGGTATAGCGATCTTTTATGATGCTGACGGCAACGAGGTTGCACGTGCAACATTAAAGGACGGCGCGCTTGACGTAATCACCATTGGTGGTGATGATTATACTTTAAAGAAGGAGGCACTTAAGTCAAACAAGAAGGCATCCGCTGGTATAGTTGGAACATACAATACCGAGAAAAAGGACGTTACCGTTACTGTTAATAAGGACGAAACAGCAAAGATTGTTGCAAATGGTACAGAGATAGACGCAACCTATTTGGTTGATAACACTATTGTAATTACCACAAGTCCTAACTCAGCAAAGGTAAATGAATTCGACATTCTTGACGGTATATTTACCAAGCTGGACGGCACAAGTGAGGCTTTGGATTCTGTTGTTTCTAACAACGGAGAGGAAAGCTTCAAATACTATATCTCTGATACCAAGTGCGATGAGCCATCAGACGACGAGAAAAACGACGGTGTTTTATTGGGCGCTAATGGAACAGTCACTTGGACGTTTAACGTTCCTGAGGAATACGCAGGAAATTATACAATTGAAATAGTATATTGCCAAGCGGATGATCAAATCATTGACAAAAATGCTGCCGACAATTACGACAAGACAGGCACAAGCAACGCAATTGAGCGTATATTCTATTTAAATGGAGAGTTCCCATTTGCTGAGACACGTACACTCGTACTTAATAAGGTATGGGAGTACGACTACGCCAAGGACGCAAATAATAAAAACACCTTTAGAAACGAGGACAAGGAAAAGGGCAAGGGAGACGATATCCGTCCAGCTGTATTTAAGGACCCAACATGGGTTAACTATACAATCAGCGACCCAGATGGATATTATGTAAACCCATTCGAGTTCTATTTTAAGGCTGGTGAGAACACGATTTCTCTCGAGGGTCAAAGAGAGGACTTGATTGTTCAATCAATTATTCTTCGTCCTTACGAGGCTCCTATTTCTTATAAGGAATACATAGCTCAAATGGAAGAGCTTCACGGCAAGGTTGAGGATAATAGACCCGGTGAGGGTGTTTATGATAAGCAACAGGCTGAGGAAACTCTCAACGTATCGGCTATTACAATGTATCCTGTATATGACAGAACCTCTGCTATCACAGAGGGACTTACTGGTCCTCAAAGCGAATCACAGGTTAAGTACAATACAGCAGGTAAGGAGCAATGGCAAAACGTTGGCGAATGGATGAGCTATACAATAGACGTTCCTGAGTCAGGCTACTATTCTATTGCAGTAAGATACAAGCAGGCGCTTCTTAGCGGTATGTACGTATCAAGAAAGCTTTATATTGATGACGAGGTTCCATTTGCTGAGGCGGCAAACTGCCGTTTCCAATATTCAAGCTCTTGGCAAACATGCTTCTTAAATGATGGTACTACTGAATTTGAGTTCTATCTTGAAAAGGGTAAGCACGAAATCAAGCTTGAGGCAACCCTTGGCGAAATGGGTGAGCAAATTAAGCAGGTTAGCGAATCCTTGAACAATATAAACAACTGCTACCTTGAGATTCTTAAGCTCACAGGTACAGACCCTGACGCTAACCGTTCATACGGCTTTACAAGAGTAATGCCGGACGTTCTTAAGGTAATGCTTATGGAAGCCCAAAACCTTGAGGGGGTTTATAATTACCTTGTTGCAGCTAACAAAAAGGCTGGCGGTACTGGTGAAGGTGAAAAAACTGCTACAATCAAGCAGGTATATCAGCTTCTTGAAAAAATGGCTACCAACGAAAGCGAAATTCCAGCTAACTTGGCAACCTTGAAATCACAAATCGGCTCTATGGGTACGTGGATTAACAGCGCTAAGACACAGCCACTTCAGGTTGACTACTATCGAATCCAGTCACATGAAGAGGAGCTCCCTGATGCAGATGCCGGCTTCTTCAAGGCTCTTTGGTTCGAAATTAAGCTCTTCTTTGCTTCATTTGTAGGCAATAACTATGACGAGCAAAAATCATCAGCTGAGGGCGTTGATGAGGTAATCGATGTCTGGGTAGTAACAGGCCGAGACCAAGCACAAATTATAAGAAACCTTATTGAAAATAACTTTACTCCAGAAGAAGTTTACGTAGATACAGATGGAAATGGCGAAAAGGAGCCAATTAATGTTGGCGTTAACATCAAACTTATCGCTGGTGGTACACTTCTTCCATCAATCATTGCAGGCGTTGGTCCTGAGGTTTCACTCATGGAAGCAAGCTCTACAATAATTGACTACGCACTACGTAATGCGATTAAACCACTTAACGATTACGTTAACGAGGATATTAAGTCCGATATTGATAACGGCTATGCCGACTATGTAAACGGCACAGTTGTTTATAAAACGAATGATAACGGCGAAATCGTTTATAAGGATGAGGCAGCTAACGTCCTTCTACAAATTCCTGATGCCGCACTTGAGCCACTAACTCTTTATAACTTCGGTTATGACGGAGAAGATGACGATGAGAAATATGACTGGATTGAGGACAGCGACCCATATCTTTGGAGAGATGGTCCTAACTATTTGATTGATACAAATGGTGATGGTGAGGATGACGACCGTAGGTATGGCTATGGCTGGCAAGAAAAGAACAACGATGGCAAGGTTGAGAAGAGAGGTATTGAGCTATACGCAATGCCAGACTCACTTACATTCTCAATGATGTTCTATCGTGAGGACGTACTAAGCTCACTTGAAATCGAGCCACCAACAACTTGGGATGGCATGCTATCAATTCTTCCAATTCTTCAATATAACAATATGGAAATTGGTATTCAAAACGACGCATATACATTCATTTATCAAAATGGAAATGAAGCATACTCAAATAACGGTATGACAATCAACTTTGATTCAAAGGGCGTACTTAACTCCTTTGAGCAAATGTGTAACTACTATACACAATATTCATTACCATACACCTACGACTTTGCAAACCGTTTCCGTACAGGCGAAATGCCAATCGGTATCGCAGCCTATACAACATGTAACCAGCTTGCAGTATTCGCATCTGAGCTTTCAGGACTTTGGACATTCGTTCAGCTTCCTGGTCAACCAGTTTATGACGAAGACGGAAATGTTACATCAATTAACAGAAGCGCAGTTGCAACAGTAACTGGTACAGTAATGATTGACAATGGCGACAGCAAGGATCAGCAAAAGAAGGACCTCTGTGCATGGGAATTTATGAAGTGGTATATTGGAAAGGACTTCCAAGCAGACTACTCAAATGAAATCGTATCCATTATGGGTATTGCAGCAAGACCAGCGACAGCAAACAGAGATGCTCTTGCAGACCTACCATGGACAGCAAAGGAAGAAGCAAACATTATGGCTCAGTTTAATGAGCTTGTTGCAGTTCCTAACCACCCAGGTAGCTACTATCTTGCTCGTTATGTCAACTTCGCATTCTTGGCAACCTATAACGATGGTAAGGATGCTTCAGACGCACTACTTTCATACGTAACAACAATTAACTCTGAGCTTGCAAGAAGACGTGAGGAGTTTGGTATGATTACATATGATGAATATTTAAGTCGAAACCCAAATGGGGAATTGACTAATGATTGACTAAAACACTAAAGAAGGAGAAAATGTAGATGAAAAATCGTAAGAAAAAGCTACAATCTGCAAGCGAATCAGTAATTGAAGCTGAAGCAGTAGTAGAAAACGAAAATGAACAAATACATAATGATAGTGTTTTAGAAGACAATCAACCAAAGGGCAAAAAGAAAAAGAAGAAGGCCGTTGCAAGAAAGGATATGACCAAGCTTCAATGGACATTGCATGAAATAAAGAGAAACAAGATTGCTTACTTTATGATTGCACCTTTTATGTTAGTCTTCATCTTGTTCACAGTGTTGCCTGTTGGACTATCACTTGTGCTAAGCTTTACAAACTTCAATATGCTTGAGTTCAAATGGGATATGTTCGTAGGAATTAAGAACTATACAAGACTATTCTTTGAGGACGATATATTCCTCCTCGCTTGCAAAAACACACTTGTGTTTGCTGCAATTACAGGTCCTGTTTCTTATGTTCTTTCATTCCTTGTTGCATGGTTCATCAACGAGCTATCACCAAGGGTTAGAGCAATTGTAACGCTTATATTCTATGCACCATCTATTTCAGGTAACGTTTACTTGATTTGGGGTACACTTTTCCACAACGACAGCCAAGGTTGGGTAAATGGTATTCTCTTAAAGATGAATATGATTGATGCACCAATACTTTGGTTCCATGATGAACAATACGCAATGACGCTATGTATCGTCGTTGCACTTTGGATGTCACTTGGTACTGCGTTCCTATCGTTTATTGCGGGTCTACAAACTGTTGACAAGAGCCTCTTTGAGGCAGCCGCAGTTGACGGAATCAAAAACAGGTGGCAGGAGCTTTGGTATATTACCTTACCAATGATGCGACCACAGCTTATGTTCGGTGCCGTAATGTCAATTACTGGTGCGTTCGGCTTTGGTGGTGTTGTAACAGCCCTTTGTGGCTTCCCATCAGTTAACTATTCGTGTCATACAATCATGCACTGCTTGGAGGACTACGGAAGCCAGCGTTGGGAGGTAGGATATGCCTCAGCGATAGCGGTTGTGCTGTTCTTAATTATGATTGGCGCTAACACGCTTGTTAATAAAATGCTATCGAAGGTAGGACAATGATATGCAAAAAATGAGAGTTAGAAATCATCAAGTTGTCCTAAACCGTTCGGTAGGAGGAGACGCGGGAATTTTTCTCTTCCTATTTATAATGGGAGTGTTTATGTTCTTCCCGATGGTCTATGTAGTAATGCAGTCCTTGAAGCCTCTTGACGAGCTATGGGTGTTCCCACCAAGATTTTACGTTGTTCACCCAACTCTTAAGAACTTCTCGGATTTGTTCACGTTACTTAGTGATTCTTGGGTACCATTCTCAAGATACATATTCAACACAGTATTTATCACAGCTATGGGTACTTTCGGAAACCTTATTTTCTCATCCTTAGCTGCGTATGCAGTTTCAAAAATCCCATTCCCAGGCAGAAAGGGAGTGTTCTGGTTAATTCAGCGTTCACTTATGTTTACCTCAACAGTAACATCAATCGCTAACTTCATTACACTTTCAACCTTGGGACTTATGGATAACCCATTTGCACTTATTATTCCAGCGTGGGGCTCATCTATGGGACTTTACCTAATGAAGCAGTTTATGGACTCATCAATTTCAGACTCCGTGCTTGAAAGCGCGCGTCTTGACGGTTGTAACGAGTTTAAAACCTTCTGGGTTATCGCTATGCCTATGGTTAAACCAGCATGGCTTACACTTATTATCTATTCCTTCCAAGGACTTTGGAACACTGGTGCTTCAGCATACATTTACAGTGAGGAATGGAAGACACTTAACTACGCAATCGGACAGATTACGGCAGGTGGTATTGCCCGTGCAGGTGCATCTGCAGCCGGCTCAGTAATTATGATGATTATACCTATTTTGGTATTCATAATTTCACAGAGCAACATTATCGAAACGATGGCGACAAGTGGTATGAAGGATTAAGGAGGTAACTATGAAAAAGATAGCAAGAATAATTGCATTCATGTTCGCCTTCGCCCTACTTCTTACCCCTTGCGTAATGGCTATAACTCCATACGATACATATACATACTCAATCGACGGAGAGGTATTAAAATCTCCTGATGCATATGTTACCGATGGAGTTGCGCCAATAGATTCAGCAACTATCGGTCTTGATAAGCTTGACGGTGTTAAATTGAATAACCCAACAGATATCGAAACTGATTTAGAGGGTAATGTTTATATTACCGACCAAGGCAACAACAGAATTGTAATACTTAATAGGTACTACGAATGGATAGCAACAATTGACACATTCGTAAACGGCGACGGTGTAGAGGATACATTTAATACTCCTGCCAGCACCTGCGTTGTTAGTGCAAAGGATAGCGCATATAGAGGTCTTTACGTTTGTGACAAGCTCAATAAGAGAATTGTAAGATTCTCACTTGACGACTTCACCTACGAGCGTACGTATAAGGAGCCACAAATTAACTTTGCAGACGATAAGGGCTCATATACTCCTGTAAGCTGTGTAGTTGACAAGCACGGAAGAATGTATGTTGCTTCCGATGGAACAACAGAGGGTATCGTTGTTCTTACCTCTGAAGGTGATTTTATCAACTTCATCGGTGCACCAAAGGTAAGTGTATCAGCGCTTCAAGCTGTGCTACAAACCATAAACCCATTCTCAACAAAGGAATTTACAAACGTACCTTCAACATATACAAACCTTGAGCTTGATGAAACATACGGCGACTTTGTATATGGTACAGTAAAAATTCTTGAAGAGGATGAGGAGCTTCAATTAGGACAAATCACCTCAAAGGCTAAGGATTATTCACCAGTTAAGCTTCTTAACGCAGGTGGTACAGATATTATGCAAAGAACAGGATTCTTTGCACCAGCTGGTGAGGTAGCAGTTAAGCTCCAAACAGTACAAACATCTATTAATAAAAATGCACCAAAGGGTGTATCAAAGGTGCTTGACGTATCAAGTGGACCTGATGGTGTATGGTCGATTATCGACTCAAAGCGTTCAAAGGTTTATACCTATGACCGTTCTGGTAACCTTCTTTATATATTTGGTGATAAGGGTCAACAGTTTGGACAAATTTCCCAAGCTCAGGCAATTACCTATCAAACATATTATATTGAAGAGGAAGTATACAACGAAAAGGGCGAGGTAATTGATGTATATGAGAAAGAGGTTACTAAAATCCTTGTTCTTGATATAGCTAACCTTTCGTTCACTGCTTATCGTCAGACAGAATATGCTCAGATTCTTTCAACCGCTATCAAGCTTCAAAACAATGGTGAGTTTGATGAAGCTAAGGGCGCTTGGGAAGAGGTTCTTGCAAGAAACAACAACTTCGACACAGCATATGTAGAAATGGGTAAGGTTCTTTATCGTAATGCGGAGGACCAAGACGACCTTGAGCAGGCACTTGATTACTTCAAAACCGCTTACGACACAGAAAACTATGCCGAGGTATTTAAGGCAATCCGTGCTGATGTTATGGCGAAGTGGTTTATCCCACTTGTTATAGTAATTATTGCGGTGCTATTCGGTATTGTTAAGATATTTACATTTGCAGGCAAGGTAAATAAGAAGGCAGCTGTAAAGGGCGGAAAGCGCAATCTAATGGAGGAATTAACATATGGCTTCCATATCATGTTCCATCCATTCGACGGCTTCTGGGATTTGAAAAAGGAAAAGCGTGGTTCAGTTCGTGCTTCCATAATCTTCCTTGTTATTACAGTGGTAGCGTTCTATTATTCAGGCATCGGTAAGGGATATTATTATAATCCAAAGGGTGCAACAGCAACTATATTCGGACAAATGGCAATGGTTCTCGTTCCATTCTTCCTATGGGTTATTTCAAACTGGTGCTTCACAACGTTGTTCGATGGAGAGGGAAGCTTAAAGGATATCTTCATTGCAACATCATATTCATTATTCCCTGTACCAGTGCTTGTTATTGTTTCAACAGCACTTACAAACGTATTAGTTGGTACAGAATCACAAATTCCAACACTTATTATGGCAGTTGCATATATCTATATGGCATTCTTAATAATCGTTGGTATGCAGGTTACACACGATTACTCAACAGGTAAGAATATAGTTACCGTAATAATGACACTCGTTGGTATGGTAATTATTATGTTTATCGCAGTATTGTTTGTATCACTTATTTCAAAAATGGCTGGCTTCGTTACAACAATTGCAAACGAAATTAGCTACAGGTAGGGAGGACCGAGATTATGAAAAAGAAAATAATAGCGGTTGTTCTTACCGTTTTGACAATGCTTTCATTGCTTGCTTTGCCAATTAGCGCAGCAACAATAAATAGTAATTATCCAGCAAATACAACCGGAAGCTTCATTAAGTATGAAAATGAGCAACAAATGCTTGAGGATATGACATACGTAATGACAAGCGAAAATGGTATGTATAAGCTTTATATTGATGACATGGCAAAGAAGCCATCAGATAAATACACAACAGCAGCTCCTACCTATACAATGGCAATTTTAAACACTGTAACAGGTAGAATCACACTATCAAACCCATACAACGCACCACAGCTCTTTGCTACAAATGCTGATATTGGTATACGTACATCACAAATTTATGTAAACTATTTCAAAATCACATCTGGCAAGGGCTCACTTGATACCTTGTATAGCTACAATGACTGCTTCGCATACGATCAGGGTGCTGTGTATAAAACAAGCACAGGTCTTAGAGTAGACTACTCAATCGGTGAAGAAACCAGAGACTTTGCTGTACCTGTAAAAATTAGCCTTGAAAAGCTTCTTTTTGCACTTACCGAGGGCGTTTATGAGGGCGACGATATCCCAGGTGGTAGCATGAGCAAGTTTGCAGCAGAAACACTTGTTACTGACAACTTCAGCGTATATGACCCATATCAGAAATTCTTTATCGACTACATTCTTGATTCTCAAGAAATGATTGACATAATGATTTCTCAACAGCCACAATCTGCACAAACACCATTGGTTCTTCTTCCAAAGGGAACGTTTGACTCAAACTTCACACTTGAAATATTAGAGGCTAAGCTTAAAAAGGCAAACCCAGAATACTTCGTTCTTCCACCAAAGGGTGAGGAAAATGCTTTTTCTAAGGACTGTGATGAGCTTTGGCTTGAATCTGATGATGAGATTTATCAAAAGAGTCAACGTCCAAACTTCAAAATGACAGTAAATTATGATCTTACAAACGACGGCTTAGTTGCAACGTTGGATGCAAGCTCTATCGTGTACGATAAGGATGTATATTGCTTAGCTTCTATTTCAATTCTTCCTTATTTCGATACAGCATTAATGCTTGACAATGACACAGGATACTTCTTTATTCCTGATGGCAGTGGTACAATCGTAAGATTTGAGGATTTAAGAGCAAAAGAAAAGTATGGTAGCTTAACAGGCTCACTTTATGGCCCTGACTATGCATATTATCAAATTTCTGGAAAGAACTCAGAGCCATACACAATGCCTGTATTCGGCGCTGTTAACACAACAAATGGCAAGAATTCTGGATATTTAGCAATAATTGAGAGTGGTGATGCACTTGCTTCAATTACTGCAAACACAGACAGAAACTACGCTTCAGCCTATGCAAGCTTTAAATACGCTGAGTATGACACCTATGATCTTGACGCATCTCTTACAGGAAATGCAACAAGCACAACAGAAATCACAGTAGTATCTAAGAACTTCTATGATGGCGAATACAAGGTTAATTACAAGCTTTTAGTGGATGATGAGGTAGCAGAGCAATATGGGCTTGAAAATACTTACGATAATTCATACGTAGGTATGGCAAAGCTTTATAGAGACTATCTCACCGAAAAGGGAGATATTACCAAAATTGAAAACCCTGATGAGGATGTAAAGCTCTTCATTGAGGTATTTGGCTCAATAAAGGTTAAGGAGCAAATTCTAACATTCCCAGTTACCGTAGACAAGGAGCTTACAACCTTTGAGGACGTTATGGATATACAAAAGGAGCTTTCCGAGCTTGGTATTGATAACACCTCATACATTCTTAAGGGCTTCTACAACGGTGGACTTAACAATAAGTATCCATCAAAGATAAAATGGCAAAGGGTTCTCGGTGGAAAGAAGGGACTTAATGCACTTCTCGAGGACGCTGAGGAAAATGGATACGAGGTTGCTCCAGAAATAGACTTCGTATATTCATATGGCTCTAATTATGGTGGCTATAAGGATAAGAAGCATGCAGTAAAGACACTTGATAACAGATATACAACAAAGCGTGTATACTACGCTGCAACTCAAACCTTTGAGCGTACAAGCGGTGTGGCTGTTTCAAGCGCATCATTTGCAACATTATTTGACAAATTTGTTGAATCCATTGAGAATTACGACATTAAAACACTTGCAACAAGAACACTCGGCTCTGATCTAAACTCAGATTTCGACAAAAAGGACTACTACTCAAGAGAAGATTCTAAGAACAATATTGTTTCCTTCCTTAAATATATAAAAGAGGATGAAAGCACAAAGAGCTTCAACTTGATTATGGATGTAGGTAACTCCTACGCAATTCCATATGCTGATGCAGTTCTTTCAGCACCTCTTGACAGTAGTAGATACGTTATGGCAAGTGAAATCGTTCCTTTCTACGGTATGGTATACCATGGCTCCGTAGTATTTACAGGCAACGCACTTAATATGGAGGGCGATGAGGACTATATGATTCTCCGTGCCCTTGAAAGTGGCTCAACTCTTTATTACACAATTGCAAAGCAGAATCTTTCATCACTCAAGTTCGACTCTGAATACAACAAGTATTACTCAGTAAGCTATGATTTCTTGAAGGATAAAATCGTTGCTACATATGACAATTTTAATAAAGTAATGGGCGACAAGCAGGACAAGTATATTACTGACCATAGGTTCTTAAACGACGAGGACGAGGGTATTTCAGTAACATACAAAAACGGCACAAAGCTAAACAACTCACTTCTTGTTTACGTTGAATACGAGGGTGGCGAGGGCTTCCTTCTCAACTACAACAGTGAGGAAGTAATTGTAACAATAAACGAAAATGGCAAGGAAGCACAATATTCAATCGGTGCACTTAGCTATTTAGAGTATAGCATGGTGAAGGGAGGAAGCGCAAATGAGTGATACAAAGCTAACAAATAAAAGAAACGTTGTCGCTTCCGACAGCGCCACAAGCAACACCTTTTATGTTAAGCCAAAGCAACAGCAAAAGGTAGTAGAGCAAGTGGTTGAAGCTCCGGTTATTACTGAAGACCCAAGCATACATGCTCCTGTTTACACAAGACCAGTTGGTAGCGCATACAAGGCTCCAAAGAAGAAAAGACCTCTTTCCTTATCAGGAAAGAAGGCTCTTTCCGGTTGGCTCTTCTGCTTGCCATTTGTTCTTGGCGTAATCGGAATTTACCTACCTATGGTTATTAAATCCATTGAGGTATCATTCCACGGCCCAACAGGAAATGACCCATTCTCATTCGAAACGTATAAGGCAGTATATTTGGAAAGTGAATTTACTGTTACGGTAGTAGACGCTATAAGAGATTTGATTATTCAGATTCCTGCTATAGTTATATTCTCGCTATTTATGGCTATCATTCTTAACCAAAAGATGACAGGCCGTGCGCTATTCCGTGCAATATTCTTCTTACCAGTTATTTTGTCAACAGGTATTATCGACGCAATTCTTGACCAGACAGCTGCTTCTGATATGCCAGGTGGTGCCGGAATGGACGAAGGCACAGGTGATGCAGCCGCATCCGATGGCTTTATGTCAGCACTTGATATGGAAATGCTTCTGTCGAACATCAATTTACGGTTCACGCTGTTTGGAACAACGTTTGATTTGGTTGAAATAGTAACAAACCTTGTTAACCAAATATTTAACATTGTAAGCCACTCCGGCGTACAAATGCTAATATTCCTATCAGGACTACAGTCTATTTCACCATCAATTTATGAATCTTGTCAGGTTGAGGGTGCTTCCGCTTGGGAAACCTTCTGGAAGATTACCTTGCCAATGATTAGCCCAATGATTCTTGTAAACGCAGTGTATACAGTAGTTGACCTATTCACATCTGCTGATAACCGTGTAATGAAGGGTCTTGCAGGCTATGGAGGATTATTCAGGCAACCTGGTAACTTCAGTGCAGGTATTTGGGTATATACCTTGCTTGCGCTTGTAGTTATAGTAATAGTTGCACTCCTCTTACGTACGATAGTATTCTATCAACGAAAGGATTAAGGAGGTGCTACTATGGAAACTGTAAAGGTTAAAAAAGAATCAAAAAACAAAATCAAGGTAGATTTTGAAAGAGCACCACTTAGTGTAAGAATCAGACAAAAATTCTTCTCACTAAACTTCCTTAAAAATGTGGTTTTCAAGATTTTTAGGACGGTTTTACTGATTGGTATTGCATTTGTAATACTTTTCCCTTATATTAAAATCATTCTAAAATCAATAATGTCCGTTAGCGATATGAAGGACGCAACCGTTGTTCTTATCACTAAAGCACCAACGTTTGATCAATATTGGTACATACTTACTCAAAACGGATATTTAAAGGCGTTTATTACAACGTTTATCGTATCATTTAGCGTTGCACTTATTCAAACACTTGTGTGCGCACTTGTTGCATACGGCTTGGCTAAGTTCAAATTCAAAGGTAACACCATTATATTTGGTCTTGTTATTATGACACTTATGATTCCACAAGAGGCACTTAAAAACTCTATGGCATCATACTTCAGACAAATAACAATGGTAGAAACAACGCTAAACCCAATAAGCTTTTTGTTCAAGGCGCTTCAGGATTGGACCGGAATTTTCGAAAACGGATACGGATTTAGTGACAGCATTATTCCACTGTTTATCCTATCAATCTTCGGCTTGGGCTTTAAAAACGGTCTATTCATATTTATGCTAAGACAATTCTTTAAGGGCGTACCTGATGAGCTTGAGGAGTCAGCATTTGTTGATGGCTCAAGCACAGTTCGTACATTCTTTAGTATTATCTTGCCAATTTCCATTCCTATGCTCATCACAGTATTTATTTTTGCATTCTCATGGCAATGGACAGACGACTTCTATACAACAATATTCATCGGTGAAGGCTCAAATCTTTCGTTTATGAGCTCCATAAACGCAATACCGGAAAAGATATCGAAGGATATTATGTATGAAGCGGAAGCGATAAGAAATGCGTACAGGGCAGCAATTGCCGGCACCGCAGGTATCCTTATTGCACTACCACTAATCATAATGTATATGTTCTTGCAAAGACGTATTGTTGAAGGCGTTGAGCGTAGTGGTATCGTTGGATAAAATCATCTTTTCCCTTAGTGGGCAAGCTTGCTTGCTCACTAAAAGGGAAGCAATTTTACCTAAGATTTTTGTCAAAGCTTTTAAGAATAAAATATTTTACAAAAAAATAAAAAATATTCAAAAAACATATTGACAAATGAAATGGTATTTGATATAATAAATACAACTTAAGGTATGTTAATTCAACTTTTAAAGGAGAAAATGGAAATGAAATACGTTTCACCTATCTATGAAGTAGAAGCAATCGAAACAGAAGATATCATGACAGCTTCTGAAATGGCTAACGAGCTTAACATCTCACTCAGTGGTAACCAAACAACCATCGATACGGGCTTGAAGATTACACCAACTGACGAGATTGGTAACGAGTTAGAAAGCACTGAAAATGCAAAAGGCGTTTCAATCGGCGTTGATTTCAGCAAATTGTTCTAATTAATCGAAAAATTTAAAAGCCACACAATCGTGTGGCTTTTAGTCGTTGTTTGAGAAAACAAAATTGCATTTAAAAAAGGCAGTACGAAATCGTACTGCCTTTTTTATTACTTATTCCTTGATTAGTGCCTCAGCTATTTGAATTGCGTTGTAGCGGCGTGGTCGCCACAGCACCAAAGTGTAATTCAATTCTTGTGAACTAAGTCTTTTCTAATTCTACTAATGAATAATTAAATAAAAACAAAAAGGTGGCAAAAACCACCTTTAATTGTTTATTCTTTGATTAGTGCTTCTGCTATTTGAATAGCGTTTGTAGCAAGGGGAGAAACAGTAGCGAAGTGTAATTCAATTCTTATGAACTAAGTCTTTTCTAATTCTACCAATGAATAATTAAATTAAAACAAAAAGGTGGCAAAAGCCACCTTTAATTGTTTATTCTTTAATTAGTGCCTCAGCTATTTGAATAGCGTTTGTAGCAGCGCCCTTCCTTACCTGGTCGCCACAGCACCAAAGTGTAATTGCATTCTTATGAACTAAGTCTTTTCTGATTCTACCAACAAATACAAGGTCCTGGTCAGAGGTTACAATAGGCATAGGATAAAGCTTGTTTGCGTTGTCATCATAAAGCTTGCAACCATCGCACTCACCAATTGCTTTTTTAACGTCCTCAACATTAAGCTCATTTTCTGTAACAACAGTAACTGAAATTGAGTGTGAGCGTACAACAGGAACTCTTACGCAAGTGCAAGTAACGTTAAGCTCAGGCAAGTGAAGAATTTTTCTGCCCTCATTTTGCATCTTCATTTCCTCAGTTGTGTAGCCGTCATCGTTGAAAGAGCCGATTTGTGGAATTACGTTTTCAGCAATTTGGTATTGGAATACCTCGCTTTTAATCTCTCCGCCATTAACAATTGCATTCATCTGGTTGTGAAGCTCAATAGGGCCACCAACGCCGGCGCCACTTGTTGCTTGATATGTTGAAGCAACCATACCAGTGATTTTTGAAAGCTTGTTAATTGCGTTTACAGCAACGAGAGTGATGATAGTAGAGCAGTTAGGGTTAGAAATAATACCCTTGTTTTTCTTTACGTCCTCAGCATTGATTTCAGGAACAACAAGTGGAACGTCGTCACACATACGAAATGCGCTTGAGTTGTCAACGAAAACAGCACCAGCCTTAACAATATCAGGCGCTAATTCCTTAGCAACAGCGTTTGAAGCTGCACCAAGAACAATATCAAGTCCTGCAAAAGCGCCAACCTCTGCAAGCCTTACAGTGATTTCCTCACCCTTAAATTCAATTTTCTTGCCAACACTTCTTGGGCTAGCAAGTAGGCGAAGCTCACCAATTGGGAAGTTTCTCTCCTCTAAAACCTTCATCATTTCACGTCCTACAGCGCCTGTTGCACCGAGGATACCAACATTATATTTTTTCATTATTCATTAACCTCGCTTAAGTTGTAAAGTACTCTTATTGTTTTCTTAAAGTTTCTGTCGTGCACACCAATTATGATGTTGATTTCGTCAGCACCCTGCTCAATCATCTTAATGTTGATGTCATTTTCGCCAAGTGCTGTAAATATTTTTCCAGCAATACCAATGTTTGATTGAAGCTTTCTACCAACCACTGCAATTAGGCTGATTTCATCATCAATTTTGATTGTGTCAGGGGCCAATTCCTCGTTGAGTGCCGCAATAAGCTCGTGCATGCGGTTTTCAATGTGAGATGAAGCAATAACAACAGAGAAGCTATCAATACTGCTTGGAATATGCTCGATAGGAATTTCAAAGCGCTCAAACACCTCAAGCGCACGTCTTACGTAGCCAATCTCGTCATTCATTCTGCTCTTAGCGATTGTAATGATAGAGAAGTTTTTCTTGCCAGAAATACCAGTAATAAAGTGTGATGACTTTGTTTCCTCGTCCTCTGGGAAGCTTTCCATAATAAGAGTACCACGTGCGTTCATATCGTTTGTGTTCTTGATGTAAAGAGGAATGCTCTTTTGTCTAACAGGGAATACAGTCTCCTCGTGAAGAACGTCAGCACCCATATATGAAAGCTCACGAAGCTCAGCAAATGTAACGTTTTCAATTGGTCTTGGATTGTCAACAATTCTTGGGTCGGCAGTCATAATACCACTAACGTCAGTCCAGTTTTCATACATATCAGCGTTGATTGCCGCAGCAGCAATAGCACCGGTAATATCAGAACCACCACGTGAGAAGGTCTTGATGTTTCCATCAGGAGTTGCACCATAGAAGCCTGGAATTACAATGCGTGGATTGTTTTCTAAAATAGCTGAGAGGTTTTTATATGAGCGCTCAAAGTCAACCTTACCATTAAAGCCAAAGATAAGCCAGCTTGCACTATCAACAAATGTATATCCAAGATATTCAGCCATAAGTCTTGCGTTTAGATATTCACCTCTTGAAACGATGTAATCAACGCTTGTTTTTTTATTTAATAAGGAAGCAATTTTGTCAAATTCAGCCTCAAGGTCTTGCTTTAGACCACAGCCGTTATATATCTCACGATATCTTTCCTTGATTTTCTCAAACATATCGTCAACGCCAATGCTGTACTTGATGTGCGCGTGGCAAACGTAAAGCAAATCGGTTACCTTAATGTCCTCTTTAAATCTTTTACCAGGGGCAGAAACAACAACAACAGTCCTTGACTTATCTGCCTCAACTATATTTTTTACCTTTTGGAAGGACTCAGCACTGGCAAGTGATGAGCCACCAAACTTAACTACCTTCAACATATGGATTATTCCTCAATTCCCGCAAAGAATGCGTGCGGGTCACTTTCTAAAATGGATTTTGCAAGTGAGTGCATTGCACTAACTGTAATTTTATTTGTTACTATATAATTTGTAGAGTCCTTAACCTCGCAAGCCTTAACTATATCGTTAGGCAAGGATGATACGGTCCTTACGTAATATTGACGCTCAACCTTACTATTATCAATAGCAAGACTCTTGCCATAAAGCTTTGATTCACGACAGCCGTTATAAATATCAATAACGTCAGAGGCAAGTGCGTGACCGGTTGGATACTTACCAGCGCCCTGCCCGTAGAAGGAAAGACGACCAACGCTGTTGCCAAACAAGGAAATCATATTGAAGTTCTTGTTTACGTTTGCCTCAAGTGCGCCCTTTGATAATAAAACCGGCTCAACAAATGCAGAAGCTGTGCCGTCGTCGTTTTTAATGCCAAAGCCCATATATCTTACTGTTTTATTAAACTTTTTATTAATATAGTCTATGTCACCCTTTGTGATATTGCGAAGAGAGTGTATAGAAACCTCAGCCTCAGAAATTGTTGTCTTAAACGCAATTGTAGAAGAAATGGCAGTCTTTCTTGCAACGTCAAGGCCGTCAATGTCAGCAGAGGGGTTAGCCTCAGCATAGCCAAGCGCCTGTGCTTCCTTTAAAACCTCATCAAAATCGCGCCCGTTTGTAATCATTGCATCTAAAATAAAGTTTGTAGTACCATTCATAATACCCATTATTTTAGTAATTTCATCACACGCACTTGTGCGATTTAAGCTAACAAGCCAAGGAATACCACCACCAACAGAGGAGGTAAAGCGTAGAGTAACGCCATTTTCCTTTGCAAGTGAATTTAATTCGTCGTAGTATTCGCAAATTAAATGCTTGTTTGAGCTAACAACGTGCTTGCCAGCCTTAAGCGCCTTAACAACAAATGTGTGCGCTGGCTCAAGTCCGCCAATAGCCTCAGCGACGATTTTTATTTCCTTATCATTTAATATATCATCGTAGTTGGCAGTCAAGGCATCTCCAAGCTCATTATGTGGACGTATGTCGAGAACCTTTTTTACGTTGTAACCATTTTTGGTAAGAATCTCATATGCGCCAGAGCCGACAACACCATAACCGAGAATTGCGATTTCCATAAAATTTTTGTCCTTCCCGAGAAAAAATTCAAAAAAATTTGTTTTTATTTCAAAAACACTTGTATTTCTATGAGAAATAGTGTATCATATATAAAAGAAAAAATCAAGGGGTTATTTAAAAAATGTTTTATTTAAGTACAAGAAATAATGAAATTTCTAAAACGCCATCAGAAGCAGTGCTTGAGGGCATTGCAAAAGACGGTGGTTTATATATGCCAAAAACCTTTGAGGGCGCAGCTTTTCCTATGGAAAGGCTAACAAAAATGTCTAATAAGGAAATCTCTGCTGAGGTAATTTCACTACTATTTGCTGGCGATAAAATGATAGCAAACGAAAAAGGTGAATTTGCCGGCGCATATGAGCTTGTTTCTAAGGCATACGACGGCAAGTTTGATAACGAGGACTTTGCTCCACTTGAAAAGGTAGCAGATGCTTACGTTATGGAGCTTTACCATGGCCCAACCTGCGCATTTAAGGACGTTGCGCTTCAGCTATTGCCACAGCTCATTTCTTCAGCTAAAAAGGCGACAGAAATGAAGGATGAAATCGTTATTTTAACAGCAACAAGTGGTGATACTGGCTCGGCAGCGCTTTCAGGCTTTAGTGATGTTGAGGGCGTTAAGATAATTGTATTTTACCCAAGAAAGGGAATTAGCGCAGTTCAAGAGCGTCAAATGGTGTCCGTTGACGGCAAAAACACCTGCGTATGCTCAGTTGGTGGTAATTTTGACGATGCACAAAGTGGAGTTAAAAATATTTTTGCCAACCTAAAATTGCCAGAGGGTGTTAAGCTTTCAAGCGCAAACTCCATCAACATTGGTAGACTTGCACCTCAGGTTGCATACTACTTCAAGGCATACCGCGACCTACTTCTAAATGGCGAAATCAAAATGGGCGACAAGGTTAATTTCGTTGTTCCAACTGGTAACTTTGGTGATATTTTGGCAGGCTATTTTGCAAAGAAAATGGGGCTTAGCGTTGGAAAGCTTGTTTGTGCGTCAAACGAAAACAAGGTTTTAACCGATTTCTTTGAAAACGGCGTATATAATAAAAATAGAAGCTTTTATGTTACAAACTCACCATCAATGGATATTCTTATTTCCTCAAATCTTGAAAGACTTCTTTATCTAACCTGTGGTGCTAAGCGCTGTGCTGATTATATGGAGCAGCTTAAGAGAAATGGCGAATATAAGATAACAGAAGAGGAGCTTGCGAAAATTAATTCAGAGTTTGATGCTGGCTTTACAAATGGTGACGAAACTATAAAAACAATCAAGGACGTGTACGAAAAACACGGATATTTGATGGATACACACACTGCCGTTGCTTGGAGCGTTTATGAAAAATGGCTTGCAAAAACAGGCAACAAGGATAAAACAGTTGTGCTTTCAACTGCATCTCCATACAAGTTCTCAAACAGCGTTATGAATGCGCTTGGACAAGGCTACGATGGCGAATTTGATGCACTAAGCAAGCTAAATGCGTACACAGGTGCAAAAATTCCTGGCTCACTTGTTGATATTGAAAAGAAGCCAGTGTTCCATAGTGTAACAGTTGAAAAGGACGAAATGATGGATTTCGTCGACAAAATGGTTAATACAAAGACTTGGCATAAATAAATCTCAAAGAGGTACGAAATGAAAAGTAAGTATTTGCTTGTAGACAAGGAAATTTTGCCTGAGTGCTACTTAAAGGTAATGGAAGCGAAGGAGCTTCTTCTAAGTGGACGCGCAAAGGATATATCCGAGGCGTCCAAAATGATAGGCATTGCAAGAAGCACGTATTATAAATATAAGGACTACGTTTTTTCCCCAAATACAGACACAGAGTGCCGTAAAGCGGTAATTTCATTCTCGCTTTATCATAAGTCTGGACTTCTTTCTGAGGTTTTAAACTTTTTGAGCGAAAAGGGTGCAAATATTCTTACAATTACTCAAAATCTACCAGTTAGCCAAAGGGCAAGCGTTGTAATTTCAATGGACATTTCTCAAGTTGTTGGTGATATATACCTCTTGCTTGATGAGCTTGGTAAGATTGACGGAGTGTCAAGCACAAAGCTACTCGCAATCGAATAAAATAAGGTGGGTATGCCCCACCTTTTGTTTTTCATCAAATCAACCCAATATGCTCGACTGAAGCCTTGCAATTTACCCAAAATACCTCACCCAGTGTGAGAGTTTTGAATGAAATAAATTATTATACACGCATGCGCGCTTTTCTATTGACAAATTGACGAAAAAGTGATAAAATAATAATGCAAATAAGTGCAAATTGCACTAAACCAAGGAGAAATTATGAAAAAACACATTTTGGCTATCATTATGACAATTTTGTGCCTTTCACTAATGCTTACACTTGTGGCATGTGGTGGCGACAATACTGATGATACCAATACAAATGACACTAGTGACGTGCCTGAGGACTGCGTAGAGCATACTTGGGGCGACTGGACAACTACAACATACGCAACGTGTGAGCTTGATGGTATTCAAAAGAGAGTTTGCACAGTATGTGAGGAGGAAGAAACAGAGAGAATCCCTGCAGGCCATAAATGGAGCGAATGGGAGGTTACAAAGGCAGTTGATTGCTTAAATGACGGTATTGAAGCAAGAAAATGCTCACAATGCGATAAGGAAGAAACAAAAACAATTGAGTCCGTTGGCGAGCACACTTGGGGTGAGCCTGTAATTGAAGAGGCAACCTGTGGCGAGGACGGCTCAGAGTACAAAAAGTGTACAGAATGTGGCAAGGAAGAAACAACGGTATTACCAAAGGCAGAGCACCAATGGACTGAATGGGGCATTGGCTGGGATGATGAGCCATTTGTTGTACCTGCAACATGTACAGAAGAAGGCTACGAGGGCAGAGTATGTACAGGCCCATGTGGCGAAGAGCAAACAAGACCTCTTGCAATTGTACCTCACAAAATGGGTGAATGGCAAGTTCCAGAAGGAGTTACCTGCGCAACAGGTGGCACAATTACAAGAGAATGCACAACATGTGATACCTACTCAGAAGAAAAAACAGTTGAAGCTGGCGACCACGTTAACGTAGTTTACGAGGGCAGAGTTGAACCAACAAAGGAAACAGACGGATCAACAGGCATTAAGAAATGCTTAGCGTGTGGCGATATACTTGAAGGCGCAAAAATCATTAAGATAGTTAACGTTGCAATCGGTAGTACAGTAACAACTACACCATCAGGTTTCTGGGCAGCAACAGACGGAAATGCTCAAAAAATAGCTGATGGAAATCGTGAAACAGGTATGTATGCTGACCCAACACGTCTAAACACAGTAGAAACTATTACCCTTGAAACTGCATCTGAGGTGTTTGAGGTTGTTTTAGTTGTAAACTCAAAAGGAAACATAGCTCAAGGTCCTTCTATTACAGAGATAACTAATAAAGACTATACAATTTATTTCACAGTTCTTGATGAAAATGGAGAAGGATTATTTAGATCACAAGACTATAGCACACTTGACCAAACAGAAATTGTGGTTCCAGTAACCTTGCCAGAAGGAAAAACAGCAAAGAGCGTTGTGGTTACTCGTGTTGTAAAAGATTATGGAATAACAGAGGCATTTTTGTGGGAAGTAGAAATCTTTGCTTATCAAACACTCTCCGCATGTGAAGCAAACGGACATGATTGGAGTGAAACAAGAGTAGAGCCAACATGTAGCAAGGAGGCACTTGTAGATGGTAGCATCACAAGAAACTGCTCAGTATGTGGTGCAACTGAAACAGAAACACTTGTTGCAACACACGCATGGACAGAATGGGATGTTACAAACTTCTCTTGCACAGAAGGTGGAACAATGGTAAGAAGCTGCACAAGCTGTGGTAAAGAGGAAAGCCAAACAACTGAGGGTGGCGAGCACGGTGAGCTTGAGCTTGTAGGTGCAAAGGAGCCAACTCTCGAGGCTGACGGCTACACAGGTGACAAGGTATGT
>JAFVWS010000013.1 GCA_017501545.1 Clostridia bacterium | reverse complement strand
TTTTAATGTCCTCCTAATGTGATTTCTTTGTGCAACTGCCAGGTCGCACCTTTATTATATCACATTAGGAGTTTTCTTTTCTGCCTCACCGGTGGAACCTTCACTGAACCACGCGACTATCGCGTGGTTTTCGTTATACAAAAAAAGCACCTCAAGCGAGGTGCTTTTATTTTTTAAATATAAAGAGATATTCATGCGCAAGCAGTAAAAAATTATGCTTTATACTATTAGTTTTCCAAAAGCCTGTTGCTTGGCAATTATGCTGTTCTTTGATTATGATTTCTTTCGCTTTAAAGCCTGCAAGCTCAAAAAGTCGCATTGTTTCAAAGGCAAGAGGTTGAACCATACCGTTTTTACGAGTATCGCCCATTAAAATTGCACAAAACTTGCCCTTTTTCAAAACACGATAGCATTCCTGTGCTACCTTGTCAATTTCAGTCAAAAAATCTTTGATTTTCAGGTGCGACAAATCTCCCTTTATATCTTCGCTATACTTGATAATATCAGCATAGGGTGGATGTGTGCAAATTAGATCAATGCTTTCATCCTCTAAGTCAAGGTATCTTGCATCCCCCTGCATTATTTTAATCTGCGAGCTTGACTCACATTCAAAATCGCATTTTTTCAAAGACAATTCAACGGCATTTGTGCTAATATCAATTCCTATGGCGTTTCTGCCTGTCAGCTTGGCTTCGACCATAGTCGTGCCACCACCGACAAATTGATCGAGAACAGTATCGCCCTCGTTTGAATATCTTAAAATCACGTTTCTTGGAATATATGGCGACCAATTGCCGCGATATTTGGCATCGTGAGTTGCCCATTTTCCTCTGTTGGGAAAGCTCCAAACAGTATTTGTTTCAAGCTCAAAATTTTCCGGTTGTAAAGGTACTTTCTTTGCCATATCAGTTAAATAATTCGTTTGCTATGCCATTTTCCAAGTCGGCAATAGAGTAAATGTTATCTAAAACATCAAATGTTTCCTCTAAATTGTGTCTTGCAGATTTCCAACCGTTTCCGTCAGTAAACCATACAAACTCAAAGCCGTCTATTTCTTTCGATTCAACAGCTATGTTTTTATAACTTCTTGCGGTTTCATTTAATTTTGAACCACCGCTTGAATAAAAGTTAGCTTCGATTCCGTAAATTTTATTGTTAGTTTTTACAACAAAGTCAAATCGTTTTTCTGTTTTGCCTGTGTTAGAAATTGCAGACAAGTCAATTCCCCAACGTTGTTCTATATCTGAAAGATACATTTCTTTAAAATATGTTTCGTTTTTTACAAATCCAGCTTTTTGAATATATCCTTCAACTAAGTTTTCCATTAAATGACCGCCACGATTCTTTCTTCCGTTAGAATCCAAGCCTGTTTCAACGCCTGTAACATAGTCAACCAAGTTGCTTATAATACGATTTTGTAGTAAATCGAAAAGTCCTGTTTCTTTCATAAAATAGCAGTATTCATTGAAAAACTTGTGGCTATTAGGAGTACAACCTTTATAATCAAATTCAAATGTGCGAGCGAGGTTTTGGTCTTGACAATAAATTTCGCTTTCTCTCTTAGCAAGCAAAAGAGGAATAACCTTTAATGTTTCAGGGTATTTTTTTACTAAGTTTATAAAATCAGCTTCAATATTTTTGGAACCTACAAGCGTATTTAGTATATTCAACTCAACCTTTATACTGTCAACATTTCTATGTACTTTGTCAAAATCAATATAATACTTGTAGTCAGCTATGCTTTCTCGAAAATTAGAAAGCCATTCGTTAAAATTCCTTTTCATAATTTACTCCTTAATAATTCTTTATCAAAAGTTCTTTAATTTTTCCTCTTGATGAGCCTTTGCTGTTTATCATACGAAAGGCTTCAACACGCAAAATATTAAAATCTGCGTATAAATCGTCAAAGAAATTGTCATTTTCGTTCGTATTCTTAGGATCGGAATTGCTAAGCATCACTTTAACCCCGTTGCTTGATAGAGTCTTGAAGCAATTGGCAAGCTCTATTTGATTTTTGTCAGAAAAATCATCCTCGGTATATGAGGTAAAGCCCGAAGTTACATTTAAAGGTCTATATGGTGGATCAAAATACACAAGAGTAGAGCTATCGGCAAAGCTCATAACCTCTTGATAATCGCAAGATTTAATTATAACATTTTGTAGCATAGCAGATATTTTATTCAAGTTATCACTATCGCATATTGAAATGGTTTTGTGCTTGCCAAACGGAACGTTATATTTGCCTTTTTTGTTAACCCTAAATAAACCATTAAAGCAAGATTTATTTAGGAAAATAAACAATGAAGCCTTTTGAACACTTGTTTTATTGTTCAACTCAACAGTATTAAATTCTTCGCGCTTTTCGTAATAAAATTGCTCTTGCAATTCTGTACCAAGTCCATTATATTCATTTTGTAAAGCGTTAAGATTATTTAAAAGCTCATTGCAATTATCTCTGATAGCGATATAAACGTTCATAAGTTCTTTGTTATTATCGCTAATGTAAATTTCCTCAAAGCTATACTCTTCAAGCATAGAGAATAGGAATGCACCACCACCAACAAACGGCTCAGCATATTTCTTTATAGTTGTACCAATTTCATTTGGCAAGTTGCTTTTAAGAATATCTAAAAGCTGAGTTTTTCCGCCCGCCCATTTTACAAAAGGGTGAGCCTTTTGTGTAACCTTAGCACCTTTGTTTTTTCGTGCATCCGTTGGCTTTTCAGCATCTATTGGAATTATCCACATATTTCCAAGTATGGCTACGTTAGGTATGCGATTTTCAGCGCATAGGACAGAAACTCTGCGTTGTGATATATTCCACCTTTCCGCTGCGTCTCTTGCTGACATATATTGAAGCATGAAATTTTCTCCTTATCTTTGATGATTTAATTATATTCCATTTCTGGAATAAAATCAAGATCCAACATTGAATTTTTACAAAGAAAACCTCTCGTTATTTACGAGAGGCTTGTTTTATTCCATTTTGCCAAATTCAAGTACGTCCTTGGCTGGCCTTGTCTTATATTTTCCACGGGTGAAGTCTGGGATAATTTGTGGTGCGCCACCGTTTTTGATTGACTCCTCGCTAAGGCAGGAAACAACCATCCAAGAGGCAGCATCGTAGATGTCGCATTGCATTTCGCCACCGTCCTTTACACGGTCAACAAACTCACGAAGCTCAACGTAGTCCATACCACCATGGCCTGCCTCAAGCGCTTCCTTTGTGATAATCTTCCACTCGTGTGGGAGTAGGTCCTTATATTTTTCAGCGCTGTTTTTGTAGTTATCTATATATTCAATGCTTGACCAATATTCTGGCTGACCATCAAAATATACGCTGTTTGAATTTTGTTCATACATACCCTTAGTGCCACGGATTGTAAATTCTCTGTTATATGAGCGTGGCAAAGAGGTGTCAAGACGAAGCATCATTGTTTCGCCATTTTCACAGGTGATAATTGTATGTATAACGTCACCCTGCTTGAAATCAACTCCTATTAAGTCTGGGTTTATATTGTCCTTATTCTTTTCAACGTACTCTTCCATACCAAATGAGCCAGTTGCAACGGAAACAAGCGAGGTCATACGGTTGCCACGGTTGATATTTAGAACCTTTGCCATAGGGCCAAGCTCGTGCGTTGGGTAGTTTTCGCAGTTTCTTGTAAGATACTCGTTTAAGCGATAGTGGCGATTTTCCTTGCCCCTTGTAACCTCGTTTCTTAGGTCGTGACCATAAGCACCACTTAAGTGAACAATACGTCCAAATGCGCCAGTACGTGCAATTGCAGTGGCAAGAAGCTCCTCACGATTATAACAGCAGTTTTCCATAAACATAAATGGTGTGCCGGTTTTTTCCTGTGCGTCAACAAGCGCCCAGCAGTCCTCAACTGAGTAAGCGCCACCAACCTCAAGCGCAGTTGCCTTGCCAGCCTTGAGTGCGTCAATTGCGATAGGGAAGTGCATATTCCAGTCAGTTGCGATATAAACTGCATCTATCTCGTCGATAGCCAAAAGCTCCCTGTAGTCAGTAGTACCAAAGGCATCATTGCCCTTTTTCTCCTTAACAAGCTTTAAGCCGTTTTCAACCCTGTCCTCGTATTTATCACATACGGCAACAACCTCAACGTCGTCAAAGCCCAAAAGAATACTTGTCATACCATAGCTACGACAGCCGAAGCCGATAATGCCCATTTTAATTTTTTCCATATTGCCCTCCAAATGAAATTATAATTTCATCACAGTTAGATTTTACCAAAAAGCGCGCGTAAAGTCAACACAAAATAAAATATTGACAATAAAATAATATAATGTTAAAATTATAATAGAAAATTTTAGCCTCAGTGTGCCCAGTCTTGCTCGATTTGGTGCTCTCTGTTGCTACGAAAAAGAGGACAAGATGAAAAGATTTTTTGCTTTATCTATATTTTTAGCTATCGTTTTTGCTTCGCTTTGCTCCTGCTCACTTGATTTTAGTGACGAAATAGGCGATAAGATGAACGATTTGTATGACGAGGTTTATGACGTTTCGGAGCCATTTTTGAAGGAGGACGAAAGCTTTTCCTCCGATAGTGGTAGCGCATCACTTCCAGAAAGCAAGCCAACCGTGCCAGATTCAGGCAACCAGGGTGGCTCAACTGGTGGCGAGGGTGGCTCGTCTGGCTCTGCTGGTGAAAATAATGGCACCGGGGACGAGGACCTCGGTGGAAATGACACACCACAAGAAAACATTCAAATAGGCACAGACGTTGGTCAAAGGCTGCCCGAGGTATCCCTTGAAATTTTTGACGGAAACGGCTTAACTGGCGAAACGCTAAGGCCAACTCAGCTTGGCAAGGTGACTGTAATTAACTTTTGGGGCACGTGGTGCCACTATTGCCTTGAGGAGCTTCCTGCCTTTGACGAGGTTGCAAGCGCATATAAGGGCGACGTCTACGTAGTAGCAATTCACACCGTTGACTGCTTTGAACTCTCAGCGCCTAAGTACGTTTTTGAAAACTTTAGCGACTCAGAAATCATCTTTTTAAAGGACGAAAATAGCAGTGGCTA
This sequence comes from Clostridia bacterium, assembly GCA_017501545.1. Classification (GTDB taxonomy): domain Bacteria; phylum Bacillota; class Clostridia; order Oscillospirales; family CAG-272; genus RGIG2000. The sequence continues at coordinate 71,995 of JAFVWS010000013.1, read as the reverse complement.
CCTTGACGAAACATACACGCTTTATGGTGGCGATGGCTCATATCCATACACAATCATAATCGACGAAAACGGAGTTATAACCTACAAGGGCTTTGGCGCCTTAGAGTATAACGAATTGAAGGCGCTTGTTAACCACGCGCTTGGTAATTAAAATGACCGTTTTAGAGCTTGAAAAAACGCTTTTATCCTACGGGGCAGAAAACCCAAGGGAGGAAGCATACCTACTTTTGAACCACCTTTTTGGCATATCTCGTGCTGATACAATTTTAAAAAGAGACAAGGACTTTTCGTCCAAAGCGCTTGATATGGCGCTTGAAAAGAGAAGGGCGCACGTGCCCGTGCAATATATTATTGGCAAATGGGAGTTTATGGGCAAGGAGTTTTTCGTTTCACCCGAGTGCCTAATCCCACGTCCAGACACGGAAATTTTGGTTGAAAAAGCGATAGAAATTACAAAAAACGGCGAGGACGTGGCTGATTTTTGCACCGGAAGTGGCTGTATTGGCATTTCGCTTGCACTGTTTTGTCGGAGTATTAATTTAACTCTTGTTGATATTTCCGAGGGCGCACTTAATATCGCCAAGAAAAACGCACGCTCGCACGGAGTAAATGCTGAATTTGTTTTAGGCGACATAAGGCATTATTTGCCAAGCAAAAAATTTGACGTGATTACCTCAAACCCACCGTACATTCCTTCAAGCGACGTTTTAAAGCTTTCCGAAGAGGTGAAAAATGAGCCGAATATTGCCCTTGACGGAGGCGATGACGGACTTGATATTATCAGGTTTTTGCTTTCTGACGGACTTGATTATTTAAAGGATGGTGGCAGAATGTTAATAGAATTCGGCTACGACCAGTACGAAAAAATGTGCGCGCTTCTTGAAAAAAACGAAAAAATTGCACGCTACGAGATACTTTTCGACTATGGAAAAAATCCAAGATGCGCAGTAATTTACAAATAAATTAAAATTTGGCTATTGATTTAACTAATATTATATGTTAAAATAATAAATACACGAGGAGATTTATGAAAAAAAGGACTCTTGGCGTTGACTTCGGGGACGCGCGCACCGGTCTTGCTCTTTCCGACATCAGTGGGTTTTTGGCAAGCGGTATCGGCACGATAAAAAGCAAAAGCTTTAAGGAAACAGGCGACTCTGTGTGTGAAATTGCAAAAAAGCACGACGTTGGCTTGATTGTCCTCGGTCATCCTATTAATATGAATGGCACGCTGGGGCCACGCTCAGATAAGATAAAGGCATTTCGCGAATATCTAATTGAGCACTCTGGCATTGAGGTTGTGCTCTATGACGAGAGGCTTTCAACTGCTAACGCACACGTTATGCTTAATATGACAGGCACAAGGGGAGAGAAGCGCAAGTCAATCATTGACGAAATGTCAGCCTGCTTGATTTTGCAAAGCTACCTTGATTCCCCGTCGTCAATTTATAAATCTTAGTTTTTAAATTCTTTCACTGGAGGACACAATGGATAAAAACCAATCCAACTTAATAAACCGTCACAACCTCGTCGGTGGTCAAGCGGTTATTGAGGGCGTTATGATGAAAAAGGGAGATCGCGTTTCCTTAGCGGTTCGTAAGGACGACGGCTCCGTTGAAATTAAGAACACTGAAACAAAGTCGATAAGAAAGAAAATCGGACTTCTAAACAAGCCACTAATTCGTGGAATTGTCGCTTTCTTTGAGTCACTAATTCTTTCCTTCAAGACTCTTTCAAATTCAACTCAAATGCTTGATTTGGAGGAGGAGAAGAAGACCAAAAACGGCAAGAAAAAGAGTGGCGCCTCAACCATTCTCATTATGGTTGTTTCCCTCATTTTGGGTCTTTGCTTGGCGCTTGTTCTTTTCTCGGTAATTCCAACCTTCGTTGCTGACTTTGTAACCGACTTTTTCAATATGCAGGCAGGTATGCGTGGTTATTATATAACCAGAGCCTTGATTGAGGGCATTTTGAAAATCGTTATTTTCATTGGATATTTGGCTGTTGTTTCACTAATGAAGGACATAAGACGTACCTTTGAATATCACGGTGCTGAGCATAAGACAATTGCTTGCTTTGAGTCCGGACACGAGCTTACAGTTAAAAACGTGCGCAAATGCACACGCTTCCACCCAAGATGTGGTACATCCTTCCTCTTTGTTATGATTATGCTTAGCATTATCGTAAGCGCATTCATTAACATTGACAACAACCTTGTAAGAATTGCTGTTAAAATCCTTCTTATCCCTGTTATTATGGGCATCGGCTACGAGTACATTATGTACGCAGGCAAGAACGAAAACATAATTACAAAAATCCTTTCTGCCCCTGGCCTTTGGATGCAAAGAATCACCACAAGAGAGCCAAGCGATGACCAAATCGCAGTTGCAATCTGTGCTGTTAAGGCTGCCGTGCCAGAGCTTTATCCAGCGGTACACGAGGAGCAATACAAGATTACCGATTCACAAAACAGATACCACATTGCAAACGTTGGAAAGAAGTTTCCAAAGGAAGAGCCACTTTACAGAATTCCAAAAACAAAGCTTGAGCTTTATCAGCTAAATGCCCAGCTTACCGAAAAGGAAGGCTACGTTTCAATAGGTGGCAAAACCGTAAAAATGCAGGTTAAAAAGTATAAAAGGGTATAATTTTAGGGGCTATCGCTTGTTGCGATAGCCCTTTTTGTCATCTTGAGCTGTTTTTTCTATAATTTTGCGCGAAAATAATAAAAAATTTAAAATTTTTTTACTTTTTATATATATTTGTATATATAATATATTGCAATTTGGAAAAATATGTGGTAGAATATGCGTGTAATGAGTAATTTCTATAAGGAGGAAGGCAAAATGGCAGCTGAATTCAAGTATGATATTGTAAAGGCTTTCGGCAACGTTTCTGACAACGAAAACGGTTGGATTAAGGAAGTTAACCTTATCAGCTGGAACGATCGTGAACCTGTTTACGACATTCGCGTTTGGCAAGAGGGCCACGAAAAGCTCGGAAAAGGAATCACTCTTACCGAGACAGAAATCAAGAACCTCAAAGAGCTTCTTAACAAAATGGACATCTAATTACATAAAAAGCACCGCTTAGCGTGATACTCTTAACGGAGTATCACGCTAACTAAGTTTGCCCATACGGGCAAGTGAAGTTTACTTCGTAAGTGAAGTTATCCTGCGGATAGTGAAGTTTTGCCTTTGGCAAAGTGGGCAAACTTAACTTCACCGCGAACTTTACGAGCAACTTCACTGTGCGTAGCACAACTTCACTTTCGCGGTAGCGAAAACTTCACTAACAGGAAAAGAGCAGACACATAAGGTTTTTTACGCCTTGCGTGTTTGCTCTTTCTGCTTGTATAAGGGGTTGGGTTTAGCCCATATTGTATTTGACCAGACAAATGCGATGCTTGCACTTTTGTGAAAGTGTGATTTTTCCGCTAAGAACATCGCTCTTTTCGGTGCTTTTTTGTTTTTTGTATTGATTGTTTTTTGTCCTTATGGTAAAATAGATTTATAGTAGCTTGCCTAAAGGCAAGAGCCCTTTGGAGGAATATATGGATATTGAAATTTGCAAATACAAAGACGGGGCAGAGTGTGCCTTTTCCTTTACCTTTGACGACGGCTGTTATCTTGACTCCAGCCGTGAGGCAATGCAGGATTTTATAGACGTATATAATAGTTATGGTGTAAAAATCAAGGCAACCGTTGGAATTACTGTAAACTTTATGCACGAAAGGCTAATTGACTTTTGGCGTGAGGCTATAAAGGCGGGCTATTTTGATATTGCATCTCACACAATTGGGCACGATATTGCATTCCACTCATCAACTCCATACGAAAAAAGAAAGGCTGATGCCAAGGGCGCACAGGATAAGCTACGTCAGCTATTTGAGGGCGAAAGGGTAGAAACCTTTATTTTTGCAGGCGGGGAGCGTGACAAGGAGGGCACCGACGCTTTAGCTGAGCATTATTTTGCGTGTCGTGCCGGTACGCATGGCATAAACCACGTTGGCAAAATCGACTGGCGCGACCTTCACTGTCTTACCGCAATGCTTGCTAAGCCAACCGAATATTATACCGACTACATAGACAGTACAATATCCGAGGGTGGCTGGGGTGTGCAAATGAACCACTGGATAACCCACAAAGAGGAGGACGTTTTCCACTCACAAAATGCAGAGCAGTTTAAATATGAGTGTGATTACCTTGGAAAAAAGGCGCAGGGTGGCAAGATTTGGACCGGCTCATTTGTCGAGGTTGGCGCTTACCTAAGAAAATACGAGGGGGCAAGGCTTAAGGTTACCGAAAACGATGGCATCTTGCGTGCTGAAATTATATCAAATAGCGACACTCCAGAGGCTGTTTTAGACACTGAGCTTACAATTTTGATAAAAACCGACAAGGACATTTTCCTCTCCAAGCCAAACGGCGAAAAGCTACAAATTAAGCCAAGTAAGGACGGCAAAATTTACGTAAACACCAAGGATTTTATAGAATTTTACGTTGTAGAGTAATCAAATTTAAGAATTAAAGCCACTCTTTAGAGTGGCTTTTTTGTTCATTTTACTATCTATATATAATTTTTTTCAAAAAACCCTTTTATTTTATAAAAATGTGTGTTATAATATGCACGCTAAATTTTTTATTAATATAAGGACTAAGGAAATGATAAGAGAAGATTTAAGAAACGTTGCCATAATTGCCCACGTTGACCACGGTAAGACAACCCTCGTTGACGGACTTTTGGAGCAAGGTGGTGCTTACCACGAAAATCAAGCCACAACCGACCGTGTAATGGACTCAAATGCGCTTGAAAAGGAGCGTGGAATTACAATTCTTGCAAAAAACACTGCCATTCGCTATGGTGACAAGAAGATAAACGTTATCGACACCCCAGGCCACGCAGACTTCGGTGGCGAGGTTGAGCGTATTCTTAAAATGGTTAACGGCGTTATTTTGCTCGTTGACGCAGCCGAGGGACCTATGCCTCAAACACGCTTTGTTCTTCGCAAGGCGATGGAATTAAATCACAGAATTATCGTTGTTGTAAACAAAATCGACCGTCCTGACGCACGTGTAAACGAGGTTATTGACGAGGTTTTGGAGCTTCTTATTGACCTAAACGCAACTGATGAGCAGCTTGATTCTCCTATGCTTTTCTGCTCAGGCAGGGCAGGCACAGCTTCATTCTCTCCAGATGTTCCCGGCACTGATTTAAAGCCACTTCTTGATACAATTATTGACTATATTCCTGCGCCAGAGGGCGAGGAGGACGAGGATTTACAGCTTCTCGTTTCAGCAATTGACTATAATGAGTACGTTGGTAAAATCGGCGTTGGTAGAATTGAGCGTGGTACACTAAAGGTAAACGGGGAGGTTTCCGTTTGCAACTACCACTCAGACGAGGCGCCAAAGCGTGCAAAGATAGTTTCAATCTATCAATTTGAGGGTCTTTCACGTCAACCAGCTACAACTGCAACCGTTGGTGATATCGTTTGCTTCTCAGGTGTTGAGGACCTTTCAATCGGTGATACCATTTGCGCTCCATCTAACCCAGAGCCACTTGAATTTGTTAAGGTTTCTGAGCCTACTATGGAAATGACCTTCAGCGTAAATGACAGCCCATTTGCAGGCAAGGAGGGTAAGTTTGTGACCTCCCGTCAAATTCGTGACCGTCTTTACAAGGAGACACTTAAGGACGTTTCTCTTCGCGTAAGCGATGGTGACACAACTGACTCCTTCAAGGTTGCGGGCAGAGGTGAGATGCACCTTTCAATTCTTATCGAAACAATGCGCCGTGAGGGCTATGAGCTTTGCTGTTCAACTCCACGTGTGCTTTATAAAACAATTGACGGCACACTTCACGAGCCAATGGAAAGGGTTTCAATAGACGTGCCAGATGATGCCGTTGGTACTGTTGTTCAAAAGCTTGGCTCTCGTAAGGGTGAGCTACTTGAAATGGGCAAGGCAGGCACAAGAACTCGTATTGAATACTTAATCCCTTCAAGATGCCTCTTTGGTTACAGAAGTGAATTTATGACTGACACCAAGGGCGAGGGTATTTTAAATACCTTGTTTGACGGCTATCAGCCATTCAAGGGCGACGTTATCACAAGATTTACAGGCTCACTTATCGCATCTGAGGATGGCGAGGCTACCTCTTATGGTCTTTTCAATACTCAGGACAGAGGCGCAATGTTTATCGGCGTGCAAACTCCTGTTTACGAGGGTATGATTGTTGGTGAATGTCCAAAGATGGAGGACATTGTTGTTAACGTTTGTAAGAAAAAGCACCTAACCGCTATACGTTCAAAGGGTGCAGACGAGGCTTTGATTCTTACCCCACCAAGAGTAATGTCACTTGAGCAGGCAATTGAGTATATTGCCGAGGACGAATTAATTGAGGTAACACCAAAATCACTTCGTCTAAGAAAGAAAATTCTTAACACTCAACTAAGGCTCAAGGCAAACGCAAAGCTAAAATAATTAACTAAATTAGCGACACAGGCAGAGGGCAAGCGCCCCTACCTGTGTTTACTAAAATAAGGAGAAATATGCTTTCTGAGAGAATTTTAAAAATCGCTGGCGAGGCAGAGCTGGCGCTTGCTCCTATTTTCAAAAAAATAGATGAAATTTCATATAAAAACACTGAGCGCGTATTAAAAGCGTTTTGGGAAAACCGTGTTTCTGACTCTATGTTTTCCGGTACAACGGGCTACGGCTATGACGACGTTGGCAGAGATACCCTTGACAAGGTTTATGCCGAGGTTTTTGGGGCTGAAGGCGCCTTTGTAAGGCACACAATTCCAAACGGAACAACTGCGCTTTCAATCGGCTTATTTGGCTTACTTCGCCCAGGCGACGTTTTGCTTTCCGTTACTAACGAGCCATATGATACTCTTTGCGAGGTTATCGGCTTAAACGGTGCAAATGGTGACGGCTCACTCGCTGATTTTGGCGTAAAGTACGACCAAGTAAATTTCAAGGACGAAAAAATTGATTTTGAGGGAATTGAAAAGAAGCTAAACGAGTATGGCGACAGCGTTAAGGTTGTATTTATTCAGCGCTCAAAGGGCTATTTGAATAGACCAACGCTTACAATTCAGCAAATTGGTGAAATTTGCGACTTTGTTCACAAAAGAAGCAAGGCATACGTGGTTGTTGACAACTGCTATGGCGAATTTTGCGAGGAAAGGGAGCCTTGCCACGTTGGGGCAGATATGATGATAGGCTCACTTATTAAAAATCCAGGTGGTGGAATTGCCGAAAGCGGTGGCTATATTGCCGGCACAAAAAGGGCAGTTGAGCTTGCCTCATATCGCTTAACCTCAGTTGGCACAGGCTGTGAGGTTGGCGCAACGCTTGGTCAAAGCAGAAACCTATTCAAGGGCTTTTTCCTTTCCCCTCACGTAGTTTCGCAAGCAATTAAAACAGCACATTTTGCAGCTTATATGCTTGAGGCGCTTGGCTTTGACGTTTCTCCAAAATATAATGAAATGCGCTCTGATATAATTCAAACGGTTAAGTTTGGCTATAAAGACGGGCTTATAAAATTCTGTCAGGGTATTCAGTCTGCAAGCCCTGTTGACTCATACGTTACACCTATGCCATGGGCAATGCCGGGCTATCAGGATGAGGTAATTATGGCAGCAGGCGCATTTACGCAGGGCTCATCAATTGAGCTTTCGTGCGACGGACCGGTGCGTCCACCTTATACTGCGTTTTTCCAAGGCTCCTTAACCTACGAAAGCGGTAAGCTTGCAATTATGACAGCCTGCGAAAAGCTAACTGGTGAAAAAAGATGCTAAATATTAAAATTATAGCCACAGGGTCGCTAAAAGAGAGCTATCTACGTGATGCCTGTATGGAATACAAAAAGCGTCTTGGCGCTTGGGCTAAGGTTGAAGAAATCGAATTAAAAGAGGAAAAATTGCCAGAGGCCCCAAGTCAAGGTCAAATAGATTTATCACTTGAAAGGGAAGCTAAGGCGATTTTTGAAAAAATATCAAATAAATCCTACGTTATTGCTATGTGCGTTGAGGGAAAACAGCTTTCAAGCGAGGAGCTTGCCTCAAAAATTGAGGAAATTACCTCATGTGGAAAAAGCGAAATTTGCTTTATTATCGGCTCATCCTTTGGTCTTCATAAATCGGTTAAGGACAGGGCAGACTACAAGCTGTCAATTTCCAAATTAACCTTCCCGCATCAGCTTTTAAGAGTGATTTTATACGAAACAACCTACCGTTCACTATCTATCGTAAACGGTACAAAGTATCATAAGTGAAATGAATTGTCCTATGAACATTAATTGACACCCTGTGTCGTGAATTGTCCCTTGGACTGGCAAGCGTGCTTGTCAAAGCTAACCACGGGGCGTGCGAAACGGGCAGAGAAGGCACGAACGCGCAGTCGTCGGCGTACTTTGTACGCCATACCCGTTCCCCAAAAATCTTGGCAGATTTTAACGGGGGCCCCGGGGGGAGTGGTCGCGCCTAAAAACAGACAAAAAATGAAGAGAGCTTGCTTTTTGCAAGGTCTCAACCTTATTTCTCTCTGTTAAAAGCACAATATTTCTTTAATTTTTATTTTGGGTGTCTGTTTTGTTCTATGCTTGTTGCAGCTAACCACGGGGCGCGCGAAACGGGCAGAGAAGGCACGAACGCGCAGTCGTCGGCGTACTTTGTACGACAGTACAAGCGGTCGCGCCTAAAAACAGACAAAAAATGAAGAGAGCTTGCTTTTTGCAAGGTCTCAACCTTATTTCTCTCTCTTAAAAGCAACAATATTTCTTTAATTTTTATCTAGGCGTCTGTTTTGTTCTATGCTTGTTGCAGCCGCCCCCGCAAAGAAAGGAGTAATTATGTCTAACACATGCGACGTATTAGTAGTTGGCGCAGGCCACGCAGGCATTGAGGCTGCGCTTGCCAGTGCGAGAATGGGGCTTGACACCGTTTTATTTACAATGTCGCTTGATGCCCTTGCAAATTTACCCTGCAACCCATCAATCGGTGGCACTGCAAAGGGTCACTTAGTTTATGAAATTGATGCCCTCGGTGGACAAATGGGCAGAAGTGCCGACTTAGTTACCCTTCAAGCACGCACCTTAAACCTTGGTAAGGGTGCTGCCGTTTACTCAAAAAGAATTCAAGCCGACAGGCTAAAATATCGCTCCATTATGAAGGGAGTAATTGAAAACACCCCTAATTTAAGGCTTATTCAAGGCGAGATTTGCGATATTCTCACCGAAGGTGAGGGGGAAGAAATCAAGGTATGTGGCGCTATTACACGTCTTGGCGAAAAATTTTACTCCAAGGCTGTAATTTTGTGTACTGGTACGTATCTAAATGCAACCGTGCACACCGGCGACATTTGCTACCACTCAGGCCCTGACTCACTTATGCACGCATCGTTTTTAACCGAGTCTCTTATTAAAAAGGGCATTAAGATGATGCGCTTTAAAACCGGTACTCCAGCAAGAATTCACGCTAACTCAATTGACTACTCACAGCTTGAAATTCAGCCAGGGGAGTGTGGCTCTTTGCCGTTTTCTTGGCAGACAAGCGACGAGGAATATTTAAGGTGTGAGCAAATTCCTTGCTATATCGCATACACAAATTTAGACACCCACAAAATAATTTTAGATAATCTAAAAAAGAGTGCTATGTACTCTGGCAATATTCACGGCACGGGTCCTCGCTATTGCCCTTCAATCGAGGACAAGATTGTTCGCTTCAGCGACAAGGAGCGCCATCAGCTATTTTTAGAGCCAACTGGGGCTGACACTAAGGAAATGTACCTACAAGGCTTTTCAACCTCTATGCCTATTGAGGTTCAAATGAAGATGCTTCACTCCCTAAAGGGCTTTGAAAATGCCAAGGTAATGCGCTACGCATACGCAATAGAGTATGACTGCACCGACCCACAGGAATTGCTTGCCACCCTTGAATACAAAAAAATTTCGGGTCTATATGGCGCAGGGCAGTTTAACGGCACCTCAGGCTATGAGGAGGCAGGCGCACAGGGTCTTGTTGCGGGTATTAATGCTTCCTTAAAGATTCTCGGACGTGAGCCTATGATTTTGCCACGCTCATCTTCTTATATCGGCACCTTAATTGACGACCTTGTTACAAAGGGAACAAATGAGCCTTATCGTATGATGACCTCTCGCTCAGAATATCGCTTGCTTTTAAGACAGGATAACTCTGATTTACGCTTGACCCCTATTGGCCGTGAGGTTGGTCTTGTTGGCGACGCACAATGGGCACATTTTGAAAAGCGCAGAAGCCAAATTAACGACGAAAAAAACCGCTTAGCAAGGGTAATTATTTACCCAAGCGATGAGGTAAACAAGATACTTGAGGAGGCAGGAACAACCAAAATTACTGCTCCTATTTCTCTTGCAGAGCTAATTAAAAGACCACAATTAAGCCTTGAAATGTTTGAAAATTTAGACACAGGTAGGCCTAATTTGCCAAAAAGCGTGGTTTTCACAGCACAAACCGACATAAAATATGACGGATACGTAAAGAAACAGCTTAGCGAGGTTGCCAAGGCAGAAAAAATGGAATCAAGGCCTCTTGACCCAAGCCTTGATTATAGCGAGATTAAAGGCCTTCGCATAGAAGCTATCCAAAAGCTAAACAAGGTTAAGCCACTTACCCTCGGACAAGCCTCACGCATCTCTGGCGTTTCACCTGCTGATATATCTGTACTTATGATATATCTCTCCTCGAGGTGAGCAAGCAATCACAGAACAAAACAGACGGGCTTAAAATAAATTTTGTTTTTCTGTTTTTTAATCCATAAAATGTAGAGAATTTGCTTTTGCAAATTCTCTTTTTTTGCCGTTCTTTTATTCCTTTAATATTTCAATTGCAAAATTTGCGCCTAATTTAAACGCGTGTTCAAAAATTTTGCTTTCATACAGGCTTGAAAGCTCAGTGCCACACTCATCATACTCATTGAGCTGTTTAATTTGCTCTTTATTTAATATCTTTGTCAGCTTATTATACCTTTGAGAAAGCTCCTCTCTTTTGCCATCAATTTCTGGTGTTGACCCTATATTATCTATCGGTGCTATGTTGCCATACCATAATTCTTCAAATAAATTTTTCATAAAATTTCTCCTTTTTATTTTATTATAGTTCACATATGAACTAATTTCAAGTATTTTTAGTTCATTTTTGATATAATTTTTTTAGTAAAAATTTGTAAGGAAAAATAATAATATGGAATTTTCACAAAGATTAAAAGATTTACGCGAGGACAAAGATTTGAGTCAAGACGAAATTGCTAAGGTTTTAGGAACGAGCCAATCATATTATGCTCAATATGAAAATGGAAAAAGAGAATTGTCATTTAGCCGTGCTATCTTGCTTGCTAAATTTTATAATGTTTCACTTGATTATTTAGCAGGAATTATATCTACCCCTGAAAGGCTTGACAGGAAAAAATAACATATTCACAAAAAAAGACCACCCAAGGCAAAAAGCCTTGGGTTTTTTGTTGATTTTTATAATATTAGATGTTATAATATATAGAGAAATGTTTTTTGAAGGGAGAAATGCTATGGCACTTGAAAATAAGCTTGGTATTAATAGCTCCTCTGAGCTTGCAAATGTCGAGGAAAGACTAAGCAAAATAAAGGCGCTTGAGCTTTATGAAAGTGGCTTTTTAAACTCACTTGAGTGTGGCACGTTTGACTCTCTTAGAAAAATACACAAATTTCTTTTTGGCGAAATTTATGATTTTGCCGGCGAAATAAGGACGGTTAACCTTTCAAAGGGCAATTTTAGGTTTGCCCCTCTTATGTACCTTGAGGAGTCACTTAAAAATATAGATAAAATGAAGCAGTCAAGCTTTGACGAAATTATTGAAAAATACGTTGAGATGAATATTGCTCACCCATTTAGAGAAGGTAATGGCAGAAGCACACGTATTTGGCTTGATTTAATTTTAAAAAAGGAGCTTGGCGTAGTTATTGACTGGTCCTTAGTTGACAAGGACGACTATCTTTTGGCTATGGAAAGAAGTCCTATTCGCGATATAGAAATAAAGTATATACTTAAAAATGCTCTCACTGACAAAATTAATGACCGTGAAATTTATATGAAGGGCATTGATAATAGCTATCACTATGAGGGCTATAAGGCTTATAAGACAGAAGATTTATTTAATGGAGTGTAATTATGAAAAACGTAAACGTAAGAGACTTTGGTGCTGTTGGCGATGGCGCAACTCTTGATACAGTTGCTATTCAAAATGCAATAAATGCATGTGAGGCTGGCGATACTCTTGTTTTTGACGGCAAGGGCATTTTCCTATCCGGCACTATTAGATTAAAGGGAGATATTAAGGTTTATATCGAAAAGGGTACTGAGCTTTTAGGCTCTCGTAACCTAAAACACTACTACGTAAACGAGTTTTACCACAACGAAATGGAAAAGACAATTTCCCTAATTTACGCCCTTGACTCAGACAATATCGAGATGTATGGTGGTGGTAAAATCATTTTAAGTGGCGATGCCTGGGCTAACTTTACCTGTGGCTCACCTGAATTTATGAGGGACGAAAACCAAACCTTAAAATATGAGGAGCAAACTGTTATTGGCCCTGACGTAAAAATTGAAAGACCAACACAGCCTATCTTCTTTAACAACTGTAAAAATATACATATCCACGACCTTAAAATTTTTAATTCCCCTTGCTGGACATTTACGTTTTCTAACTGTGAAAACATAGTTTTTGAAAGATGCTATGTGGACAACCATAATAGAATTGCAAATAACGACGGCGTGCATTTTTCAGCCTCACGCAATATTGTAGTTCGTGATTCAACCTTCCTTTGTGGAGATGACTGCTTTGCAGCAACCTGCATAACAAACACCGAGGGAGTGTGCGAGAATATGGAAATTTCCAATTGTCTTATGTCCTCTCGCTCCGCTGCCATTCGCTTTGGACACCTATACAGCAAGGTAAGAAATGCGATAATTAAAAACGTTGAAATTTTGCCATCAAATCGCGCCATTTCAATCTTTACTGGCGACGACGGCATTGTTGAAAATATCTCTATTGAAAACGTAAGAGCAAAAACAACCATTCACGCTGGCTGGTGGTGGGGAAAGGGCGAGGGCTTTGTTGTCTGCGCTAAAAACACCACAGGTAAGATAAAAAATATCGAAATTAAAAATTGCTCATTTACCGAGGAAAACCCATCTCTTGTTATAGGCGATGGAAACAACCTTGAGGGTGTTAAAATTGAAAACTGCTCATTTAAGTACGAAAAGGGCGACACCCACCCATACTATTACGGAAAAATTGACCTTCAGCCAAATATGCCAGAGCTTGGTGTTGCTCCATTTAAAGCTGGTGATTTAATTTACACTGAGGGCGCTGACGTAACACTTAATAACGAAAAAATAAACGGCTCAATTAAATAGGTGAAAAAATGTCATTAACCAAAGAATTAGAAAGGGCATACATTGATATTTTAAAGGAGGAATTAATTCCTGCCATGGGCTGTACTGAGCCTATTGCAATATCATTTGCCTCATCAATTGCTTCCCACGTCCTTGGCGCTTACCCAACAAGAGTAAGGGTTGGACTTAGTGGAAATATTATTAAAAACGTAAAAAGCGTAATTGTTCCATTTACTGGTGGTATGCACGGAATAAAGGCGGCTGTTTGTGCCGGCATTATTTGTGGTGAGCCATCAAGAAAGCTTGAGATACTTTCCATGATTACACCCGACCACGTGTCTAAAATCAAGGAATATCAAGAGACTGTAAGCATGGAAATTTATGAGCTTGAGGACTCACTACCCTTTGAAATTATTATAGAGGGTGAGCTTGGTAAGAATATTGCCTTTGTCCATCTTTCAAAAAGACACACAAACATTAAAAAGGTGCGCTTAAATGGCAAGGATATTACAAGCAATTATTATTCCCCAGAGGACGTAGTAGAGAAGGACTCCACTGACCGTTCACTTTTAAACGTAGAGGATATAATAGAATTTGCCGAAACCGTTGACTTAAAAGAGGTAGAGAAGCTACTTGAAAGACAAATTTCCTTCAATATGGCAATCGCCAACGAGGGAATTTCGCGCGATTGGGGCGCCTCAATAGGTAGAACCCTATATTTAAGCTCAAACGGAGATACGCGCGTTTTGGCGCGTGCCTTAGCGGCTGCTGGCTCTGATGCTCGTATGAACGGCTGTGAATTGCCGGTTTGTATTATTTCTGGAAGTGGCAATCAGGGTATGACTGCTTCTGTTCCTCTTTGCGTTTATGCAGAAAAATTGGGCTCTACAAAAGAGGAGCTATATCGTGCACTTCTTGTTTCTGACCTTATTACAATCCACCAAAAAACAGGCATTGGCTGTCTATCCGCTTATTGTGGCGCTATTTCAGCAGGAGCTGGCGCTGGATGTGGTATTTGCTACCTTTATGGTGGAAGATTTTATGAAATTGCACACACCTTAGTTAATACCGTCGCTATTCTTTCCGGTACTATTTGTGATGGTGCAAAGTCCTCCTGTGCTGCTAAAATTGCTATGAGCGTTGAGGCTGGAATTATGGGATATGAGATGGCAAAAAGCGGTCATCAATTCTATTCAGGTGAGGGAATTGTAACAAAGGGTGTTGAAAAAACAATTAAAAACGTTGGTCGCTTAGCTTCCGTTGGTATGAGCGAAACTGACAAGGAAATTATCAAAATTATGCTTGGTAAATAGAATTAAATTAAAAAGGGCAAAATTAGCGTGTTATCCTTAACGGAGAACACGCAATCAAATCCGTTTTCGACGGGTGAAATCCACCTCTGGTGGATGAAATCGCGTTCGCGATGAAATCCTGCTTCGCAGGGTTGTATTTAGACGGATTTGATTTCATCCGAGGACTTGTCCTTGGATTTCATCTGAACGAAGTGAAGATTTCATCGTTGCTATGCAACGATTTCATTAAACCAACAAAAAAAGAGATAACATTTCGACAAACACGATTTGTTATCTCTTTCTGTTTGTAAAGGGGGAAATTAGCCCATAAAGCGTTTGTACGGACAAATGCGATGCTCAAACTTTTATGAAAGTGAAAATTCTCCGCTAAGAACATCAGCAATTCTCTGCCCTTTTTTAATTTTTTATAAAAGCTATAATAACAAAAAAAATCAAGATTTTGGTTCAAAAAATTTGTAAATTTTTTAAAAATTTTTAATTTTTCCATTAAAATAAACACAAAAAATTTCAGTTTACATTCATTTTATTTGTAAATTTTTTATTAATAAAAATGCCTTAAAAAGTAACAATTTTTGTACTTTTCCACACCTTTTGTTGAAAATGTATATATAAATAAGTAGAAATTTTTCATTTTTTATTGACAGTTTTCCACACCTATGTTATACTATATATAATTATAAATATATTTAAAGCTATAAATACGCCCACGCGCAGGTGAGAATTTGGTCATTTTGCGCGTTTAACTTTCGCGCGTGCGCTTATGCGTATGTGTCGTGCGTGTGCGTGTGTGGCTTTTGAAGGGAGCTATATGTATTCAAATTCTCTCGACCTTGAGTCAATTCGTGAAATGCTTATAGAAATGCTTAGTAAGGAAATTTCTCCAACAGCAATTAATCTTTGGTTTGGAGATTTAAAGCTTGTTTCACTTGATGAAAATGAGGCTGTTTTTGTTTCCCCACTTGATTTAAAGAAAAAGACAATTCAAGGGCGCTTTGCTATATCAATGGCGGACCACTTAAATGAAATACTCGGCTTTGAGCCATCTGTTGTTATTTATTCCTCTGAGCATGGTGAGGTTGATTTATCTCTTAAGAAAAACGAGGAAAGTAAAAAAGAGGAAATAACCGAAAAAAGAGAGATGACACCCGAGGAGGCATTTCGCTCAGAATTTACCTTTGAAAACTTTGTTGTTGGTGCATCAAACAAGTTTGCAAGCTCAGCAGCCGTTGCAGTTGCAAACCAAAACTTTTCATCTCCTACAAAAAAGGAATTCAACCCACTTTTTATTTATGGACCAAGTGGAGTTGGTAAAACGCACCTTCTTTATTCTGTTGTTAATAGGGTGCTTAAAAACAACCCAGACAAGAAAATTGTTTACGTAAAGGGTGAGGAGTTTGCAAATCAGCTCTTTACAGCAATCAGAAAGCATAACACAGACGAGTTTAAAAATAAATATCGTGATGCTGACCTTCTTTTAATTGACGACATTCACTTTGTTGCCGGTAAGGACTCACTTCAAGAGGAATTTTTTAATACCTTCAACGCAATTTACGATGCAAATAAGCAAATGATATTTACCTCTGACCGTCCACCACACGAAATGAAATCACTTGAGGACAGGCTTCGTACAAGATTTATGGCTGGTCTTATTGTTGATATTCAGCTTCCTGACTATGAATTAAGATGTGCTATTTTACAGCAAAAGGCTATTTTAAATCACCTACATATTTCAAGTGAGATTGTTTCTTATCTTGCAGAAAACGTTACAAGCTCAATAAGACAGCTTGAGGGTGTAATTAAAAAGCTTGGTGCAATTCAGCTTCTTGAGGGTGGAGAAATCAGCCTTGAAAGAGTTAAGGGCTCAGTACATGAGTTTGTTCCTAAAAAGGACTCTGACCAAAAGAAAATGGATGATATTATCTTGGCTGTTTCTAAAAAGTTTAATATCACTCGTGAGGATATTTTATCAACGAAGAGAAACAAGGAAATTGCAATTCCACGTCATATTTGTGTTTTTGTTGCAAGACAGGTTACAAACCTTTCTCAGTCACAAATAGGCAAGGCAATAAACCGTGACCGTACAACTGTAATTTCAAGTGAAAGCTACGTTAAGGAAACGATGGAGCAGGATTCTTCATTTGCATATGAGGTAAACAGCATCATTCGCGAAATTTCCTCAACTTAATTTTTCCACTATTTGTCAACACAGGGACAAGCCCTTATAGTATAAGGCTTTAACCTACTAATTCAACTAAAAGTTGTCAACGGTTGAAAAGGTGAGGATGAAAGGTTAGTAATTATAAAATTTAACTTTTTCTAAAATTACTTAACTTATCAAAAGTTTTCCACCTACCATGGTTGATACTTTTAGCTTGAATTTATTGTAAATAAAGGAAATTTTTGATTTTTCAACGAATCAACTATAACCTACTACTACAACTACTACTACAAATATTAAATGAATAATTAAAAAAAAGAAAATAAAAGAAAAAATTCAAAATGATTTTTGAAAGGAATTTAACTATGATTGCTGTTTTTGATAAGGACAAATTATTAAACGCATTAGTTCCAATTATGTATACAGTTTCAGGTAAAAATACAATGGCTTGCATTGAGGGTATTTTGATTGAGTGTAATCAAGAGGACCAAAGCTGTAAGCTTACCTCATATGACCTTGAAAAGGGAATGAGAACAACTATTGAGTGTGAGGTTATTGAAAGAGGAAAATGTATTATTAATGCAAACAAGCTTTTCCAAATTGTTAAAACAATGCCAAAGGGCAATATTAAAATTACTGTTGATACCTCATATAAGACTGTAATTGAGTCCGAAAACGGCTTATCACACTTTGATATTAAAGCACTTAGTGCAAGTGAATTTCCAACCTTGCCTGAGCTTCGTGCTGACCGTGGCTTTAAGCTTCCACAGCATCAATTTAGAAAATTCGTTAACAAAATCCTTTTTGCAATAGGTCAAAATGACTCTCGTCCGGTTTTCAACGGTGCTTACTTTGAAATTATCGGAAAGAAAATGACAATTGTTTCCTGTGATGGAAACCGTTTGGCTCATTTTGAATATGAAAACGATTTTGAAAATACAAACATAGATGGTAGCCCACTTTATATTTTGTTTATCGTTCCCGGTAAAACCCTTGTTGAGCTTATGAAGCTTGTAAAGGACACTGAGGAGCCAATTGAAATCAGAGTTGCAAACCGTCAGCTTGTATTTAACGTTGGAAAATATACTCTTTTCTCAAAGAAAATTGAGTCTGCCTATATTGACTATGAAAGAATTTTGCCAAAGCAAGCAAATATTGAATTTTATCTTAACTGTGAGGACTTAAGAGGTGCTTTTGAAAGAAGCGCGCTTATTATTGAGGATAACTTAGCAGGTACCCTTCGTCCTTACGTAAAATTCACAATTGATGAGGTGCTTTCAATTTCAACTCTTTCCTCAAACGGAAACGTTTATGACGAAATTGAGATTGAAAAATTAAAGGGAGATGATTTAGTTATTGCATTTAACTGCAAATTCTTCCTTGATGCCTTAAAGGTTTGTGATAACGGAAAAATGAAATTAAGCTTTGTAAACCCACTAACTGGTGTTTTAATTGAGCCACAGGAAACTGATGAGGGCAAATTTACGTACTTCGTAATGCCTATGAGAATGACACACTAATGAGGGTTAATAAAATCGAATTTGAGGCTTTTCGTAATATTGACTCTGAAGTAATCGAATTAAATGACGGAATAAACGTTATTTATGGAGAAAATGCGCAGGGCAAAACAAACGTGCTTGAGGGAATTTACCTCTTTGCAAGGGGAAAAAGCTTTCGTGCCTTTAAGGATAAGGAGCTTGTTAAATTTGATAAAAGTACAGCATACGTAAAAATGGATTTTTCAAATAAAAATGATTCAGTTTTACTTGGTGCAGAGATTTCAAAAAGCCTTCCTAAAAAATTTTATAGAAACAAAATTAAATTAAATAAGACGTCTGAAATTATAGGTGAGTTTCGCGCAGTTTTATTCTGTCCCTCTCACTTAGGCATAATTAAGGACGCGCCAGCCGTACGCCGTAAGTTTTTAGACGTTGCAATTTCTCAGCTAAGACCTGTTTACATAAAAATGATGACAAGATACAATCAGGTTTTAGAGGAAAGAAACGCAATTTTAAAAATGATGCCAGAGGAAAGACAAAATAATTTAGAGCTTATGGATATTTATTCCGAGGAGCTTGCTTCCCTTTGTGCCGATATAGCTGATATAAGAAACGAATATATAAAAAAGCTTGACTATTGGGTTAAAATTTTCTTTGATGAAATGACAAACGGACGTGAAGCCCCAAAAATCACTTATGAGTCAAATGCAAATGAAAATGACTTTGAGTCAAGAGAACTTTTAAAAAATCGCTATTTAAGCCTCTTAAAAAACAATAAGGATAGAGAGCTTAGATACGGTGCAACGCTTTTTGGTATTCACAAGGACGATTTAAAAATAGAAATAAACGGACGTGATTCTCGTCTTTATTCCTCACAGGGACAGCAACGCTCACTTTCTCTTGCTATGAAAATGGCAGAGGGTGAAATTAGCCGTGAGCAAAAGGGAGAATATCCTGTATTTTTGTTTGACGACGTGCTTTCTGAGCTTGATGATTCTCGTAAAAAATACATTCTTTCAAATATAAAGGGAAGACAGGTTATTATCACCGCCTGCGACAAAAGTGTATTTGAAAATAGTGAAGGCTGTACCTTTATAAATATTAAGGACGGCAAAAGAATTTTTGGTGAGGAAGAAATCACTAAAGAGGCGGAAAATTAATGTATTTACATATAGGAAATAACAAGGTGGTAAGAGACACTGATATTGTTGGTATATTTGACCTTGACTCATCAACCGTATCAGTTAACACAAGAAGCTTTTTAAAAAATGCCCAAAATGAAAAAAGAGTTATTACTCTTGGGTATGAGCTTCCAAAATCATTTATAATTTTAAAAAATAATGAGGTATATTTATCCCCGCTTAATACCTCGTCCATAATTAAAAACTAAATCAACTGAAGGAGAAAAATATGGAAAACATTGACAAGGTAGAAAGAGAATACGGCGACGAGCAGATTCAGGTTCTTGAGGGTCTTGAGGCTGTTAGAAAGCGCCCAGGTATGTATATTGGTACTACGTCAATAAGAGGACTTCACCATCTCGTATATGAAATAGTGGATAACTCAATTGACGAGGCTATGGCAGGATATTGTGATAAGGTAACTGTTACACTTTTAAGTGATGGTAGCGTTGCAATTCAGGATAACGGCCGTGGTGTACCAGCAGGAATAAATGCAAAGACAGGAACTCCAAACCTTGAGGTTGTTTTCCTTGTTTTACACGCCGGTGGTAAATTCGGCGGTGGCGGATATAAAATTTCAGGTGGATTACACGGTGTTGGTGCATCAGTAGTTAATGCCCTTTCCACATGGCTTGAGGTTGAAAACTGCCACGATGGTAAAATGTACACTGAAAGATTTGAAAAGGGTCAGGTGGTGCGTCCATTTACTTGTGTAGGTGATGCGCCTGAGGGAAGAAGTGGACTTTACGTTCGCTTTATGCCTGATGACACAATTTTTGAAACGGTTGATTTTGAATATGAAACTCTTTTAACTCGTCTTCGTGAGCAAGCATTCTTGAATGCTGGAATTAAAATTATTTTCCGTGACGAAAGAGATGAGGATAATATTAAAGAGGAGGAGCTTTACTACGAGGGTGGTATCCGTGAGTTTGTTCAGTTTATTAACAACAACAAGGGTGGCGGACTTATCCACAACGAGGTAATTTACATGAAGGCAGAAAAAGGGGATATTACTGCCGAGGTAGCTCTTCAATATAACGACTCATATAGTGAGGCAATTGTTACGTTTGCTAACAATATGGCAACTATTGACGGTGGTACACACGAAATAGGCTTCAAGGAGGGCTTACGTAAGGTTACCAACAACTATGGTAAGAAATTAGGCTTCTTAAAGGACGGCGACAAGCTTTCCGGAGAGGACACGCGTGAGGGCTTAACAGCAGTTGTATCAGTTAAATTGCCCGATGCTCAGTTTGAAAGCCAAACAAAGGCAAAATTAGGTAACAGTGAAATTAGAACTATCGTTGATAACATAGTTTCAGAAAAGCTTAGCGAATATTATGAGGAAAACCCAGACGTTGCTAAGATTATTATTGATAAATCCTGTGCAGCATCAAGGGCACGTGAGGCTGCAAGAAAGGCAAGAGAGCTTGCGCGTCGTAAGGGCGTTTTAGAGGGCTCAACCTTACCTGGTAAGCTTGCTGACTGTCAGGACAGACGTGTTGAATATACAGAATTATTCCTTGTAGAGGGAGATTCCGCGGGAGGTAGTGCAAAGGACGGACGTGACTCACGCTTCCAAGCTATTTTGCCACTACGTGGTAAGGTATTAAACGTAGAAAAGAGCCGTCTTGACAAGGTATATTCAAACGAATCACTTATTCCTATTATTCAAGCTCTTGGCTGTGGAATTGGTGAGGAATTTAACTCAGAAAAATTAAGATATGGAAAAATTATTATTATGGCGGATGCCGACGTAGACGGAAGCCATATTCAGGTTCTTCTTTTGACCTTCCTATATCGTCATATGCGTCAGCTTATTGAGGACGGACACGTATTCCTTGCTAAGCCACCACTTTATAAGATTACTAAGGGTAAGCAAGAAAGATACGCATTTTCTGATGAGGAAAGAGATAAGATATTTGACGAGCTTGGCGGTGGTCAAGCCGAAAGATATAAGGGTCTTGGAGAAATGGACAAGGAACAGCTTTGGGAAACAACCATGGACCCAACAAAGAGAACCCTTATTAAGGTTGAAATTGGTGATGCTATAAGATGTGACGAAATATTCTCACTTCTTATGGGTGATAAGGTAGAGCCAAGACGTGAATTTATCGAAAAAAACGCTAAATTCGTTAAGAATCTTGACGTATAATCAATCGAAAAATAGGATTGAGGAGAACTAAAAATGAGTGAAAAAGATTTAAATACATTAGATTATGAAAATACCGAGCAAATGATAGTTGGTAGGTCAATTGAATCAAGAGTGCCAGAGGCATTTTTGGAATATTCAATGTCAGTTATCGTTTCTCGTGCCTTGCCAGACGTACGTGATGGTATGAAGCCTGGTCAAAGACGTGTTATGTACGCTATGTACGAGGACCACTTAACAAGCGACAAGCCATTTAGAAAATCAGCTACCACAGTTGGTAACGTGCTTGGTAGATACCATCCACACGGTGACCAATCCGTTTACGGCACAATGGTAAGAATGGCGCAACCATTCTCACTTAGATACCCACTTGTTGACGGACATGGTAACTTTGGTAACGTAGACGGTGACGGCGCTGCTGCTTATCGTTATACAGAGGCAAGAATGAGTAAGCTTGCAAACGAGCTTATGAGTGATATTGAAAAGGACGTTGTTGACTTTATTCCTAACTTTGATAACTCTCGTAAGGAGCCAACCGTTTTACCATCTCGTTTCCCTAACTTCTTAGTTAACGGTAGCGTAGGTATTGCCGTTGGTATGGCAACTAACGTGCCACCTCACAACCTCGGTGAGGTTATTGATGGTACTGTTTACCTAATGGAAAACCCAGATTGTACAGTTAGCGACCTTATGGAATATATTAAGGGTCCAGACTTTCCAACCTGTGCAACAATTTATGGTAAAAAGGGTATAATTGATGCATATGAAACAGGCCACGGACGCGTTATGGTGCGCTCAAAGGCTAAGATAGAGGAAGAGCATCACAGAATTATAATTACCGAAATTCCTTATATGGTAAATAAGAGCCA
The DNA here is from genome assembly GCA_017501545.1 of Clostridia bacterium. Lineage (GTDB taxonomy): Bacteria > Bacillota > Clostridia > Oscillospirales > CAG-272 > RGIG2000. The sequence goes on along the minus strand of JAFVWS010000013.1, from coordinate 49,406 downwards.
GCTTGTTGAAAGAATTGCTGACTTAGTTAAGGAAAAGCGCGTTGAGGGCATTACTGGTATTCGTGACGAATCTGGCCGTGCTGGTATGAGAATTGTTATTGAATATAAGAGAGATGCAAACGCACAAATTATTCTTAACACCCTATATAAAAATACACAGCTACAGGATACTTGTGCTGTAAATATGCTTGCCCTTGTTAAGGGAGAGCCAAAGACGCTTTCACTTAAGCAGGTGCTTGAAAATTACGTAGAGTTCCAAGAGGAGGTTGTTCTTCGTAGAACTAAGTTTGAGCTTGCAAAGGCACAGGCTGAGGAGCATATTTATGAGGGCTATAAAATTGCCCTTGATAACATTGATGAGATAATTTCAATAATCAGAGCAAGTGCAAGCACCCCAGAGGCTAAGGAAAAATTAAAGGAAAAGTTCCTTCTTTCTGATGAGCAAGCACAAGCAATTGTTGAAATGACACTTGGACGTCTTTCCGGACTTGAGCGCCAAAAGATAGAGGAGCGCTTATTAAAGCTTCAAGAAACTATTACTGAATTAAATTCAATTATTAATAGTGAGGACAAATTAAAAGCACTTATTAAGGAAGAGCTTCTTGAAATTAAGAGAAAGTTTGCTGACCCACGTCGCACAGACATCATTGACAGCGAGGAGGAAATCGACATTGAGGACCTTATTGAGCGTCACGAGTGCGTAATCACGCTTACAAATTCTGGCTATATTAAGAGAATTCCTGCTGACACATATTCAGCTCAGCGCAGAGGCGGTAAGGGACTTATCGCAATGCATACAAAGGAAGAGGACTTTATTGAAAAGGTTCTCGTTGCAAACAGCCATGACTATTTACTTATGTTTACCGACAATGGTAAGATATTTGTTCGTAAGGTATATAGAATTCCAGAGGCTTCAAGAACAGCTAAGGGCTCTAACCTTATCAACCTAATCGAGATTGAAAAGGGCGAAAAGGTAACAGCTATGGTAACTCTTTCCGAGTTTGTACACGGCGAATATCTAACAATGGTTACACAAAATGGTGTAATTAAGCGTACTGATATTGCAGAATATGAGTATCAGCGCAAGGGCGGTAAGATTGCAATTAACCTTGACGAGGGAGACAAGCTTATATTCGTTGGTCACACAGACGGAACAAAGCACGTTCTCATTGCTACAAAGAACGGCTATGCAGCGCGCTTTGATGAAAACAAGGTTTCTGTTGTTGGTAGAACTGCACGTGGTGTTCGTGGTATCGATTTACGTCAGGGCGATATTGTTTGTGGCGCAGTTATCGTAGATAATGATAAACAGCTTCTTACAATTACAGAAAATGGCTACGGAAAGAAGTCTAACTTTGACGAGTTTGAGCCAAGAAACCGTGGTATTATGGGTGTTATTGTTCATAATATCAACGAAAAGACGGGTAGACTTGCTGGTGTTGCTTGCGTAGACGACGAAAAGGACGTAATGGTAATTACTAACGAGGGTATTATCATTAGAACAGCAACAGACGTAATCCCAACATATAAGAGAAGCACAACTGGCGTTAAGATTATGCGTCTTGATGACGGTGCTATCGTTGCTAATACAACTCTTGTTGATAAAGAGGATGAGGAAGAAAACGAGGTAGTGCTTGACGAAAATGGCAACCCTGTGGCTGAAAACGCAGAGTTAGCCGAGGGTGAAGTTACTCAAGAAAACGCAAATAACGACACTTCCCCTGCCCAAAATGAAGTAAACCCTGAGGAATAATATGGGAAAAATTAAAAGAAGAATAATTTCACTATGCTTGCTTTTGTTTATAACTATTTCAGTAATATCCTTAAGTGGTTGTACAAAAAAGCTTAGTGAAGAGGAAGCAATAGCTAAGGTAAGTGAGCTGGTTGATGCATCCTACGAATTAAACGTAATAGTTTATGGTGAGGGCTTACCTACTATTGAAATTCCTGAGGAAAAGGACTCCCTTTATAAAACCGTTATGGAAAATGAAAAATACAATTCCACAAGCGACATAAAAAAGGCAATAAACGAGGTATTTTCCTCTGATTATGCTGACGTTATGATTACAACTGCCTTTGTTGGAATAAAGGGAGAGATTGACAGCTCAATAGTTTATGCACGATACATAGACGGCAGATACGGACTTGCTATGCTAAAGGACGACATTGCCCTAAAGGGTGAGGTTGAAGGCGAGGACGGCAAGGAGGAGATTGACTACGACGGCTTCAAGGTTATAAAATACGACACGTCTACCGTCGAAATTAAAAAAATCTCAAGGCGCTTTGTAGAGGCATACGTAACCTCAGAGGACGGCAAAACTGAAATTTTAGTAACTCTAATTTCAGAAAACGGTGTTTGGAAGCTTGACACGCCAACCTACTAAAAAGCTTGTGTCACAAATTGACAAAACCTAAATTGTGCTTTGCACAAAAAGCCCAAGGGGCACTCAACATTTTAAAAATATTAGGAGAATAAAATGGCTAAAAAGGTAACAAAGGCAACAAAGCCTGAGGCTGCCTCAACAGATGCCGAAAAGAAAAAGGCACTGGAAACTGCACTTTCTCAAATTAAAAAGGAGTGTGGAGATGAGGCAATTAGACGTCTTGGCGACAAGGCGGATATTCAAATCGGAGCAATTTCCACAGGCTCATTAACACTTGACTTAGCGCTTGGTGTTGGTGGCCTTCCAAAGGGAAGAATTATTGAAATATATGGTCCAGAGTCATCTGGTAAGACAACAATTGCACTTCACGCAATTGCAGAAAGCCAGCGCGAGGGAGGAACTGCTGCATTTATTGATGCAGAGCACGCCCTTGACCCAGTGTACGCAAAGGCTATCGGCGTTAATATTGATGAGCTTTTGGTTTCACAGCCGGATAACGGAGAGCAGGCGCTTGAAATTACAGAAAAGCTTGTGTCCTCAGGCGCTGTTGATATTATCGTTGTTGACTCAGTAGCTGCCCTTGTTCCAAGACAGGAAATTGAGGGCTCAATGGGAGACTCCCATATGGGCTTGCAGGCAAGACTTATGTCACAGGCGCTAAGAAAGCTTTCTGGAGCTATTGCAAAGACAAACTGTATAGTAATTTTCATTAATCAGCTTCGTGAAAAGCTTAACGTTATGTACGGAAACCCAGAAACAACAACAGGTGGACGTGCGCTTAAGTTCTATGCGTCTGTAAGAATTGACGTAAGAAAGGCTGACACATTGAAAAACGGCACAGTAGCTTACGGAAACCACGTAAAGTGCAAGGTTGTAAAAAATAAGGTGGCACCACCATTTACAACTGCTGAATTTGATATGATTTACGGAAAGGGTATTTCAAAATCCTCCGAAATTATTGATATCGCAATTGAGCATGGTCTTGTTATGAAGAGTGGCTCTTGGTTCTCATATGAGGGCTCAAAGATTGCGCAGGGCAAGGACAACGCAAGAAAATACTTCGAGGACAACCCTGAACTTATGAAGGTTCTTGAGGACAAAATTAAGGAAAGGCTTGCAAACGGAGAAGCACACGAAACAGATGAGTTTGATATCGACGCAGACGATTTCGACCTCGATTCACTCAATTTAGACTAAAAGGCAAATATATGGAAAAAGAAATCTATTACAAGGTAGAAAAGATAAAAAAGACACCTGCTGGCAGAATATACTGCATAAAATCGAATATGGGTACTGTTTTTGAAATGCTTGTTTCAAATGAGCAGTATGAAAGATTTGATATTGAAGAGGGCGAGATAATAGACGACGGACATTTTCTTAAAATAAGAGAGGAAATGCTCTTTGACAACGCACGTCGCGCTGCCTTTTCAATCCTTTCGTGCGGAGAAAACAACAAAAAAACATTAGTTACAAAGCTTCAGGCGCGTGGCTATTCCTATGAGCTTTGCAAGAATATTGCAATTTATATGGAGCATCGTGGCTATATCGATGAGAAAAAGCAGATTAAGCTTCTTTGTCAAAACTATCTAAAAAAGAAATACGGTAAGCTAAAGATAATTAACGAGCTTGTTTCTCACGGCTACCAGCGCGAGGACGTACAGGAATTTGTAAAGAAAAACCTTGATAAGGTTGACTTTGCAGAAAACTGCGCTTACATTATAGAAAACAAGTTTATGCCTCTTAAGACGCAGGACGACGTTAAGAAAATGATGGGCACACTCCTTCGCTACGGCTATAATATCGGAGAAATTAAGGACGGAATTAAGATAGCAACCGAAAGGAGCAAGGAAAGTGAGTAAGATAGGCTTTGTTTCCTTGGGCTGTCCTAAAAACCTACTTGATACTGAGGTTATGCTTGCGCATCTTGCCAAGGCGGGCTATGAAATAACCCCTGAGGAAAGCGAGGCAGACATTGTCGTTATCAACACCTGCGCCTTTATAAACGACGCAAAAAAGGAGTCAATTGACAATATTTTAGATATTGCTTGGCTTAAGGAAAACGCAAATTTGAAGGGAATTGTGGTAACGGGCTGCTTAGCACAGCGCTATCGTGATGAGCTTCTTTCGGAATTTCCTGAGGTTGATGCAGTTTTAGGCACGGGAAGCGTGCATTCAATTGTTGAGGCTGTAAAAAGGGTTGAAAACGGCGAAAGATACTCCGAATATAAGGACGAAAACGAGGTAGAATTAGGTGGAGACAGGGTTGTCACCACTGAGGAAGGCTCATTTGCATACCTTAAAATCTCAGAGGGCTGTGATAATAGATGCACGTATTGTGCAATACCACTTATTCGTGGTAAATTCCGCTCACGTCCGATGGACGATTTAATTAACGAGGCAAAGGAGCTTGTTAATATGGGCATAAAGGAGCTTATTGTCATAGGTCAGGACACAACCGCCTATGGTATTGACCTTTATGGAGAATATAAGCTACCTACGCTTCTTTCACGCTTAGCAAAGGAAACTGATGTTAAGTGGTTAAGAATTTTATACTGCTATCCAGACAAGATAACAGACGAATTAATTGAGGAGCTTAAAACAAACGAAAAGCTGGTAAAATACATAGATTTACCTATTCAGCACATTTCATCCACGGTTTTAAAGAGAATGAATCGTCGTGGAGATGGACAGCTTGTGCGTGACGTAATCAAAAAGCTACGTACGGTTGAAAATATCACAATTCGCTCGGCAGCGATAGTTGGCTTCCCAGGAGAGAGTGAGGCTGACTTTTTGGAGCTTTGCGAGTTCATTCGTGAGGCTAAGCTTGAGCGCTTTGGCGCATTCACCTACTCACGTGAGGAGGGCACACCTGCCTATAAATTGCCAAATCAAATTGACGAGCAGGTGAAGCAGGACAGATACGATATTTTAATGCGTGAGCAGCTTAGTGTCATGGACGAGTACAATAAAACACGCGTAGGCAAGGAGCTTACGGTGCTTTGTGAGGGCTACGACAAGGTTGCAGAGACGTATTATGCAAGAAGCGAGGCAGACGCCCCAGACATTGACGGAAAGGTGTTCTTTACCGCAAAAAAGCGACACAGGGTGGGCGATTTTGTAAGGGTTTTGGTTGAGGAAGCCGATGATTTTGACCTTTACGCAAAGGAAATATAAGTTTTATATATAGCGTATATAAAAACATAGCAAAAAGCACCCTGTGTACTAATTACCTCGAGTGCATATACATTAGGAGGAAAAAATGAACATACCAAATATATTAACAATACTAAGGTTTTTGTTAGTGCCAGTCTTTGTTGCGGTGGCAATTTACGTAGATGACCCTGCAATTTGTGGCTTAGTAACAGCGGGTGTATTTATAATTACCTCGCTTACAGATATGCTTGACGGAAAGATAGCAAGAAAATACAATATGGTTACAACCTTTGGTAAGGTAATGGACCCACTTGCAGATAAGTTTATGGTATTTATGGCGCTTATCACAATCACTGTTAAATTCTTCTTCAAGGCATATACAATGGACCTAAGCGGTGCAATTGGTGGTGGCGTAAATGAAAAGGTGATTGCCCACGTGCTTCTTTGGGTAACTGCTATTGTAGTTCTACGCGAGCTTGGTGTAACGTCAATCAGACTTGTTTCATCAAACGCAGGTGGTGGAGTTATCCCTGCAAACTTCTTTGGTAAGGCAAAGACAGTTACACAGGTAATCGCAATTGTAGTTGTGCTTGTAGAATTTGCATTAAACCTCGGCTTTGGCTTGCCAACGCTTTGGATTGCATCATATATTTCTCTTGCAGTAATGACGTTTATGACAGTTGCATCTGGTATTAACTACCTAAAGGCATATTCAAAATATTTAAATCCAAGAGCTTAATAAAAAAGACCTCGAAAGAGGTCTTTTTTAATTGATATTGACAATAAAATATTAGGGTGATATAATATTTTAATAAGAAGAAAATTAAAAAAAGGAGGGGGAGAAATGGCTGATATTTTTGAAACGCAAAAAAAGCTTGTTAGCCTGCGTGATGCAAGAAACGAGTACAAAAGTGCGCACAAGGATATTTTAACCACTAAGGAAGAATATATAGGCTTGCGTCTACACAAGCCACAGCCCCGTCCAGCACGAGCTGTTAAGGAGCCGTTTGATTCATCTCCAATTAGATTTGCGCTTTTAATTTTAATGCTTCTTTGTGTGGCAATATGCGTCTCGGGATTTTTTGCCTTCATTATTATTTGGATTATAGGAAAGCTGTTGCCCGAGGTCTTGGCGGTGACAATAATAGTAATCGTCTTTTCGATTATAGCGCTTTTGATAAGTGGCATGGGCACGATGGGAATTGCATTTTTTGCCTCACTATTAATTGTTGAATTTATTTACTCATTTATCGCTAAGCACAGCTATAAAAGAAGGTGCAGAATTAAAAAAGAAAATGAGGAATTTAACGAAAGCATCTTGCCTGACCTAATCAAAAAATACGAGCAGGAATCACAGCTTCTTTCAGAGGAATACGACAAAAAAATTGCCAAGGCATCATATAAAATAGACACGTGTGAGGACTTTTTTAAGGAAAACGCAGGTGTTATTGCAAAAAAATACTATACAAGGCTTGATGGCATTATAACAGTAATTGATGACCAAAGGGCAAGCAAGCTAAGCGACGCAATTAATCTTGTTTTGCGCGACCATAGAATAGAGTCACAGGGTAAGAAAAAGAAATCAAATGGCGATGAGGGACTTTATCCTCTTGATATTTTAGATAGAATGAGAGTAAGGGCGCAAAGATGCGAAGGTTGCGAAAAGCGCGAAAAATGTATTAAGCTTTACTGCCGTATGAATGCCGAGCTTGATAAAATAGAGGAAGAAAAAATCGACACTCTACTTGAAACAATGTCATAAAAAAAGCACCCCAAAAAGGGTGCTTTTTATTATTTATTAGCCAATGTATGAGATAACAATGTTTCCTTGGTCAGGAACTGCATCAACGTAAACAAAGCCGTTTTCTACGAAGAACTCAAGCTCGTTTCCGTCTTGTGTAGCTGTGATATTGTCAGCTGTCCAAGAGTCGTCAACGTCAACCTCAATTGTAAGTGGGAGGTTATACATGTAGTCGTCGAGAGTGTCGGTTAGGTTAAGTGTAACAGATGAATCAGTTCTTTCAACAAGTGTAAGAGTTGCGCTTAATTGCTCCTTCATATATTGAACAAGCTCAGTGTAAGAGCATACCCAAATGCCTGTTTGGTCAAGGTATTCAAACTTAGAGTTGGTAGAAGCGTATGTGGACCAAATTGTACCACCGTTGCCAATTTCGTGTAGACACTCAACTGTCATACCGCCAACTGATAAAATTTCGTTAATACCCTTTTCATATGAGCCAAGGGCTGTGTGGTTTAGCTTATATGCGCCATTATTGTCCTCACGGAATACGTACTCACCGTTTTGGTAGTCGTATGAGCCAAGCTCAACCCACTTAAAGTAAGCGTCTGTTTGCTTGCCATTTGAATCCTTTGTCTCGTAGAATACGTATGTTCCCTCACTTCTTTCCTTAGCTACAAGGCGATTTGCATCCTTGTCGTAAACGTAGTTAACGTTTGCAGCTTCTTTTTCAACGTAGAAGTAAGTGCCCATAGGGGACTTAAGAATTACGTGTGTGCCACCCTTTTCGTTGAAGGTGTAAGAGCCGTTTTGGTCAACGTCGTAGCCACCACTTGTCTCCTCGTAGATAGGCTCCTTTAATGTTTCCCAAAGGAGATTTCCGTTTTCGTCAACAGCCTGCTCACCAGTTGCTTCGTCAATAACTGGAGCTTGTGTTACCTTCTTATACTGAACAGCGAAGGTGTTGTCAGCCTTTGCAAAGATGAATGGACCCTCAGTTTGGTCAGCCTTTGAAATATATGAGTTCATATTACCGAAGGCACGTCTGTTTGTAACCCATACAAGAGAGCCGTCCTTGTTTGTAGCCTGAGTAAATAATACCTCGCCAGTTTCCTCATCAACTGTAATTGAGCCAACGTATGCAGATTGACCGTAGCCGTTTGTTTTAAGCTCATCAATTATATTGTAGAAGTACTTAGAGTTACCACCATTACGTGCAGAAGCCATAATACCTGTTACGTACTCTGAAGTGCCAACAGATGTTTGACCGTTTGGTGTTGCAAATGTAAGAATTCTTTGACCTGCATACTTGTTCATAAACCAGTAGTGTGCGTTTACAACGTCGCTAAGAAGTGAATTTTCACTGATAACGCCTGAGTAGTAGCCACCGTGAGTATATGAGTGTGAGCCAAGGTCTAAAACGCCTGTGGCAAAATGTTCTTGCCATAAGTCAACGTAAATGTCAGAGAAGGTGATAGAAAGCATAATTGATGCCTTCCAGCCTCTTTCTTGAAGCTTAGGAATTAGCCATTCATAAGTGCCAAGATAGTTACCGTCGTCAAGGGTTTGTGCCCATGCAGCAGGAGCATTATATCTATAGGTTGTGATTTTTGGATCTGCAAAGTCGTTATAGTAGTTAGTAATTCTTTCAGCATCGCACTCTGGCTTTTGGCATACTGAGTGCTTTGTGCCTGCAAGAGTTCCCTCGGCAGCTGTTAGAATTTCATACTCGCCCCAAAGGTGACCGTATGCGTCAACTGCATCAGTTGAACATCTAAAGCCACATGCGTAGCATTCCATAACTGTGTAGCCAGCGCTTGAGCATGTTGGAAGAACAGTCTCAATTGTCTTAAAGGAGTTGTGCGCACAGCCAGAGTATGACTCTATACCATCTGGGTTTTCTGGAGAGCTGATAACAGCTTGCTCTATTGCTGTATAAGGAACAAACTCGTAAACGTAGCTTTCCCAGTTAGGACCAGGAACATCGATTGTAAGCTTAACACCGCTTGTGAACTTAGCAATATCGCATGTAAAGATTACTCTCTTTTTGCCGTTTATTTCAACAACTGAGCCGTCCGCAACACCGTCGCCATTTGAGTCACCATCGGTTGTAATCTTATTGCCTACCATAAGCTTATAGTGACAAGCGCTTACCCATTCGCCATTTTCATCAAGATAGTAAATTGTGTATTCCTTATTTGTATTAGGAGCAACAGAGAATTGTACTGCTGTTACAAATAAATCATCAGAGAATGAAAGGGTTGCATAGATATCGCCGGTTTTGTTTGTGTACCAGCCGGTATCGTGTGAGCCGTCCATAAGTGTTTCAGTACCGGTTGCCCATGAGTTATATTTACCTGAGGATGAAACTATTGCAGAGTTTATAAGGTCCATTGCAACACGCTCTGTCTTATTAACAGCAGCCATAATTTCAATCTCGTAAATCATAGCAGGTGTGTTTCTTGTGGAGTGGCTAACAACCAAACGCATTGCATCTGTCGTAACAGGAGCGTCAAACTCGTAAATTATAGCGCCGCTAATGCCGGCAGGAGTTGCGTTTTTATCGCTTAACTCGCCAACCTTTTGCCACTCACCGTTAATTTTTGCCTCAAGGTCGTAGGAAACGTAGCATTCGTCACCAAGAGCCCAAGCAGAGTAGTGAGGAACAATTATTTTAACCATACCAACGTCAAACTCTTGTGCGAATGAGAGAGTAAGCTCATCGCCCTCAAAGTTAGCGCCATCAGCAAGTGTGTCAGCACACCAGAAGGTGTTTGCCGAGCCGTCGATTGCGTTTTTAGCAACGCAAACGGTGTAGTATGTTGAAGCAGAGATACCTGCGTTCTTTGCTATATCAACGAATGAAGCGTTTGTGTATTTACCACCGGTATATTTGTAGTTACCGATGTCAAGGTCCCAAAGAAGATCCTCAAGCTCAGCAAGAGAGTCAATAGGGAATATCTGTTGTCCACCACAAACCGTACAGAATTTCGCTTCCTTACCACCAACGTACATGGTTGGCTCAATAAGTGTTACGAATTCATCTCCCCATTGGTGGTCACCCGTTGCAGGGATTACTGTATGAGTTCTATCCTCGTCACATCCTGGGCGTGTGCAGTAAACGTGTGTATAACCGTCAGTTGCACATGTAACCTCAATAACCTCAGTTACAAGGTCGTGGCCGAGCTTTGGAATATTTGTAAACGTGGTAAGACCACATTTTGTACATTTTACGTATTCCTTACCGCCCTTATCACAGGTAGCGGCAGTTGATTTTTCAGGAACAGGAACTGTAACCTCGTGCGCACAGCCTACGCCACCTGCGTACCATGCCTTAAGAGTTACGTCAGAGGTAACAACGTCCTCCTCAAAGTTCCATCTGGAGCTTGAGCTTTTGCCTGAATACCAGCCGGAGAAGATTCTTCCGTCGAATACAGGCTTTGCAGGCTCAGGAATTTTATCGCCTTCCTTAACCTGAATTGTTAATTCACCGTCAAACGTGCCACCAGCCGGGTCAAAGGTAACTGTGTAGGATGGACGTCCATCGTCACTATCACCACCGTCACAGGATGCAAGTGCGAATACGGAAATTAAACAAACAACGATTAAGAGAAGAACAAGTAATTTCTTTTTCATTTTTTCTCCTTTGTTTGCTTTAGGAATAAATCCTTAAGCATTTTGCAAGTGTTTAAAAAGTTCCCCCGAAAAATATTTTTCGAGGGAACATAATAGGTAGATTATTCTGGAACTACAAGGATTGAAATCTCGCTCCAGTAGTCTGTACCGTTAGATGGTGATGGTTGTGTAACAACAATCTTTGTTACAACCTTGCCAACGTTAAACGCCTTTGTTGCGCTATCGCCTGAGCCAAATGCACCAACGCCGAGGTCCTTTTGTGTGCCGTCATCGTATGTAACGATTACGTTATAAGCAGCTGAACCAAAGCCTGTAACAGCAATAATGTCAACGTATGTAGCCTCTTTTGCCTCAATTGTAACAGTCAAAGCACCAGTACCCTTAGCTGCGATTGGCTTATCTGCATAGTTGCCATCGAAGAGGTTAGCGCCCTTGTCACCACCCCAGCAGTCGCCGTCGATAACAGGTGTCTTGAATGAGTCGTATGCGATGTTTGTAAGTGGATCTGCTTCCTTTTCGTCACATTCTACGCAAACACGGCTTCTTACGATACCGTTTTCTGTGATAGAAGTAGCCCATTGACCGAACTTATGTCCAGTAGCTGGCTCTGTTACGTTATATTCAATGTGACCGCAAACGCCACATACTCTTGAGGACTTAGCGTCTTCAGTACATGTAGCCTCTGTAGCCTCTTGCCATGCATTCCATACGTGGTTTTCTGTACCGTCAAGACAGTAAACAATTCTTTCCCAAACAGGGTAAAGAACTAAGTCGCTCTCAACCTTTGTTGTGACTGTAACTGTAATGCCGCTTGCATCCTTCCAGCCCTTGAAGATGTAGTCATCCTTTGAAGCTGTTGGAAGTGTTTGAAGAGCAGAGTTGATTCTTTGACCCTTAACAATGTCAACGTACAAAACGTCGCCGTTAAGTGTTTCGCCAGATGCAACTGCAAACTCAACTGTTACGAGGTCACCAAGAGGAGACCAAAGAGCAACAAGCTCCATCTCGTCCTCAACCTCATCCTTACGGGTGATTTCCCATCTTTCGTTTCCGTCCTCGTACCAGCCAAGGAACTCATAGCCAGGTCTTACTGGAGTTGGTAGCCTACCAATCTTTTCACCGACTGTAACTTGAATTTCGTCTGGAACACCTTCTTCAAGTGTACCACCGTTTGGATCAAAGTAAACTGTAACCTTTTCACCCTCATCCTCAGTATTTCCACCGCCACATGCAACGAGGGAAAGTGCGAAGAGAGTAGCCAAAACGATACAAAGAACCTTGATTAATGTGCTTTTTTTCATTTTGATTTTTCCTTTCAAAGCTAAATATTTGAAGCGCCCAAAAAAGGACGCAACACCTTGCTTTATAATTATAACACTTTAAAATTTTAATGTAAATAGCAGAGGGTTTTAAATTGCCTTTTTCTACCTTTTGCACAAAAAAATCGCTTAAAAAAGAAAATGCACAAGCGTGAATTTGTGCATTTTTACTATAATATAAAATAGAAATATTAATAAAATATTAAATTCTTGTTTTGCGCGCTACGCGTTACATGCTTTACTTAATATATGTAAGATTTTTCGCAATTTGCTTTAGCTTTTTATTTATTTCGGGGTCAGTTTTTTCTGGCTCATAGGTGACGCTTGTCGGGTCACATTTCGTGAAAAAGCCATACATTACAAGGCCGGCTAAATATCTACCATAGTCAAGGGATAGGTGATAGCCGTCACGATTTATATTGCGCTCACCCTGAAACTCGGCAAGGTCGCGCGCCATTTCAATTGCCTCGCCATTAGGAATAACCTCAAGGGAATGCTTTTTAGCATAAAAGTCTGTGACCTTGATAATTTCCTCAATCATTTTCTTTCTGTTATTGCCATAGTTTACAAAGCCACCGTGTGTGCTGTTGTCATCATACGCCCAGGTTCGGTGAAACGCGATTTTTGCATTAGGGCAATTTTCCTTTATAAAATTAAGGATGTTAGTAAGATATGGCTCATAGGTGTCTATCATTCCGGAGTCCTGGCTAAGTTGTTGAACTGTTACAAAATCCCATTTTTTCTTAGTAATAGCCTCGTTAATTGACGTCATTTTTAACATTCTGCCATTCTTTTGCCACTCGTATTCACTCGCTCCACTTACGATATTATTCCAATGCCTTTCAAGAGAGCAGCCACCGATATAAAGGTTGCGCACGTAAAGCTCACCGTCTGAAATTTGGTGTAGATATCTTGTTGCGTCCTCTGAAAAGCTGTTTCCTATGCATAAAATGTTCATTTTGTTTCTCCTTTAATGCCTTGATAAGAATTTCTTTTAAATAGCTCCTTGTCTATATCATTTATAACAGTGGTCTTCTTAAGTGACCAAATAGGGGCTAAAAGCTCATTTTTAATTCCGTCACCCGTTAAGCGCTCAATTACTATATCGGCAGGCAGGATTTCAAGCTGGTCACATACGACCCTAATGTAATCCTCTCGCTCCATAGGTTCATATTTGCCACACTTATACATTTTGGCAAGTGGTGTGCCCGAAATGACGTGCAGAAGGTGAATTTTAACTATATCTGGGTGCAAATTAGCGACACAGGATGCGGTTTTTATCATATCCTCATAGCCTTCATTTGGCAAGCCGTTAATAATGTGGACACCTATTTTTACGTTTGGCGCGCCCTGCCTTAGCCTATAAAAGCCGTCCACAAACTGCGCGTAGCTGTGCCCGCGATTAATCAATATAGCGGTTTTGTCATTTGAGGTTTGAAGCCCAAGCTCAATTGTTAGTGGAATACGTCTTGAAATCTCGTCAAGTACCTTGATTTTTTCGTCCTCTAAGCAGTCGGCACGCGTAGCAATATCAACCATCACAGCACCCTCAAATTTAGACACGTCCTCAAGCGTTTTTCTTAAAATATCGGGGGATGTGTGCGTATTTGTGTATGCTTGCAGGTAGGGAATAAAGCGATTTGTCTGCCATTTTTTGGTCATTACAGAGATACCGTTTTCATATTGCTCCAAAAGGGAAGGGACGCTTGCGCCACAAAGACGCGCCGAGCTTCCGCCCGAGCAGTAAATACACCCACCATATGACACCGTGCCATCAATATTAGGGCAGGTAAAGCCAGCATCAAGTGGGATTTTTGCACATTTGCCACCAAAACGCTTTTTTAGGTAGTAATCGTAGGTATGGTAGCGCTTGTTTGTGTCGCTATACAAAAATGGATTTTTATCAGCCTGTGAAATAAGTGCCACCTCCTAAAAATTAATGAAAGGCATTTACAAATTACTATTTTATTCTACCTCATTTTGGGTATTAATTCAAGGCAAAGGAGCATAAAAAATGCAAATTTAAAAAATTGCTTGACAAACCACCTATCTTTTGTTATAATAATTTCGCAAATGCTACTATGGCTCAGTTGGTAGAGCACATCCTTGGTAAGGATGAGGTCATCGGTTCGATTCCGATTAGTAGCTCCAAAAAACGACAGGTTTTTCCTGTCGTTTTTTTATCCATTGCGAAAAGCAATGGCATATCACCACACGAATGTGTGTATCTCACCACCGAAGGTGTATATCATCAGCCAAGGGCTGTATTTTTTCGCAATGATGATATGCAAGACTGCGTCTTGATGATATGCAATGCTTCGCATTGGTGATATACACGCCTTCGGCGTGATTTACCCCAAAAGCCTCTGTTTTTCTTAAGAGGGTTAGTGTGGGATTTTTACCTCTTCACTTTTACCTCTTCACTCTTCACTTTTCACTTTTCACTTTTTTCTCAGCAACGGAAGCGCGCGGGATTTTTAAAGAGGCATACTTGTGTATGTCGGAGGAAGTGGTCGCTTATAGAAATCACATAAAGAAAAGAGGTCAGTAGACCTCTTTTTACCTTATTTTACTTTGTGGGAGAATGGGTTCTTTCATAAAGATGTTTTTCTTGGGAGAAAAGAACCTTTTGCCTGAAATTTGTGATTTCGGTTTTGCCCGTTTTGACTGCCTCGCCTAAATAACAAAGTCGTCAGGAACAGGAATCTTCTGCTCGAGCTTCTTTTTAAGATTATATTCACTTCTTGGGTTGATAATCTCACGATAATCAAGATCTCCACGCTCAAGCGCGGTAACGATTGTTTCGGCAGTTGCAATGTTTGTTGCCAAAAGGGTATTGTGTACGTCGCAGAGGCGAAGCAGGTTTTGCTCAATAACAGAATGCTCGTTGTAAAGCTGATTTGGAGTGGTTGAACGGAAGTAGAAAAGAATGTCTATTTCGTCGTATGAGATACGTGAGGCAATTTGTTGCTCACCACCAAGCTCACCAGACAAAAGCTTTTCAATTTTTAGTCCTGTTGCCTCGGAGATATATGCGCCAGTTGTGCTTGTTGCACAAATAGAGTGCTTACTCAAAATACCGCAGTAAGCAATACAAAACTGCGTAATTAATTCTTTTTTAGTGTCATCAGCAATGATAGCAATTTCCATATATTAATACCTCCGAAAATCAGATTAAGGAACCCTCGCCTTCTTTTTAATAATAGCATAAAAGCTATTACTTGTCAATGCAAAAGACTAATAAAATTTGTATTTTATGCCAAAATTTGTGCTTTTTTTAATAGCCAAAAAACGACCTTTTCGTCATTATTGACAAAAAACAGGGCGCTTAGTCGTCCTATTGCACAAAAGATGAATTTTTCTTGAACAAAATTTCCTTTATGTTTTTTTACAAAATCTATAAAATAATATTGACAAATCTATTACACTTTGCTATAATATTAAAAAATAAATCTGCGAGAGTTCTCGACAAGATTTTATGTCACTTGTGACATAATATAAGTTTGCCTGTCTTGTCACAAGATAGGCTTTTTTACGGAAATAAAAATAGGAGGGTATTTATGAAAAGCTATATGAATTCAAAATTTGATGAACAGCTTGTTCGTGCCACTCTTTCTGGTAGCACAGTTTTCGCTACTGATAATATTGTTGTTTTCCCCGGTTTTTGTGATGTACACGTACATTTCAGAGAGCCGGGCTTTTCTTATAAGGAAACAATAAGGACAGGCTCCCTTTCCGCCGCTAACGGTGGCTACACAGACGTTTGCACAATGCCAAATCTAAGTCCTGTGCCTGACTCGGTTGAGAATTTAAGGGCTCAGCTTGATATAATCGACAGGGATGCAAAAATTGGAGTGCATCCGTACGCGTCGATTACAGTGGGTCAGCACGGTAAGGAGCCTAGTGACCTTGAGGGGATGAAGGACTTAGCCATTGCATACTCGGACGACGGACGTGGAGTTCAAAGCGACGAGATGATGGAAAATGCAATGATAAGGGCAAAATCCCTTGGCAAAATGATTGTTGCACACTGCGAGGTAAACGACCTTTTAAAGGGTGGCTACATTCACGATGGTGAGTTTGCAAGGCTACACGGTATGAAGGGCATTTGCTCAGAGAGTGAATGGGGGCAAATCAAGCGAGATATTGCGCTTGCTAAAAAAACCGGCTGTAAATACCACGTTTGCCACATTTCCACAAAGGAAAGCGTAGAGCTAATCCGTCAGGCAAAGCGCGACGGAGTTGATATCACCTGCGAAACAGGACCGCACTACTTAGTATTTAACGATATGATGCTAAAGGACGAGGGCAGGTTTAAAATGAACCCACCGATAAGGAGCGAGGAGGACAGACAAGCCCTTATCGAAGGAATAAAGGACGGCACAATTGATATGATTGCGACTGACCACGCACCACACTCAAGTGAGGAAAAGGGGCGAGGGCTTGAAAAAAGCGCAATGGGCGTTGTCGGGCTTGAAACTGCGTTTGCAGTAATGTACACGCACCTTGTAAAAACAGGCGAAATTAGCCTAAAAAAGCTACTTGATTTAATGTGCTATAACCCACGAAGGCGCTTTGGAATTGAGCTTGGAAACGACTATACAGTCTTTGACCTTGATAAAAAATTCACAGTTGACCCGACTAAATTCCTTTCAATGGGGCGCGCAACACCCTTTGAGGGCATGGAGCTTTATGGTGAGTGCCTGCTAACCGTCAAGGACGGTAAAGTAGTAACCGTAAACGGCAAGGAAGCATAAATTTAGGTTAATAAAAAAATTCACATAAACAAGACTAAGAGCTTGTTTGAGTGAGAGAAAAAGCGCGATTGCGTAGTCGTCGCTGTACTTGTGTACAGTAGAGTAGCAAGCGCGGTTAGAAAAGCAAATAAAAGAAATTTTCTAAAATTTCTACCTTAAAAGGTTCGTTGTCGTCTTGACAAGCTGAATTTTAAAAAATGGTTGCTTTTCGTTTTCGCCACTCACAACAAGTTCTAACAAAGGAGAGGAATATGGCAAAAAGAACAGACATCAAAAGAGTAATGATTATAGGCTCAGGTCCTATTATTATCGGACAAGCTGCAGAGTTTGACTATGCAGGCACACAGGCTTGTCTTGCGCTTAAGGAGGAGGGCTACGAGGTTATCCTTGTTAACTCCAACCCTGCTACGATTATGACAGATACAACTATTGCTGATAAGGTATATATGGAGCCACTTACGCTTGAATACGTGGCTAAGATTATCCGTCACGAGCGTCCAGATGCAATCGTTCCTGGTATCGGTGGACAAACAGGCCTTAACCTTGCTATGCAGCTTGAAAAGAAGGGTATTTTAAAGGAGAACGGCGTTGAGCTTTTAGGTACAAGCTCAAAGAGTATTGAAAGGGCAGAGGACAGAGAGCTATTTAAGGAGCTTTGTCAAGAAATCGGTGAGCCTGTAATTCCTTCCGAGATTGCAAACAATATGGATGAGGCAATGGAGGCTATATCTAAAATCGGATTCCCAGTTGTTCTTCGTCCTGCGTTTACCCTTGGTGGTACTGGTGGTGGCTTTGCTTACAATATGGAGGAGTACGTTGAGCTTGCAGAGGGTGCTTTGGCAGCTTCTCCTGTTCATCAGGTGCTTGTTGAAAAGAGCGTAAAGGGCTATAAGGAAATTGAATTTGAGGTAATGCGTGACGGTGAGGACAACGCAATTACCATCTGTGGTATGGAAAATATCGACCCAGTTGGCGTACATACTGGTGACTCACTTGTTGTTGCTCCAATTTTAACACTTAGCGAAAAAGACCACAAGATGCTAAACGATAGCGCAATTAAGCTAATTAAGGCACTTAAGATTTCCGGTGGCTGTAACGTACAGTTCGCACTTAACCCAGAAACAAGTGAATATTATCTAATTGAGGTTAACCCACGTGTTAGCCGTTCATCGGCTCTTGCATCAAAGGCAAGTGGATACCCAATTGCAAGAGTAACGGCAAAGGTTGCGCTCGGTATGACTCTTGACGAAATAGAGGTTGCTGGTGCTAAGGCATCACGCGAGCCACGTCTTGACTATATCGTTGCAAAATTCCCACGCTTCCCATTTGATAAGTTTACAACTGTACCAAACAAGCTTGG
Organism: Clostridia bacterium; assembly: GCA_017501545.1. Lineage (GTDB taxonomy): Bacteria > Bacillota > Clostridia > Oscillospirales > CAG-272 > RGIG2000. Next base: position 31,059 of record JAFVWS010000013.1, on the reverse strand, counting down.
CACACAAATGAAGGCAACCGGTGAATGTATGGGCATTGGCTCTAACCTTGAGGAGTGCTTGCTTAAGAGTGCAAGAAGCCTTGAAATAGGCGTTTGCCACCTACATATGGCTAAGTTTGACGAGCTTTCAACTGAGGCAATCAAGGAATACATAAACGAATTCCATGATGACAACGCCTTTGCAGTTTGTGAGCTTCTTCGTCGTGGCGTAACAACTGGCGAGCTACACGAAATTACAATGATTACAGAATATTTCCTTAAGTCCTTTGAGAAAATCGTTAAGATGGAAAAAGCACTTTCCGAAAACGTAAAGGACGCTAAGCTTCTAAAGGAAGCAAAGGAAATGGGCTTTAGCGATAAGTACGTTGCTAAGCTTTGGAATACCTGCGAAAAGGACGTTTACGCGTTCCGTCATGAAAACGGTATTATTCCAAGCTTTAGAATGGTTGATACAGCACACGTAGGAGCATACACACCATATTTCTACTCCTCATACGAGGGCAAAAACCAGTCAATTCACACAGACAAAAAGAAGATTATCGTGCTTGGTGCTGGTCCTATCCGTATCGGTCAGGGCGTAGAGTTTGACTATTCAACAGTACACGCAGTAACTACAATCAAGAATTGTGGCTACGAGGCTATCATTATAAACAACAACCCAGAAACAGTTTCAACCGACTATACAACCTCAGACAAGCTCTACTTTGAGCCACTTACAGTTGAGGACGTAATGGAGGTTATCGAGTTTGAAAAGCCAGACGGTGTAATTGCATCTCTCGGTGGACAAACAGCTATTAACTTAGCAGCACCACTTTACGAGCGTGGAGTTAAGCTAATCGGTACTGACTGCCAAGCAATTGACAGGGCAGAAAACCGTGACACCTTTGAAAAGATTCTTGAGGAGCTACAAATTCCACAGCCAAAGGGACAAGCAGTTACAAATATTCCTGACGGTGTAAGAGTAGCTAAAGAGGTTGGCTACCCAGTTTTGGTACGTCCATCATTCGTTCTTGGTGGACGTGCAATGCAGCTCGTATCTAACGAAAAGCAACTCCGTCAATATCTAAGAACTGCCGTTGAAATTGACGAGGACAAGCCTGTTTTGGTTGACCACTACATCAGAGGTAAAGAGGTAGAGGTTGACGCAATCTGCGACGGACACGACGTATTTGTTGCTGGTATTATGGAGCTTGTTGAGCGTACAGGCGTACACTCTGGTGACTCAATCAGCGTTTACCCAGCGTTTAGCATCTCTGATAAGGTAAAGGGCAAAATCCTTACCTACTCAAAGAAGCTTGGTCTTGGCATTGGAATTGTGGGCTTATTCAATATTCAATTTATCGTTGACTCAAATGACGACGTTTATATTATCGAGGTTAACCCTCGTTCATCAAGAACAGTACCATTCCTCTCAAAATCAACAGGCTACTCGCTTGCTGACATTGCAACAGAGGTAATTCTTGGTAAGAGCTTAAAGGAGCTTGGTATCTTTGACCTTTATCCACAAGAAAAGAAGCGCTGGTACTGTAAGGTTCCTGTATTCTCATACAAGAAAATCAGTGGTGTTGATGCTTACCTTAGCCCAGAGATGAAATCAACAGGTGAGGCTATTGGCTACGATGACACATTAAACCGTGCGTTCTATAAGGCCCTTCAAGCATCTGGTATGCAGGTACAAAACTACGGTACAGTTTTAGTAACAGTTGCTGACAGCGATAAGGAGGAGGCACTTCCACTTATCCGTCGCTTCTACAACCTCGGCTTCAATATCGAGGCAACTGAGGGCACAGCTAAGTTCCTAAAGGAGCACGGCATTAGAACAAGAGTTAAGGCTAAGATTGGCTCAGGCTCATCAGATATTCCAGAGTCAATGCGTCAAGGACATATCGCTTACGTAATCAACACAAGTGACCTTGATACTGACCAAGGAAAGAAGGACGGCTACCAGATAAGACACTTAGCAATTGAAAACAATATTTCACTCTTTACATCCCTTGATACAGTAAGAATCTTACTTGACGTTTTAGAGGAAATCACAATTACAATTTCAACTATTGATGCCTAAGGCGCATAGCGCCAATGAAATGAATCCAAACGGATTCGTGAAATAACCATCGGTTATGAAATGATTACTAAAGTAATCGTGAAATGCTTAAAAGAGCATGGGGTTCATTTTATTTCAAGATGTTACCTGTAACATTATTTCAAGACAAGTGCGCTTATCTTTTCAAGCGTGCTTGTCATTTCAAGTGCGATAGCACATTTCATTTGTAAAGGACAAAAGATGAAGGACGTATTATTTACTATAAAATCCAATGAAAAAATCGCAAAGAACACCTACGAAATGGTGCTTCTTGGTGACACAGAGGGAATTAAGGCGGGTGCTTTTGTAAATTTAAAGCTCGACGGCTTTTTCCTTCGCCGTCCTATCTCCGTTTGCGAGGTGGAGGGCAATGCGCTTACCCTCATTTATAAGGTAGTGGGCAATGGCACGGAAAAAATGTCCCAAATGACTAAGGGCAAAAAAATATGGACTCTAACTGGTCTTGGCAACGGCTATGACCTTTCTAAGAGTGGAAATAGACCTCTCTTGGTTGGTGGTGGCGCAGGCGTGCCCCCTATGTACGAGCTATGCAAGGAGCTAACTCGAGAGGGCAAAAGCCCAGCGGTAATTCTTGGCTTTGGTAGCTTAGATGAGGTGTTTTATGAGAACGAATTTAAAGCGCTTGGTGCTGACACCTACGTTACAACAGTTGACGGCACATATGGCACAAAGGGCTTTGTAACTGACGCCTTTGATATGGTTGACTACACCTACGTATATACCTGTGGACCTGAGCCAATGCTTAAGGCTGTATATAACAAGAGCGTAACAAGTGGTCAATTTAGCTTTGAGGAGCGTATGGGCTGTGGCTTTGGCGCTTGTATGGGATGCTCCTGCAAGACAAAGTACGGCAACAAGCGTATTTGCAAGGACGGACCAGTGCTTGAAAAGGAGGAAATCATATGGTAAGCTTAAAAACCGAGCTTTGTGGAATTGAGCTTGACAACCCATTAATTCCGGCATCTGGCACATTCGGCTTTGGCTACGAGTTTGCAGAAATTTACGATATAAATTGTCTTGGTAGCTTTTCCTTCAAGGGCACAACAAAGGACGCGCGCTTTGGCAACCCTACCCCAAGAATTGCAGAGTGCGAAAACTCAATGATTAACTCCGTTGGACTTCAAAACCCAGGCGTTGAAAACGTAATAAAGAACGAGCTTCCTAAGCTAAGAAGGTGCTTTAACAAGCCAGTAATGGCAAACGTAAGCGGATTTTCAGTTGAGGACTATGTTTACACAGTTGAAAAGCTCGACAAGGAGGAATGCATTGGCTGGTTTGAGATAAACGTAAGCTGTCCAAACGTGCATGGTGGTGGAATGAGCTTTGGCACGTCCCCAGAGGCTGCCGCTGAGGTAACGCGCGCAGTAAGAAGGGTGACTAAAAAGCCACTTATAGTTAAGCTTTCACCTAACGTAACAGATATTGTATCAATTGCAAGGGCGTGTGAGGAGGCAGGTGCTGACGGCATTAGCTTAATTAACACACTTCTTGGCATGAAGATAGATTTAAAGACCAAAAAGCCAGTTATCGCAAACAAAATGGGTGGCTTTTCTGGCCCTGCAATTAAGCCTGTCGCTATAAGAATGGTATATCAGGTTTATGAGGCGGTGAAAATTCCAATTGTCGGTGGTGGCGGAATTGCCACAGCCGAGGACGTAATCGAAATGATGTTAGCAGGCGCATCGGCAGTACAGGTAGGCGCTCAAAATTTAGTTGACCCATTTGCTTGTCCAAAAATTATTGAAAATTTGCCACGCGTTATGGAAAAATACGGAATTAAGAATTTAAAGGATATAATAGGAGGTGCCCACTAATGGGAAAGGACGTAATTATCGCTTGCGACTTTGCAAGCAAGGCTGAGGTTTTTAGCTTTCTTGATAAATTCAAGGACGAGAAGCCTTTTGTAAAAATCGGTATGGAGCTATTTAATGCCGAGGGACCAGACATTGTAAGAGAGATTAAGAAAAGAGGCCACAAAATCTTCCTCGACCTTAAGCTTCACGATATTCCAAACACAGTTAAAAAGGCAATGGCAGTGCTTTCTCGCCTTGACGTTGATATGACAAACGTGCATGCATCAGGCACAATTGCTATGATGGAGGCAGCACTTGAGGGTCTTACACGTGAGGATGGCACACGCCCACTCCTTATTGCAGTTACTCAGCTTACCTCAACAAGCGAGGAAAGAATGAGAGATGACCTGCTTATTAACGAGCCATTGGATAAGGTAGTTATGCACTACGCAATGAATGCAAAGAAGGCAGGACTTGCTGGTATCGTTTGCTCACCACTTGAGGCTGAAAAGGTACACGCCACCTGTGGCAATGACTTTGTTACAGTAACGCCAGGCGTGCGCTTTGCAGATGGCGACAAGGGCGACCAGGTAAGAGTTATGACCCCGGCTGAGGCAAAGAAAATCGGCTCGGACTATATTGTTGTAGGCAGACCAATTACAGCAGCGCTTGACCCAGTTGCGGCTTACAGACGCTGTGTAGCTGAGTTTATCGGCTAACAGGGCGGAATAGACATCAAAAATTCAAAATAAAGAGAAAAAACAAGGCTTTTAGAGGGTGAGGAAAAAAGCGTGAACGAGCCAACGTCGGCGTACTTGTGTACGGTAGAGGGCTCGGTCGCGATTAGAAAAGCAAAATGAGATTTTGTTAAAAATCTCTACCTTAAAAGGTTCGTTATCGTCTTGATGACAAATATAATATTAAAAAATTGCTTTTCGGTTTTACCAGCCTGTAAATGGCCGCCTTAAGGAGTTAAAAATGGAAAGTTACAAGAGAGAATTTATACAGTTTTTACAAAACGCAGGAGTTTTAAAGTTTGGTGATTTCACAGCAAAAAGTGGTAGAAAAATCCCATATTTTATTAACGCAGGCGAGATTAAAACTGGCGAAAATATTGCAAAGCTTGGCGAGTTTTACGCAAAAGCTTACTTTGACAAAATAGGAAAGAAGCAAACTGCACTTTATGGCCCAGCATACAAGGGTATTTCAATTGCAGTTTCAACATCAATTGCACTTGCTAAGGAAGGATTAAATCTACCATTCTTCTTTAACCGTAAGGAGGCTAAGGACCACGGCGAGGGTGGCGTTTTCGTTGGCTACAAGCCACAACCTGGCGAGGAGGTAGTTATCGTTGAGGACGTAATTACAGCCGGCACTGCAATTAGAGAAACTATGGAAATTATGAAGAGCGTAGAGGGCATTAAGGTTGCCGCTTGCTTTGTAATGGTTGACCGTAAGGAAAAGGGCAAGGGCGAAAAGGGCGCAATGGTTGAAATTGAGGAGGAGTTTGGCTTCCCAGTATATTCAGTTGTTGACGTTTACGATATTATCGAGTACCTTGAAGAAGACCCAGCTAACAAGGAAAATGTAGATAGAATTAAGAACTATCTAACAGTTTACGGCGCTTAAGGCACAAAACCCTAACAAGGGAATTAGAGGGTGAGGGAAAAGCCGTGAACGCGTACGCGTCGGCGTACTTGTGTACGGTAGAGTAGCGGTCGCGGTTAGAAAAGCAAATATGAGATTTTTCAGAAGAAAAATCTCTACCTTAAAAGGTACGTTGTCGTCTTGACAGATTAATTTTTTAAAAGAAAAGTTGCTTTTCGTTTTCACCAGCCTGTAATTTCCGCCTAAAGGAGAAGATATGAGAAGTCTTATAGATATAAAAGAGCTTTCTGTTGAAGAAATCGATTCATTGATTGAAACAGCGCTTGATATAATTGAAAAACCACAAAAATATAGTGAGAAATGTAAGGGCAAGAAGCTTGCCACCTTGTTCTTTGAGCCTTCGACCAGAACAAGGCTCAGCTTTGAGGCTGCAATGTATGAGCTTGGCGGAAACGTGCTTGGCTTTTCCGAGGCGAAAAGCTCATCAAGCGCAAAGGGAGAAAGCGTTGCTGACACAGCTAAGATGATTTCCTGCTATGCAGATATTATTGCGATGCGTCACCCAAAGGAGGGTGCGCCACTTGTTGCGTCAATGAACGCGTCAATCCCAGTAGTTAACGCAGGTGACGGTGGACACAACCACCCAACGCAAACCCTTGCCGACCTACTCACAATTAAGCGCAAGAAGGGCACGTTTAACAACTTAACGGTTGGTCTTTGTGGCGACCTTAAATACGGAAGAACAGTACACTCACTAATTAACGCACTTAATAGATATGAGGGCATCACCTTCGTGCTTATTTCTCCTGAGGAATTAAGGGTGCCAAGCTATGTAAAGAACGAGATTAGAAAATCGCACAAGCAGTTTTACGAAACCAAGGATTTGACAGAGGCAATTGACAAGCTTGACATTCTTTATATGACAAGAATTCAAAAGGAGCGCTTCGCAAGCGAGGAGGAATATTTGCGCCTTAAGGACAGCTATATTCTCGACCCACAAAAGCTTATAAACGCAAAAAGCGACCTTTCAATTATGCATCCACTACCAAGAGTTAACGAAATTAGTGTAAAGGTAGATTCTGACCCACGCGCACACTATTTTGAGCAGGCGCTAAACGGAAAATATATGCGTATGGCGCTAATTTTGAAGCTACTTGGCTTAAGTGGTGATAATATAAATAATGAAGAAAAAGACACCAGTTTGAAGGTGGTAAACGAAATCTTTTGCAAAAATCCAAGGTGCATTACATCCTGTGAGCAGGAGCTTGATCACGTTTTCAAGGTAACAACCGAGGGCGAGTGTCGCTGTCTATACTGCGAAGCAAAGGCAAAATAAAAAAGGAGGCAAGAGCCTCTTTTTTTTATAAGGGAAGAGATTCTATCGCTACGCTCCAGAATGACAAAGAGGAAAGGGCTTTTGCGACGAAAACTACTCAAAAGCACAAAAAATATATTATAGTTGCAAAAATATTTTAAAAATGTTACAATAGGAGTGTAACCAAAACGGGAAAAATTTCGTCTTAATAGATGAGAAAGCCCGAAAAGGACCCGAAGGGGTTAAATTTGAAGGGGTGACGAAGATGGATGACTCTAAAATTATAGAGCTATACTTTTCACGTGATGAAAAGGCCATAGAGCATACAAGCGACAAGTATGGGCGCTTATGCTATTACGTTGCCTACAACATTTTAAAAAGCCAAGAGGACAGCGAGGAATGTGTAAACGACACCTACATAAGGCTGTGGGAAACCATTCCACCAACGGTGCCTCAAAGCCTCGGGGCTTACTCGGCAAAAATAACAAGAAACCTATCCCTTGATAAATGCAAGGAAAAGGGCGCACAAAAAAGAGGAGAAAACGACGCGCCACCCTCGTATGAGGAGCTTGAGGCGTGCTTACCGTCAAAGGATGGCGAGCCAGTGGACGAATTAATCCTTAAGGAATGTATAAATACGTTTCTTGCGTCGCTTGACAAGGAAAAAAGAGTTATTTTTATTCAGCGCTATTTCTATATGTGCGAGATAAAGGAAATAGCAAAAAAGAATTTCTTGACAGAGGCAAACGTTAAGGTCACCTTATCACGCCTAAGAGAGAAATTTAAAAAGCACTTAGAAAGGTATTAAGCTAAACGGAGGTTAAGATGAGAAAAGACGACCTTAATAAAATGCTTAGTCTCGTTGACGACAAGTATTTAGATGAGGCAAGCCCTGTTAAGAAAAAAGCGAATATTTGGGCAAGCCGAAGCCTCTTTATGAAGCTTGGTTCAATTGCCGCGTGCTTTTTGCTTGTTTTAAATATAGTTTTACTCCCACTTCTTTTCGGTCTTGGTAATAAGATTGAGGATATGGAAAACGCGCTAAATGAAAAAAGCGCACAGCTTGACATTATTTCCGACACAGTAAATAACCCACACACCCAAAACTACTATGAATTGCACCTTGGAGAAAACAAGGATGGCACCCCATCAACAATTTTAGTTTCCTCTCCATCAACTCAGTTCCCACAACAGTATCAGGATATAATCGACCTTTTAAAGGACGGCTATAGCGAAGGCTTTATTGTGGATGAAGAGTTAGAGGATGCATGGGAAAACCTTGAAAACTCACAGGATACTATTTTTGATGAGTCCGCAAAGGACGAAAATGGTCACTGGGAAGATATGTCTGACAAATTAGAGGAAGATTTGTCTGACAAAGCAGAGGCAGATATGTCTGACAAAACGGAAGATGCAGAGGACTCCTACAAGGAAACAACTGACCTTCAAACAAAGGGTGTTATTGAGGGCGACATAATCAAGCGCTCAAATAAATATATCTTCCATTTAAACGGAAGCACACTTAATATTTATTCAATTGACGGTAAGTTTTCTGAGCGTGTTGGCACAATAAAGCTAAATAGCGCCCTTGAATATATAAAAAATGGCGTTGACGTAAAGGTAACCGGTGACGAATTAGAAAAGATGAAAGAGGACTATGCAGTCAGAGAAATGTACCTTTCATGCGACTGCAAGACAGTTAGCATAATTGTAAGTGATGGCTTAAGCTTTGGTAGCGCATACGTGCCATACGTTACAATCCTTTCAGTAAGCGTAGAGGACCCAAGCGACATTTACATTAAAAACGTTTCTACACTTTTCGGCTCATACGTTGAGTCGCGCATGATAGAAAACGAGCTATTTGTGTTCACAAAGCACTATGCAAGAATGGACTACTTAGCTATTCCACAGTACAGTGACGGCGAGGGCTTTAAGCTGTTTGACAAGGAAAATATCCACGTTGGTGGACGTGACAACAACACATATCTCTTGGCATATCGTATGAACGACAGCACACTTAAGATGAACAAGGCATCAGCCTTCCTTTCATATGGTGATGATATATACGTTTCCGAGAATAATATTTATCTAACAAACGAAAAAACTCAAAAAACCGCTGAGGAAAAAAACACCGTAACAGAAATTTTACGTGTTGAATACAACAAAGGTGGCTTTGAGAACAAGGGTAGCGTGGTAATTGACGGCTATCTTAAGGACAGATATTCACTAAGCGAGTACGACGGATTTTTAAGGGCGGTTACAACCGACAACGGCGTAAGATACGACGAAAACGGAGATGTGCTTTACCAGTACAGCTCAAATGCAAACCTATATATCGTAGAGCTTGAAAGCATGCAGGTATATAATTCCTTGATTCGCTTCGCTCCAGATGGAGAAACCGTGCGCTCCGTTAGATTTAAGGGCGCGTATGCATACGTTTGCACCGCGATACAGATGACAGACCCAGTATTTTTCATTGATATGAGCGATGTTAACAACCTTGAATGTAAGGAAACAGGCACAATTACAGGCTTTTCAACAACGCTAATTGACTTCGGCGGAGATTTACTCGGCATAGGAGTTGACTCAGGTGTGAGAAGCTTCAAGCTTGAGGTTTATAGAGAAACCGAAACGGGCGTTGAGCGTGTTTGTAGCCTTATTAAAAACGCCACATATGCTTCTGAATATAAGGCTTACTACATTAATCGTGAGCTTGGACTTATCGGCTTGGCAATTACAGATTATTATATCGGCGACCATCCAAACAGATACGTCCTTTATAGATACGACGGCTCAAGCTTTATCGAGGTACTAAACGTTGAAACAAGAGGCACAAAAAACCTACACCGTGGTATTTTGATAGGCGACTACTTCTACATTCTTTCAAACGATGTATTTATGGTAGAATACGTACCAGCTGAAAAGATGGGTATAACAAAATAATTAAGAAACGCAGGCGCCGATTCTCTCCTTCAGGCGCAAAAATAAAAAGAGAACAGACCAACCTAAATGGTCTGTTCTTTTTTGTTATAAATTTTTAAATAGCTCTGTTGCACGCTCAAAATAAACACTCTCGGCGTTATTTATTGCCTCATCAAGCGTGGTTTTGTCGTTTACAAGGGAGTAAATTTTACTTACTCCTAAGCTATAAGCCCCCTCGTAGCCCTCGCCAAGTGAGCCAACGATAAGTAATAGTGGCACACCAGCCTTTTTACACCTGTTTGCAATGCCGTAAATTACCTTGCCACAAAGCGACTGGCTATCAAGCCTGCCCTCGCCGGAAATAACGTAGTCACAGCCCTTAATAAGGCTATCAAAATCTAAAATATCGAGTAGAGTGTCGATGCCAGAGGTCATTTTTGCACCTAAGAATACGCTATATGCAGCGCCAATTCCACCGGCGGCGCCACCACCGACAACTAAGCTTGGGTCAATACCAAGGGTAGACTTTATTACACCTGCGTAATTTTCCATTCCACTTTCAAGCACGGGTAAAATTTCTTTAGATGCGCCCTTTTGTGGGCCATAAACGTATGTTGCCCCATCTTTTCCAAGTAGCGTATTTTTTACGTCGCACATTACAGTAAAGCTTGCCTCTTTAGCCTCGGGGGCAAGGGATGAGGTGTCAATTTTACAAACCCTACCAAGGCTTTGTCCCTTACCCTCAAGCTCTATGCCGTTTTCGTCATAAAACTTAATACCAAGTGCGCACATTGCGCCCATGCCACCATCGTTTGTTGCACTGCCACCTATTGCCAAGGTAATGTCACGATATCCCCTTTTAAGCGCATCTAAAATAAGCTCGCCGGTGCCATAGGTTGTGGTATAAAGTGGATTTCTTTCCTCATCCTTTAAAAGAGTAAGTCCACTTGCCTCGCTAAGCGCGATAACTGCGCGCGTGCCTACGGTAAGATATGATGATTTAATTTTTCTAAAGAGTGGGTCACAAACCGTAGCCTCGATATATTTAGCGTCCTTGGCACGGCTAAGCGCCTCGAGCGTGCCCTCACCACCGTCTGCTATCAAAAGCTGTTCAAACGTACCACCCTGTATCTCGTTTTTTAGACACTCCCCAAGGATTTTTCCGCATTTTTCGCTTGAAAGCGTGCCCTTGAAGGAGTCGGATGCAAAGACAAATCTCATATTCTCACCTCGCTTGCTTTTATTGTAGCACAATGGGCTTGGTAGGTCAAGAAAAATATCTTTACTTTATGCCACCCTTGTGGTAGAATAAAAATAGACAAGATGCTAAGCATCTTGAATAATAGTTATTAGGAGAAACTAATGAAGCTTAGAATTCCAGATTACGTTTGTCTTTTCAGCGATAAAAGAGAGGAATACTATAATAGTGATTTAAAAAGCACACTCATTGGCGATGGCACGGAGGTGTCGTTTAAGCAAGACGGAAATAAATTAGTGGTTTTTTGTGCATCGGCACAAAGGGGCGTGCGCTACCTACAACTACGTTGGAACAACAAAATGCGCAAGGACGTAAAGGTGCTTGGCGATGCTTACGAGCGTGGATATGGCGATTTGCAGTGGGACACAATTAAGCCGGAAAGGACAATGCCTTGGTATATGGCAGTATCAAACGGAAGCGACTCTTGCCTTGAATATGAGGGCAGATTAACTGAGTGCTTTGGCGTAATGGTTCAGCCAAATGCAATGTGCTTTTGGCAATATGACACAGCAGGCGTTACCCTTTGGCTTGATATAAGAAACGGTGGAAATCCAACAAGGCTAAACGGCAGAAAATTAGAGTGTGCAACGGTTATTTTTTCCGAGTATGAAAACGTAAGCGCATACAATGCGGTGGGGGCGTTTTGTGGCGAAATGTCACCTCTGCCATACCTGCCAGAGCATAAGGTATACGGCTCAAATAACTGGTATTATGCATATGGAAAAAGCTCATACGAGGATATTATAGAGGACACTAAGCTTGTTGCTAAGATGTGTAAGGGACTACCAAACATACCATATATGGTAATTGACGACGGATGGCAACCAAACTCAGTTGACGCACCTTGGCATATAGGAAACGAGCGCTTTCCTGATATGAAGGGACTTGCCGATGAAATGAAAGAGCTTGGCGTGCGTCCTGGTATTTGGGTGCGCTACCTAATCAATGGTCGCGATAACACTGAAAGAAAGATAGAAAAGCCAGAGGAGTGGTATCTCCAAAGACACAACAAGGTCTTTGACCCATCACACCCTGAGGTGCTTGAGTACGTTGCCGAAACGACAAGAAGACTAACCAAGGAGTGGGGCTATGAGCTGATTAAGCACGACTTTTCAACCTTTGATATCTTTGGCTGGTGGGGCTTTGAAATGTGTGACAAAATCACTTGGGATAACTGGGGCTTTTACGACAAAACAAAAACCAGCGCTGAGATTGTAAAGAACTTTTATAAAACCATTAAGGAAAGTTCAAACGGTGCCGTAATTATCGGCTGTAACTGTATCGGTCACCTATGTGCAGGGCTACATCAGCTTAACCGTACAGGAGATGACACAAGTGGCTTTGAGTGGTCACGCACTGCAAAAATGGGAGTAAACACCTTAGCGTTTAGAAACACACAAAACGGCAAGCTCTTTATGAGCGATGCTGACTGCGTAGGAATAACAGGCGCAATTCCTTGGGAGCAAAACAGAGAGTGGCTATATGCCCTTTCAAGAAGTGGCTCACCACTTTTCGTTTCCTGCAAGCCTGGCGTTTTAAATGAGGACGAGCTTGAGGAATTGAAGGAAGCATACAGAGTAGCATCCTATCAAGCTGACGAATTTATTCCTCTTGACTGGATGGAAACAACCACCCCTGAAAGATATTTGTTAAATGGCAAGGAAATTACCTTTAACTGGTACACAAATCAAGGAAATGCTTGGTTTGCCGACAAAATAAAATAAGTGCTAATAAAAGCATAAAGGAGTATTATGTTAACTGCAAAAAACCCTATTTTAAGGGGCTTTCACCCAGACCCAAGCATACTGCGCGTAGGGGATGATTATTATCTTGCAACCTCAACCTTTCAATGGTTTGGGGGCGTCGAATTATACCATTCACGCGACCTTATAAGCTGGGAGCAATTGCCTTGCCCCTTAAGACGCACAAGTCAGCTTGATATGCAGGGCAACCCAAACTCTGGTGGCGTGTGGGCACCGTGCCTCAGCTACTCAGACGGGGTATATTACTTAATTTACACCAACGTAAAAAACTTTCACGGCATTTTCAAGGACACGCCTAACTATTTAGTTACCACCACTGACCTATATGGAGAGTGGAGCGAGCCTATATACTTAAATTCAAGTGGCTTCGACCCATCACTTTTTCACGATGATGACGGCAAAAAATATCTACTAAATATGCGCTGGGACCATCGTATGGAAAAGCACGACTTTGCAGGAATTTTAATGCAAGAGTACGACCCAGTATCTAAAAAATTAGTTGGCGAGATAAAAACAATTTATCGTGGCACAGAAATTGGTGCAACCGAGGCGCCACATCTATATAAAAAAGACGGATACTACTATTTGATGGTTGCCGAGGGTGGCACAATGTATAACCACGGTGTGCGTCTTGCACGCTCAAGGAACATTTGGGGCGAGTATGAAAGCGACCCTATGCCACTTTTGACCACAAGAAATAACCCCGAAAAATATATGCAACGTACAGGCCATGCCTCATATATTGAAGCATCAAACGGTCAAGGCTACGTGGCGTATCTTTGCGCAAGACCTCTAAGAGACAAGAATTTAGTTGACTGGGCGCTTGGCTGTTCTATTTTGGGACGTGAAACCTGCTTAGCACCTGTAAAATGGGAAAACGGCTGGCTAAGGCTTGAAAATGGTGGAGAAGTACCACCAGAGGAATATTATTCTGCACTTGACGAGGTAAAATTCCCACCAAAGCCTCAAAAAGACGTCTTTGACGGCAAGGAATTACCACTGCACTATAAAACGCTAAGATTGCCACTTGAAAAAATAGGAGCCTTAACAGGTGAGGCTTTAAGGCTATATGGTGGCGAGGCAATTACCTCACCAAATCTGCAAAGTATGGTGGCAAGAAGACTACAAGCATTCCACGCTGAAGCCACCACCGAGCTATACTTTGACCCCAAAACCTTCCAAGAAATGGCAGGACTTACCGTCTTTTACGACACCTTTAATTTCTTTTATTTATATATGTCGCACGACGAGGAGAGTGGCGAAAACGCCCTTAGAATAATTGTGCGCGACAGCTTAAAATTCTATAATCCTATCAAGGAATATAGGGTGCTTATAGGAGAAAACAAAAGGGTATGGCTAAGGGTGGAAATTAATAGGCTAAGCCTTGAATTTTCATACTCATTAGACGGGGAAAAATTTGAAAGCATCGGTGGCGCGCTTGACTGCTCATGCCTATGTGACGAGGCGTATGGCTTAATAGGCCACGAGGGGCACACAGGCACCTTTATCGGCATGTGCTGTCAAGACCTAACAGGCAAGAAAACCCCTGCTGATTTTATATCGTTTGAATATAAGGAGCTTTAAATGGAGAAGGCAAAATGGATTTGGCACCCAGGTAGCTTTGAGCTTTATCATTCAATGCTACTACATAACAGGCGCACCACGACAAGAACCTACGAGGGTGGAGAGCGCAAAAGCGTGTACTACTATCCAATGTGGCGAATTGACTCACCACAAAAGAATGCGATTTTAGAAAAAACCGCTGAAATAAGCGAGCCGGAGGAGTTAGAGTTTTACGCAAACACCAAAACAGCCAATATGGTTGTCGACGGCAAGGCTTATCCGGTTGGCTCATGCGTTAGGCTTGAGGCTGGCAAGCACACGGTTTGCTTACAGGGCTTTAAGGCGGACTCCTTTCCCGCGTTTTACGTAAAAGGGCGCGTGTTTAAAACAGACCGTACCTATATAGTTGGGGGTTCAGATGATAAAAGGGGTAGACACGCAGGGTATAGTGAATACTATACTGAACCGTGCGATAATCCGGAAATATTTAAGTTTTTATACAAAAAAATGTACCCTGTGTCTAAAAAAGAGATAAACGGGGGCGTGCTTTTTGACTTTGGCAAGGAGGTTTTTGGTAAGATTACCTTAAATAACCTTGACGGAAGGGAGCGCTTTGTTGCCTTAGGCGAAAGCATGGAGGAGGCGCTTGACGTTTTGGAATGCCAATTAGGCTTAAACACAAGTGGTACAAGCTTCACAAGTGAGCCAGTTGCGTTTAGATACATTTTCGTGCCAGAGCTAAAGGGCGCCTCGGCTGAGCTTGACTTTGAATATCTACCTCTTGAAAACAAGGGAGAATTCAAGTGCGAAGATGAGCTTGTAAATAAGCTTTGGGACGTTTGCGCGTACACAATGCTACTAAACTCACGCGAGGGCTTTTTTGACGGAATTAAGCGTGACCGTTGGGTTTGGTCGGGCGATGCGTATCAAACAAATTTAGTAAACTACTACTTGTCAAACGATAGCGATATTGTAAGGCGCACTATACGCATTTTAAGGGGCAAGGACCCTATTACGAAGCATATAAATACAATTTCTGACTATACGTTTTTGTGGATAAACTCAATTTGGGACTACTATTTTTACTCGGGTGATTCCGATTTTATAAATGATATTTACCCAGAAATTATAGATATGCTCGGCTTTATCGAGGGGCGCCTTGATGCTGACGGAATGTATGAAAGAAAGCCCGACGACTGGGTGTTTATTGACTGGTCAACCTTTGATGAGGCAGGTCCTATCTGTGCTGAAAACATGCTTCTTGCGCGCGCATATGAGTCTATTTCAAATTGTGCCAAGGTAGTGGGCGATAAGAAAATGGAAAAATACGCCTACGAAAGACACGCAAGAATAGTTGATGATATAAATCAGCTTTACTGGGATAAGGAAAAGGGCGCGTTTATTGACTCATATAAGAGTGGCAAGCGCAACGTTACTCGCCACGCAAACATTTTTGCAATTTTGTTTGACTATACCGACAAGCAAAGACAAGAAAGCATAATTAAAAACGTAATATTTAACGACGAGGTTACAAAAATCACAACCCCATATTTTGAGTTTTATGAGCTTGATGCTATGTGCAAAATCGGCAACTATAAATATATGACCGATATGCTAAATAGCTACTGGGGAGAGATGCTACGCCTTGGCGCAACCACCATTTGGGAGGAGTTTGACCCAACCAAAAAGGGAATAGAGCACTACGAAATGTATGGTGGCAAGTACGAAAAAAGCCTTTGCCACGCATGGGGCGCATCCCCTATTTATCTCCTTGGCAAATATGCCCTTGGCGTTATGCCAACCGGTGCTGGTTATAAAACCTATGAGGTTGCACCGAAGGATATGGGTCTTGGAAAAATAAGTGGCACCGTGCCAACTAAAAACGGTAACGTTTTTGTGTCCTTTGATGGAAAAACAGCCGAGGTAGTGTCAGAAATCGACGGCGGAACGCTCATTTTGGGTGATAAAAAATACCCAATTGTAAAGGGCGAAAGACTGATTGCTACTATTTAGGTGCGCATATGTAGGAGTAGAGCAAAAAGCACTAAGAATATAAGAAAACTAAATTTTACTTGTTGAGAAAAACAAGGTAGAAAACAGGCTTTGCCTGTTTTCGTTTTATGTGCTTTTTTATACACGATTGCTACTCTGCCGTACGCCAGTACGGCGACGACTACGCACTCGTGCATTCTACCCCCACCTCTGTGCCCCTTTTGCAAGCTATTCTCACAAGAAGTAGAAAAATCCACCCAATCGGGTGGATTTTTTAATAATATTGATTAAATATGCTGTCGAAATAGTTTAAATAATAGTTATACAATTATAAAGGCATATGTACAATGAGAAATAGAGCCGATGATAATAATGGACGAAAGAATGATAAGCAAAATGCTTAGCCAAGGCTTTTCCCTACGCTTAAGTGCTTTAGCTTGAAACGCAATTGAAACAGTGTTGCCGGCAACAGCTATAACAGGAGCAAAAAGGTGAAAGCAAAGAGCAGATAAAAGACCGATAGTCCAAGCAAGCCACTCGGGTTCGTTTTTCCACAATACAAAAGGGATATATATCAATAAAGAAAAAACATAAAAAAGCATTGAGGATACAAGTGGAATTAAAGCCGACAATGTGAGTTTTTTGTTTTTCATACTCCTTACTCCTTTTATTTTATTTCGTCCCAGTTGATTTTTTTGTCCTTAAAGTAGTATTCACGGTCGTGCTCGCTAATTTGGCGCATTACACGGCAGGGGTTGCCAACGGCAACAACGCCAGCGGGGATATCCTTGGTTACAACTGAGCCGGCGCCGATTACTGTGCCGTCACCAATTGTAACACCTGGCAAAACAATTACGCCAGCGCCAAGCCAGCAGTTTCTGCCTATTCTGACTGGCATATTGTACTGATAAATTTTCTCGCGAAGCTCTGGCAAAATAGGGTGTCCGGCGCTTGCAAGCACAACGTTTGGGCCAAGCATTGTATATTCGCCAACGTAAATGTCGGTGTCGTCAACACAGGTTAGGTTAAAGTTTGCATAAACGTTTTTGCCAAAATGACAGTATTTGCCACCCCAGTTTGAGTGAAATGGTGGCTCAATATAAACGTTTTCACCACACTCGGCACACATTTGTTTTAGCATATTAAATCTTTTTTCACCCTCACTTGGACGGGTTTGGTTGTAGTCGTAAAGCCTTTCAAGGCACTCAAGTTGCTCCTTTAAAATAGACTCGTCACTGCAGAAATAAAGCTCCCCAGTGTTCATTTTTTCTCTGTCGCTTCTCATAAAAGCCTCCCTGTGATGCGTTTCTTTTTTAATTATATCATCAAGAGCTACCCTTGTCAACAAAGTGAGATTATAATATTTACAAAGCAAAAAACTTATGATATAATAGCCTTATAAGGCTATTTCGGAGGGAAATATGAAAAAAATATTAGGTATTGAGCTTGGCTCAACAAGAATCAAATCTGTTTTAATTAATGAAAAGGGTGAGGTTGTTGCCTCTGGCGCGCACGACTGGGAAAACCAGTACGAAAACGGCTTTTGGACTTACTCGCTTGATATGATTTGGCAGGGGCTTCAAGCTTCTTATTCTGACCTAATTAAAAATTATGGTGAGAAAATAGAAAATCTTGACTCTATCGGTGTTTCTGCAATGATGCACGGCTACCTTGCCTTTGACAAGGACGATAATCTCTTAGTGCCATTTAGAACGTGGAGAAACACCACAACAGCTAAGGCGCAAGAGGAGCTAACACGTGAGCTTAATTTTAATATGCCACAGCGTTGGAGTGGCACACACTTTTATCAGGCTGTACTAAATGGTGAAAAGCACGTAAACGACGTTGAATTTTTAACAACCTTGGCAGGCTACGTGCATTGGCGCTTAACTGGCAAAAGGGTGCTTGGCGTTGGTGATGCTGCCGGTATGTTCCCAACAATTGACGATAAATACGACAGCGAAAAGCTTGCAATTTATAATGGTCTGCTTAAAAAGCACGGCGTAAATAAAAAGCTTGAAAATTTACTCCCAACACCACTTATGGCTGGTATGGACGCAGGCACACTTACCTGTGAGGGCGCAAAATTGCTTGACCCAACAGGCACACTTAAGTGTGGCGCACCACTTTGCCCACCAGAGGGTGATGCTGGCACTGGTATGGTTGCAACAAACGCAGTTAAGGTAAAAACTGGCAACGTTTCAGCTGGTACAAGTGCGTTTGCAATGGTGGTTTTGGAAAAGCCACTAACTCGTGCAAGCACAGAAATTGACGTGGTTGCAACACCAAGTGGAAAAACAGTTGCAATGGTACACGCAAATAACTTTACGTCTGAAATAAACGCCTGGACCTCACTATTTATGGAGGTTATTGAGCTTGCAGGAGGGTCAATTAAAAAGGGTCCACTTTACGACAAGCTATATGAGGTTTCGCTAAAGAGTGATTCTGACGTTGGCGCCCTCGTTGGCTACAACTTCCTCTCTGGTGAGCCACTTGTTGGTCTTGAAAGAGGTGTGCCTATGGTGGCAAGAGGAGAAAACGCAAGACTCACCCTTGCAAACTTTATGCAAATGCAATTATACTCAGCCCTTGGCGCAATGAGCATCGGTATGGAGATTTTAGCTGAGGAAAAGGTTGAAATTGAGGCAATTTGTGGCCACGGAGGCTTCTTTAAGGCACCATTTGTTGGCGCAAATGCGATGAGCGCGGCGCTTGGCTGTCCAATAACCGTTATGAAAAACGCAGGTGAGGGTGGTGCTTGGGGCGTTGCACTTTTAGCACTTTATCGCTTACAAAACGATAAGCCACTTGAGTGCTTCCTTGATAATATGTTTGATTCAACCGAGAAGGAAACCACAGTAGCATCAAGCGAGGAAAGGGCAAAGTTTGCTTCCTTTATGAAAGCCTACAAGGCTGGCCTTGCAGTTGAAAGGTTAGCAACGGAAAAAATATAGTAAAAGATAGGCTCTCTGCCTATACCTAAAGGTGAAATATGAAAATAATGACGTTTAACACCCAGCACTGTCTAAATTACCTAACTAAAGAAATTGATTATGATATAATGGCACGTGCGATTTTAGACACAGGGGCTGACATTTGCGCCCTTAACGAGATGTTTTCCGAGGGTGGGATATACCCAAACCAAGTAAGGGAGCTTGCTGTTCGTACAGGCTTGGAAAATTACTTTTTTGCCGAGGCAATAGATTGGCCACCCGAGGGACCATACGGAAACGGTCTAATTTCAAAATATAAAATGGTAAGGTGCGAGGCGGTTAAAATCCCCGACCCGTGCCCAAGGCGCTATAATGGCTACTACGAAACAAGATGCCTCCTTAAGGCTGAGCTTGAAAACGGCTATACCGTGCTTGTTTGCCACTTTGGCTTAAACTTAGATGAGGCGGAAAATGCAGTAAAGACAATTTTAGAAAATATATCACCCAAAAAGTGCATTTTAATGGGTGATTTCAACGTCACACCAGACAATCCTGTTTTAAATCCCATTAAGGAAAAAATGAAGGATGCATCCGTTGGCTTTTGCGAAAACACACCCACTTGGCCAAGTGATAAGCCAGAGGTGAAAATTGACTATATTTTCGTTTCTAATGATTTAAAGGTGGAAGGGGCGTGCATACCAGAAATAATAGCCTCTGACCATCGTGTGCATTTTGCCAAGATATCAGAATAATATTGACAACGGGTCCATATAATGGTATAATTAACACATCAATATAAAGAAGGAGATTTTATTATGGGTAGCATTAACTACACAGACCCAACCGAGATGTTTGCCGACATTATGAGAAGGTTCCAAATTGAAGGCGGATTTCCCAAAGAGCTTCTTGGACGCTTTTATGCAATGGCAATTGTCGCTGGCATTATTGTGCTTGGCTTATTTGTTGCAATGGCAATTCTTGGTCCAAAGAAAACACGCGTTATCGGAATTATTGCAGGTGTTCTAAACTTTATTTCATTGCTTTTAATTCCAAACCAGCTAAAGACGTTCCACAACAATCCATTTATTGTTTATATCTATGGCTCATCACAGTCAGAGGTGGCACAAAAGATGATGGATTTTTACATTGAGCAAATACCAACACTCTTTATTGGCCTAATGACAAGTGCATTTACGGTTGCTTCATTTGTTTTAGCACTTGTATTTATTGTTATGAGCTTCAAGCAAAAGCCAAGGATTCTTCCAATATTTGCTCTTGTTTTGCAAATTTTGAGATACGTTCTTATCTCACCAATGCAAATTTTCATTCCACTTGTAAGAGGCTATGCAACAGTTAGCGGTCAAACCTTCCAGCTTGCACTTTACTGCTGTGCAATAATTCTTCCGGTGATGCTTGTATTCGCAGTAACCCTTATCAACTTTATTAAGGGCAAAAAGGGAAGTGGCGCACCACAAATCTCAGTGGACGACACCCCACAACAGGTATAAAACTAAAAAGAAAAGGACACCAAATGGTGTCCTTTTTATTATGATATTTATTCGGTGCGCACCCAATCGCTTTTATAGTATGCGACAGTTACATCTGCCAAATTACTGGTGTTTAAACTGCTATAAAAATAACGAAGAGAAAAACTCATATTTTTGGTCAGTGCTGTAGCATTAGCGGCGGTGTTGGAGGAGCTAATCGCGCCGCTACTATAGAAGCATTCGTAGCTACCAAGAATTAGGCCTGATGCGCTAAACTGAATAGAGGATATAAATTTTTCCTCCATATTTGTGCTCAAGCTGGTAGAAACGTTGGCCATTCCTAAGTACACAGCGCTTGAACTGGCAACGCTCCAACCACTTGCGTTTTCAAAAACAGCACTTGTTATTGCCGAGCCATAATATGCATATGCGCCAACCTTAGTTACAGCCGCAGGTATAGTAACCTCTGTTAAGCCAGAACAGTTGTAGAACGCATATTTGTCTATTGTTGTGGTTGTGCTGGGCAAATTCGCTGACTGCAATCCAATACAACCATAAAAGGCTTTTTGACCAATTTTAGTAACGCCTTCTGGTATAATTATTTCTTGTAAGCTTGTGTGCTCTCTAAATCCTTCGGATAGAATTTGTGTTACTGCGACACCCTCATACACGGCAGGAATTTCAATAACTGCCTCGTATTTTGCCATTCCGCCAGCCATAACACCATATGTTCCATCGGAGAGAAGGCTATACACCAAAATCTTTTTATCATTTGGGTCGCCAATAATTTCGCTTAAATCGTGGGTTTCTGTCGTTCCGTCGGTATAATAGATTATAAAATCTGTTCCAACAAATTCCGTTCTTAAAATGCCACGGCCTGCCTCACCTTGAATACCTTGTTCACCTTGAACGCCCTGTTCACCTTGTGGACCTTGCGCACCGGTATCACCCTTGTCGCCCTTGTCACCCTTTGCACCAACTACTGTACCGAGGTTAACTGGGTTACCCTCGGAGAAGGTAATTACAAGCTCACCCTTATCGTTAATTGACGCGCCGGTAATGCTAATGCCGTCTTGACCGTCTTTTCCGTCCTCACCGTCAGCGCCAGTGTCACCCTTAGCTCCCTTTACGTTGCCAAGGTTAACCTCGTTTCCATTTGAGAAAGTAAGCACAAGCTCATTTTGTGCGTTAATGGTAGCGCCGGTAATGCTTACGCCATCGGCACCATCCTTGCCATCTGCGCCGTTTTGTCCGTCTTTTCCGTCGGCGCCATCAGTGCCGTCCTTACCATCTGCACCAGTATCGCCCTTAGCGCCTACAACCTTACCAAGGTTAATAGGCTCACCCTCGGAAAATTCAAGCACAAGCTCACCATTTTCGTTTACCTTGGCATTAGTGATGCTAATTCCGTTTTTGCCAGCCTCGCCCTGGATACCCTGCTCACCTTGAACACCCTGTTCGCCTTGAACACCTTGCTCACCCTGTGCGCCGCCTTGACCGTTTGCACCATTATTTACAGTAAAGGTAGATGTAGTGCCGTCAGTCATTGTAATTGTGTAGGTATCAACCAAGCCCTCGGTTGAGGTCTTTTCAATTGAAACAATTCCTACGCCGTCCTTGACATCTATACCGTTTGTTGGCGCCTCGCCCTCGCAAGAGCAGAGCACAAGCACAAAAACAGATAGTATAGCCACAATTAAAGCTAAAAATGACTTTTTCATAATTCACCTCATAAAAATAATAATACTAAGATTATACCACATATATTAATTTTGTCAATAAAAAAGCCACCATTAGGTGGCTTTTTGTTATGATTTTTCAGCTTGCTTTTTTGCTTTTATATGGCGCACAAGCATTGCAATAAGGTAGAAAATAATTATGTAAACAACGAAAATCAAAATTACCAAAATAGGGTAAATTATACGGTTGCCGCCCACCATATTGTAAAGGATAGAGTATGGGGTGCCGTCATGCGACATTAAAAACATATAGTTTGTAGAGCCTGATGTAAGGTTTACGAGAAGTGCAAGAGCAACGAACGTTGATAAAATAGCGTACGCAATGCCAATAGAGCGCTTTTTAAGGCTAACCATGCCAGAGGACGCAATATAAATTGATGCAAAGCCGGAGATTGTATGCGTAATACCAGAGGCAACGTTATCAATTGACAAAACAGGGTAGGCGTTGTAGTTTTGCGCCGCACCAACTGTGCCCAAAATTCCACCAAGCAAGCCAAAGATTAGAACAAAGTCAAGGCACGCCTCCTTAATTCTTCCCTTGGTAAATGCAGCAAGCGGAATAGTAATAAGCTGAATACTGCAAAGAAATAGAGGCAAAAGGTGTAAAATAGTGTGCCAAATATCATCAGAATTGATTAGCGCAGCGATAATTTTTACAAGCTCAACTGCGTTAATTGAAATGGCGCAAATAATCAAAACGCGATTTTTAACCTTCATCTCGCTTTTTCTTAAAAGAATACCACTCAAAATTGCGCCAACAAACATAGAAATGATAAGAAATCCAACAAAGGTAAGGTGTTGCCAGGAGTAAGCCCCTTGAGGCTCACGTGTGTAACCACCAATTCCGAAAAATTCTCTCATAAAAACTCCAAAACTAAATTAGTTAAAAAAATACTTATTAACGGACAAATTTTAACATAATATGTCGAATTTGTATATACTTTTTTAAAAAAATTAACAAATTGTACACATTTGATGAAAGAAAAAAGGCACAAGCGTGCCTTTAAATTCTGTTTTCTAATTCTTCCTTGATAATTTTTAGCTCCTCCTCGGAGTATAAATCCTTTTGGTCAACGATAATTGTGATTAAGTCCTCGTTGTTAGTCATGCGTATTTGGCGCCTAAATTCTAAGAGGTCAGTTGTCATAAGTGGCTCTGGTGGGTATTCTTCTGCTTCACCGTCCAAGGGCTCGCTTTCAAATACCTCCTCCTCGGGCGCGTCGTCATACTCATTTGGCTCGTCGTTTTCCCAAGCGTCCACCACTGAGTATGGGTCGGCTGTTACACCATCTTTTACGCTAAATTCGGACACAGGGTGGGGTATATTTTCTTCGTTTGGGATGAAAATCATAGGCTCGCTCGCCTTTTTGTTACGCTTTTTCATATAAGCCTCCTTGAAAATAGAGCTTTTATTTAGTATATCATAGGCGTGGGGAATTTTCAAGTGAAAAAGGACAGGCAAGCGCCTGTCCCTTTGAATTATTGAAGCTCAATATCACGGAGCTGTATTTGTGGGTCATTAAGCACTTGCTCAATAACCTTTTTATACATTTCGTGGAATTTTGCAACAGCCTCTTCACTGGTTGTCTTGGTGTGTACGTCGTATGCCATTGTAATTTCATTTGTCTTTGTATCAAAGAGCTGAATTATGTAAGCTGGCAACGCGCCCTTACCATTTGAGTAAATATCAAAGTAAATTCCGTCCGGAACCTCGATTGGAACGAATGAGAATGCGATAGAGTAGTAGGTTTCAAGAAGTGATGAACGATAAGCCTTATGTAGCATCATTTCAAACTCTCTGTCGGAGAAGCCAACGTGCATATAAAGCTTTGATTGGCTTGCGCTGAAGCGCTTGATGTTTTCCTCAAAGGTCTTTTTGTAGTTATATCTTGAGTAGCATGCAATTGACTGAACCTTTGAGCCAGCGCAGTTTTTCTCGTTTTGTGAAATTCTGCAGTTATAAAGGCCTAAAGGAAGTGCGTTTCTTGTCTTTCCGTTTAAAATAGCTGCTGTAAGTGAGCAGGTATAGAAAAGGAAGTTAGCAGGGGAAACCTGGTTTTCCTTG
Source organism: Clostridia bacterium (assembly GCA_017501545.1). GTDB lineage: Bacteria > Bacillota > Clostridia > Oscillospirales > CAG-272 > RGIG2000. The sequence goes on along the minus strand of JAFVWS010000013.1, from coordinate 6,517 downwards.
CAGTAGTCAAGAACTCTTGTTGTAAGCTCAGCACCGATAGAGTGGCGATAAGCGCGAGTGTCGTTTTGGATAAAGAACATACGCATACCGCGGTGGTTTTGCTTAAGCTTCTTTTGCCAAATTTTGTTATCTGGACCGTGAATACCGTTGTAGTAAGGCTCTGGCTTGTCGTTTAGAAGATCCTTAAAGAACTCAGCGTGCTTTGTTTCAAGACGCATATTATTGTGCTTTTCAATATCCTTCTTAACTACCTCCTCGTAGCTTGCTCGAGGGGCAGGAAGCTCAGTTCCATTTTTGAGTGCGTTGTAAACAGCGAGTAAGTCCATAAAGATTACGTTAACGCCGTAAACGTCAAGCACTAAGTGACATACCTTGAAAAGAACCATGCTCTTTCCGTCGTGTGTCTTGATAAAATGTGGTTCGATGATTTTGCCCTTTAGATAAGCGATTGCGCGCTTTGTGTACTTTGAGATGAATGAATCGAATTGCTCTTTTGTGTCGTACTTAACGACAGGAACCTTTTGATAAGGGACCTCATCCTCAAAGTATTGCATAAGCTTGCCTTTTTCCTTGAAGAACCTAATTCTTAAGCAGTCGTTTCTTTCTACTACAATGTTAAACGCCTTTTCCATAAGCTCGAAATCAACATCTTCATCAATTGTAATTGATGTAACAATGTTAATTACTCTTTTGAAAAGAGTGTACTTACACTGTAAGTATGAAACGTCCTGCGAGGGGCTAAGCTCGTAGCAGTTTCTCTCTTTCATAAGTTTTACCTTTCTTTCCCGCACAATTTAAGTGCATAAATATTTGGTACAATCGTGGTACCTAAGCACTATTATATTATATAAAAAATCTTTTGTCAACAAATATTTTTGGCGCGCGCGCGAAAAATCGCCTAAAATCTGACAAAAACAGCAAAAACGTCCCACCCCGTGTACGAAATTCGGAAATAAAAAATTTTCTAAAAATTTGCCGATTTTTAACACAGAGTCCGTCATTTTTTGGTAAAAATGGCAAAAAACCTGCCAAAAAAGAAAAAATCGACACAGGGTCACACTTTTTTGAAGAGCTCTATAGCTTAACGCGCGGGCGCGTTTGGTCAAAATAACTAAAATTAATATTTTATAATATACATTCATTGACAAATAGCACAAATGGCTGTATAATTAATAATGTACTTTAGAATTATCTCATTTGAGTGAGTTGTATTTGTAAAAAACCTTGGAGGAACGAATCGTGAAAAAAAGAGTAACCTTAATTATAATGATGATGCTTGCGTTTGCATTGCTTCTTACCTCGTGCATTACGCGCACGCCTACTGAAAGCGATACGAATACAGGCACTGACATAGTGACTCCACCAGACGACAAGCCTGGCGATACTAATGAGGGAGAGGGCTCAGGCACCACTGACCCAAGCACGTGTCGTCATACGGTTGTAATTGACGAAAGAGTTGAGCCTACCTGTGAAGAGGAGGGCTACACTGAGGGCAGACATTGCCCAAGCTGTGGCAAGGTGTTTATCGCACAGCGCCCAATTGAACCAATTGGACATAGCGAGGTTCCAAACCAAGACGTATTACCCACCTGCTCAGAGTATGGCTACACCGGTGGCACTCACTGCGAAAACTGTAATATGGAAATGGACCCGGCAACGCAAATTGCCAAGGTTCCACATATTGAGGCTGACAAGCCAACAGTTCCTTCAACCTGTACAACACCAGGCTCAGTCGGTGGAAAATTCTGTACAGTTTGTGGCGAGATATTAGAAAGCCCAATGGTAGTTCCGGTAAAGGGACACAAGGAGGTTCCAAACGAGGAGGTATTGCCAACCTGCACAAAGGCTGGCAAGACTGGTGGCTCACACTGCTCAGTATGTGATGCTGAGCTTACAAAGTCCACAGTTGTTCCTGCAACCGGTCATACAGAGGTAGATTCTGGCTATATTGCGCCAACCTGCTCAGAGTTTGGCTACACCGGTGGCACACACTGCTCAAGCTGTGGTGAAATATTAAGTCAAGGCACACAAATTCCAAAATCACCACACACTGAGGTTACAAACGATTACCTTGCGCCAACCTGTACAAAGGTAGGCTATTCTGGTGGTACAATTTGTGACGTTTGTGGCGAGATAATTAAAAAGGGAACAGAGCTTAAAGCGCTTGGACATAATGAAACAGTCCTTGCCGGCTATGCACCAACCTGTTCAAAAACCGGCTTGACTGAGGGCAAGCACTGCTCAAGATGTAACACTGACACAGTTAAGCAAATGGTGCTTGACAAAATTAGCCACACTGAGGTAGTTACTCCGGCGGTTGCGCCAACCTGTCAAAGCGTTGGCTATACTGAAAAAAGACAATGTAGCGTTTGTAGCGAGGTAACTCTAAAGAGTGAGCAAATTCCAAAAACAGGACACACTGTGGTTATTGACAAGGCTGTACCTGCAACCTGCTCGGCAACCGGTCTTACAGAGGGTAGCCACTGTGGCGTATGTAATACGGTTCTTTCAACACAACAGGTTGTTGCAAAGAATAATAACCACGTTTACCCAGACTTTGTAACCGTGACAAAGCAGCCTACAACCTCATCAGCAGGCTCAGGCACGCTAACATGCACAAAATGCTCAAATAAAACGACAGTTACCCTTCAAAAGCTAACGTTTGCACAGCTTACAAAGGACGATATTTATTCTGTTGAAACAGATATATATAACGTTGCGTACGACGGAAGGTGGAAGGTTGTCGACGGCAATACAGACGTATCAGGCATATATAGCTCGGGTGACTGGTTTGGCGATAAGGGCGATATTCTTACAATCACCTTAAAACAGGAGATGGCTTTATCAAGCATTAAGGTTTATACAGCGGGCAACTGGACATACGGCACAATAAGAGTAAAGGACTCAAAGGGTAACGTAACCGCATCTAAAACTGTCTGTGCAAACGGTGCTGCATATGGTGGAACTGCACAGGAGCATACAATTTATAATTCCTCCACGGCGGTAAAGGCATATACAATCGAGATTGAAATCGGCGATATTAAGGGCATCGGCACGTTTAAGGTTTCAGAGGTTGTAATGAGAGCGGCTCCTATTGATACAAAAATGGAGCACACTCACAATTTTAGAGAGTTTATAGAAACCACACGCGTAGCAACCTGTCAAACAACAGGCATTGACATACGTAAATGCTTCTGCGGTAAGGAAAGCGAGATTTCAACGCCAAAGGCCGACCACAAATATAATACATTAAAGGAAATAACTCTTGTTAGCTGTACCTCAAAGGGCAAGGCAATTTATGCGTGCGAATGTGGTGCAACAGAAACGACAGAAACAGAGCCTATCGGACATATCTTTGATAAGCTTGTTTCTTGCTCAATAACTCCAACAAGAAGCACAAAGGGCGAGGCGCAATATAAGTGCGTAAACTGTAGCCTTACTGAGGATAGAATCCTTGACTACCTACCACTTGAGGAAATTAACTACCTACGCGTTGATAAGATTGAGGGTGGCAAGGTTGTACTAAAGCTCAATATCTATGAACAAAGACCAAGCTACGAGGTTAGATATAGCACAAGCCCAATTACTGAGGAAAATTATGAAAGCGCAACTATTTTAGATGCCAACGTAAGTGGCACGGCGCTTGTTACAATTACGGTTAACCTTGACGCAGGATTAAACAAGTGCTACTACGTAGCAGTTAAGCCATACGAGGGCGAAAACTATGGTGAAATGTCAACTGTCAGAGTTGGTGGCAACTTAGAGCTTCCTATCGACTACGATAAGGCACAGGTTTACCATGGCGAGGTATTAAATTCATTTAAGGTTATGTTTGACGGTGACACTGCAACCACGCTTGGCAAGGTGTTCCCAAATCCTGGTGAAAATGAGGAGGATATCTCCGGCTCACCAGTAAGACCAATAGTTGACCTTGAATACGGACACTACGTAACAAAGGCAAGGCTTTACTATGCTGAGTCGGGCAAGAGCTTTACTGTTAGATGGTCAGACACACCACTTGACTTTATGTCAGAAAACTCCCTGTGGGACGGATATATTACAAAGACCAGCACATCTGGCTGGAACGAGGTATCCATCAACGCTTACACAAGATATATCCAAGTTATCTTCACTGATGGCGAGGCGCCTTCAGAGGTTGAGGCGTACGGCTATCAATGTGGAGAGGGCGATGAAATTTCAACCTGGAAGAATACCGAAAAGCCAACAATTGGCGAGCTTATCGGTATGTGTGGCTTTGTTGCAGGCGGTGGTGGTAACACACCAATTGACTCAGTAAGCTGTGTTGGCGTACTAAGAGAATACCACAACTTTGGTTGGTCATATACAGCAAGCAACTATGGCAAGCAGGCATCCTTCTTTACTGGCTGGATGGGCGACTTTGACGAGCAATATAGGCTCTATAAGGCTGCAGGAATTAACGTAATTCCTTGTATTCAGTGGAGCCTTGGAAATGGCGAAACCATTTCATATAAGGTAGGTGGAAATAATCTCCCTGTAACTGACAGCAGTGGCGCGCTTGTAAGGGCAAGCTTCTGGGAGCGCTTTAACCCACATACATATTTTGTATATGCAGATAATATGTTTGCTTTCTCTGCACGCTACGGCAGAAACAGCTCACAATCACTCCTTCAAATAGCGCAGGCACACTGCTCATCATCTTCGTCCGTTGGACAGGGCACTGTTGAATGGATTGAAATGGGTAACGAGCCAGACGGTGGCTGGAACGGTATACATAACTACCTCTCAGCATATCAGCTTGCAGCGGCAACGTCAGCGGCATATGACGGACACTGCGCAACAATGGTTTCTCCGGTTGCAGGTGGCTACCACTTAGGTGGTAAGAATGCCGACCCATCAATGAAGCTTGCACTTGCTGGTGTTTCAGCAGTAAGCAACGAGTATATTACGGCATTGTGCTACTGGATGAAGGCAAACCGTAACGATGGCTCAACTGCATTTGACGCATTTAACGTACACAACTATATGACAAAATCAATTGAGCTTCCAAATGGTTCTACAACCTACGTTGGTATCTCACCAGAGGAGGCAAAAATTCAAGAGACGCTTTCAGCCCTTCTTGAATTAAGAGATAAGTATTACCCTGAAAAAGAGGTTTGGCTTACTGAGTTTGGCTGGGACACCAACCAAAGCTATGCAACCTCAACCTCTGCACACGCATATGGTAATTACACAGGCAGACAGGTGCAGGCAATGTGGCTAACACGTACATACCTACTTCTTTCCGCAATAGGAATTGACAAGGCTGATATGTATATGTGTGAGGACACAGGACCAGAGGAAACGTCAGTAGGTAAGTATAGCACCTCAGGTGTTATTGCATTTGAAAAGGATGCAAACGGCAACACAATTGAGGTTAAAAAGGATTCATACTACTATCTCTACACACTCAAAAATACACTTGGCGCCTACTCATTTGATAGCGAGATAGAGGCGTACGACGAAAACGTTATGATTTATAAGTACACAACCGCGGGTGGAAAGACTGCATATGCGCTTTGGTGCAAAACCTCTGATGGCACAACATCAATGGGCTACCACCTTGGTATAAATGCAGAAGGTGCAACTCTTGTTGAGGCAGTTAATGGCGACATAGACGGTCAAAGAAGCGCGCTTACAGCAGACGAATACGGCTACGTACAGGTTGATGTGTCTGAAAATCCAGTTTACGTTATTGTTGATTAATCAAATTTGAGAGTGGACCACGTGGCGTAAGGTGCGTAAAACGCACATGCATCAAAAAATACAAATAAAAGAGGGCAGAGATGCCCTCTTTTTTGACAAAAAGCGATAGAAGCTAAGCAAAAATAGTGCGCTATTAAGCAAAGCAACAAAAGAAAAAACAAAAAACTATTGACAAGTAAAATAAAATTGTGTATAATTTAATGGCAAACTAAGAAACGGCGGTTTGTGCTATACGTCACTGAAGCGTATTAGCGTACTTTTATGGAGAAGTACTCAAGTGGCCGAAGAGGCGCCCCTGCTAAGGGTGTAGGTCGGGTAACCGGCGCGGAAGTTCAAATCTTCTCTTCTCCGCCAAAAAACGACAGGTTTTGACCTGTCGTTTTTTATTCAAGCCGCAGGCTTGGCATGGAATCACGCGTTAGCGTGTATGGTATCGCCGTAGGCGTATGGCATCACCAAAGGTGCATTTTTCTGCGGCTTGATTCCATACGATTGCTTTGCAATCAATTCCATACCGTCTTGTGACGGATTCCATACAATGCTTTGCATTGATTTCATACACGGCTTTGCCGTGATTAAAACGCGTCAGTTCAAACCCAAACAAAAAACGACAGGTTTCGACCTGTCGTTTTTTTATCCATTGCGAAAGCAATGGTATATCATCACGCGTTAGCGTGTATCTCATCACCGAAGGTGTATATCATCAGCCGCAGGCTGTATCTTCTTTCGCAATGATGATATACAAGGCTTTCGCCTTGGTGATATACAAAACTTCGTTTTGATGATATACACG
>JAFVWS010000002.1 GCA_017501545.1 Clostridia bacterium | reverse complement strand
TCCTAATGTGATTTCTTTGTGCAACTGCCAGGTCGCACCTTTATTATATCACATTAGGAGTTTTCTTTTCTGCCTCACCGGTGGAACCTTCACTGAACCACGCGACTATCGCGTGGTTTTCGTTATACAACAAAGCACCCTGTATTTTTGACACAGGGTGCGATATTTTATAGTGGTGGATTATCTTTATAATGCTTAATTGTACGGTCAATATTTGAGGCGCTTTCACCATTTTCGATTGCCCTGCCCTTGGCTGCAATTGCCTCTTCACTTGTGCCATACAACGCATAAATAATGGCGAGGAGTGTCGTGCTTGGGCTGAATTTTGGATTAATATCAAGCGCTTTTTCTGAAAGCTCAATTGCTTTTTCGTAGTTGTTTTCTTTAAAATAAAGCTGTGCCTTGTTGTGATAAGCTGTTATGTTTTTTGGGTCGTAATGGATTGCAAGGTCGTAGTTTTTGTGTGCCTCGGCGCTTAATTCCTCTTTAGAATATAGATGCCCGAGGTTGTTAAATATTGCTGACGTGCCATAGCCATTTTTGATAGCCTTATCGTAAATTAATATCGCTTGTGGTTCTTTTTTCAGCGCTGTGTAATTTAGTGCGCGAAAGAGCTCAACTGCCCTATAATCGCTTACTCTTATGCATTTCTTAGAAAGGATTGTTAGTAGTATTATTGAAAGTCTGTTTTTGCCCTTGTTAAAGAGAAAAACCGAGATTAAGAGTGTGTGTCTTTTTATTATTTTGCCATCAAAGGCATCTGAAATTTCAGTTGCAAATTTTGCTTTAACCTTATCTATGATTCTTGCGTAATCATCATAAAAAAGCTTTATTAAAACAAAGAAGGGGATAACGGCAAAAAGGGTGAAGACGTATATGTATTTCCATGGCGAAGAATGCGCAATAATCATATTAAGCACATAGAAGCACGTTGATGCCAAAATAGACACGCCTAAGCCTATTTTTACAAAAAACAGTATTTTTCTTTTCACTTATTCTCCTCCCTTCGTAAAATCTAATTTAGTTAAATATTAATGAAATTAATTTTGCAAGCTTATTTTACCACTTTTTTAAATATTTTGCAATAGCTATAAAAAATAATAGCAATTTTAGTAAAGATGTGTTAAAATATGTATTAGATTTTTAGAAAGGAGAGATTTATGGTTTATCAAATAAAGAATGGTGCTGTTGAATTTGGTGCAAGCGTTATACTAAGAAAAGTTAATTTTGAAATTCGTGATAACGAAAAAATTGCAATTGTTGGACGAAACGGTTGTGGTAAGACTACTCTCCTTAAGCTAATTAGTGGTGAGGTTGAGCTTACTAAAATTGAGGGCGAGGACTCGTTTATAGCAAAGAGTGCGCGTCTTGAAATTGGATATTTGAAGCAGAATCCATTTGATAATCTTGACTTAAGCGTTGACGAAGCAATGCAAGAGGTGTTTGCCTCTATACTTGAAAAAAAGAAGCGCATTGACGCACTGCTTGCCCTTATGGAAGCAGGAAAAGCAAGCCTTGAGGATGTTGAGCTTTATACAAGATTACATGAGGAATTTGAGACACAGGGTGGATATTTTTACGAAAAGGACTATAACATTTTACTTCAAGGCTTTGGCTTTAGTCTTGATGACAAGCACCGAAGGCTTTCAGAGTTTTCGGGTGGTCAGCTTACAAAGCTTGGTTTTATAAAATTGCTTCTTTCTAAGCCTGACGTTTTACTGCTTGATGAGCCTACGAACCACCTTGACATCACCTCGGTTGAATGGCTTGAGGGATATCTTAAGGACTATCGCCGTGCTGTTGTTATTGTTTCTCACGATAGAATGTTTATTGACAAGGTTTGCCAGGTTGTTTACGAGATTGAATATGGTGAAACCACAAGATACACTGGCAACTACTCTGCCTTTGTAAAAGCCAAGGAAGCAAATTTTCTTGAAAGGCAAAAGGCTTATAAGCTTCAACAGGCAGAGATTTTAAGACTTCGCACCTTGATTGAAAAATTCAGAGGCACACCTACTAAGGTATCAATGACGGACTCAAAGCTTAAGCAAATTGAGCATATGGTTAAAATTGATGAGCCAAGAAAATTTGACACAAAGACCTTTCGTGCTTCGTTTACTCCCAAGCGTGAAACTGGCAAGGAGGTTTTTGTTGCCAAAAATTTAGTTGTCGGCTATGACACTCCTCTTGCTAAAATCAATATGACTGAGTTTAAAAAGCAAAAAATTGGAATTATCGGTGGCAACGGACTTGGCAAAAGCACATTTTTAAAAACTATAACTGGGGCTATTCAAAAAATTAGTGGTGACTTCTCTTTTGGCTGGCAGGTTGACGTTGGATATTTTGACCAGCAAATGGCGCAGTATTCAAGCACGAAAACTGTGCTTGATGATTTTTGGGACACCTACCCTAACCTAAGTGAAACTGAGGCGCGTGGTGCTTTAGGTGCATTTATGTTTTCGGGTGAGGATGTTTTCAAGACAGTTGACATGCTTTCGGGAGGAGAGCGAGTGCGACTTGCCCTTTGTAAAATTTTGCAAACCAAGCCTAACCTTTTAATTCTCGATGAGCCAACAAACCATATGGATATGATTGGCAAGGAAACGCTTGAAAAGATGCTTTCAGAATTTGAAGGCGCAATTTTATTTGTTTCCCATGATAGATATTTTGTTAAAAAGCTTGCTGAGGCACTTTTGGTTTTTGAAAAGGACTCTTGCACATTTTATGATTACACATATGATGAGTACACACTAAAAAAGGCAGAGGGCACCTTGCCAAGTGCTAATACAGAATTTGTTGCTTCCAGAGAGATAGCAAAGGAAGCACCAAAAAAGGGGAAGGAGTCTTATCTTGCCTCAAAAGAAAAAGCCAAGCTGGAAAGGCGCCTGATTAAGCTTAATGAGAGAATGGAAGCGCTTGATGCTGAAATAATATCAAAGAAGGCTGAAATGACAAGCGATGATGTAACGAGCGATTATGTAAGGCTTTGTCAGCTTAACGAGGAAATAGAATCACTTGAGGGTGAGCTGTTTGAAATTTTAGAGGAAATTGATGAGATTGAGAAAAATTTATAAACTTAAAAAAGCACCGTTTGGTGCTTTTTTATAATCTTTTTAATTTATCGTATGTTCATATTTTCATATATCAATATTTATAAAAATAGATTTTGTGGCAAAATATTGATTTTCAATCAATATATAGTTGACTTTGCTTTTTGGATATTCTATAATATGAGTAACTACTATTTTTAGGAGAATTTTTATGAGTACAGTAAAATTTGATTTAAATAATATTGTTGGTAAAATGAAGGTGATGCATGCTGTCAACAACGGCCCTTGCACAGCGGGTAAGGACCAGAAGCGTGGCAATCAGGATGACTACAGAGCCCTTAGAATTCCTTATGCAAGAAACCACGATGCATCCTTTGCCGCACAGTATGGCGGAAACCACACGGTTGACGTAAACTTCATCTTCACCGATTTTGATGCAGATGAAAATGACCCAGCAAGCTATGATTTTGCTTGCACTGATAAATATATTGCCGAAACGTTTGCAGTTGGTACTGAAACATATTATCGTCTTGGCACAAGAATTGAGCATGAGATAAAAAAATACAACACAATTATGCCAAAAGATTTTGATAAATGGGCAAGAATTTGTGAGCATATTATTATGCACTACACCGAGGGCTGGGCAAACGGCTTCAACTATAAAATGGACTATTGGGAAATTTGGAATGAGGCTGACCTTGACCCAGATGACTCCAAAAACAAAAGATGCTGGAGTGGAACTGCTATTGAGTTCTTTGAGTTTTATAAAACTGCTGCACTACACTTAAAATCACGCTTTCCTAACCTTAAAATAGGTGGTCCTGCTTCCTGTGGTGATGAGGCTTGGCTTGAGCGCTTCCTCTCTTATATGCAAAAAAACAACGTTCCACTTGACTTTGTTTCCTATCACTGGTATTGGACCGAGCCACGCGATATGTTAGCAAAATGCGTAAGAGTGCGCCAAATGATGGACAAATATGGCTATGACAAAAGCGAAGCTATTCTTAACGAATGGAACTATGTACGTGGCTGGGTTGATGAATTTGTTTATTCTATTGAGCAAATTATTGGTATGAAGGGGGCAGCCTTTGCATCTGCTTGTATGCTACTTTGTCAGTCTAACCCAGCTATTGATATGCTTATGTATTATGATGCAAGACCTACTGGCTTTAACGGCCTATTTGATATGTACGTTTACCGTCCATTAAAGGGGTACTATGCATTTTACACCTTTGCAAATCTATATGAGCTAAAAAATCAGATTAGCGCAACGAGTGATGATGACGACGTATATGTTGTTGGCGCTAAGGATGGCGAAAAATTTGCATGTGTTATTACATACTATGCCGAGGATGACAACAAGTGGGAAAAATACATTGATGTTGATTTTGGCACAAATGAGCTTGACGGCGCAAAAATTTTAATAACAGACAAAAACCAAACAATGGCTGAATATACAAAAGCCAAGGTTGAAAACGGAAGGGTGCGCCTTTTCGTTGAAAGAAATACAATTATCTACATTGAAAAATAAGGTATTATATGATTAAGGCAGAAAAGCAATTTTACATTTTTGGAATGGGACACCGTGATAAATTTATATATAAATCCGGTGGTTCTCTTATAAAATTTGATACAAACGAGGAAGTTTTCAAATTTGACGTAAAGCGCGAAAAGTTTCTTTATGACAGATATATGGTTGTGATTTGGACCAATGATGGTATCACATATCTTATAAAAGAGGATAGCTGGGGCGCTTACATTTACGATATTACAGATTCAGAATCATTGTTTGAAGGAAGAAAGCTTGTAAAGACTCTTACTACAAGCGAGTATATTAATCTTCCTGACTTTGAGGACACAGAATATCCCGAGCAGTTAAGAATTCTTCACGGTGAGATTTTGGTTAGCTTTTTAGGCAATTTGCCTGTGCCAAACATTTACACCTATAAAAAGCCTTGGTATCGCGACTCTGCAATGATGGCGTTGGTGCTTGAAAGGACAAAAAATTTACATTTGCTAAGGCCTTGGGCGCTGAGTGTTAGAGAGCTTTATGACAAAAACAACAAGGGCAACTGTGAGCCTGATAATTTGGGTCAGCTTGCGTTTGTGCTTTCCTACTTTGTTGATAAAAACTATCCTTTAATTGCAGATATTTATAATGAAGCTGAAAGAATTGCTGAGGGTGGACTTTTAAGGGGCTTAACCGACTATGGAAACCACGAAATTTACGCGACCCTGTGGCTAAAATTTGCGTTTGACAAGCTTGGAATTAGAGCTGATTTTATTGATGTTCCAGAGGAGTTTGATAACTATGCAAGGATGTTTTGGATGGACAAAAGAGGCATTGAAACAAAGACTCCTTATAGCAACGAATATAACGAATGGTATCCATATTTAACCTGGGCGGTGTATCACTTCAATGGTGATGAAATACCAAACGAGCTACTTAAAATTCGCTATCCTATGAGCTGGGAAATTTGCGCATCTGAGGCTAATTATGATTTAATAGCGCCTCTTTCAGAGAAATACGCAAAAGAAAAATGCTCCGCGCCTCACTCCTGGCACGCAGCTGAGATGTTTATGTGCTTAATAGATAAGAAATAAAGAGGATTTTATGAGTATAAAGAACGTAATTTTTGACTTTGGGCAGGTGCTTGTACACTTTGAGCCAAGCTATATGGTTGGTGTGTACTGCGAGGACGAGAACGACAAGGGCCTACTTGAGGAGGTTGTTTTTGACCGTTTATACTGGGACAGGCTTGATTCTGGCGATATTTCCGATGAGGAGGTGGTTAACGCCTTCAAGACAAGATTACCAGAGAGGCTTTGGGACTTGGCAGAAAAAATCTACTATAGCTGGGTATACAATATACCCGAAATTGATGGTATGAGCGAGCTTATTGACCGTATTAAATTAAGATACGGGGTCAAGGCTTTTCTCCTTTCTAACATATCAAAATATTTTGCAAGCCATATAGATGAGGTTCCTATTTTAAAAAAGCTTGACGGTCTTATAATGTCTGGTCCTATAGGAATTGTAAAGCCAAGCCGTGAAATTTTCGAGCATCTTTGTCGTGAGCATAAAATCAGCCCTAATGAATCTATTTTTATTGATGATAGAGTTGAGAATATTGAGGGTGCAATAAGATGTGGCTTTAAGGGCTATATTTTTGATGGTGACGTTGACAGACTGCGCGATTATTTAGATAGCATTTTATAAAAAAGCGCCGAGGAGTGTCGTATTTTGACACTCCTCGGTATTATTTTACTTGCGATTTTCCATATATTGCTTGAGCATGAGTAGCCAGTCGGTTTGAATAAAGTCGACGTTTTTATCAATCAGCCATCCCCAGCCTTGATCAGGTGAGGTGTGAAGAGACACATCATCACTGTGATAGCCATTTACTATATCATCTTCGTTATAAATAATTGAGTTAGCCCAAATCAAAAGCTCTTTATCATGCATTGACTTTATGTATTCGTCACTTATACATTCATCGGTGTCCTTAGGAAAAAGGACCTCGACACCGATTAGATTTATGTTTCTTCCAAGTAGTCCCTCGGTTATATCATCCTTATGCTTTACAAGTGGAACAAACATAAGATCAGGTGCGTATTTTTCAACTCTTTGAAGGCTTTCCTCATCCGTGTAGGTTTTTACAATTACCTGCTTTTCAACTCCTGCACGACGGATTTCGTTAGTGATGCCTTCAACATCAGTCCAAAACTTGTCTACGTTAATATAAACCTTATCCTTCAAAAGTGTCAACACCTCGTAAAGAGTTGGCACCTTGTAGCTTGTTTTTACGCCGTCTTGGTTAACCAATCGTTCATTTTCAAGCTCCTCTGCGGTCATATCGCAAATGTACTTTTTGCTTCTTAAAAAGATAGGCTCCATCCATGGGTGAAACACATAATATTTGCCATCCTTAGTTTTTGAGACGTCGATTTCGACAACATCAGCACCCTGAGAAAGTGCGATTTTATATGCAGCAATTGAATTGCATGGAATGTTGGCGCCACAAACACCACGATGTGCGACTAAAAATGGTCTATTTAGCTCTTTTCTATTTTCAAAAATGCTCTTTGCAAAGTCCATAGTATACTCTCCTTAGTGATTTATTATATTTTACCATATCAAACGCTTAAAATCAATAATTGTAAGAATTTTTTGTTGATTTTGCACTAATGGCATTTCCTCTTTTTGTTCACTAAGCGAATTGAATTCTACTATATTTTTTGTTATAATTAAAATATATTTTGCAATTAATGTGGGGGTAAAATATGAAAAAACGATTACTCTTTTTATTCTTGGTGGTTACATTAATTTTGGCTATTCCAATGTGCGTTTCAGCTGTAAGCAAGGATGTTGACGTGGCAAGTGAAAGCGAGATTGATTCTGCCATTAATTCAGCCTCAAGTGGCGATGTTTTAAACGTTACTCTTAAAAATGATATTGAGATAACTAATAAGATTTCCTTATCAAAGAAAATTACTGTAAATCTATACTTTAATGGTAAGCAAATTAACTATACTGGAGCAACAAGCCATGATATGGACAAAGCAGGCTTCTATATTACCGATAGTGCTGCTGTTCTTAATTTATACGGCTCTCACAAGCTAAATAACTATAGTGATTATACGCACTATGATAGCTCGATCGCGCCTGATATGACTGGTACTGGAAACCTAATCGTAATTCAAAATGGTACTGTTAACCTTTATGACATATACATGCTTTCAAGTGTAAATGCGTTTGTGCTTGTAGGCGATATGGTTGACAACAATGATTATTATGTAAATATTTATGATTCCGTTTTAAGAGCACCAGAGGGCTCATCAAAATCTGCAATGGTGCATGAAGGAGGAAACTCATCAAACAATGCATTAATAAATAGAACTGTTGTTGCAAATAACTCTGTTTTATATGGTGGATTTAAGGGTATTAATTATGCATACAACCTAACAGTTGGTACATCCTTTACCAATGTAAAGTTTTACGATTTTTACATTAAAAACGACTGCTGGTATGCTCCCGATAATGCAAATATTTCATCTCTTTTAATGAACTCATATGAAAAATCAGCAAATTACACAAGATGTATTTTCAATAACTATGACGAAACCGTTGGTGATATTACCATTTACACCGAAACTGGAAAACAAAACTTCAAGCTCATTGATTGTACATTTGGCAAAATAGTAAGCGGTGGCAAGTTCTCTGGCGACAAGGGTGGAAATGCAATTATTTATATAATTGACAAAATGCCCGCATGTAATGAAGCTGGAACAATGAAGGTTTGCACTAACGGTGGTGAGCTAACGGATGCTACTATTACTAAGGGTGAGCACGTATTTGGCACACCTGTTCTCTCCTCATTCCCTAATGGATTTGCAAGCAATGGCATTTATATGCACACTTGCACAATTTGTGGAGCTTCTGAGACCGCAGGTGAAAGTGGCCCAATCTTTTACAATCTTGGATTTTCCTTAAACCAGGAAAAGACGGACGCGGCAAAAGCCACAAAAATAGACACTGATTTGCTTAACGAATATCTTTTAGCAAATCCAAACGAAAATTTTGATTATGGTGTTTTAGCAGGCGATTCAGATTCGTCTCTTGATATAATTGATGGCAAGCTATCTATCAAAAATGGTGTATTAGCCTCGTTTAAGGACACTGATTTTTCTTATGTAAGAATAAAATTAATTGGTATTTCAAACGAGCTCAAAGCGAAGGAATTCGCACTTGAGTTTTACATTTTTGATGGCACAAGAATAGATTATACTGACGGCGAATTTAACTATATTTCAATTGAAGCGCTTGAAATAGCGCTTGATGAGGTTAGAAACAAGGCGCTTGCTTTACTTGAAACAAAACGCAAGCTTTACTACAATGATGACGGCTCATTTAGAGTTATGATTGTTGCTGACGTACATATGAATGGTAATGACAGTGCTGATTATCAAGCGCGCATAAGAGATATGGTTGAAAAGACTGATCCTAACCTTGTTATATTTACTGGTGATAATACTGTTGGTGCAGGCAGTGAAGCCTCATTAAGGACAAGGCTTGATTTTATGGTTGGGTATATTGAGGAGCAACAAATTCCTTGGTGCCATGTTTTTGGAAATCACGACCGTGAGGGTGGCATGAGTAACACCGCACAACAAGCAGTATACGAATCGTATGAATACTGCGTATCAAAGGCTGGTCCAGATTCTGTAAATGGTGTTGGAAACTATGTTTTAGGCATTTATAACAAGGATGACTCCATTGGCTCTGTAATTTACCTTATGGATTCAGGAACAAGTAATTCAACATACTCATATGATTATATTCAAGATAGCCAAATTGCTTGGTACAAGGAAAGCTCTGAGCTATTACAAGAATATAATGATGGTGAGGTTGTTCCTGCAATTATGGCATTCCATATTCCTCTATTAGAAAACAACTATGCTTATAATAATAGAGACAACACCGATATCGTTTATGAATACACCGGAAACAGAAACGAGCCTATTTGTCCTTCCACATATGATACCGACTTGCTTGAAACAATTTTGACACGTGGGGACGTCAAGGCAATTGTAACAGGTCACGACCACAATAATGACTATATGTACAATTATTATGGAATTAAGCTTTGCTCTGCCCCTACAATTAGCCCTCTCGGCTACGGCAGCATTGAGCATATGGGCTGCCGCGTGTTTGACTTAAGCCTTTCAACATATGATAAGATG
Source organism: Clostridia bacterium (assembly GCA_017501545.1). Classification (GTDB taxonomy): domain Bacteria; phylum Bacillota; class Clostridia; order Oscillospirales; family CAG-272; genus RGIG2000. The sequence goes on along the minus strand of JAFVWS010000002.1, from coordinate 5,491 downwards.
CCAACTTACGTTGAATATGTTATCGAAAGATTAAATCCAGATGATTTTGAACAGCTTCCTGTTAATTCAGTTTTGATCGATGGCAACAGCAAAGTCGATGGCGTTGCCTCGGGCCTTGACAATAACAATATAGCTGGAACTGCTACCATTACTCAAATTGATACCAACGGTGTTGGTGGTTCTGGAGCAATTGAAATCAAGCGTAGCCAAACTGGTAACTTTGAATTTTATATTGATTTAAGTGAAGAAAACTATGGAAAGTTAGGCGACAACAAGTATTTGATTGTTTGGGCTGACTTTACAAATGTTGATTTTAGAAAGGCTTGCTTTGGCTTGATTACAAATAATTCTACTGGCACTCCATATAGAACAGACGACTATGATAGAGCTTCTCCTGTGTTCTATTATATGGCTGATGGCACAAGCGAGTGGGTAGAAATGAAGCATGGTGATGATGGTTGCTTTGGTTCTGCTCAAAATTCATCGATGCTTGGATATAAGGGCTATTTTGCTCTCCCTGTTCAAGACCTCTTACAAGGCAGTGCAAAACTAAATGCCGACTCACTTATAACAGGTGTTTATATGTACGCAGACATTAAGGATAGTAGCTATGCAAACGTTCCTTTCTATCTTGACAACATTATGCTTACTCAAGATTATAAAACTGCTAATTTACCAACTAAGTAAAGAAAAAGGCTCCCCTTAGGGAGTCTTTTTTAACTTAAAAATGTATCATTTAATCTTATCCACACATAGCGTGAAAGTCCACAATCCTCAATTGATGGAAATCTTGGTGCAATTTTAAACACCGTTTCCTCTGCATTCCAATGGAAGCCTCCACCATTTATCAAATCAGGATTATAAATTGCGTAGCTTTTACCATTTTTATCTATTTTTGAAAGGTTGGTCATAAAGCCGTTATGTGATTTTATCAAATGCTCCTCGTCACCTGTTAGCTTAAAATAAAGATAGTCCGCCTCGGCGCGCCAAATTGTCCACGCATGGCCTGCACAGATTGCAGGTCCATCACCATCTCCCTCCCATTGGGTTTCCCACCAACGAAGGGTTGAATTTTTCATTTGACAGATTGGGGCATTTATTATAAAGCTACTATGAATATCAAGAATTTCCTTTGCTTTTTCAAGATATTTTCTTTCGAGGGTTAGGTTTTTGCAATAATATAGCAAGCAAAGTGCTGTGCAAGAAATTGAGCCGTCCTCCATTTCATCCTCTGCCTCACTTGAGATAATACCCTCGGTTGGAAAGCTTATGCCTCGCTGATATAGATATTCTGCCATTTTTTTAGCTGCTTTTTTGCATTGTAAGGATAGCTCTGGGTCGATTTTTTCAAGATAAATTGCGGTATCAACAAGAGGTATCATTGGCGCACATACTGTTGTATAATCATCCTTGTTGTCGCCCCAGTCAATTTCTATACGCCCATCTTCTCCTTGATAGTTTGAAATTAGACACTGTGTCGCGCCTTTTAGATATTTAAGGTACTTTTCATCACCGAAATAGCGATGTGCATCAAGCAGGATTGTAATGCCAAAAAACAGCTCCTGCACGCGATTTGATTTATAAACATTATAAGCACCATAGTCATCATGTGGCAGATGCCAAATTGTTTGATGGGCTACCGCCTTTTCTATACTTTGCTCGGTTATAACATCAAGCTCTGCAAGTGATTTGCCCTCAAGTTCGGCAATTTCATCCTTGGTCAAGGTGCTTTTATACTTTATAAGATATCTTAGAGTTGCACTGAGCCACGACTGATGCTCACAAAGATTACCATCCGTGTAGTTCTTTATTATTTCAAGGTTAACTGATAATACAGATTTTCTATACAGGCTTATAAGTCCATCATACGCATAAACAGACACGGGTGCGCCTCTTTTTCCGTTTTTTAATGGAATTATAGTTGTTTCCCCTTCGTTTTTGAGCTTGTAAGTCTGGCTATATGGATAAGCTGTTTCCTTGCCGCCATACACCTCTATCAATGTGTCGGGCGAGCCATATGAAATCAGCTCAATCTCCTTGCCTATTTGTCCACCACTTACAGAATAATCTAAAAACGGCTTATCATAAAGTGTGCTTAATTCCTCAAGTGCATTTTCAAAGGTGGTAACTGGTAAAATCGCAATTTTTAGGTATTGCTTTTTTGCCATTTGATTGTAAGCCTTGTCGTAATTTGCAAGTATTTTTAAATTCAAAAAATAATGTCCAAACGAGTATGGTGAATAGTCCATTTTCCAGCCTTGTGCACCCTCAACCACAGCCACAAGCAGGTTGTTACCATTCGGCTTGGTTAGATAAAAGTACATTATTTCTTGTTCCTTTGAATAATACGGGGTATTAAAGAGAAATTGATTTTCCCAGCCACCACCATTTTTCTTTCCCATAAAATTAAAGGGGAGGTTTATTCCAAATTCACTAAGCTCCTTGCTATTTGAAACAGCGGTGAGCTTCAATCCATTTTTGTAGCCTTCAACTGTCAGTCTTGTATTCGACGTCTTTGCAAAAAGGTCTTTGTCAAATAAATCAGTTCTGTCAACATAAGGTGTACAGCTTGGCGTTTTTCCTTTAGTTATATCATCTGTTGTTAATGTATAGCATACACTAATTTCTGCGCCATTTATTATTTTATCTTCGCTTGAGCGAGTGTCAGTTATAATCCCTTTGTCAAATATAAGCACCGTATCCCCTCCTTTTCCTTAATTTTACCATATCATTTATTTTATTGCAACAAAAAAGGTGGCATTGCCACCTTACTGCTTTTGAATTTTTAATGCGGTGATTTGTGGTGGCAGGCTTTTTGTAACCTGTCCATTGTAGGTGATGGATATTTTGTCACCAGCTTTGAAATCTGACTTTGAGATTTCATTGCCGTAAGGGTCTAAATATTCCGTACCATCATAAACGTTTATTAGATAAGCGCCATATGCATCTTGATTTTCTGCCATCAAGACCTCTATGGTTGTTTTTTCTATTTTTTCAATAGTTGCGTACACGAAAAAATCCCCATCCTTACCTGTTTCTACTGTATTTTCATTTGAGCAGGCAAACAGTAACGGAAGAAGCATTAATATTAAAATCGGGATTATAATTTTTTTCATTTTTACCCCTTAAATATTTTTTCTGTTTATAATTAATTTTATTCTAACATATACTACCTACAAATTCAATGCTTTAATTTATCAAAAACACTTGATTTTTAAAAAAAGATATGTTATACTTGTTTAGCAATACGGAGAATTCGCCTAGTTGGTCGAGGGCGCACGATTGGAAATCGTGTAACCTGTAAAAGGGTTCCAGAGTTCGAATCTCTGATTCTCCGCCAGCAAAATGGGACACCTTTGGGTGTCCTTTTTTGCTGAAGTGGAATCGATTTGAACCTGCTTCACGACTTGTCGTGAATAGAGTGCGCAAACGAGGTGAAGCCGTTCTCTGCGCTGGGGTTCCCCAAGGTGAAGTATGAACTTTGGGGGTTCGCAGATTGCAAGGATAAGGCTCACCGAAGTTCTTTTTTTGCAAGAAAAAGCCTCTCTGATTCTCTAAGCAGTAAAATGGGACACCTTTGGGTGTCCTTTTTTGTTGCTATGAGTCAAGATTCGAACCTGCTTCGTGGCTTTGACACGAATAGAGTGCGTAAACGAGCCTAAGCCTTGTCTACTTGTAAGCATAAGGCGTGGCGACGTTCTTTTTTTAAAGCCTCTCTGATTCTGCGCCAGCAAAATGGGACACCTTTGGGTGTCCCATTTAATTATCTAACACGGAATTTTATTTTTCTGCTTTCAGCGCACAAGAACAATGCCGCTGGAGCAAAAAGTATAGTAATAAGTAATCTTGCTGTACCCTTGATAAGCTGTAAAAGTGTCTTCATAATCATTTCTCCTTTTCCCCTTTGGGTGTAATAATTATAGTACTTTACAGGCTTTTTGTCAAGGCTAAAGTGTCGCATTTTTACGACATTTGAGAATTGTATGAGACATCCGTTTTTCTCTATAATCTTATGCTACATGCCTTCGTTTTTTAAAGAAGGCTGAACTGATACATTATTTGGATATTTTAAAAAAATGTAAACACCACTCTATTTCTCTTTTCAAACAAAAAAAGTTGTGGTATACTTATTGTATCTTTTTTGAATATTTACAAAAAATGGTGAAAATAATATAAACTATAAAAACGGAAGGGAGAGAAAAATGGAACCCGAGTATATCATTTTAATTTCAATATTAAGCACATTATTAGTAGCTGGTATTTTTGTTATTGCAATGCTTTTTCTTATCTCTTATATATGTTTTTGCAAGACATTTTACTCCCCTATTATTAAATCGCAAAGAAAGTCTCTTGTTGTAAAAAAGGCATCTTTTATTTTTGAAAAGCACAAGGATACTATGGCAAGCTGGAAAAAATCAATTGCAGAGCTTGAATACAAGGACGTTTATATTACCTCTTTTGATGGACTAAAGCTTCACGGTAAGTATTATGAATACAAAAAGGGTGCGCCTATTGAGATACTTTTCCATGGCTACAAGGGGAGCGCTGACCGCGACATGAATGGTGGCGTGCTTCGTTGCTTTTCGAGTGGTAGAAGCGCACTTGCTGTTGACCAACGTGCTGGTGGCTTTAGCGAGGGTAGGGTTATTACATTTGGCATAAACGAAAGCCTTGACTGTCAAAAATGGGTTGAATTTGTAATAAACAGCATCGACAAGGACGCGAAAATTATTTTAACTGGCGTTTCAATGGGAGCGGCAACTGTTTTGATTGCGAGTGCGCTTGATATGCCAAAGAACGTCGTTGCGGTTGTTGCTGACTGTGGCTACACCTCGGCTAAGGAAATTATCAAGGAAACTATTGCTGATATGCATCTTTCTCCACGCTTTTTCTATCCGTTTGAAATTATCGGTGGAAAGATTTTTGGTCACTTCAACATAGACAAAACCTCACCTATTGAGGCAATGGCAAAAGCGAAAATCCCTACTGTGTTTATCCATGGTGACAACGATGCGTTTGTGCACTATGAAATGGGAGTAAGAAACTATGAGACTTGCACGGCACCTAAGAAGCTTATAACAATTGAGGGTGCTGGACACGCAAACTCCTATCTTGTAAATCCTGAAAAGTATAAAACGGAGCTTGACAGCTTCCTTGAACCATACTTAGCATAAAAAAAGAGCGACACGTGGTCGCTCTTTTTAATTATTCCTCATCGTTTGATGGAACTGTTGTTTCTGGTAAGGTTGGGTTATAGGTGCTTAGTGAGATTACTTGTGCTGTGGTTGATGCGCTACCCTCGTAGAGGTATGTTACAACGCCTGCATCAATAACGTATGCTGAGCAGTATAGTCCTGTATTTTCATCTGGAACGTTTGTAATCTTTGCTTGAATATGTGAGTAATCTGTACCATCAAAGCCTACTACTATTGCATCACCACTTGATGTACCTTGCGCATTTACTGGTGTGCCAGATGCTGTTGCCTTGCCT
>JAFVWS010000012.1 GCA_017501545.1 Clostridia bacterium | reverse complement strand
TATCGAACCGTCTTCAAGTGCCTGCACTTGAATTGGGTTCGCATTTCTGCCAAAGAAGAAATCTGCTTGCAAGTGTAAGCTTGGCAGAAATAGCTCCCTTGGGAGCCTTCCCGTTTCAACGGTCAAGCACATGGGTGCTTGCTTTTTTTGTGCACGAAACCAACATCGACCCGTCTTTGTGCTATGCACAAATTGTGTTCGCATTTTTAACCAAGATAGCGTGTAGCTCGCTAACACGGAGCTGGACAAAAATAGCTCCCTTGGGAGCCTTCCCGTTTCAACGGTCAAGCACATCAGTGCTTGCTTTTTTGTGCACGAAACCAGAGCTCGGACTGCCTGAAAAAGAAAAAGGCGCAATTTGCGCCCCCTTTTAGTCAACAAAAAACGTTGCCTTATTATGCTTCATTTCGCTAAGAGCATCAGCCCAGCCAAAGATAATTCCAATTCCAGAAACAAGGCCGATAACGCCGACAACTAATGTAACTATTTCTCTGGTTTCGGAATATCGGAAAAAGCGATAGAATGAGCTTAAAACCCAGCCAGTCAAAGGAAATAGAAAAAGTAAAACCTTGACTGCCTTTGGTAGCTCCTCAATTTTATCAGTAACTCTTATTCTTGCCATAATGGCTCCTTTTAGTTTAAAATATAATATATTGTACTTATTATATCATATTTTTTTGATGAAAGCAAGATGCAAGCTGAAAGAAAATTTTATTATCACCTTGAATATTTATTTACTTTATGATAAAATATTATGTACGCATATTATTACGCGCGTAAAGGGGGCTATTATGGGCTTTGTTGATTTCTCAGAGATAAATAAGCAAAACGAATATCTAAGCAAAGCAAGGGCCATATTAGAGGGCAAGGGCAAAAAGGCTTTTGTCATGACCTTGGGCTGTCAGCAAAATGAGGCTGATAGTGAAAAAATTTCAGCACTTCTTCAAAAAATGGGCTACACCCTGACAAGCAAGGAGGAAGAGGCGGATATTTTAATCGTCAACACCTGCGCGATAAGAGAGCATGCTGAAAAAAGGGCGCTTTCAATAGTGGGTCGCTTTAAGCACTACAAAAGCGCAAACCCCGATATTATAATCGGTGTGTGTGGCTGTATGACTGCACAGGAGCACAGGCGTGAGCATTTTAAAAGGTCATATCACTATGTTAATTTCACGTTTGGCACTGGCGCAATTCATCGCTTGCCAGAGTTTGTCTATAACGCACTAAATGGTGGCAAAAGATATTTTGATATCGACCCTGAAACGCCAAAAATTGCAGAGGGGCTTGACTCGGTAAGAGAAAGCACCTATCGCGCTTGGGTCAGCATAATGTACGGCTGTAATAATTTCTGTACATATTGCATTGTCCCATACGTAAGGGGCAGGGAGCGTAGTCGTAAAAAAGAGGATATCCTTCTTGAAATTAAGGATTTAGTTAAAAAGGGCTACAAGGAAATTACCTTGCTTGGACAAAACGTCAATTCCTATGGTAAGGACTTAGAAAATAGGACAAGCATTAGTGAGCTTCTTGACGATATTTCAAAAATAGAGGGTGATTTTTGGCTACACCTGATGACCTCGCATCCAAAGGACGCCTCGGACGAAATGATTGAGGCAATAAAGGCATCCCCTCGCACAAGTGGACACTTCCACCTTCCACTCCAAAGTGGCTCGGATGATATTTTAAAGAGGATGAATAGACACTATAACCTTGAAAAATATCTCGGAATTATAGAAAAATTAAGGGCAGAAAACGAAAATATAACGCTAACAACTGATATAATAGTCGGCTTTCCCGGAGAAAGTGAAGATGACTTTGAAAGAACCCTTGAGGTAATTGAAAGGGTGAAATATGACTCAGTATTTAGCTTTATATACTCTCCACGAAAGGGCACGCCAGCCGCTTCTATGGAGAATCAAATTCCAGAGGAAATAAAGCACGAAAGATATCAAAGATTTTGTGATAAGCAAAACGATATTTCCAAGGAAATAAATGATAGCTTCGTTGGCAAAAGCGTACGCGTTTTGGTTGACGGAAAAAGCAAAAGCAACGAAAAAATGTATACCTCTCGCACACAGGGCAACAAAATTGTTCACTTTGAATGTGATAAGGACTATACAGGCAGTTTTATTAATGTTAAAATCACACGCGCAGATACCTTTAATCTGTTCGGTGAAATAATATAATCCAAAGGAGAAAAGAAATGGAAATTATGGAGCTTGCTGCTCAGCTTGGACAAGCAATTAAGGCTGATGCACGTATCGCAAAAATGGAAGAGGCAAAGGTAGCTTACGAAAAGGATGAAAAGATCCAAGCACTTATGCTCGAGTACAATACTCAACAAATCGCACTTGCTGAGGAATACAAAAAAGAGACTGTTGACCAAAAGATTATCGAGGCGATTGAAAATAGACTTAACGAAATCGTTGAAGCAGTTACAAGTAGCGAAACATTTATTATGATTAACAAGGCTCAAGAGGACGTAAATGCCCTTATGAACGAGGTTAACGCTGAAATTGAGTTCCAAATCACAGGCCAACGCCCATGCGCGCACGACTGCTCAAGCTGTGGCTCAGACTGTGGTCATCACCATCATTAATTAAGGCTTTATAAAAGCATAAATCACTGATTTTAGGGGGTAAGACGGTATGACGTCTATGATGCTTCAATACCTTGAAATAAAGGAACAATACAAGGATTTTATACTGTTTTACCGTCTCGGTGATTTTTACGAGATGTTCTTTAACGACGCCATAACTGCGTCAAGAGAGCTTGAGCTTACCCTAACAGGTCGTGACTGTGGTGAGCCTGAAAGGGCGCCTATGTGTGGCGTTCCATACCACAGCGTAGAGCCTTACATCGGAAAGCTTATTTCAAAGGGCTACAAGGTTGCAATTTGTGAGCAAATGGAGGATCCAAACGAAACAAAGGGCATTGTACGCCGTGAGGTTGTAAGGGAGATTACCCCTGGCACAGTTGTTGAGGCATCACTCCTCAACGAAACTAAAAACAACTATCTTTGCTCACTTTATTTCGATAGAAATAAGGTTGGTATTGCTTTTGCAGACATTTCAACTGGAGAAATGTGCGCAACAAGCGTCGAAAATGAGCCAAGCCGTATATTAAATGAGCTTGGTACATACGCACCAAAGGAAATCATTACAAATATAGATAAGGAAAACGGTGCGTTTTTAATTGATTTTGCCAAGGAAAAGCTTGGCGCATTAGTAGAGTTCGGTATGCATAATTACTACGAGGACAAAAGATGTACTGGTAGAGTAATTGAACAATTTGGTATTGAATTCTTAGATAAATATTCGCAAGATACAAGCGTTGTGCTTGCAACGGGCGCAATACTTGAGTATATAATTAAGACTCAAAAGACTGACATTTCATATATCAGTGCAGTAAACGTTTATGGCGAGGGACAATATCTGGAAATGGATTTAAACACACGCCGTAATCTTGAGCTTTGTGAGTCTATGAGAAACAAGGAGAAACGAGGCAGTCTTTACTGGGTTCTTGACAAAACCAAGACCTCAATGGGTGCAAGAATGCTAAGAAGCTATATTGAGCATCCACTTCTTGACGTTAAGAAAATTCTTGAAAGACAAGGTGCTGTTTCAACTCTTGCATCAAATATCGTTTTAAGAGGAGAGCTAATCAATCTTCTTTCAAGCGTGCTCGACCTTGAAAGGCTTATGACTAAGGTCGTATATTCTACTGCAAACGGAAAGGATTTAAAGGCGATTGCCTCAACCCTTTCAGTAATTCCAGAGGTTAAAAACCTCTTATACACAGCCGAAGCGCGCGAGCTTGTTAATATACGTGAAGGACTTGACAGTCTTGAGGACGTCACCACGCTTATTAATGATGCGTTTATTGACTTGCCACCATTCTCTATAAGAGAGGGAGGCTTTATTAAGGACGGCTATAGCCAAGAGGTTGACCACCTACGTAATATTATGTCAGATGGCCGTGGCTGGATTGACAAAATCGAAGAGGACGAAAGAGAAAAGACGGGAATTAAAACACTCAAGATTGGCTATAACAGAGTCTTTGGCTACTATATAGAGGTTACAAAATCCTTAATTTCTCAGGTTCCGGAAAGATACATAAGAAAGCAGACCTTGTCAAACTGCGAAAGATATATTACAGAGGAATTAAAGAGCATGGAAGCGACTGTGCTTGGCGCAAAGGACAAGCTTTGCAATCTTGAATATGAGCTTTTCTGTGATATTAAGGACAAGGTAGGAAACGAGCTACGACGTATTCAGCGTAGTGCTAATATGCTTGCAAGGCTTGATGTATATCTCTCACTTGCAGAGGTAGCAGTTAAAAATTCATACGTATGTCCTGACGTAGACCATAGTGACGTTATCGATATTAAGGACGGACGTCACCCAGTTGTTGAGCAGTTTGTCAAGGATAGCTACTTTGTACCAAACGACACCTATCTAAACACAACAACTGATAAAATGGCACTTATTACAGGACCTAATATGGCTGGTAAGTCAACCTATATGCGTCAAAGTGCGCTTATAGTTTTAATGGCTCAAATCGGCTCGTTTGTTCCTGCAAAAAGCGCTCGAATAGGCATAGTGGACAAGCTATTTACCCGTGTTGGTGCATCAGACGACTTAGCATCAGGACAGTCCACGTTTATGCTTGAAATGACAGAGGTTGCATATATTCTTGAAAATGCAACTAAAAAGAGCTTTATTATCTACGATGAAATTGGTAGAGGCACATCTACCTTTGATGGTATGAGCATTGCACGTGCAATTGCAGAATACACCGCTGGCAAAAAAATAGGCGCGCGTAGTATGTTTGCAACACACTATCATGAGCTTACCTCGCTTGAGGATGAAATAGCAGGAATTGTAAACTATAATATCGCCGCAAAGAAGCGTGGAGAGGAAATTACCTTCTTACGCAAAATTGTCAAGGGACCAACAGACGATAGCTACGGTATTGAGGTTGCAAAGCTTGCTGGTGTTCCAAACGAGGTTGTTAAGCGCGCAAAGGGCGTGCTTTCCGAAATGATAGAAAACGGCACCGTAGAAGCAAAGACTACAAAGGAGGCTCCGGTGGCAAGTGCTATGATGAGCTTCGAGGATATGGCAATTTACGAGGCAGCCGATAAGATAAAGAAGCTTGACTTAAATACAATTACACCAATAGAGGCAATGAACTTTATCTTTGAGCTTAAAAAGCTATTTAATAATTAGTAAAAAAAGAGGAGGACAAGGCAGTGGGAATAATAAACGTGCTTGGCTTTGACGTTGCAAATTTAATAGCTGCTGGCGAGGTTGTTGACCGTCCGTCCTCAGTTGTTAAGGAGCTACTTGAAAACGCTATTGACTCTGGTGCAAATCAGGTAATAGTAGAAATCAAAAGAGGTGGCACCACCTTCATTAGAATTACAGATAACGGCTGTGGCATTTCATACGAGGACTTGCCAGTGTCAATTTTAAGACACGCAACAAGCAAAATTAAAAATGCCTCTGACCTTGAGTCAATTATGACCCTTGGCTTCCGTGGAGAGGCGCTTGCTGCAATTTCATCCGTTTCTAAAATTCGTATAATGTCAAAGCGCAAGGATGAAGAGCTTGGCGCACTGCTTGAGGCGCATGCAGGCAAGGTTATAAACCATATCAAATCAGGCTGTGTTGATGGCACAACTGTAATTGTAGAGGATTTGTTTTACAACGTGCCTGCAAGAAAGAAATTTTTAAAGCAGGATAAGACAGAGGCGCTTGCAATTTCAGGTATTGTTGAAAAGGTTGCACTTTCTCGCCCAGATATCTCCTTTAGATACATAATCGACGGAGAATTGAAGTATTTAACTGCAGGTGACGGCTCACTTTCAAACGTAATTTATGCAATTTTAGGCAGAGACGTGTCTAAAAAGACCATAAGAGTTGAAAGAGAGGACGGTGGAATTAGAGTAGAGGGCTTTATCTCAACCCCTGAATTGAATCGTGCAAACCGTAACCTTGAAAACTTTTATATTAACTCACGCTTTGTAAAAAGCAAAACTGCACAGGCAGCGCTTGAGCAGGCATACAAATCATACATACCAGAGGGCAAATTCCCATTTTGCGTGCTCGATATTATAATTGACCCGAGCTTAGTTGACGTAAACGTTCATCCAGCTAAGCTTGAGGTAAAGTTTTCAAACGAGAGCCTTATTTTCAACGCTGTATATTATGCTGTGCGCACAGCACTTTCAACTGAAATTCAGCGTCCTAACCTTTATAACGAGGAAAAAGAGCTTTCGCGTGAGGCACAAGGGCTTTTAAACACTATTTTCCAAGCGCAAGACAAGGAAAATAACGAATATAAGGGTACAAGGCTTTCCTTTGATTCCAAGCTGAATGTAGGCGTTGTTCGCCAAAATAACACCTTAGATTATACAGCGTACGATAAAAAGGACGAAAGAAGGGTAGAGACACCTGCCCCTAAAAGCACATATGGCACCGAGGAGGAGTTTTCACTAAAATTCCCAAAGGCACCGGATAAAAAGGAAGCGCCAAGGGCAAGCGAGGAAAAGGGCGCAAATGCGCAAATTTCAATGCTCTTTGAAGAGGAAAAGCACGTAAAAATCGAAAAAGCACCTACCCCTGTGGCAGAATTTGGGGGAGCAAGCACTAAAACTAAGCCACAAGCAATAGTGCCCGACTACAAAATCATCGGTGAGCTTTATAACTCATACGTAATAGTCGAAACTGGCGATATTGCTTATATTATTGATAAGCATGCCGCGCATGAGCGTATAATCTTTGAGGATTTAAAGGCTAAGCTTTCAAACGAAGCACCAAGCTCACAAATGCTTCTTTTCCCAATAGAAATCAAGCTTACTACTGGTGAGCAATCTTCGCTTATTGAATGGGAAAACGACATTAAGAAAACTGGCTTTGGCTATGTGATAAACGGTGATACTGTGTCTATTTCGGAAATCCCAGCAGAGATTGAGCCAGGGGCTACTGAGGACACCTTTGTGACGCTTTTGGAAAAGCTATCAAGTGGTGAGGCAGATGCACAGAATTCTCGCTATGCACGCTTCGAAAGGGCGCTTTATCAATGCTCCTGCAAGGCTGCAATCAAGGCGGGCAGAATTTACGATAGTGGACATATCAAGTGGATTTGCGACAGAGCTTTAACTCTTGATAATATTAAATATTGTCCACACGGCAGACCTATTGCTTTTGAAATATCAAAGCACTTTCTTGAAAAGCAATTTGAAAGGAAATAACAATGTTTGAGCTTATAAAAAAAGAGGGAAGAGCAAGACGTGCAAGGCTTCACACCGTGCATGGTACAATCGAAACCCCTGTTTTTATGAACGTAGGCACATGCGCCGCAATTAAGGGTGGCGTGTCAACCACGGACTTAAAGGATTTAAAATGTCAGGTGGAGCTATCAAATACCTACCACCTTCACCTTCGCCCAGGCGATAAGCTAATTCACGACCTTGGTGGAATTCATAAATTTTTCAATTGGGATAAGCCTGTTTTGACCGACAGTGGAGGATTTCAGGTTTTCTCACTCTCCCAGCTTCGCAAAATCACTGAGGAGGGCGTAAAATTCGCCTCTCATATTGACGGAAAGCGTATTTTTATGGGACCTGAGGAGTCAATGCAAATTCAGTCAAATCTCGCCTCTACAATTGCAATGGCATTTGATGAATGTATTGAAAATCCAGCCCCATATGACTACACGAAAAAATCGTGTGACCGTACTGTTAGGTGGCTTGTTCGTTGTAAGGACGAAATGGCAAGGCTCAATTCTTTACCTGAAACTATTAATAAAAAGCAAATGCTTTTTGGCATAAATCAGGGTAGCACTTACGAGGATTTACGTGTTGAGCATATGAAGGAAATAGCAAAGCTTGACCTTGATGGCTATGCAATCGGTGGACTTGCCGTTGGTGAGGAAACTGAGGAAATGTATCATATAATCGACGTTGTTGAGCCTCATATGCCTGAGAATAAGCCAAGATATCTAATGGGTGTCGGCACGCCTTGCAATATTCTTGAGGCTGTGCATCGTGGAATTGACTTTTTCGACTGCGTAATGCCGTCAAGAAATGCGCGCCACGGAAACTTATTTACATGGCATGGCAAAATGAATATCATGAATGAGAAATATCGTGATGATTCTCGTCCAATTGATGAAAACTGCAATTGTCCCGCTTGCCGTGATTACTCACGTGCTTATATAAGACACCTTATCAAGGCAAAGGAGGCACTTGGTATGCGCCTTGCCGTGCTTCACAACCTCTATTTCTATAATGATTTGATGGAAAAGATTAGAGATGCGCTTGATGGTGAATATTTTGAAAGCTTCTACCAAAAGTACAGAAGCATTTTAGGCGAAAGAAGTCAAAATTAGACACATGGTCACATTTTTAAGGAGAAAATATGTTTATGAATAACGATTTTATGCTTTATCCTAATTTCAAAACAAAGGCATTAACCTTTAGCTATGATGACGGACCAAAGGAAGATAGACACTTTATTGAGTTGCTTAACAAATACGGGCTAAAGGGCACGTTTAATTTAAATAGCGGATTTATGCCCGAGACCAAAAATGAAAATGATAGAGTTTCACTTGAAGAAATTAGCTCACTTTACGAGGGTCACGAGGTGGCGGTTCATACAGTACACCATCCATTCCTTGAAAAAATGCCAGCAAGCGTTATTGTGACTGAGGTTTTAGACGATAGACGCAACCTTGAAAAGCACTTAAATTACCCAGTTCGTGGTATGGCTTATCCATTTGGCACATACAACGATACAGTAATTGAGGCTTGCAAAAATTGTGGAATTAAATATTCTCGTACAACCGAGGCTCACCACAATTATATACTTCCAGAAAAGTGGCTAAAAATGCCTTCAACCTGTCACCACGCAGATGAAAGACTTTTTGAGCTTGCTGATAAATTTGTTAATAGCTCGCCTAAAAAAGAAACTCGTTTTGCGACACATGGTTGGCTCTTCTATGTTTGGGGTCACACCTATGAGTTCAGAACAGACGAGGACTGGGCGCGCCTTGAAAAATTCTTTAAGCTCGTTTCAAAAAGAGACGACGTTTGGTACGCAACAAACATTGAAATATATGATTATATAGAAGCATTTCGCGCGCTTGAATATTCAGTTGATTTAAGCAAGGTGCACAATCCAACAGGTATTGATGTTTATCTCTTGCACGAGGAAAAGCAGTATAAAATTCCTGCAGGAGAAACAGCTAAATTCTAATAAAAAAGGAACGGCTAATGCGGCGTACTCTTAAGGACAGTTTTTGAAATTGAATATAATTCTTATGTACTGACATAAAAAGGACAGAGCTCGGTTTGGGATTCTCTGTCCTTTTTCTTAGCAGTTATGGATTAATAAAAGTAGTAGTTTCACTTTTCTCAACACATTCGTCAACGCCAATTAATTCAATCAACTTGTTAAATTCTTTCATGTTATCAATGTATGATTCTCGTGTTTCGAATATTTTGTATTTGTTCATGAAAACATCTTTACCAGCATAGGTGCGGTACTGTCTTTTTATTTTGTTTGCTGAATATGATTGTTTAATAAATTCCACATAATCACTATTTTTAGTTCTTTGCAAAGATTCGTAAACTGCTTGTTCTATTATCTGTTCACTGCTCATTTTATTGTTTTTAATAATTCGAGATATTCCAAGCAATATACATCCACCGCCAAAAATCAATCCAGCCGCAATATATCCCCCTCCTAATACAATTCCTCCAATTAACAAAGCAAAACCAACTATTATAAATAAAATATTTCCTGGATAACTTGCAGTTCGAGCGTTCTCTGTTGTAAATTTGGCTCGTTCTTTATCTGTCATGAACTCATATTCTGTGGCGATACCATCCAAAATTAAGTTACCGCATCGGGGACAACGCAGAATGGGAGATCCTATTTGCACATTGGGAACGTTGCTTTCGTGACTTCTTGTTTTAAAACCGCAATTTCTGCAACTTGTTGTTGTGTAACGCATAATGATGTTCTCCTTAAAAATAACTATAAAGTAAAAAAAGAGCGTCAACCGTAGTCAACGCTCCGAAAAACGCAAACTCCGATTGCTGCTACACAAAACCAGATAAACGGGATAATGGTATCCGACATACTACCTGTTGGAATTTGCGATTTTGCCAAATTCAAAAGTAGTATGCCTAAAAAAGGGTATAACATCCCCTATAAATAGAAAGACCATTAGCACTAAAAGTTTATTCGGTTTTGTGTAGCAAGCTTATTATATCACGGTTTTTGCGGTTTGTAAATATATTTCGTGAAATTTATAAAATCACCTTCCGGGAGGCTTTTGATGTTCACCTATAACTTGTCAATCTTCCTGACAAGCACTGCATTTGTGTCCACAAATACAAAAAACGGCATACCTCTTTCGAGATATACCGTATTTTGAAAACTGTCCTTTAGAGTGACACTCTAAAACTTTTATTCGCTAAACTTGAAGGAGCCTGCAATAAGCGTTGCCCCCTCGCTTGAAACTGTAAGTAAGCCACCATCACAGCTTGCTTCCTTTTTAGTTTCATCATCAAGCCATAGGGCACATGGGTGCGCTTTGATTGCAGTCACAAAGGGAATATGCCCAGCCATAATAGCAAGGTCACCCTCGACACCACGCACATCAAGCTTATAAGCCTCGCCCTCGAAAATATTTCCGTCAGGTGAGGAGATAGTTAAATGAAATTTCTTCATTTTTATACCCTCTTAGCCTTTTCTACAGCCTCGTCAATAGTGCCAACAAACAAGAAGGCACTCTCTGGCAAGCTGTCGTGCTTACCCTCAATAATTTCCTTGAAGCCACGAATTGTTTCGCTAATAGGCACGTAAGTACCCTTAATACCAGTAAACTTTTCAGAAACGTCAAATGGTTGAGAGAGGAAACGCTGAATTTTTCTTGCTCTTGCAACAAGAAGCTTATCATCGTCAGACAATTCGTCCATACCCATAATAGCGATAATATCCATAAGCTCGTTGTATCTTTGAAGAATTCTTTGCACCTCTTTAGCAACGTAGTAATGCTCCTCACCAACAACTGAAGGGGAGAGAATACGGCTTGTTGATTCAAGAGGGTCAACGGCAGGGTAAATACCCTGTGAGGCTATGCTTCTTGCCAAAACCGTTGTCGCATCAAGGTGCGCAAAGGTTGTAGATGGCGCAGGGTCAGTTAAGTCGTCAGCAGGCACGTAAACAGCTTGAATTGAAGTGATAGAGCCCTGCTTTGTAGAGGTAATTCTTTCCTGCAATGCGCCCATTTCAGTAGCAAGCGTAGGCTGATAGCCAACGGCAGATGGCATACGACCAAGAAGTGCGGAAACCTCTGAGCCAGCTTGAGTAAAACGGAAAATATTATCAATAAATAGAAGAACGTCTTGTCCCTCGCTATCACGGAAGTATTCAGCCATAGTAAGACCAGAAAGCGCAACACGCATTCTTGCCCCCGGTGGCTCATTCATCTGTCCGTAAACAAGCGCTGTATTGCTCAAAACGCCTGATTGCTTCATTTCGTTATAAAGGTCATTTCCCTCACGTGTACGCTCACCAACACCGGAGAATACGGAAATACCGCCGTGCTCCTTAGCTATATTGTTAATAAGCTCCATAATAAGAACTGTTTTACCAACACCAGCACCACCAAAAAGACCAATTTTACCACCCTTAGAGTAAGGGCAAATTAGGTCAATTACCTTAATACCAGTTTCAAAAATTTCGGCACTTGTTTTAAGGTCCTCGTATTTTGGTGCAGAGCGATGAATGTTCCAACGCTCACTCGTTTCTGGATTTGGTTGGTTGTCAACGGCATCGCCAAGGACGTTAAATATGCGACCCAGTGTCTCTTTTCCAACGGGAACGGAAATAGGTGCACCGGTGTCAGTAACGGCTGTTCCTCTTTGAAGTCCATCAGTTGAAGCCATAGCAATGCATCTTGCCGTGTTGTCACCAATGTGCTGTGCAACCTCAACAGTTAAAGTACGATTAGAAACGGGAATGGTAAGGGCGTTATAGATAGGAGGAAGCTCTCCCTCATTAAAGACAACGTCAACAACAGGGCCCATTACCTGAATAACCCTTCCTATGTTATTTTTATCCAATGCTTTCACCTCACTTAATCGCCCGCACCCGCAACAATTTCTGTAATTTCTTGGGTGATGGCGCCTTGTCTTGCACGGTTGTATTCAAGACTTAAATCATTAATCATTTGCTTTGCGTTCTTTCCTGCAGAGTCCATCGCCATACGGCGCGCACTAACCTCACAGGCAAAGCTTTCTCGCACAAGCGAGGTAATCATACCTGCAACGTATTCACAAACCACTAAGTTAAGCACAGTTAAATGGTCAGGCTCATAAATCATGCCTGCATTTTTGTTGTCCTCGCCCTTTGTCAAGGGGAGAAGCCACTCAAATGATGCCTCTTGCGTCATAACAGAGTGGTAGGTTGTATAAATAATGCCCAAACGGTCAAATTTTGACTCTGCAAAATCATTGCAAAGCTCCTTAGCAAGCGCCATAGCATCATCGAAGGCGTATTTTTCTGATGAATTTATAGGCATTGAGAAGTAGTCGCACGCACGCTTTCCAATCGGAATAAACTCAGCCTCAGGGTACTCCTTGGCAAGTCTGAATACGTTTGCATTGTATCCACCTGCAAGACCCCTGTCGCCTGCGATTATAATGATTTTTGTGCGCCCCGTGTCGCGATTTTGCATATATGGGCTTTTTTGTGAATCAGGTGATGAGGTCAAAAGAGAAATAGCACTGCTTAGTGATTTTTTATACTCTCTTGCCTTGCTCATGGCTTCATTTGCACGTCTGATTTTAGATGATGCAACAAGCCCCATCGCCTTTGTTAGCTGCTCAGTAGATTTAACACTTTTTATTCGCACACGAAGTGCTTTTGTGTTAGGCATAGCGCTACACCTTCATTTCCAAAAGGATTTCTTTTAGTGCTTCTTCATCCTCTTTGTCAAAGTAGCCAGCCTCAATTCTGTCAAGCCAATTTTTATGGTTGTTTTCAAGTCTTGCGTATAGAGAAGCCTCATAGCTTGGCACATCACTTACACTAACATTGTCGAGATATCCATTGATTGTTGCATAAACAATAGCAACCTGACAGCCAACCTTTACAGGTGCGTTTCTGCCTTGCTTGAGTATGGCAACAATTCTTTCACCGAGCGCTAAGCGTTTCTTAGTGTCAGCATCAAGGTCACTTCCAAACTGCGCAAAGGATTGAAGCTCACGATATTGAGAATATAGAAGCTTTAATTCACCCGCAACCTTTTTCATGCCCTTAAGCTGAGCAGAGCCACCAACACGGCTAACAGAAATACCAGGGTTGATAGCAGGCATAATTCCAGCATGGAAAAGCTCAGTTTCAAGGAATATTTGTCCGTCAGTAATAGAAATAACGTTTGTAGGAATATATGCCGAAACGTCACCAGCCTGTGTTTCAATAATAGGCAGAGCAGTGATGGAGCCACCACCATAAGCCTCGTCAACACATGCTGCACGCTCAAGAAGTCTTGAGTGTAGATAGAATACGTCACCAGGATATGCCTCACGGCCTGGTGGACGGCGAATAAGCAAGGAAAGTGCACGGTAAGCTACTGCGTGCTTGCTTAAATCATCATAAATAATAAGCACGTCCTTGCCTTGCTCTCTAAAGTATTCAGCCATTGCACAGCCACTGTATGGTGCGATATATTGAAGTGGTGCGCTCTCAGCGGCAGTTGCTGAAACTATAATTGTATAATCCATAGCACCATAGTGCGCAAGCTCAGATGCAAGCTGTGCAACAGATGTGCTTTTTTGACCAATGGCAACGTAAATGCAAATAACGCCAGAATTCTTTTGGTTTATAATTGTGTCGATTGCAATTTCAGTTTTACCGGTTTGACGGTCACCGATAATAAGCTCACGCTGACCGCGTCCAATAGGAATCATACTGTCAATAGCCTTAATGCCGGTTTGCAAAGGCACGCTAACGCTTTTTCTTTCGATAATTCCGGGCGCCTCTGACTCAATAGGACGTGTTGCACTTGCCTCAATAGGACCCTTACCGTCAATAGGCTCACCAAGAGCATTTACGACTCTACCAAGGAATTTCTCACCAACTGGAACAGATAAAACCTTGCCAGTTCTTTTAACGATAGAGCCTTCCTTTATATCGTTTTTATTAGATAAAACTGCAACTGAAACAGTTTCCTTTTCAAGGTTTTGCGCCATACCGAAGCTACCGTCATCAAACTCTAAAAGCTCGTTAGCCATACAGCTTTCAAGACCATAAACTCTTGCAATGCCGTCACCGACAAGAATAACCTTGCCAGTTTCCTGCATTTTTGCGCGTTCCTTATAATTTTCAATTTGTAGCTTTATTACATTGCTAATTTCTTGGGGTGTACTCATTTTCCAATCACTCCCTTAATATTTGTTAAACGGGCAGAAACGGAGCCATCGATGATTTTGTCCTCCAGCTCAATTTTAATTCCACCAATAAGGCTTGAATCCTCTAAATAAATAGCATCAATCTTCTTGCCACTTATTTTTTCAAGCTTTTCTTCAAGTCTTGTCTTTTGCTCGCTTGATGGCTCCCTTACATAGTAAATCTTAGCCACAGAGCGACCTAAAAGCTCTTTATATAGAGCCATAAATTCATCAATACATTCAGGCAAAAGCTCAATATGAGCGTTTTCACAAAGTAGCTTTAAAAAAGATACTGTGAACTCGTTAAATGAGCCAAATGACTCATCAATCAATCCAAGGCGCACAGAAAGAGGGAGGGCAGGGGACCTTAAAATCATAAGGTAGTCGCTCTCTTCTTCTATTTGTGCCTTGATAATATCAAGCTCTGTCTTAATTTCCTCAAGCAAGGATTTCTCCGAAGCAAGTGAAAACAAGGCAGTAGCATATTCCTTGCTTAAATCTGCCATTATTCTTCACCTATTTCATCAATAAAGGAGTCAATCAAGTCAGCGTGATCCTTTTCGTTGATTTCTCTTTCAAGAAGCTTTTTGGTAAGCTTAGTAGAAACGTCAACAATCTCGCCCTTAATAGTAGCCTGCGCCTTTTTCATCTCAAGCTGTGCATTTTCCTTTGCTTGATTTACAATCTGCTCGGATTCCTCCTTAGCAGAATCAATAATTTCCTTTTCACGCGCCTTGGCAGTAACCACAGCGCTTTTTATAATATCATCAGCCTCATCCTTAGCGTCCTCAAGCTTCTTTTCATAAGCTTCCTTGCTTGCATTAGCCTCAGCCTCAGCCTCGCTTGCGCGCTCATAGCTATCCTCAATAGTTTTTTGGCGCTCCTTAAGCATCTTTTTAACAGGCTTATAAAGCACAAAAAATATGATTAAAAAGATAATCAAAAGGTTTAGTAGTGAAGCAATAATTGACCAAAGGTTGACGGAGATGATATTTAATACTTCATCAAACATCGTTAAATTTTCCTAAAAAATAATTATGCTACTGGAACGTATTTTGCAAGTAGTGGAATAAAGGTGTTAGGTGCAACGAAGATAAGCAAAATTGCAACAACAAGAGCATAAAGACCGGTTGTTTCTGCAATAGCACAACCCATAATCATGGTTGTTGTAACAGCGCCCTTGCTTTCTGGCTGACGACCAATAGCCTCACACGCAGAAGCAACTGCGTTACCTTCACCAATACCAGGGCCTATACCTGCAATCATTGCAATACCTGCGCCAAGAGCGCAGCATCCTAAAATAATACCAATTGCGAGTGCCATATTAATTTCCTCCATTTATCTTTTTGGTTTTTTCTCAAGTTTTTTCTTTTTTCTTCTTTCATATTCGTCGGCATCGAATGCCGTTGAAATATTAAGCATAGTAAGCATAGCGAATATAAATGCCTGTAAGCAACCACTGAATATATCAAAATACAGTGAAAGTATAGCAGGCAAGCCGACCTGAAATACTGAAATAGCGCCATCTCCAAATAAAAGAGTGGAGAACTGTCCTAAAAAGTATGAAACAAGGACAGAAATTACAGCGCCGGACATAACGTTTCCGTAGTGACGAAACGCCATTGAAACAGGTGTTGCAAATTCACCAATTGCGTTGATAGGTGCAAGGATAAACACAGGCTTCATAAATCCACCAATGTAGTAGCCAAGACCGCACTTCATTTTATAATAAGTGATAATAATGAAGACTAAAATCGCCCAACCACCGACAATATTAATATCAGACGTTGGTGGGAACAAGCCAAGTAGTGTAATTAAGCTTGAAAACGCGGAAAGCGCCATAATTGCTATGATAAATGGTGGAAATGCCTTAAACGGCTCACCCATATTATCAGCAACCATTGAGTCAACCTTTTCTATAATTATCTCTGCAAGGTGCTGACGCTTAAGCCAAATTTTTTGCTTAAGACCATGCGTTAAGAATAAGCATACGAAAAGTATCGTAATGATAACTAAGACTGAGTTAATCTGCGCCTCGGTTATAAAAATATCAAGAAAATTACTACTTGATATATCAATGTGCCAAAAAACCCTTGCACCTGAAATTGTAACCCCGCCATCAGACGGTGGAGTCGAAATGAGCTTTAGTAAAATTCCTACACCAAGTGGCAAAATTGCCATGGTGATATAGAATATATCAAGCAAAATAAAGCCAACTGACTTTTTATTATTTTTGTTCATCGCCTTTATTCCTCCTTTGCTTGATTTTTGAAGCAAGAGGGCGGAGCATAACCGCGATTCTCGGGAATATATAAGGAATAACCACAGCAAGAATAAAGCTTACACTGTTATCAAATGCAAACAGGTCAATTAGGTAAGCGCCCAAGGCAATGACAAAAAGCATAAGTGTGCGTAGCATTTGTGAAAGACGCATATAATTCTTTGCATCCTTAGGCTCCTTATCAAGCGCCCTTTGAACGGTTAAGGCCATTAAGAAAAAGTTTAAAACGCAAGAGGCAAGCCCAATTAGGTTTCCAACTAAAACGCGCCAATCCCACGCCTCAGGTAGCCAATAGCTAACAATTAGAAAAATTGCCTGCATAAATGCACTCATTATAAAGGAAATAATGGCAATAAAAGCAGTTTCCTTTAGAACAACAGAATCAATCTTTTTCAATCATAGACCTCCCTTCAAAAGTGTGATTTGCATATTTTTTACAACATAATATTATTATATATTATTGACACTTCGGTGTCAAGTAAAAGTGAATACTTTTAAAACCCTATTTACAATTTTATCCCAAAGTGATAAAATAAAGTCATAAATAGTAAATTTAAGGATGATTTTGCAATGATAATTACTGGAGTAAGAAACGAAAGACCATTTTATTATTTTGAAGAAATATCAAAAATTCCTCGTCCATCAAAAAAAGAGGACCAAATTGCAAGCTATATAGAATCCTTTGCAAGGAAGCGCGGGCTTTTTTGCTATCGTGACAGTGCAAATAACGTTTTCGTCGTTAAGGAGGCAAGCTGTGGCAGAGAAAACGAGGATACAGTAATGCTTCAGGCACACACAGATATGGTGGCTGAAAAGAATAGTGGAAAAATCCATAATTTCGACACTGACCCCATTGAATTAATCCAAAATGGCAATATTTTAATGGCAAACGATACCACTCTTGGCGCTGATGACGGCTTTGGTGTTGCAATTATGCTTGCAATTTTGGAAAGCGATATTTCAAACCCTCGGCTAGAGTGTCTTTTTACCTCCAGTGAGGAAATAGGACTTGTTGGTGCTGGTGCATTTGATTATAGCAGGGTTAAGGCTAAGCAAATGATAAATCTTGACTCTGCCGAGGAAAATACTGTTATTATCGGATGCTGTGGTGGCGTAAGGACTGAAATGACCTTGCCTC
Source organism: Clostridia bacterium (assembly GCA_017501545.1). Taxonomy (GTDB): domain Bacteria; phylum Bacillota; class Clostridia; order Oscillospirales; family CAG-272; genus RGIG2000. The sequence goes on along the minus strand of JAFVWS010000012.1, from coordinate 23,774 downwards.
TTAAGAAAGAAGCAAACGAAAATACCGCTTATAAATTAACAATTAGTGGCTTATCTGGTGGACACTCTGGTGAGGATATTGATAAAAATAGACTTAACGCGCACAAATTGATGGGTGAAGCGTTAGGGCTTATTAAAGAAATAACAGATTATAAAATCAGCTATATTTCAGGTGGCGATAAGGACAACGCAATCCCACGTGAGTGTGAGTGCATTATAGTACCAGTAAATAGCGACGCATTTGAAAAAGCGAAGGACAAAATCACAAGCGAAATTTTAAGCAAGCCAGCTAAAAAAGAGGACAAGGGCCTTATATTTAATGTTGAAAAAACAGACACGTCAAGCGCCTTTTCCTTGGCTGATACCGAAAAAATGCTAAAGCTATTGTCTATTCCTAATGCAGTTTTAAGATATCGTGATGTAGCTCCGATTTTGCCATCAATTTCAAGAAATTTAGCAAGAATAAGGACAGAGGAAAGCAAAATAATGGTTGGCTTTTCCTCTCGTGCATACACAAAAGAGGGGCTTGATTATTCAACAAATGAGCTTGAAAGGATAGCAAACGAAATAGGGGCAGATTACTATCACCACGAAAGATACCCATCATGGCAGGATGAGGCAAATTCCCCTCTTGTTTTAAAATATCAAAAAGCATATTATGAAGCAACTGGCAAAAAAACCGAGCCAACACTAATCCACGCAGGACTTGAGTGTGGTCTTATCACCTCAGCCGTAAAGGGACTTAGCGCCATTTCCGTTGGCGCAAACGTACACGATTTGCACACACCAAAAGAAACAATGGAAATTGACTCAATGGATAGAATTTATGACACAGTGTGCAATTTTTTAAAAACACAGTAATAAAAAAGCCTTTGCGCTAAGCAAGGGCTTTTTGTTTATTATTGACAAAAATAATAAATTGTGATAAAATTTTTTATACAATGTAACCAAATAACTAAAAATTTCGTCTATATTAGTAGAGAGAAGCAAGACTTTTCTTAAAAAGGAGGAAGAGTTATGAAAAAAACCAAATTAATTTCATTATTTCTAATAGTATTGATGATATCATTAATTTTTGTTGCTTGTGGAAATAAAGTATGTGAGCATGAGTATGATAATACCTACTGCGACACTAAATGTAATTTCTGTGGAAAGCCATATAACATAAAGGGCCATTTGTGGGCAACAAATGACGCAATACAATGCACTCACAAGGCTACCTGTGGCTATTGCGGACTCACCGAGGGTGAGGATAATTTTGACCACCTTTTCACTGACGAAAATGGCAATGTCCTTGAAAAATGCGCCCGCTGTAATAAGCCAAACCCTGATATTTTAGAAGAAAAGCCTGAGCCGACACCAAATCCAAATCCAACTCCAGAGCCCGAACCCGAGCCCGAGCCCAAGATTAATACGACAACCTTACAATATACCTATGACTACGGTTGGCACGTTTTAGGCAAGCTAACATTGCTTTGCGACGATGGATATTTAGATAACTCCTTTGGCAGAATTGAAGTGCCAAATGACATAGTAGCAGGCGATATAATTAAAATAGTCCACACAGGCGAAATTTGGACAGAACTAAGTTACCCCGGCTCACATGGTTTGCGTAACGGAGAGGTAATTTCCTATTCATTTGAATATGCGCATGTGATACATCTTACGGGCGAAGCTTATAGCACCGAATTTATAAAAAACTCATACGACCTTGACGAGGAATATGTAATCGTTGACCGTGTCGGTAATTTTGTCCCATTAGATGAATATAACGGAGATGAAATATATCTTGTTATTGACCAAAAAAGACTTCCTGATTATGGATGGAATGAGGATTTTTCAGACCTTGATGTGGAACAACCAGACAAAATAATTCCTATCGCATCTATGTTTGCATATAACCCACGTGATTTAGAGGCAGGTCAACCGTCAAAGATAACCGCAGAAGAAGCGAGCGAAATAGCAGAGGAGCATTTTTACAAAAACTATGCCGAGGACGGAAATGGCTTCCGCTATTCTCAGGGAATGAGTATTGAAGATGGCGGCAACTATACGGTATATTTCAAAAAGCTATATACAAACGGCACAGTTGGTGATGCATATTACTACACCATTGATAAAGTAACCGGCGAAATACTTGAAATATCAATAGAAGGAGAAAATAATAAGGAGGACATAAAAACCTCACGCTTTATGTACACTTATGCATATTGGCACGTGTTTGAAACTTTGTCGGGTAAAGCTTATGCTAAATTGCTCTGTGACGACTCATATATTCATATAGACATTGAGGAGCCACTTGATATTACAGCAGGGGATATGCTTATCGTAGAACACACAGGGTATTTTATGACAGCAGAAACCTATCCCGGCTCAACCGATCTTTATGACGGTGAGGTTATCTCGTATAGATATGAATATTCAACGGTATTTACGCTTCTTGGTGACGAGATTGATAGTGAAGCCATAAAAGCAAAGTATGATTTCCGTTGGGGAGATGAGTACGTAATTTTAAACAGAGATGGCGATTTTGTCAGTCTTGACGAGTATGAAGGAACTACCCTTTACCTTGTTTTAGATATGGAAAGAGCGGAAAAAATTGATAAAAACGAAATTCAACCAAGCTGGGACGAAACAAAAATACCAATTGCTTGCGCACTTGCATATAACCCACGCGATATAGAGGACGGCAAGGTTGAGCATAATATCACTGAGGCAGAGGCAATAGAGATAGCAAACACCCATTTTGAAAAGGAACTTGGCATTGACACTCCACCTGATGGCTTTGTTTACAAGCCAAGAATAATTGAGGGTGATAATACAGCTTATTTCTATGTATTTTTTGACTTGGAATATGTAGGCGACGACTCTAATTTAACGCCCGATTTATTAGACTATTTTACTTACACCTACAAAATAAACAAAGAATCTGGTGAAATTGTCAGTATAGAATCTGATTGGTAAGATAAAAAGCACTTGCGTTTGCAAGTGCTTTTCTAATATGTCATTCTAAAGCGTAGCGATAGAATCTATTTTAAAAATTAAAATAATTCTTAGCATTCTCGTATGAAATACCACATACGATTTTTTCAAGCATTTTTTCGTCATTTGGGTAAAGTCCATTTTCAACCCAAGTGCCAATAAGATTGCAAAGAATTCTACGGAAATAATCGTGTCTTGTGTATGAAACAAAGCTACGTGAGTCTGTAAGCATACCAACAAAGCATCCAAGCACACCAAGGTTCCCAAGTGCCTTTAGTTGCTCCTCCATACCGTCCTTTTGGTCGTTAAACCACCAACCAGAGCCAAGCTGAATCTTAGAGCCAATACCACTACCTTGGAAGCAACCCATAAGAGTGCCAAGCACGTAGTTGTCCTTTGGATTTAGTGAGTAAAGAATAGTTCTTGGTAGCTCGTTTGTCATTTCAAGCGTGTCCATTAGCCTTGCAAGATTTTCACCAAGGTTAGTTTCAGCAATGCTATCGTAGCCAGTGTCAGGGCCGATCAATTTATACATCTTTGTGTTATTGTTTCTAATAGCACCAACGTGTATTTGCATGCACCAACCACGAGATGCATATTCCTTGCCAAAGAAAACAAGCAAGTCAGTCATATAGGCGCTTATTTCCTCATTTGTAAGCGCCTCACCCTTAAGCGCCTTGTCAAAAATAGCACCAGCATCGCCCTTGGCATATGGAATAAAGTCAAGACCATGGTCGGAGAGGCGACAGCCCTTTTCGTGGAAGAAGTCAAGACGGCTTGCAAGCCAAGACTTTAATTCCTCGTAGCTCTTAACGCCAGTCTTTTCAATATAAGGTAGAAATGTTTCCTTGTGAATATTAACCGCCTTGTCAGGACGGAAAGCAGGAAGCACCTTTACACCAAAGCCACTTTCCTTAATTTGGTCGTGATAGCATAGGGTGTCAATAGGGTCGTCAGTTGTGCAAACAACCTCAACGTTTGAATTTTTAATAAGGTTACGACAAGAAAATTCAGGTGTTCTTAAAAGAGCAGTGCATCTTTCATAAATCTCATCTGCATTTTCCTCGGTAAGCGCCTCGTCAATTCCGAAATATTTTTTAAGCTCTAAGTGTGTCCAGTGGTAGAGAGGATTGCCAATAGCATAGGAGAGGGCTCTTGCAAACTCACGGAATTTGTCCTTGTAGGACGCATTTCCTGTGATATACTCCTCGTCAACACCAAAGGAGCGCATCATACGCCATTTATAGTGGTCGCCACCAAGGAGTAGCTCTCCAAGATTGTCAAACCTATAGTCAATAGCAATTAGCTTTGGGTCTAAGTGACAGTGATAGTCAATAATAGGTAAATTCTTAACCTTGCTATATAGCTCCTTAGCAGTTTTACTTCTAAGAATAAAATCGTCATTTATAATAGTTTTCATAGTGTAACTCCGTCCTTGAAAATAGAAATTTCACGGTAATTCTTTTCTTCGTTTTTCGTTTCCTTACCACCTGCAACAGCCATTACGTACTCAAAAAATTCCTTGTCTAAATCTTTGCCACAAAGAGTAGGTGAGGCATCAAAATCAATCCAAGAGGATTTTTTGGTAGCAAGGGCATTATTTGTTGCAACCTTTATAGTTGGTACAGGAGCGCCAAGAGGCGTGCCACGACCAGTTGTAAATAAAATCATATGTACACCACAGGCAGTTAAATTAGTAATAGCTACAATATCATTGCCAGGGCCGTTAAGCAGTGAAAGTCCATTTGCTTTTATTGTGTCGCCATAGTCAAGCACGTCACGCACAACTGAGCCACCACCCTTTTGCACACAGCCAAGTGATTTTTCCTCAAGAGTGGTAATTCCACCAGCCTTATTGCCAGGAGATGGGTTTTCATAAACAACCTGATTGTGTGTCACATAGTAATTTTTAAAATTGTTAATAAGTGAAACTGTTTTATTAAATACGTCCTCGTTTTCAGCCCTTTGCATCAAAAGATGCTCAGCGCCAAACATTTCGGGCACCTCTGTTAATACAACTGAGCCACCAAGCGAGGTTAGCGTATCACTAAAGCGACCAAGCAGTGGGTTAGCTGAAATTCCACTATATCCATCACTGCCACCACACTTAAGACCAACACGCAATTTAGACACAGGTATGGGCGTTTTTTCAAATTTAGAGGCGTATTCCTTAAGCTCATTAATTATCCTTACACCCTCGGAAATTTCGTCCTCGTAGTCTTGACAGTTAAGAAACTTAACTCTACATTCGTTCCACTCACCAAGCACTCTTTTAAACTCAGTAATGTTGTTATTCTCACAGCCAAGGCCAAGCACTAAAACTCCGCCAGCATTAGGGTGATTTACAAGTCCACGTAAAATTAGCTGAGTGATTTTTTGGTCATCTCCAAGCTGTGAGCAGCCAAATGGATGGGTGTAAGCAAACGCGCCTGTTTTTTTGGCAAGCTCCTCGGCTATTTTATTTACACAGCCAACGGTTGGTATAATCCATATTTCATTTCTAATGCCAACGTCGCCATTTTCACGCAAATAACCTAAAAATGTGTCAGACGTGTCTAATTTTTGATATTTTATACCACCCGAATACTTGTATTCAAGGTTGCCAGAAAGATTAGTCTTTAGGTTGTGTGTATGTACATGCTCACCCTTCTTTATATCAGCCGTTGCGTGACCAATAGGGTTGCCATATTTTATGACGTTTGAGCCAGCCTTTATATCACAAAGCGCATATTTGTGCCCGTCTTGAAGGCTTATCTCGACATTATCAAGCTTGTTAATTATCATTCCAAATCTCCTAATAGACAGCTTAAATCCTGACCCCAAAGCGACTCATTTGCAAGCGCCTCAGCGGTGGTTGCAGTCTTTAAAAATGCGCAAATAGCTGGGTCATCATTTGTCATATCGGTTTTATAAAACTCAAGTAGCTTTTTAAGAGCGAATATAAGTGTTTTTGGATAAGTGCCAAAGCGCTTTTTATATTCAAGAATAGATGGCAAAACTCTAACCTTAAATTTGCTAACCGAGTTAAGCGCAATTGAAGAAAGATAATGCTTAATATAAGGGTTAGAGAAGCGCACAAGCACGTCGTTTGCATATCCCTCAAGCTCGTCCCTTGGCAAATCAAGAGTTGGTATAATCTCCTCAAACACACACTTTTTAATATATGCGTTCATTTTTTCATCATCAACGCAGGATTTAACAGTATCAAAGCCGGAAAGCAATGCATAAGGCACAAGTGAGGTGTGCGCACCGTTTAAAATACGCACCTTTCTTGTTCTGTATCTTTCAAGCGCATCCTTTGTTACTATAACGTTTAAGCCAGCCTTCTTAAACGGAAGCTCACTTTCGAGGTCATAATCAGTTTCAATTACCCAAAGATGGAAAAATTCTGATGTGTTTACCATTTTGTCATTAAAGGTAAGCTCAATTTCCTCACCCTTAGGATAGCCTGTATTTATACGGTCAACTAAGGTGTTTGTAAACACGTTTTCATTTTTCACCCAAGCTTTAAAATCATCATCAAAGCCCCAAAGGTCGGCATATTTTAAAATGCAAGATTTTAAATTGTCACCATTTCTGTCAATAAGCTCGCAGGGTAAGAAAATAAAGCCAGACAGCCCAAGCTCAAATCTTCTCTTTAAAAGTAGAGTAACCTTGGCAGGAAAGGTGGCAGGGGGAGCATCAGTTGCCTTGTCGCTATCACTATATGTAATACCTGCCTCAGTGGTATTTGAAATTATGTATCTTAATTCGGGCTGAGAGGCAAGATTTAGATAGCTGTCAAAATCATCATAAGGCTTTACACATCTTGATATAACGTCAATAACGCTTGATTCATAGCCCTCAGTACCACGGACCAAGTGGGTGTACTTGCAGCCCTGAGCCTCAAGCATATCACAAAGCCCCTCTTTAATAGGTTGTACAACTACAACACTACCATCAAAATCGGTTGAGTCATTTATTTTTTGAATCATCCAATCAGCAAATCCACGTAAAAAACCACCCTCACCAAATTGAATAAATTTTTCTGTTCTTTTCATAAGAAAACCTCACGTAAAATAAAATCTAAATATATTTTAATATAAAAATATAAAAAAAGATAGACCCTTGGAGTAAAATTTTTAAAAATATTTATTTTTTTATTCCAAAAGAATAAAAGTGTGCTATAATGGTCTTGTCATATAATGACAAGCAAGGAGAAATGATATGATTTTTGAAAACGGAAAGGCTAAAAACGTCAAAATTGCATATATAGGCGGCGGCTCACGTGGTTGGGCTTGGGGGCTTATGAGTGACCTTGCCGCAAACGAGGATATGAGCGGAGACGTTTATCTTTATGATATTGATTATGAGGCAGCCGAAGCAAACGAAATTATTGGAAATAAATATAAGGACTGCAAGGACACCAAATCACAATGGAATTACTATGCATCAAAAACACCAAGGGAGGCACTAACAGGCGCTGACTTTGTTGTCATTTCCATTCTTCCTGGTACCTTTGACGAGATGGAAAGCGATGTTCATACTCCAGAAAAATATGGTATTTATCAATCAGTAGGTGATACAACCGGCCCTGGTGGAATCGTAAGGGCAATGCGTACAATTCCTATGTTTGAGGAAATTGCTAACTACGTAAAGGAATACTGTCCAAATGCATGGGTTATCAACTACACCAACCCAATGACGCTTTGCGTAAAATCACTTTACCAAACCTTCCCAGAAATTAAGGCATTTGGATGCTGCCACGAGGTTTTTGGAACTCAAAGGCTACTTACTTGGGTAGTTGAGGAATTTCTTGGCAAGAAGGCTACAAGAGAGGAAATTAAGGTTAATCCAGTAGCCGTAAACCATTTTACTTGGCTGACAAGCGCAAGCTATTATGGTATTGACCTATTCCCATATTACAAAAAATACTGCGAAAAATATGCTGATGGACTTCCTGCAAAGCCCGATAACAACTGGATGAATAACTCCTTTGCTTGCGCTGGTAAGGTAACGTTTGACCTGTTCAAAAGATTCGGCTATATTTCTGCAGCAGGCGACAGACATTTAGCTGAATTCTGCCCTGGCAAGTGGTATCTTGAAAGTCCTGAAAGAGTAAAGGAAATGAAATTTGGTCTTACCCCTGTTTCATGGCGTAAGGAAGACCTTAAAAGAAGACTTGAAAGAAGCCGTAAGCTTGTTTCAGGCGAGGAAGAGGTTGCAATTTGGAGAACAGGCGAGGAGGGTGTAAACCAAATGCGCGCACTTCTTGGACTTTGCGACCTTGTTACAAACGTAAATATTCCAAACGTAGGTCAAATTCCTAACCTACCACTTGGCGCAGTAGTTGAAACAAATGCAGTATTTACCTCTAACTCACTTCGCCCAGTTATGGCAGGCAACATTCCTAACTCAATTTACCCACTCGTATCAAAAATCTGCACAGAGCAGGAATCAGTTGCTGAGGCAATTAAAAATCGTGATGTTGAAGCTATCTTTAACGTATTTGCATCCGACCCACTTGTTACCTGTAATCAAGCTGATGCAAGAAAGATGTTTGACGAAATGGTTGAAAACACAAAAGCATATTTAACCGACTATAACCTCTAATTTAGACACGTGTCACATAATTTTAAATAAAAAAGCACCGAAAAATCGGTGCTTTTTTCATTATTTTTTATATTCCTCAGCCAAAGCCTTAAACGCAGGTAATGCGCCAAGAACGGTCTCTTTTGATGTGCAGTAAGCAATTCTTACGTAGCCACTAACACCAAAATCATCACAAGGAACAACTAAAATCTCATGCTTTTTAGCTGCCTCATAAAACTTATATGCATCGCTTTCAAGCGCCTTTACAAAAAGATAAAATGCACCGTCTGGCTTAACACACTCATAGCCATATTCACTTAGGTTATTATAAAGCAAGTCGCGGTTTTCCTTGTATGCCTCAATATTAACCTTAGCATTTAGACAACGCTTGATAACCTGTTGGAATAAGCTTGGTGCACAAACGTAGCCAAGGCTTCTGCCTGCGCCACAAACACAAAGATAAATCCTTTCAGCATCCTTCATTTTGGGGCTAACTGCAATATATCCAATTCTTTCACCAGGCAAGGAAAGAGATTTAGAATATGAGTAGCATACCAAGGTGTTATCATAGTAGTTCATAAGGTAAGGCACGTTAACGCCAGAATATACAAGCTCTCTATATGGCTCGTCAGCAATTAGATAAATCACCTTGCCATATTCCTGTTGCTTTCTTTTTAGTACCTCGCAAAGTGCTTTAATCGTTTCCTCAGAATAAACAACTCCACTTGGGTTGTTAGGGGAATTTACAATAACTGCCCTTGTGTTTTCATTTATCTTGCTTTCAAAGTCGGAAATATCAACCTGAAAGGTTTTTTCCTGTGGCTTACTTACAACAACCTTGCCACCAGCATTTTCAATAAACACTCTGTATTCTGTGAAGAAAGGGGCAAAAACTATACACTCCTCGCCACCTTTTTGGTCAAAGATAGCTTTTAAGCATATAGAAAGAGAAGCAGCCGCCCCACAAGTCATATAGATTAGGCTTGGATTAATACCAGCGCCAAATCTTTCATTTATATTGTCTGAAATTGCCATTCTTACCCCAAGGTCACCCTGTGCTGAGGTATAGCCGTGCAAAAGCACTGAGCTTTCGGTGTCGAGTAACTCGCGAATAGCATCGTTTACGTCAGCTGGTGCTGGCACGCTTGGGTTTCCAAGGCTAAAATCATAAACCTTGTCTGCACCAATTTCCTTTGCACGCGCCTTGCTATATTCAAAAATTTCTCTAATTATTGAGCGCTTGCTACCAAGCCCATACATTTTCTCATTATATTCCATAGTAATACCTATATCGAAAGCAAAGCCTTCGCATTTCTGTAAAGAATTTTTTCCTCAGTCTCCTTATCAAGGTTGAATGACTTTAAAATATTGACGTCATTCTTTATATCACTCCAAGGAGAGTCAGTTGCAAATAAAATTTTGTCGCTACCATGCCTTTTTATTACCTCTTTAAAGGTTTTTTCATCGGTAAAGCGCAAAACGTAGGCAGTGTCAAAATACACATCCTCGCTAGAAAGAGTATCTAATACCTCAGCAGTCATTTCGTTGGCACCTAAGTGCGCTAAAACAAGCTTTGAGTGAGGAACCTTTTTAATTAGCTCCTTTGCAAGAGTGGGTGTACATTTAACAGGCTGACCTAAAAAGCCACAGTCAACGCCTGCGTGAGTAACGACAATTAAATCAAGGTCGCGCGCGCACTCAAGTATTTTTACGTAACCCTCGTGCGTGATAAATTCGCCTTGATAATCTGGGTGAATTTTAACACCCTTAAAGCCACATTCCTTTATGAATTTCATCTTGCCCTCAATGTCCTCGCAAAGAGGGTGGATGCCACCAAAGGAAATAAGCTTTCCATTATATGCATTGTTTATTTCACAGGCAAAGCGGTTTATACTATCGAATTGATGTGGGGCAGTCACAACCGGCAAGGTGACAGAAATATCAACACCTGCCTCGTCCATTTTAGAAATCAGGGAGTCACTTGTGCCATGGGCAAATGGTGGAATACCACCCTTGCCGGAGAGAAATTCAATAGTTTTAGATGCTATTTTGTCGGGAAAAATATGCGTGTGAAAATCTATTATCATTTTTGCCTCTTATAGCTTTGCAAGCTCCTCACAGGTGATGGTTTTAACGCCATTTTCTGTCAAAATATCATCAACCTTTTTAGTATCATTTGCTTTTAATACTACGTGTGCCTCAGTTGAACCGATAGAAAGGCCATACATATATTCAATATTTATACCACTTTGGTCAATGATCTTAAGAAGCGCTTGAAGGCTACCAGCCTTGTGTGGAATTTCAATAATTGAAACGTCAGAAAGAAGAGAAGAAAAGCCACTTTCTTGAAGCTTATCCTTTCCAAGCTGTGCGTTGTCAACGATAAGACGGAGAAGACCAAACTCAGTTGTGTCAGCCAAGCTGAGTGATAAAATATTAACGTTGTTTTCCTTGAGTACGTTTAATACCTCGGATAAACGACCATTTCTATTTTCAATAAATACAGTTAATTGCTTTGCAAACATCTTAATTATCTCCTTTTCTTAAATTAATATAGCTTACGCTTGTCAAGAACGTGTACAGCCTTACCCTCGCTTCTAACAAGAGTTTGTGGCTCAACAATCTTAACCTTAGCATTAATGCCGAGTGCTTGTAAAATAACGTGTGAAATCTTTTTTGTAAGCGCCTCAATAGCCCTTACCTCGTCAGTGTAGTACTTAGAGTCAAGCTCAACCTGAACCTCAAGAGTATCAAGGTTGTTAACACGGTCTACAATCATCATATAGTGAGGTGTAACCTCCTCAACCTCGCAAAGCGCAGCTTCAATTTGGCTTGGGAATACGTTAACGCCTCTGATAATAAGCATATCATCAACTCTGCCCTTAAATCTTGAAATACGTGCGCTTGTTCTTCCACACTCACAGGCAGAGTGGTCAATGCTTGTTAAATCCTTGGTTCTGTAACGAATAAGAGGAATACCCTCTTTTGTAAGAGTAGTGAATGCAAGCTCTCCAGTTTCACCATCGCTAACAGGGGTAAGTGTTGCTGTATTAAGAACCTCAGGATAGAAGTGGTCCTCACAAACGTGAAGTCCCTTATGATATTGGCAGTCACATGCAACACCAGGTCCCATAATCTCTGAAAGACCATAGATGTCAAATGCGTTAATGTTTAATTTCGATTCAATTTCCTTGTGCATCTTTTCAGTCCAAGGCTCAGCACCGCAAATAGCAGCCTTTAATTTGATTTTATCAAGAAGTCCTTCCTTCTCAAGCACCTCGGAAATATGTAGTAAGTATGATGGAGTACAAGCAATAGCAGTTGCGCCAAAGTCAACCATCATAGTAGTTAGCTTCTTTGAGTTGCCTGTGCTCATAGGAACAACGGTTGCACCAATTTTCTCGGCACCACCGTGTGCACCAAGACCACCAGTAAATAAGCCGTAGCCGTATGCAATTTGAATAATATCATCCTTGCCAACACCAGCCATAGACAAGCATCTTGCCACGCACTCAGCCCAAACATCAAGGTCGTATCTTGTGTAGCCAACAACGGTAGCCTTGCCAGTTGTGCCACTTGATGCGTGAATTCTAACTATTTCAGAATTAGGAACAGCAAAAAGTCCAAATGGGTAGTTATCACGTAGGTCGTCCTTTGTAGTAAAAGGAAGCTTGGTAATATCCTCAATAGATTTAATGTCACCAGGCATCAAATCAATAGCCTGCATTTTCTTTCTGTAAAACTCTACGTTATGATAAACGTAGTCGACAAGCTTAACAAGGCGTGCGCTTTGCAAATTTGTCATTTGGTCTCTTGACATACATTCCTTTGTTTCATTCCAAATCATTGCTTTTTCCTCTATTATCTTTCTGCCTCGTAGCCATATGCGAAAGCCTTTTTGTTAATTTCAATTGTTTTAGGTGGTACTGTTGCTTCAACCACACTTAGCCAAGCGTCCTTGCCAAAGCCGATATAAGGCGCGGCAAAGCCAAGCACAACAGAGTTTAGCACCTTGGAGTTACCAAGCTCAAGTGCGATTTTTTGTCCGTCGATTGAGTAAAGCGTGTGCTTATTCTTTAGCTCCTCTAAAATACCCTCTGGATACTCCATAGCGCCAATAACAACAGTCATAGGGTCAATTCTACAATCGTTAACGATTAATACACCATCCTTTTTAAGGAAGTGTGCATATCTTAAAGCCTCAAGACGCTCAAACGCGATAATAACATCAGCTTGACCCTCCTCAACTACAGGCTCAGAAACCTTTTCGCCATATCTGACAAAGGTAACAACGCTACCACCACGCTGTGCCATACCGTGTACCTCTGAGATTTTTACATCATAGCCACCCTCAAGGGCAACCTTACCGATAATTCTACTGGTGAGAAGCGTACCTTGTCCACCAACACCAACAATCATTATATTCTTAGTCATAATTATCTTACCACCGTTTCTATAGCATTGAACTTGCAGTAGCTCTTGCAAAGACCACAGCCATTACACATCGTTTGGTCGATTTTAATTGTGCCATCGCTGTTTTTTGTAATAGCAGGACAGCCAATCTTTAGGCACATACCACACTTTTTGCAAGCTTCAAAATTAGCCTTGCAAACGTTAGGGAATTTTTGTCCCTTCAAAAGAACACATGGCGCCTTTGTAATAATAACGGTTAATACGTCACTTTGGGTGCTTTCCTTAACTATTCTTTCAAGCTCCTTAGTATCAAAGGCGTTAACCTCAATAACGTTTGGCACGCCAATAGCACGACAAAGCTCAGCTAAGTCAATAGCATACGTTTCCTCGCCCTTTAATGTCTTGCCAGTTGCTGCGTGGTCCTGATGTCCTGTCATACCAGTTGTACGGTTGTCAAGAATCATAACTGTTGCAGTTGACTTGTTATAAACAAGGTTAATAAGTGAGTTTACACCAGTGTGTAGGAAGGTTGAGTCACCAATTACAGCAACCCAATTCTTTATGTAGTCCTTGCCCTTGCCCTTTTCCATACCATGAAGCGCTGAGATTGATGCGCCCATACAAACGCAGGTGTCAACAACGCCAAGTGGTGGAACCGCACCAAGAGTATAGCATCCAATATCGCCTGAGGCGTGTATCTTTAATTTATTAAGAACTGAATAAACGCTTCTGTGTGGACAGCCTGGGCAGAGAATAGGAGGACGGTTTGGAACAGCGGTTTTATCAAAAACAGCATCGTCGCTTCCATAAAGCACACGCTTAAGTAGGTTAGCACTGTATTCGCCTTGACGGGTAAATGCTTCCTTGCCGATTACGTTAATGCCCCAAGCTCTTACTTGCTCCTCAATAACAGGCTCAAGCTCCTCAAATACGTACACAGTCTCAACTGAACTACAAAATTCCTCAATAAGCTTTTTTGAAAGTGGGTTAACAAGACCAAGCTTCAAAACGCTTGCATTTGGGCATACCTCTTTTACGTATTGATATGCAATACCAGAGGTGATAAAGCCAATTTTATTATCACCCTTTTCAATTCTGTTTACAGAGAGGGAATAAGCATCGCTTGCTAAACGATTTTCTCTGTCCTCAACTACAACGTGTCTGCCAATGGCAGATGCAGGCATCATTACGTATTTTGCAACGTTACGTGAGTATTCCTTGTCATCAACCTCAACTCGGTCACAAAGCTCAACAGCACTTTGTGAGTGGGCAAGCTTAGTTGTAGTTCTTAAAATAACAGGAGTGTCATATTCTTCGCTTATTTCATAAGCAATTTTCATAAAATCCTTAGCCTCTTGGCTGTCAGATGGCTCAAGCACAGGCACGTGCGCGCTTCTTGCAACCATACGTGTGTCCTGCTCATTTTGAGATGAGGCAAGACCAGGGTCGTCAGCGACAACTATTACAGCACCACCATTGACACCAGTATAGGCGAATGTGTAAAGTGGGTCTGATGCTACGTTTAAGCCAACGTGCTTCATGCACGCAAGGCTACGCACACCAGAGAAGGAAGCACCAATTGCAACCTCAGTCGCTACCTTTTCGTTAGGTGCCCATTCTGTATAAACCTCATCGTATTTTGCTAAATATTCACTGATTTCGGTGCTTGGAGTGCCTGGATAAGCGCTCGAAAGCTTAACGCCTGCCTCGTATGCACCTCTTGCAATTGCCTCGTTACCGAGCATAATAGTTTTCTTTGCCATAATTATATACCTCTTAAATCCTTGACTCTTTTTGCCTTGCCCTCGAAGCGCTGTAATGTGTTAGGTGACTCAAGCATTACCTTGGCATCAAGTCCAAGAATGATTTTCAATTTGTTTTGTACTGTTTTTCTTATTCTTTCAAGCTCACTAAATGAGTCGGTCGAATGTGCAAGCTCAACCTTAACGGTTAATCTGTCAAGATAGCCCTCGCGCTCAAGAATAATTTCATAGTGTGGGCCAAGCTCATTAACCGAGAGAATAACCTCCTCAATTTGGCTTGGGAATACGTTTACACCACGTATTTTAAGCATATCATCGCTTCTACCACAAAGATTTTCCATACGACAGAAGGTTCTACCACATTTGCATTTTTCATAGAAAAGACGAGTAATATCCTTCGTTCTGTATCTAATAAGAGGTATGCCCTCCTTTTTAATACAGGTGATTACAAGCTCACCCTGCTCACCGGCAGGAAGGACCTCGCCAGTTTTAGGGTCGATAATTTCAGGAATGAAGTAGTCCTCGTTTATATGCATACCACAATGCTCAAGACACTCACCAGAAACACCAGGGCCCATTAATTCACTCATGCCATAGTTTGAGGTGATAAGTAAATCTTGACCCCAGTATTTGTGCATTTCCTCGCGCATAGCGTCAGTTAATAGCTCACTACCAACAAGTGCAATTTTCACTTTTAAATCCTTTTGTGGGTCAACACCCATTTCGCGTGCAACCTCTGCAAGACGTAGAGCATAGGAGGGGGTTGCAACCAAAAGTGAGGTTTCAAAATCCTGCATATACATAATTTGCTTCTGTGAGTTTCCAGTTGACGAGGGGACAATAGCAGCACCGATTTTTTCAAGTCCATAGTGTAGACCTAAAGCGCCGGTAAACATACCATAGCCAAAGCAAATTTGCGCCACGTCCTTATCTGAGGCGCCACCCATACAAGCGATTCTTGAAACACACTCGGTCCAGGTTTCAAGGTCGCCCTGTGTGTAGCCTACAACAGTTGGCTTACCAGTTGTACCACTTGAGGCGTGAATTCTGACAAGCTTATCCTTAGGAACTGCAAATAGTCCAAATGGATAGTTGTCGCGCATATCCTGCTTTGTTACAAATGGTAGCTTTGCTAAATCCTTTAATTCCTTTATGTCCTCAGGCTTAACTCCAGCCTCGTCCATTTTCTTTTTATAAGCTGGCACCCTTTCGTAAACTCGATTAACGGTTTCTTGTAGGCGCTCAAGCTGAATTCTTTCAATTTCCTCCCTTGGTAGGGTTTCTTCTTTAGACCAAATCATAATTATTTAATTTCTCCTTCAAAGCTTTTGTCAAAGGCATTATATAAAATTTCATCACTCGGCTTTTTTGTGCAAAGTGAAACAATGATTGTAATAATAACGGAAAATGCCATGCAAATAACACCGATAAGTGGTGAGCATGAAAAGCCGTTTTTGATAGCATCGGTAAATGAACAAGCCCAATCGCCCTTCCAATAACCAAACACGAAAATGAGTGAAAAGGTTAGAACAAGAGAGCTAATTATTGATGCCCAAACAGCACTCTTTGTAACTCTTTTCCAAAGCACACCAAGCACGTATGGACCCATAAAGCATCCAGCCAGTGTGCCCCAGCTAATGCCCATCAAATAAGCGATAGCAGAGAAGCTGGATTTTTCATTTATAATTGCAATAACAACAGAAATAACGATAAATGCAAGGCTAAGACCTCTCATTACCCAGTTTACGTGCTTATCGCCAGCCTTTTTGTTAACAGCGCCCTTATATAGGTCAACCGCAACAACAGATGCACTGGCAAGAGAAACAGATGACAGGGTTGACATGCTCGCCGAAAGAATAAGAACAGCAATAATTCCCATAAGTCCAGCAGGAATAACCCTTGCAAGCATAAGTGGAATAAATTTATCTGGGTTTGTGCCGATTACCTCTTGTGGGAAGAAATAGCTCAAAGCGCCCGAAAAATATGCAATACAACCAATAATCAAAGCAAAAGCAGTGCTTACAATAATACCTTGATAAATAGCCTTTTTATCTCTGATTGCGTAATATTTGTGAATTGTTTGTGGAAGTGCCCATACTCCAAACGATGTAAGGCCAACAAGAGAAAGAAGTGAAACGGCATCTCCAAAAATACCGCCCTTGTTTGCTTCGCTTGTAAATGGATTTGGACCCCCAGCAAATAGTGCCGAAATGTTCCAATCAACAAAGTCATTATTAAGGAAGAATATAATCATAACAATAACGCCAACAATCATAATTATTCCTTGAATAAAATCGGAAAGTGCAGTTGCAAAATATCCACCGAAGAACAAATATATAGCGGTAATAACTGCTAAGATAATCATTATAGCCCAACCGGGGATAGGGGAAATTGTTTCAAAAAGACTGCTAATTCCACTGTAAACCGAGGCGGAGTAAGGAATCAAGAAAATAAATATAACTATAGCGGATACTATTTTAAGTGCGTGGCTATCATACCTTTTCTCAAAAAACTCAGGCATCGTTTTTGCACTAAGCCTTTGTGTCATATTTTTAGTACGCTTTGCAAGAACAAGCCAAGCAATAAGTGTTCCAATTATTGCGTTGCCAATGCCTATCAGAACAGCTGAGACACCAAATGCGTTTCCGTATTTTCCTGCGTAGCCAACGAAAATTACAGCAGAAAAATAAGTAGTGCCATAGGCAAAGGCTGTCATCCAACCATTAAGTCCCCTTTTTCCTGCAAGCAAAAAATCGTTTACTGATTTAGAACGACTTCTTGTATAAATCGCAATGCCAATCATAGCAAGTGCGAAAATACCCATTATTACGTAATCAATCCATTTCATTGTGTGTGCCCCTCGTTGCTTTAGTGCTTTAAAAGAATAAAATAATATAAAAATTATAGCACACTATATTATAGCTTGTCAATATTTCTTTGATAAAAACAATTGAAACAGATTTAAAAGTGTGGTATAATTGCTTAGCAAGGTAAAAAAGGAGTATAATATGACAAGGAAAAGACGAATAATTATAATTTCAGCCTCGATAGCATCATTCATAGCCATTATTCTTATAGCCATAATGGTTGGTGTCGGAATATATCTTGGTACGTATTATCACGCACAAGATGACGAGATTGACGCGTTTTTAGAAGTAAGCGAAGTGGAAATTAGAGAAATAGATAAAAATACAGTTGCATTTGTGCCAAATAATCCAAGGGCTGGCTTCATTTTTTATCCGGGTGGCAAGGTAGAGGTTGACTCATACTACCCATTAATGGCAGAGTGCGCAAAATATGGCATATTGTCAGTTGCAGTTGAAATGCCATTTAACTTAGCTGTATTTAATATAAATGGAGCAAATGGAATAAGAGAAGAGTTCCCGGAAATTAAAAGCTGGTATATAGGTGGACATTCGCTCGGTGGCTCGATGGCGGCCTCATATCTTGAAAAAAACAAGGACGACTTTGATGGCTTAATACTTTTAGGCTCATACTCAACTGCCGATTTTAGAAATTCCGATTTAAAGGTTATTTCAATATACGGCGAAAACGATGGTGTGATGAATAGAGAAAAATATGAGGAATATAAATCTAACCTTCCAAGTTACTTTAGCGAGATAGTTATTGATGGTGGAAATCATGCTGGATTTGGTATGTATGGCGCACAAAAGGGCGACGGAGTGTCTGAAATTAGCCAAAAAGAGCAAATTATCACAACTGCAATAGTTATATCTGATTTTATAGGTGAATAGAATAAGAAAGGACGAGAAGCTGTAAAAGCTCCTCGTCCTCTTTTCTTTGCAAATACTATTTTTAGTTATGAGGCTTGCTCGCGATCATTATGAGCTTGCCTTGCAAGCATTATAATATGCTCACCCTTTTATTTTGATATTTCGCCATATGCTTGCCCGTTATAATTCCACAAAAAGTCCTCGGCAGTCTTATAAGACGTTACTGTAATATGCTCATCGTTAAAGCCAAAGCACATTGAAGCGTTGCCAAGATACCTATCAATAATTTGCACAAAAATCATTAGCTTGTTGTCACAAAGCCAAGCGCCAGATGATGCCATATCGTATTTTGAGCCGTCGGTCGTTCGTATGCCACCAACGTCGCCCGAATAACCAAGCTCAGGAAATTTGCCAAAGTAGTTTTTGTTATATAAGAATGGTAAAACCATCTTGCCATTTTCGTTAGTATAGTGTAGCTCGCCACCATCCTCGTCAAGCTCAAAGTATAACTCCTTCAGCCCAAGCTCGTTATTTGGAAAAGCATATTTTACGCCACTAATCTTTTCACTCCAACATGAGCACTTTTTACCATTCAAACTAAAAAGCGCAAGACCCTGTGTTAGATTTTCAAGCTCATTATATGCTTTTTCGTCACTTGAAAGTGGTGCGTCCTTTATGTTTTCAACAATGATATCAAAAAAGCTTGAAAGTAGCATCTCTCGTGAATATTGACAGCCTTGATTGTCGGCTGTGCATACGAAAATAAGGTCGTAATCAGGCAAGCAAATTGTCAACTGGTCACCCATGCCAACAAATGCAAAGCCGTTTTTCTCGGTTCGCCAAATTAGATAACCATAGCCGTGACCTAATACATCTTTGAAGGCAGTTTCTTGGTTGTCAATCAGCTTAGAGGTTGCTACCCTTAAGTATTCCTCGTTCATTAGCCTTTTGCCATTCCACACGCCATAGTTCATTACAAAGCGACCAAAGGATAGCATATCTCGTGAGGTACAAAGAAGCGCCGAATCACCCCAGCTTTCTCCAGTTGGTATTTTTAAAATATTAGCCGATTTAAACGTGCCAAGATGCGTAAATATCTTTTCGTTTAAATAATCAAATAATGGTTTGCCGGCAAGCCTTTCAACAAGACAAGCAAGCACCTGTGAGCCTTGGCTGTCATACTCCCAAATTGTGCCAGGGTATCTTACCGATTTGCCACGCTTGTTAAAATATATATGGCATCTGTCGTGGTCGCTGTTTCCAAACCAAACCTCTCCGAAGCTGGCTGTTGACATCATAAGCATGTTTCTTACGGTTTGCGCTTTTAAGGATTCGCTAAGGGGAGTGTCTATTTTATCGCTAAAATAGTCGGCAATTTTGTCATCAAGTGATAGCTTGCCCTCCTCAAGCAAAAGACCGATAGCTATTGATACGTAGCTCTTTGTTTGAGAATACATTCTATGTAGTGAGTCTTTATTGTATGGTGCCCAATAGTATTCGCCAAAAAGCTTTTCACCACGGCAAAGAAGCACGCTGTGCATATGAAGATTTCTTTTTTCTAAAGCTTTAATAAAGTGCTCAACGTATTTTGAAGAAATGCCGGCTTCCTCAGGTGTGATTTTTTCAAACATATAAACCTCCGATAGTTAAAAAGAGGCTACGAGAGCCTCTTTTATTAAATTGCAAGTAAAGCTGAATTCAGTGGAATGAACAGGCATATGGTGTTAATCATTTCCATACAAAATGCTAAAACAAATGCTAAAACAGATGCACAAAGGCAAATAAATACTGCTGTCTGCTTTTCGTTCTTTCTTAAAACTCCCAAAAGTGAAACTACTGCACTAGCAATTGCAAGTGGCATAGCAATGGAGAAAAACGCAAGAGCAACAGAACTAAAAATATAGCCAAGCAATAGGTTTTGAGAAAAATCGTCAGTTGTAAAATAGGATATCATAGTGCATATAATGCCTATGTGAGACAACGCACCAGAAAGGCCTGTCAAGACAATGCTTGGAACAGCCTTCTTATTCTTAGGAATTTCGTTTGGGTCAATTTCCTTTTTGCGCACCTTTTTGGTTTTAATAGGCGCAGGAATAGGAACAGTAAGGTTATCAGTTGGCATGCCACAATCAGGGCATTGCTTAATATTGCCTATAATTGTTGCACCACAGTAATTACAAACCATAAAAATCTCCTTAATTAACATATAATAATGTTTCCATATATTAATTATAATTATAAAGTGAAAATTTGTCAAGTCTTAAAAAACAAATCGTTGTTTTATTCAAGAAAATAATTATTCTGCAATAAAAAATATTGAAAAATTAGCACCAATATGGTAATATTAATTAAAGAAAAGGAGTGTTATATGAAAATTACAAATGATGTTATTTACATTGGTGTAAACGACCATAAGATAGATCTCTTTGAGGGACAATATGATGTGCCAAATGGAATGGCATATAATTCTTACGTTATACTTGATGAAAAAATTGCTGTTTTTGACACGGTTGATAAAAAATATGGCGATGAGTGGCTGAAAAACCTTGAGCTTGCGCTAAATGGCAAGGTGCCAGATTACCTTGTGGTACAGCATATGGAGCCTGATCATTCTGCTAACATTGCAGTATTTATGGAAAAGTATCCAAATACGATGGTTGTGGGCAGTGACAAGGCGTTTTTAATGATGAAGCAATTCTTTGGAAACGATTATTCCCAAGCCCGCTTAATAGTTAAGGATGGCGACAAAATTTCACTTGGCAAGCACGAAATTACCTTTTATACTGCGCCAATGGTGCATTGGCCTGAGGTTATTGTAAGCTACGACAGCTACGATAAAATTCTTTTCTCAGCAGATGCCTTTGGTAAATTCGGCGCGCTTGATATTGAGGATGACTGGGCATGTGAGGCGCGCAGATACTATTTTGGCATAGTTGGCAAGTATGGTATGCAGGCTTCTAAGCTACTGGAAAAAGCATCGGCACTTGAGATAAATATAATTTGTCCACTTCATGGTCCTATCCTTGCAGAAAATCTAAGCTATTATTTAAACCTATACAAAATTTGGACCTCATATGAGGTTGAAAGCGACGGAGTTGTGATTTTGTACACGTCAGTGTACGGAAACACCAAAAAAGCTGTCGAGCTTTTAGAAAAGGAGCTATTAGCGGCAGGCTGTCCTAAGGTGACGGTAAGCGACCTTGCAAGAAGCGATATGCATGAGGCAGTTGAGGACGCATTTAGATATGGAAAGCTTGTTTTGGCAACAACCACCTATAATAATGACGTTTTCCCATTTATGCGTGAGCTTATAAACGAATTAATTGAAAGAAACTACAAAAATCGCAAGGTTGCTATTATAGAAAATGGTAGCTGGGCACCAAGCGCACAAAAGAAAATCAGAGAAATGCTTTCAGTCCTTAAGGGCATTGAAATCCTTGACAAATCCGTTACAATTCGCTCTTCAATGAGTGAGGAAAACAAGGCAGAAATCAAGGAGCTTGCTAAGCTTCTAAAATAAAATTAGAAAGGAGCCAATTATGGAAATAGTACTTTTAACAGCGCTTGGCGTTGGTGGCGCAACTGTTTTAGGTGCCTTGCTTGGCTTCCTTTTTAGAAAAACATCACAAAAATTCAACGATGCTGTTTTGTCCTTTGCAGCAGGAGTTATGCTTTGTGCTTCTGTTGTTGGCTTGATTGTCCCATCGCTTGAAATGAATAAAAATGGCAATACTATAATAAAGCTTATCGTTACGCTTTCAGGTATTGCTGTTGGAGCTGTTTCGCTAAATTTAATCGACAAGCTTGTGCCTCACCTTCATAAGCTAACAGGTATAGACCCTGAGGCACACCCAAGCAAAACAAGTCAGCTTAACAAGGTTTTGCTTTTTGTAATCGCAATTGCAATTCACAATTTGCCTGAGGGAATTGCCGCAGGCGTTAGCTTCGGCTCTGAGAATACTGCACACGCACTTGTTATTGCCGGTGGTATTGCACTTCAAAATATTCCCGAGGGAATGATAATTATCGCACCGATGATATCCTCAGGTGTATCAAAAAGACGCGCCTTTGTAATTGCACTTTTAACTGGCTTAATAGAGGTTATCGGTACTCTTGTTGGATATTTTGCAGTAAGTATTTCCTCGGTAATACTACCGTTTGCACTTGCATTTGCAGGTGGAACTATGCTATATGTAATAAGCGACGAAATGATACCTGAAACTCACTTGCACGGCAATCAACGCTTGTCCACCTATGCACTCTTGGTTGGCTTTGGCGTTATGCTTGCATTTGATTTTATATTAGGATAATTTTTAAAAGGAGGAATATATAATGAAATTCGTATGTAGCGTTTGTGGCTATGAATATGACGAGGCAGTGGGTGACCCAGATAACGGAATTGCCCCTGGCACAAAATGGGAGGACCTCCCAGACGACTTTACTTGCCCACTTTGTGGCGTTGGCAAGGAAGATTTCACAGCTGAATAAAAAAAGAGCCAAAACGGCTCTTTTTTTATTTCAAACGAATAATAAAATTGCTCGTGCATATAAATTTAATGAAAAGGAGTGATTTATATGCAAAAGGAAGCTATTAAAAAAATAAAAACATATGTAATAGCGATTTTAATTCCACTGGCAGTTGGCGCAGCCTCCGCCCTGATAACAAGAGGCAATATGAATATATATGATGAAATAAAAACGCCACCGCTTTCCCCACCAGGAATTCTTTTCCCAATCGTATGGACAATTTTATATATTCTAATGGGCATTAGCTCAGCAATAATTTATATAAATAAGGAAAAAGCAAAAAAACCAGCAGAAAAGGGGCTTTCATATTATGCTCTTAGCTTAGCATTCAACTTTGTGTGGAGCATACTGTTTTTTAACTTCCGCATCTATCTTGCATCCTTTGCTTGGCTTCTTGTTTTGCTCGCTTTAATAATTTGCACAATCCTATCATATAAAAAGGCTTCAAGGCTTGCAGCATATTTGCAAATCCCATACGCAGTGTGGGTAATATTTGCAGGCTATTTGAATTTAGCAATATGGTTTTTGAATAAATAAAGTATAAAACGCGCTAAAAATGCGCGTTTTATTTCTTTTAAACATAATATAAATGAACATATGTGCATATTTTGTAATAAATTGTCGAATAACTATTCGTTATAAATATTGAAAAATTTTTTGATTTATGATAAATTAATATATAGAATATTTCGTTAATCTTTATAGGTGAACTTATGATAATTAATAATTGGAAAATGAACATGCTCAAATTCATTACGTAAACTTTGTATATTCTTTTCACTACT
>JAFVWS010000011.1 GCA_017501545.1 Clostridia bacterium | reverse complement strand
GGCACATCAAGCGGAAATGCAATAGTTGTAGGCTTTGATGGTACAGATTACTCACATATTCAAGCAAAGATTACAAACGTTCCAGATGAAAATACAGGACTATATTGCTCAGCTTACGTTATTGATGCAGGCGTTGTAACATACCTCTACGAGGGTAGCGCATCAACCACAGCGCAAGTAATTTCACTAAGCACCTATAACCCAACATTGCCAGAAGCAACAGTTTCATCAAACGATGAGGAATAATAAAAAGAGCGACCACGTGTCGCTCTTTTTCTTTAACATCATCAACATTCACACCCAACTTGTAGGTTTGTCACTCTGGAGCATCGCGATAGAGTCTAAAACGAATCAGATTCTATCACTCCACTGTGCGTTACGTTCCAGAATGACAATTTCCCTTGTAGGGGACGGCGCCCTCGACGTCCTGTTTTTGTGCTCCTAAATAGCATAAAATAGCAAAATTCATAAAAAATTAACAAAAGAAATTCTTTTGGCAGTTTTGCCCAAAATTTTAATTATAAAACCGATTATTCGTTTTGAAAACAAACTACTTTTTGTGAACGTTTCATAACTTTTATGCCTTTTCTTTTTTTGTTCAACTTGACAGTTTTCCGTGCGTGTGTTAATATTATAGTGTAAATATTTCCACACAAGGAGAAAATTATGAAAAAGGTAC
Organism: Clostridia bacterium; assembly: GCA_017501545.1. Lineage (GTDB taxonomy): Bacteria > Bacillota > Clostridia > Oscillospirales > CAG-272 > RGIG2000. Next base: position 17,952 of record JAFVWS010000011.1, on the reverse strand, counting down.
TAATTACTTTAATGGTTGCTTTGTCACTTCTTTTCGCTTTGACATTAGTGGCATCAGCCGAAACAGTTACCTACGAGGGAGAGGAGATTGAGCTTGTAAATAATCTCGGTGACCCAAGCTGGTACACAGGTAACACAGCACTTGCAATTAGGGACAAGGAGTCAATTGTTATCTTAAAGGACTCCGAGGGTAATATGAAGGCATTCCCATCCTACTACATTTTAAGATTTGGTGTTGACGTTAAGGACGGCGTAGTAACACAAGCATATGTTTTATGGGCGGACAAAAATGGTGTTGACTATTCATTTATCAATGAAAAATTGGGCACAAGCTATGCATCCGGTAGCATTTACTATATCGAATTTCAATATGGTATGACTAAGTGTATGAGCAACTCAATATTTGGTCGAGATAATGATGTAAAGCCAGAGCCAAACTTTGTTGAGGTTGTAATCCCAGACTCTGTAACCGTGATGGACCAACAGGCATTTAGAAGAATGAATAGCTGTAAAAAGGTTACTATATCCAAAAATCTAAAGGAAATTCCAAGCTGGGCATTTTGTGGCTCGACAAAGCTTGAAACAGTAGTTTTCCCAGAGGGCTCCTTACTCGAGTCAACTGGCAACTCGTTTAGTGGCTGTACATCACTTTCAAGCATTAATCTTGAAAACTGCACAAAACTAAAAACTCTTGGTGGCAGCGCGTTTAATGGCTGCACCTCACTAAGAAAGCTTGCTTTGCCTGATTCAATAGAAACCATCGGTGCTCAAGCCTTCTATAAAATCGGTGAATTTGAGCTTGCAAGCGACTATCTACCTAAAAACCTAACATCCATAGGCACTCACTTTTTAAGTGGATGTACGGTTGTTAATGAGGTTCTTTATTTCCCTGAAGGACTTACTGATATGAGCGCTTCGTGGCATTTTAATGATGGATTTAGTTCAAAGACTGAAATGACACTTGTATTTTTTGGTAAAATGACAAATGTTAATTTGGCAAATGCAGGCTTGACAGCTTGGACAGATAGCGGCTCAAAAAAGTCACTCACAATAGTTTTTGCACAAAATACATTTGATGAATTAAATGGTGATTTCGTTCAAATTGTGGATTATAATGGAAATCAGGGATATATTTCAAAAAATGGAGATGGAACAGCGCCATACACAAATTTTGCAAATGGCACATTAACCGTCGCTTTATGTAACAACAATCCTAACACTTATTCAACTCTTGGAACTGATGCAAATGGTAACACTGTATGTGCAACATCAAATGCGCCTGCGACATTGGTTTTCTGTGGTAGCGAGACAGTTGAATACTGCTATTCGGTGAGAAATAACCACACGGACATGGGCTGGTATAGATTCTTTACAACTGAATGTACCTACGACATCGATGCCCACAAGACAGCAAACGTTCACTATGATAAAATAGTAGTTGATTCACTTGTTAACTGTGGCTATGACGGAGTTACAACAAACACATGTGTAGTTTGCGACAGAGTAGAAAAGGCTACTATAAAAGCAACAGGCGACCACAAATATACAGTAGATAATGACTGTACAACTGCACATATTTGCACAGTATGTGAAAAGACAATAGTAGAGGCAATCACCCACGTATTAGCCGAGACAATCGAATACGAGGGTGGCTATGGTGCAATTGGCGTGCATAAAACATATTGTACAAATGACGGTTGTGAGCATAATGTGACCGAAAATGTAGACGCACTCTTTACAAACAAGGGCTATTCAACAAACACAATTGACGGCGTTGGCATTACCTACACAATTGTATTTAATCCAACCGCAATTAAAAATTACGAAGAGCTTGCAAAAACAACCTTTGAATATGGTCTTATCGCAGCAACAACAAATGTAGTAAAAAATGGCGTACTATTTGACCAAACAGGTAAGGCAGTAGATGAAAACTCAATCGTAACTGGCTTTAGAGGCACAGATTACACAATCTACAACCTAAAGATTACAAGCATTCCAGAACAAGCGCAAGAAACTGGCATTTATGCATGCGCATATATAATCGACACAAATAGCGCTGGCGTAAAAACAATTAACTATGTAGGAAATGCAGTTGCAACAGAAGCAGAGGCAGTTACCTACCAAGCAATTTTACAAAAGGAATTAACAAAATCATAAAGAAAAAGAGCCATCCAGTGGCTCTTTTTTCTTTTACAGACACACGCTGACACCCAACTTGTAGGTTTGTCACTCTGGAGCAACGCGATAGAGTCTAAAGCAAAGGAGATTTTATCACTCCACTGCGTTACGTTCTAAAATGACAATACCCCTCTTTTTTCTTGTAGGGAGATGCGCTTGCTTCTTGTTCTTAACCAAAGTGCTAAGAAATTCAAAAAAAGAATACAAATGCATAGTATTATACTTGCTTTTTACTCAAAAAATGTTGTTTTTTACAAAAAATTATTCAAAATAAGGGTGAAAGGTAAAGAGCAGAGAATATTCATTTTTGGCTTTTGCCGATATTCATCTTTTGGTGAAAACGTAGAAATTTTTGTTTATTTTCCCAAAAAAATATTAGTTTGTCAACTAACATAATCTGTATAAACTGCACAATCATTTTATACACTTGTCTATTATAAATCAAAAATAAAATTATGGTGGAAAAGTTTTTTGGGGTGTGGAAAAGTGCGTGGAAAACGTGCATAACTCCAGCAAAACCGAGTGAAAAATCCACTTTTCCACGGATGAGAGGGGTGGAAAAGTGGAAAATACTTATGAATTTTACTCAAATGTCGAAAATGGGGGGTGTAGAAAAATAAAAATTTTTGAAATTTGACTTGACAAAAAATATTCAAAAAATCAGAATTTATTCACCAAACCAATGCTGAAATTTAGTTAATTTGCACAAAGGCTCAATAAAGCCAAGCCTTTGGCGATTTTTTTGTTTTAGCGTGGTAAAAAGATAAAGTTAAAAATATTTTGTGAAAAAATATTCCAAAAACGAATATCGACTGCGCGAGCTCTATTTTCCTGTGATGTGCTTTTTTTCAAATATGTACCAAATTGCGAAGCCGGATGTAAAAATCGTTAGCGAGTAGATTAGAGATTCGTACATTGTTGGCACTGCTTGCATTAAAAACAACTCGTCGGTGCTTTTTTGTGGGGCGAGAACAAAGGCAAGCACTCCAAGCGTGACGGTTATAATTATCATCGCAAGTAGCTTGAAGGAAATAATGGCAAAATTTATCCTTTTCAAATTATCACTCCTTAAATTATCTTTTCTGATTTAATTTTACACTATAGCCATTTATTATTCAACGAACAATATTTACCAAAGCGCGCGTGTTTTATATGTGACTAAAAGGTGAAAATATTTATTTTTTATTATTATCTCTTGCTTTTTTGTTAAAAATAATGTAATATAAAGTATATTATGCGTAATTATGCATTCACACTGGGGAGAGGACAAAATGCTTGAAAAAAAGATTGAAGCATCAATTTCTAAAAACAATTTAGATTTCATATATGATGGTGCAATCCTTGGCTTTTCTGGTGGGGCTGATTCCTCTGCGCTTTTGCATTTTCTAAGCAGTCGCGTAAAAAATCTTGTTTGCGTTCATATCAACCATATGATTCGTGGCGAGGAGGCAGATAGGGACGAGGCGCATGCGAAAAATCTTTGCGATGAGCTTGGTGTGAAATTTCTATCCTTCAAAATCAACATTCCGTTGCTTGCTAAGGAAAGAAAGCAAGGGCTTGAAGAGACGGCGAGAAACGAAAGATATCGCGTCTTTGGTGAGCTACTTTTAAAAAATCCCGAATATAAATGTATCGTAACTGCGCATAATTCTGATGACAATGCCGAAACTGTGCTTTTTAATTTGGCAAGGGGAACAGGCACACAGGGCTTAATAGGAATTAAGCCGGTGCAAGGAAAAATCGTGCGTCCAATGCTTGACGTTTCAAAAAAGGAAATTTTAGAGTACTGTCAAGAAAATAAAATCAACTACGTTACTGACTCAACAAACGGTGACACCAAATATACAAGAAATCACATAAGGCACAATATTCTTCCCGAAATGGAAAAAATTAACCCCGACTTTTTGTCTGCTTGCCATCGCCTTGGTGACATTTTGGCAAGCGATGAGGAATATTTTAAGCTGGTAGTTGATAAAATCATTAAGGACAATGCAATAAAGGACGAAGTTGACTTGTCCCTTTTAAATAGCCTGCCAAGGGCAATTGCTGTAAGACTTTTAAGGTCTATACACGAGGGTGAGCTTGATTATAATGCCTCCCTTTCTTGTATTGAGCTTGCAAAAAAGGCTGAGTGTGGCTCACTAATTAACCTTTTAGGTGGCTACTCGTTTAAAATTGAGCGCACCTATGCGCACTTTATAAAAACGGAAGAAACCAAGGACATTGAATATTCAATTCCTCTAAGGGACGGCGAAAACTACATTGATGTAATTGATACTGTGATTTTGGTAAATAGTAATATAGTGCCAAACGGCTACTATGTAGTAAACGAATTATCATTTGATAAATCAAAATTAAATGGTACACTTTATGTGCGCTCAAGAAAAGAGGGCGACACAATTAAAAGTGGAAAAATGACCAAGAAGCTAAAGAAGCTGTTTTTGGAAAAGGGCATTTTGTCACACCAAAGAAGTAAGCTACCAATAATCACAATGGAAAACGAAATAATTTGTGTGCCCGGCGTTGCTATTCGCGATGGCACTCTGGGAAATGACTTTACAATAAAGATTTGTAAGAGAGGAAGTTAAAATGCACAACGACATTAAAGAAATCCTTTTAAGTGAGGAAAAGCTTGATCAAATAACAACCAAGCTTGCAAAGAAAATTGAAAACGATTATAAGGACTCAAAAAACTTACTGCTACTTGGCATATTAAAGGGTAGCGTTGTATTTATGTCTGACCTTATGAAAAAAATTGATATGCCAATGCAAATCGATTTTATGAAGGTTTCCTCATATGGTAGTGGCACAAAAACAACAGGAAAAATAAACATTATACTTGATTTGCATAGGAATGACCTTACCAAGCTTGATATCTTGGTGGTTGAAGACATCATTGACAGTGGCAAGACACTTTCTTATTTAACAGAATATCTTAAGCTTGCAGGCGCAAGAAGCGTAAAGACAGTCACTCTTCTTGACAAGCCATCTCGCAGAGAGGTAGAATTTGAGCCTGATTACTGTGGCGCAACAATTCCTGATGAGTTTGTTGTGGGCTATGGTCTTGACTATGCGGAAAACTATCGTACGTTACCATACGTGGCTATCTTAAAGCCAGAGGTTTACACGAAATAATTCAATTTTAGAAATATAGTTAATGGAGGAAATAAATGAAAAAGAAATTAAATATTGGCGCGATTATATTTTATGTAGTCCTAATCGCCATATTAATCTTCTCAATTGTTGCTATATTCAAGGCGTTTAATAAGGGTGATTCCTACACCTATAGCGAAATGCTCGACGATTTTAATAACAATAGGGTTTACGGCTACGAATACAATATGAATAACGACAAAATGACCGTTATCCTAAAGGACGAAGAGGGCAAGGAATACACAAAGGTATGTAAGTTTACTACTATCGATTTCCACAATTTCTTCGCACCTTATTACGGAGAGGGCGACTTAAAGGAAATAGAGGATAAGTGGGATGGAGATTCAAGATGGAATCTTGATAAAACAAGATGCACCACAGTTCCAGTTACCGAAACTCCTTGGATTGTACAATACTTGCCATTTATAATTCTTATTGGTATAGTTGTACTCTTTATGTTCTTCTCAATGCGTCAAGCAAACGGTGGCAAAATGGGTAGCTTTGGTAAGTCCAAGGCAAGAAATGTTACTGACAAGGACAAAAGAGTTACGTTTGCAGACGTCGCAGGCGCAGACGAGGAAAAGGAAGAGCTTACAGAGTGTGTTGAATACTTAAAGAACCCTTCAAAATTCACACGTCTCGGCGCAAAAATTCCTCATGGCGTGCTTTTAGTGGGCCCTCCAGGCACTGGTAAGACCCTTCTTGCTAAGGCAGTTGCAGGCGAGGCTGGCGTTCCATTCTACTCAATGTCAGGCTCTGACTTTGTTGAAATGTACGTTGGTGTCGGCGCATCCCGTGTAAGAGACTTATTTGAAACAGCAAGAAAAACTCCATCAGCTATTATCTTTATTGACGAAATTGACGCCGTTGGCCGTCAAAGAGGCGCAGGCCTTGGCGGTGGACACGACGAAAGAGAGCAAACACTTAACCAGCTTCTCGTTGAAATGGACGGCTTTGACGGACATTCAGGAATTATCGTTATGGCGGCAACAAACCGTCCTGACATTCTTGACTCAGCACTCTTACGTCCAGGTCGTTTTGACCGTCAGGTTACAATCGGCTACCCAGACCTTAAGGGTAGAGAGGATATTTTGAAGGTTCACTCAAAGGATAAGCCATTTGAGCTTAGCGTTGACCTTCACAAAGTTGCACAAACAACTGTTGGCTTTACAGGTGCAGACCTTGCCAACCTACTAAACGAAAGTGCGTTGCTTGCTGCACGCCGTGGCAAGACACTTATCGGTATGGCTGAAATTGAGGACTCAATGATTAAGATTACTGTTGGTACTCAAAAGAAGGCAAAGAAGATGAGCGAAAAGGAAAAACGCAACACTGCATATCACGAGGCAGGCCACGCAATCCTTTCACATATTCTCCCAACACAAGACCCAGTGCGTCAAATCTCCATTATTCCAAGTGGCAGGGCGCTTGGCTATACCTTGACACCACCAACAGAGGATAAGTATAGTGAGTCCAAGCAGGAAATGAAGGAAAGAATTGCTATGATGCTTGGTGGACGCGTTGCTGAGCAAATAGTATTTGGCGACTACACAGGTGGCGCATCAAATGATATAATGCGCGCAACTGAGGTTGCAAGAAAGATGGTTACTGTTTATGGTATGAGTGAGGAGCTTGGTACCATTCATTTCGGCTCACAGCATGGTGCAAACGAGGTGTTCCTCGGAAGAGACTTCGGCTCAACCCCTAATTACTCCGATGAAACAGCCGCTAAAATTGACTCTGAAATTAAGAAAATCATTGATGAATCCTATAATCTTGCTAAGGAGCTTTTAACTAAGTATAGAGAAAAGCTTGACTTTATAACAGAATTCCTAATTCGCAATGAGGTTATGGATGATGAGCAATTCGCGCTTGCTATGCAAGAGGGCGTAACTATGGAAGATGTTGAATCCTTGATGACTGAAAAGAAGAGAAGAAGCGAGGAGGAAAACAAGCGTTACGCACGCGAGGTTGAAAGAAAAAAGCAGGAAATGGAAGACAACTTCAGAATGCTTGAGCGAGAGCTTGAAATGAAAGATACCCCACAAGAGGTAATTGTGACTCCACCGCCACAAGCAAATGACGAAGGCAATGAAAAATCAAACGATTCAGACGAGGAATAATAATGTAAGGGACGGTCTTTTGCGCCGTCTCTTTTTAATGTATGGTTAAAATGCACAAAAAACAGCCTTTACAATTGGGCAAATAACCAAAAAGTGAACAAATCTATTGACAGTTTTCCTTCAGTATTATATAATAAGAGTGTGAAAAATAATTGATTTCAAGGAGGAAATCATGAAAAAGAAACTAATAATTGCAATGATCGTAGTATCTATGCTAATTTGCGTATTGGCAGCTTGTGGTGGAAATAAAACACCTGAATGCTCACATGCATGGGAAAAGATTGACACAACAGCAACCTGTGATGCGGCTGGTACTGCTAACTTCAAATGCTCACTTTGTCAAGCTACAAAGACTGACGTAGACCCAGCTCTTGGACACAACTTCCAATTTACAGAGACTGTTAAGGCTACATGTAAAACAAAGGGCTATGACACTTACACATGCTCAAACGCAAACTGTGGAGCTACTGAAAAGAGAAACGAAACAAAGGTTGACAACTCACCAGCAGGACATAAGTACGTTGCTGACGTTCAAGAGCCAACATGTACAAAATCAGGTCACACAGATATGATTTGTGAGGTTTGTGGCTCAGGTGATGGTAACCGTGAAACACTTCCAAAGCTCGGACATACATATGAAAGAGCAGATTACAATGGCACAGATGGCAGAACAATAAACCTACCAAATTGCCTTGAAAATGGTACAATCGTATACAAATGTACAGCTGAAGGCTGTGGCGAAACAGTTGAATACACATATGAACAGCTTGTTGAGGCTGAAAGTGAGCTTGCTGACCTTGTTAAGGCAACAGGCCATAACCTAACAGTTGACTATGAGATTAAAGAGGCAACATGTGACGTTCCTGGTTATAAGATTAGCGCTTGTGCAAACGAGGGCTGTCAATATACAGAGCAAACTGCTACATATGCTCCTCTTGGACACACATATACAAGAGAAAACGTGACAGAAGCAGATTACAACTATTTGGTTGTAGTAGATCCAACATGTATCACTGATGGCGTTAAGTGGGTAGTTTGTGATGATTGCGACCACTGCACAAAGGATGACGAAACACCTGATACAAAGTATCAAGCAGCTGTTCCTGCAACTGGCGTACACGTTTGCACACAGGTAGTAACAACAATTGACCCAACATGTACAGAAGACGGCTATACAACATACAAGTGTACAGCTGATGGTAACTGTAACGCAACAGAAAACAGAGACACAGTTACAGCGCTTGGTCACAATTTCGTGCTTGAAACTGACAAGCTTACAGATGGCGTGCCAACATGTAAGACAAATGGTGACTGGCCATATGCATGCACAAGATGCTCAGCAACAACAGTAAACTACAATGGTGAACAGAATACTGGCGCAGTTCACGAGGGATACACAATTGGCACCTACAAGGTTGGTCCAACATGTATCTCACGCGCTATCTACAATTGTAGCGACTGTGGCGAGGACTTTGAAGCATACGTTTCAGAAGCTGACCCAGGTGCAAACCCAACAGGCGTTCATAGTTGCACAATTCCTGGTAAGGTAGTTGACCCAACATGCTCTGAGTATGGTTATACAATCTATGGTTGCTCATTAGATGATAACTGTACAGAAATAGAGCACAAGGATTACACAGCAAAGACTGCTCATACATTCGGCGCACGTACAACAGATGGTACAATCGAATGTACAGAGTGTAATGCAAGATATATTGACCAAACAACAGTAATTTACAGAGAAGAAGAAAATCTTTGTAACGTGCATTCAAAGGATAACCCAGATCCTAACTGTAGCGCTTGTGGTATCGGTGTAGAAATCATTGGTATCAAGGAGCCAGAGGCTGCACATGCACTTGTTGCTAATACAGCAACAACAACTGAGCTTGTAGACGGCGCTGCTCTTATCGAGCTTAAGGGTGAGGCTGGTACAACATACGAAATCGTTGTATACAATAAGTCTGGCGTGGCAATCACAAAATACGATGTAAAAGTTGATGGAGAGGTAGTTGATGAGCTTGATGTTCCAACATCTGCAACTGGCTCAACAATTATTAACATTACAGAAATTGAAAAAGAAGTTGGTTCAATTTCAATAAAAGCATCAACAGATGCAACAGTAGTTTACTACGTAAGCACAAAATAATTTAATAAAAACGGTGTGTGTCATTTGGCACACACCTTTTTTTATCCTTTGGAAATTTTAGCGTTGTAAAGCAAAAAAGTAAACTAAATTATTGACATTTAAAAAATATAGGCGTATAATATTATATTATAAATAAAATGGATAAGTGTTTTCAAGACGCTTTTTAGAGAAAAAAGGGGAGTGAAAAGAATGAATGAGCTTGAAATTGCAAGAGAAATAATCAATGAAGCTGATGCAAAAATGGCAGAGCTTTTTGAAAAAAGAATGCAAGCGGCTGAGCTTGTTGCGAAATACAAAAAAGAGCACGGGCTTTCAATTCTTGATAAGGGTCGTGAAGACGAGGTAATTAAGAAAAACTCCGCCTTTATAAAAAATGATACAGTTAAGGAATATTACGTTGAGTTTCTAAAGGACACAATGAAAATTTCACGTGCGTATCAAGCAAGGCTAAACAGTGGCTTAAGGGTCGCATACTCTGGTGTTGAGGGCGCTTTTGCTTATATCGCTGCAAAAAAGATGTATCCGGCGGCCGTTTTAGTGCCATATCCTGACTTTGAAAGCGCATATCGCTCAACTGAAAATGGTGAATGTGATGTTAGCGTTTTGCCAATAGAAAACAGCTTTGCTGGTGACGTTTCGACAGTAATGGACCTGCTTTTTAGTGGCTCACTTTACGTAAATCAGGTTCTTGACCTTGAGGTTAACCACTGCTTAATGGCGTGCGATGGCGCAATGGTTGAGGATATTAAGGCGGTAATGAGCCATCCACAGGCGCTTGCACAGTGCGAGGGGTATATACATAGTCACGGCTTTGAGCAAATCAGTGCACAAAATACGGCAATTGCAGCAAAAAGAGTCAAGGAATTAAATGACAAGAGTGTTGCTGCTATTGCATCAGATGAAACGGCAAAAATCTTTGGGCTTAACATTCTTGAATCCAAGATTAATGAAAGCCGTACAAACACAACACGCTTCGTTGCGTTTTCTCGCGCGCTTAATCTATTTGAAAACGATGGAAAGCGTCACGCAAATGAGCATTTTATGCTTGTTTTCACAGTTAAAAACGAGGCAGGCGCACTTGCAAAAACGATAGATATTATCGGCGCGCATAGATATAATATGAGAAATCTTCGCTCACGTCCTATGAAGGAGCTACTATGGAATTACTATTTCTTTGTAGAGGCTGACGGAAATATCAATACAAGAAGTGGCAAGGATATGCTAAATGAGCTTGGCGCAACCTGCGATAAGCTAAAGCTTGTAGGTACCTACCGCTCATAATAAAAATACCGAATTTTAGACACGGGGAAAGGAAAAATGATGATTTTACCACTTAATTTGGGTGAGCAAGGCTATGATATAGTAGTCGAGCGTGGCGCACTTTCAAAAATTGGCGAATATATAAATCTTAATCGTAAGGTTTTAATTCTTACAGATAGTGGCGTGCCAGAAGAGTATGCAAATACAGTGAAAAATATGTGTCAAGACGGCTATATCTACGTAGTTTCTCAGGGCGAGAGTAGCAAAAGCTTAGAAAATTATCAAAAAATCCTTTCATTTATGGTGGAAAAGTCATTTACCCGTACAGACGCACTCGTTTCAGTTGGCGGTGGTGTGGTTGGCGACCTTGGTGGCTTTGTTGCATCAAGCTATATGCGTGGTATTGACTTTTATAACGTACCAACAACACTTCTATCCCAGCTTGATTCCTCAATAGGTGGCAAGGTGGCAGTTGACCTTGACGGCGTTAAAAACATTGTTGGCGCATTTTATCAGCCAAAAAAGGTCCTAATTGATTCAAACACACTAAAAACCCTTGACAGTAGGCAAAAGATGGCAGGCCTTTGCGAGGGAATTAAGATGGCTGCAACATCTAATAGTGAGCTTTTTGAGCTTATTGAAAATTCAACTAACCTTGATTCTGACCTCGAAAAAATCATAATTGAGGGGCTAAAAATCAAGCGTGACGTGGTCGAAAAGGACCCACGGGAAAAGGGACTTAGAAGGGTGCTTAACTTTGGTCACACAATAGGCCATGCCATTGAAAGTAACCAAGGGCTTGGTGGACTTTTACATGGTGAGTGTGTTGGCTTGGGCATGCTTTATATGTGCTCAGAAGAAGTCAAGGCAAGACTTGAAAGTGTTCTTAAAAAGTATAATTTGCCTACAAAAATAGACACAGATAGCGACATTTTGCTATCTTACATCAAGAGGGACAAAAAGGCAAAGGGTGATAAAATCACAATTGTTTACGTCCCTAAAATCGGTACGTTTGAATTAAGAGACGTTCAGATAAACGAAATCAAAAAGTATTTAAACGGAGGTATTTTCTGATGAAAAATACATTCGGTCAGTCAGTGGCGATTACTCTCTTTGGTGAAAGCCACGGAGAAGCAATAGGTGTGGTAATTGATGGCCTTTGTCCAGGGCTTACAGTCGATAATGAGTTTATTAAGGCTCAGCTAACTAAGCGCAGACCCTCAACACTTGCCGACACCAAAAGGCAGGAAAAGGACAACTATAAAATCATTAGTGGTGTTTTTGAGGGTAAAACCACAGGTGCGCCACTCACAATTTTGATTCCAAATGAGGACACAAGAAGCTCTGATTATCAAAGGGGCTTGCCTCGCCCTTCGCACGCTGATTATACTGCAAGCGTAAAATATCACGGCTACGAGGATTATCGTGGTGGTGGACATTTTTCGGGCAGAATCACAGCTGCACTTGTTGCCGCTGGTGGAATTATTATTCCAGCACTAAAGGGGCTTGGTATCACACTTGGCACACACATTTTAGAGTGTGCAGGCGTTTGCGATAAGGAGTTTACCTCTCCCGAAGCCGAAATTGAGTTAATAAAGGACAAGCCTTTCCCTACAATTAATAATGTAGATGACAAAATGCTTGAGGCAATAGACAAGGCGCGCCTTGAGGGCGATAGCGTTGGTGGTATTCTTGAAAGCGCGGTTTGTGGCATGCCTGCTGGCGTTGGTGAGCCTTGGTTTGACAGTGTAGAGGGCATAATTTCCCACGCACTGTTTTCGGTAGGTGGCGTAAAGGGAGTAGAGTTTGGAAGTGGCTTTAAGCTTGCTAAGATGAAGGGTAGCGAGGCGAATGACCAATTTGAAATCAAGGACGGCAGGGTGGTAACAAAAACAAACCACAGTGGCGGAATAAATGGTGGAATTACAAATTCAATGCCAATAATTGTTAGATGTGCTGTAAAGCCAACACCTTCAATTGCTAAGCCACAAGCGAGCCTTGACTTAAATGAAATGCAAGAAAAAACACTTGAAATAAAGGGCAGACACGACCCTGCGATTGTAAGACGCGCATCAGTTGTTGTAGACAGCGTGCTTGCGATAGCTGTGGCAGACATGCTTGCCTCAAGATACGGCACTGACGTGTTTTTAAAGGGTATAAACTAAAATTGCGCTAAATTGTCGGCGCAAAAACAATCATAGGCAAGGAAAGAATTATGAAATACGGACTAATTGGTGAGCATTTAGGACATAGCTTTTCTAAAGCAATTCACGAAAAAATTGGCGACTACGTGTACGAAATTAAGGAAATAGAGCCAGAAAACGTTGCTGAATTCATAGCTAAGCGTGAGTTTAACGCTATAAACGTTACCATTCCTTATAAGGAAAAGGTAATTCCAATGCTTGACTACGTTGATGATAGCGCACGCAAAATCGGCGCAGTAAATACAGTTGTAAATCGTGGTGGCAAGCTCTATGGCTACAACACTGACTATTCTGGTATGCGCGCACTCGTTATGCGTGTTGGTGCTGAAATAGAAGGCAAAAAGGTTCTTATCATCGGCACAGGTGGCACCTCTAAGACTGCAAACGCAGTTGTAACTGATATGGGCGCTAAGGAAATCATCTTTGTTTCAAACGTTGAGGTGGCAGGCGCATTTAGCTACGATGAGGTTTATAAAAATCATACAGACGTAGACGTTATTTTTAATACCTCACCGGTTGGAATGTATCCAAAAAACGAGGGATGTCCAATTGACCTTGCTAAATTTCCACGTGTTATTGCGCTTATTGATGTTGTTTATAATCCAATCAGAACAACCTTAGTTTCAAGGGCTAAGGAAATGGGAATCAAGGCTGAGGGTGGCTTATATATGCTTGGCGCACAGGCGGTTTACGCATATGAGCATTTTATGGACTCTAAGGTTGACAAATCCCTATGCGACAAGATTTACAATGAAGTAATTAAGGAAAAGGACAACATTGTCCTAATCGGTATGCCTGCAAGTGGTAAAACCACAATAGGCAAGCTTTTAGCAGAAAAAACAGGCAAGCAATTTATCGATACAGACGACGAAATTGTAAAAGCGTATGGCAACGATATTCCTACCATTTTTAAAGAAAAGGGCGAAGCATATTTTAGAGATCTTGAAGCAAAAATCATCAAGGACGTGTCTAAATTAAATGGTGCTTTAATCTCAACTGGTGGTGGCGCTATACTTAGAGAGGAAAACGTAAGGGCGCTAAAGCAAAACGCTAAGGTTTACTTCCTTGACAGAAGCCTTGAGCTTTTAATGCCAACGAGTGACCGTCCACTTTCAAGTGACCGTCAAGCTCTTGAAAAAAGATATAACGAAAGATATGATAAATATCTTGCATCAGCCGATGTAAGAGTAAACGGTGACCAAGCACCAGGCGAGGTTGCCGAAGAAATTTATAAGGATTGGAACAAATGAAAATACTAATCTTAAATGGCCCAAACATTAATATGCTTGGCATTCGTGAGCCTCATATTTATGGTAGCCAAAGCTATTTTGATCTTGAAAATCTTGTAAAGGATTATGCTAAGGAAAAGGGAATAGAGCTAAAGCTTTTTCAGTCTAACCACGAGGGGGCGCTTGTTGATGAAATTCAAAATGCCTACTTCCAAAAATTTGACGGCATTGTATTTAATCCAGCAGCCTATACTCACACAAGCATTGCGCTTTTGGATGCTTTAAAGGCAACAAAAATTCCTTGCGTTGAGGTTCATATTTCTGAGCCCGATTCTCGTGAGGAGTTTAGACATATAAGCTACATAAGAAGCGCGTGCATAGGCACAGTAACTGGCAAGGGCTTGAAGGGCTACACAGAGGCTATGGAGCTTTTGATTAATTATTTAAGCAAATAAGGAAATTAAAATGAATATAAAAATTTATAAGGGTATAGCTAAGGGTGCTATCAAGGCGCCCCCCTCGAAAAGCTATGCACATCGCTTGCTCATTGCCTGCGCACTTGCAAATGGCAATGGAAAAATCAGTGGTATCATTGATAGCGACGATATGCAGGCAACCCTTAATTGTATTTCAGCCCTTGGGCTAAAATATGAGAAAAAAGGCGAGGAGGTGTCGTTTTTCGGTGGTGATTTCATAAATTCCCACCGCATGTTTAACTGCTTTGAAAGCGGAAGCACCTTGCGCTTTTTCATTCCAATAGCATTAGCACTTGGAAATGAAGCAAGCTTTGTTGGCACACCAAGGTTAATCTCTCGTGGAATTGAGATTTACGAGGAAATTTTCAAAAAGCAAGGGATTTTGGTTGAAAAGACAGAGACTTCAATTAAAATAAAAGGCAAATTAAAGCCAGATACGTTTTTCGTAAAGGGAAACGTTAGCAGTCAATTCATCAGTGGCTTGATTTTTGCATTGCCTCTTTTAAAGGGCGACAGCAAAATTGTCATCACTACTGAGCTTGAGAGCAAGGCTTACGTTGATATTACAATAGATGCTGTTAAAAAATTCGGCGTTGAGGTTTGCCACCAAGGAAATGAGATTTTTATAAAGGGCAACCAAAAATATACCCCTGCAAATCTTATCGTCGAGGGTGATGCATCAAACTCCGCATTTTTAGACGCATTTAATATTTTAGGTGGGGACGTGTCTGTTTTAGACCTAAATGAGGACACAATTCAGCCTGACTATATTTATAAAAGATACTTTAAGGAAATAGAGCACTGCACACCTACTATTTCATTAAGTGACTGCCCTGATTTAGGCCCAGTTACCTTCGCACTTGCATCGCTTAAAAATGGTGCACGTTTCGTTGGTACAAAAAGACTTAAAATCAAGGAAAGCGACCGTGCCGAGGCTATGGCAAGTGAGCTTAGAGTGCTTGGCGGTGAGGTTATAGTTAACGAAAATGACGTAATAGTTAATAAAATTAATGAAATTAAGCCAAATGCTACGCTGTTTTGTCACAACGACCACCGTATTGCAATGTCACTGGCAATAGTGCTCACTACTGTGGGTGGCACGCTTATGGGCTGTGAGTGCGTGAAAAAGAGCTATCCCCATTTCTTTGAAGATTTAAGGACACTTGGAATTAAGTGGGAGGAGGTATAAAATGAAAATAATCAAGGACATAAAATTTTTAATAGTTGGTCTTGGCTTGATTGGCGGTAGCTATGCTGAGGCACTTACCGACCTTGGCTATGAGGTTGGCGCAATAACAAGAAGCCAGTCCTCAATTGACTATGCTATAAAAAAAGGACTCATAGCAAGTGGTACAACTGAGGTCACTAAGGAGTATGTTAGTCGCTTTGACGTTATCATTTTTGCACTCTACCCAAAGGTTTTCATTGAGTGGATAGAAAAATATCAAGGCTATATTAAGGATGGTGCAGTTTTAACTGACGTAACTGGTGTTAAAAGCCCAGTTGTATATAGGGTGCAAGAGATTCTTCGCCCGGAAATTGAGTTTATCGGTGCGCATCCTATGGCAGGTAAAGAGGTTTATGGCGTGCAAAATGCTGATAAAACAATCTTTAGAAACGCCAACTATATAGTTACCCCAACAGAAAAAAACACTCCTGAGGGTATTCGATGCTGTCGTGAGCTTGGCAAAATATTAGGCTTTAAAACAGTGTGCGAATTAAGTCCGGAAAAGCACGACGAGATGATAGGCTTCCTTTCACAGCTTACTCACTGCATTGCCGTGTCACTTATGACCTGTAAGGAGTCAAAGGAGCTTGTTAACTACACAGGTGACTCATTTAGAGACCTTACTCGAATAGCAAAAATAAATGAAACAATGTGGACTGAGCTATTTCTACTAAACAAGGAAGAGCTTCTTTCCCAAATGGACCTCTTTTCTAAGAAGTTTACTGAGCTTCGAGATGCAATAGAAGTAGAGGATACAGAAAAAATGAAGGAAATAATGAAGACCTCGACAACACGCCGAGAATATTTCGATAAAAAATAATACCAAAAGGCAAACAACAAGGAAAGGCAAATACTATGAATATGAATTTCAAAAGAAAGCTCCCAATCCCACAGGAAATAAAAGAGATGTACCCAATTACTGATAAGCTTCAAGCAATCAAAGAGAAGAACGACGCTGAAATCGCTAAGGCGTTTACTGGCGAGAGCGATAAGCTTGTTTTAGTTATAGGTCCATGCTCAGCAGACCGTGAGGATTCAGTGCTTGACTATATATCAAGACTCAGAAAGGTGCAAGAAAAGGTAGAGGATAAGATTATTATTATTCCTCGTATCTACACAAACAAGCCAAGAACAACAGGCGATGGCTACAAGGGTATGCTTCACCAGCCAAACCCACAAGAGGAGCCTGATATGCTAAATGGCCTTATCGCAATTCGTAAGCTCCACATTAAGGCAATTGAGGAAACAGGCTTCACCTGCGCTGACGAAATGCTTTACCCCTATAACTATAGATACCTAAACGACCTTCTTTCCTACGTTGCAATCGGCGCACGCTCAGTAGAAAACCAAGAGCATCGCTTGACAGCAAGTGGACTTGATATTCCAGTTGGTATGAAAAACCCAACAAGTGGTGATATCTCAGTTATGATGAACTCAATTACTGCAGGTCAGCACAAGCACACGTTTATCTATCGTGGCTGGGAGGTTTCCACAGAGGGCAACCCACTAACACACGCAATTTTAAGAGGCTACGTAAATAAGCACGGTCAGTCACTTCCTAACTACCACTACGAGGATTTGGCACACCTTGCTGAAACCTACGCAAAGACAAGCCTTGTAAATCCAGGCGTAATTGTTGATACAAACCACGCAAACTCAGGCAAGAAGTATCTTGAGCAAATTAGAATTGCAAAGGAAATTCTTCACTCAACACGCCACAATGAGGACGTTAAAAAGCTTGTTAAGGGCTTGATGATTGAATCCTACATTGTAGATGGTGCCCAAAAGCCAGAGGGATGCACGTATGGTCAATCAATTACTGACCCATGCCTCGGTTGGGAAAAGACAGAAAGACTTATTCTCGACATTGCAGACCTTAGATAATTTAAAAGCACCTCGCTTTGAGGTGCTTTTTTGTACAATAAAAAGAGCGACCCTGTGTCGCTCTTTTTTTCC